>NZ_CM001240.1:1952500-2552500 GCF_000230835.1 Clostridium sp. DL-VIII
GGCTAAGAGTACATTGTCTAATGCAGGCTTAAAGGCCTCTGTAAATTATCAAACAACTGAAAATCAAACTGATAATGGTAAGGTATTGTTCCAATCGGGTAATGATAAGGAAAAAGCAGGAACAACTATTACTATAACAGTAGGCTCTTATACGCCAAAACAAGAACCGCCTGTAACAGCTAATCCAGGAGATGCAGGAGATACAGGAGATACTAAATCAAATAACAATCCAAGTAAAAGTGGAGGAAATACATCACAAAGCGGGCAAGGTAATACAGCAAGTAATTCACAACAAGGTCCAGGAAGTACAAATTCTCCAGGAGGATCTCCAGTAGAAGGACCTAGCACTCAAACATCAACAAATAAAACAACAAATCACTAAAAAGGTAAGAGGAGAGGTTGATATAAAAGACCTCTCCTTTTATAATATATGTATCATATTGGTAACGATCAACATGGTAAGAATTAGATTTATGACTTATAATTTGAGGTGTATGTAAATTATTATATTTTATTAAAAAATATTTGTAGGTTATTAGTAAATTTTTTTTGTGAATTTCGATATAATGGTTTTAGATTATTTATATTTAGAGATAATTTCAGATATAGAATGTATATAGAATAAATATGTATATGATTTAGTAAGGAAATGTATAAGTTTAATTTTATATTTGCGTATTTATATATTAAATTTTTGATTATAGATATTAATATTTTAAAGAATTATTGAAATACAAATTTAGGTTTTTAGATTTTATAAAACATGGAGGGAAAATATGAATGGAAAGATAATAAAGGGAATAGGAGGCTTTTATTATATTAAGACAGAAGAAGGCTTAATAGAATGTAAAGCTAGGGGAAAATTTAGACATAATGCAATAAAGCCTATGGTTGGAGATGACGTTACAATAAAAATAGAGAATGGAGAAGGAGTTATTGAAAAAATACATGAGAGGAAAAGTGAACTTATAAGGCCGACAGTTGCAAATGTATCTCTTGCATTTATTGTTTTTGCAATTAAGAATCCAGATATAAATTTTGAGCTATTAAACAAGTTTTTAATTTTATGTGAGCACAACAATATTGAGGTCATAGTCTGCCTGAATAAAATAGATCTAGTATCTGAAGAGGAACGTGAGGAAATAAAGAAAAGAATAAATGATATAGGCTATGAGGTACTTTATATTAATGCTAAAAAAGGAATAGGAATAGAGCGGTTAGAAGAAAAGATTAAAGGGAATATAACAGTTTTATGTGGTCCATCTGGAGCTGGGAAGTCAACGCTTATCAATAAGCTTTCAAACAAAGAGCATATGGAAACTGGAAGTGTCAGCGAAAAGATTGGAAGAGGAAAGCATACAACAAGGCATAGTGAACTTATAGAAGTTGCAGATGGATATATCGTGGATACGCCTGGATTTTCTACATTGGAAATAAAGGAACTAATGGATAAAGATTCTTTAAAGTATTGTTTTCCTGAATTTCTTCAGTATAATGATAAGTGTAAATTCAGAGGATGCTTACACTATAAAGAGCCAAATTGTGCTATAAAAGAAGCTGTAGAACAAGGGGAAATTAATAAGTATAGATATGAATTTTACGTGAAAACTTTAGAGGAAGTAATGGAGGAGGAAAAAAACAAATGGTAAAAATAGCACCATCAATATTATCAGCAGATTTTTCGAAATTAGGAGAGGACATTGAGAAAATAGATGAGGGAGGAGCGGATTTTATCCATATAGATGTAATGGATGGATCCTTTGTGCCTAATATATCTTTTGGTTTACCAGTTATAAAATCAATAAGAAATAGAACAAATAAGATATTTGATGTGCATCTGATGATAGAGAATCCATCAAATTATATAGATGCATTCATAGAAGCCGGAGCTGATATAATAACGGTCCATCATGAAGCAGATAGACATATAGATAGAACAATTAATTATATTAAGTCTAAAGGGAAGAAAGCAGCAGTTTCTTTAAACCCAGGTACTCCAACAAGCGTGCTTAAAGATTTAATACCAAGTTTAGATATGGTTTTAATTATGTCTGTGAATCCAGGGTTTGGAGGACAAAAATTTATCCCATATTCTTTGGATAAAATTAGAGAAATAAAAGAGCTTAGTAATAAACTTAATCCATCGTTATTAATAGAGGTTGATGGAGGAATTGATAAGTCTAATGTGAAAGCTGTTATAGAAGCAGGTGCAAATGTTATTGTAGCTGGATCAGCAGTATTTAATGGTGGAGAAGTCAGCGACAATATAAAAGCCTTAAGGGGGTAATAATTTGAAGGTAGCAATTATAAGTGGAGGAGATCCACCCTCAGAAAATTTATTAAGAAAGCATCTTGAAGGAGTAGATTTCATAATAGCTGCTGACAAAGGTAGTGAATGTCTTTATAAATATAATATTGCGCCAGATTTGCTTTTAGGAGATTTTGATTCGGCTAAAAAGGAAATTTTGGATAAAATGAAACTAAAGGCTAAGGAGGTCTTAGAGTTTCCGCCTGAAAAAGATTATACGGATACCGAAATTGCAATAATGGAAGCAATTAAAAGAGGAGCTAAGAAAATATATTTATTTGGAGCAATTGGGTCTAGAGTAGATCACACACTAGGTAATATAGGTCTTCTTTTAACGACTAAGAAAAGAGGAGCAGTTTTAGAAATAATCGATGATAACAACAGGTTATATCTAGGTGAAAGTAAGATGACTTTGTATGGTGAAATTGGTGAGAATATTTCATTTCATGCACTAAGCGATAAAGTTATTAATTTTAGTATTAAGGGTGCAAAATACAATTTAGATGGTTATGATATGAGTTTGCTTGATCCAAGGGCTATATGTAATGAGTTTGTTGATACACCGATAGATATTAGCTATGATCAAGGAGAATTATTGGTTATTCATTCAGTTGATTAATAATACATATATTAACAATGAACAATTAAGGTTCAATAGGCAGAAAGAAAGCTTAGAAATCCAAATATGGAATTTGGATTTTTAGGCTTTTTTATATATTGGAGTATAATGGGATTTGATTTATAATTAGCATATTCTGAATAATATTTAATAGCAGCAGAATTTTTTAGGTGATTGAATAAAAAATATTAAAAATTAGGAACATTATCCTGTATGATTGAATATTAATATAATAACATGAATTTTAATTTAGGATTAATGTTTTAAATATTAATATTATACGAGGAGGATATTAATGAAAATAATAGCTTTTAAATTGCCTAAGTTTTTATCAAATATAATAAAGTTTTTTAGAAAGAAAAGCTAGGCTACATAGGATATGTTTGTATTTGTTTAGATATGAAAATGCTTTTAAGTTACAATAAGGCAAAATAAAAAATGCAATTGGGATAACAATTGCATTTTTTATTATGAACTATATTGCTCTTTGAACCTTTCCAGATCTAAGGCATCTTGTACATACATGAACAGTTTTTGGTGTTCCGTTAACTAAAGCTTTTACTTTCTTTATGTTAGGAGCCCAAGTTCTCTTTGATTGACGATGTGAATGGCTGTATTGTACACCTGCTACAACACCCTTATCACAAATTTCGCATCTTCTTGCCATTAGAAAACACCTCCTTATATTCCAAAGATAATCATCTTCAATAGGACAGAGTAAATTATATCATAGGAAAATGTAATAGGCAAGAGTATTTATTAATTATGAGTTATAAGTATTTATTAATTATGAGTTAATGGTAAAATCTCTACAGTGATTTCTGAAATATATTTTTGAAAAACATATAGGTTTTCTTCCGCTAACTTGTCATTTGTTACTTGTAACTGCTTGGGTTATTGCTTTAACTTATAAAAAAATATCAGTTTTAAGTTATAAGTCTATTTTGTAAATTATTTACCTATATTTGGGGAATACTTGAATAAAATATTGTTCTAATATAGAATATAAAATAAGATATAAGATTTTAGGAGGAATATGAATGGTTGGATTTTCAAACGAAAATGGCAATATAAATTATTCACAGGAAGTATTAGCTAAGATTGTAGGATTATCTACAATGGAATGCTATGGCGTAGTTGGAATGGTTTCTAGAAATGCTAGTGAAGGATTCTGGGAACTTATGGGGATAGAAAATTTAGGCAAAGGCGTAAAGATACAATTAACAGATGAAAAAAAATTACAGATAGAATTATTCATAATGGTTGAATATGGAACAAAAATATCTGTTATATCTAATAATATAATTCAAAAGGTTCGTTATAGCGTTGAAAACTATACAGGTTTAAAGGTTTCATCTATAACAGTAAATGTGCAAGCGGTTAGAGTTTAGGAGGTTAAACTAAATGGAAGATACAAAAATTAACGGCCATGATTTTTATAACATGGTTGTAAATGCTAGCAACAAATTATTAGAACAAAGTGATTTTGTAAATGCACTAAATGTATTTCCAGTTCCTGATGGAGATACCGGAACGAATATGTCTATGACATTTAAGGCAGCGGTCAAAGAAATAGAAAATATAGATACTGAATCAATAGGGGAAGTATCTAAAAGATTAGCTAAAGGTGCGTTAATGGGCGCTAGAGGTAATTCAGGGGTTATATTATCTCAAATACTAAGAGGCTTTTCAAAAGGTTTAGAAGGTAAAAAAGAAGTTAATGCTGTTGAATTTGCTATTGGTTTCTTTGAAGGATCTAAATCTGCATATAAAGCAGTTATGAGACCAACAGAAGGAACTATACTTTCTGTAATCAGAGCGGCAGCAGAAACAGCAGTAGCATCTGAGAAAAAAGATGTGATTAGCCTTATGGAAGAAATAACAGTTAGTGCTAAAGACATGCTAGATAAAACTCCAGAATTATTACCAGCACTTAAAAAAGCAAAAGTAGTTGATTCAGGTGGAATGGGACTGTATATCATACTACAAGGAATGTTTGAGGCTTTAAAGGATGGAATTAAGGCAGAAATAAAAGATATAACAGCAGGTGCATCGAATAATACATTAGCTGAGGCTACAGAAGAAATTGATATTAAGTTTGGATATTGTACTGAGTTTATAATATTAGGTGATGCAAAACACGCAAAAGCTTTTCAAGATGAAATAGAAGCTCTCGGGGATTCTATGATTGTTGTTGGATATGATGATGTTATTAAAGTTCATATACATACAAATGATCCGGGATTAGTTTTATCAAAAGCCGTAGCTATAGGAGAATTATCAAAAATTAAAATTGATAATATGAGAGAAGAGCATAGAGAAATCCTAATTAATGCTAAAGACAAAGAAATAAGTCTTTTGAAGGCTCAATCTGAAGAAGCAGATAATGAAAAGAAGAAATATGGATTTATAACAGTTGCAATGGGAGATGGAATATCAAATATATTTAAGGATCTAGGCATTGACTGTGTAATTGAAGGTGGTCAGACAATGAATCCATCTACTCAAGATATTTTAGAGGCAGTGAATGATATTAATGCTGAACATATTTTCATAATGCCTAATAATAAAAATATTATTATGGCAGCCAATCAAGCAGCAGAAATATCTGATAAGGATATATTCGTAGTACCTACAACAACTATTCCACAAGGAATAGCATGTGCTACTGTTTTTAATTTTGACTCAGAAGTTCAAGAGAATTTTAATAATTTAAAGAACGCAATTGATGAAGTTAAAACAGGTTCAGTAACTTATGCAGTTCGTGATACTGAAATAGATGGAATAAATATTAAAAAAGGAAATATGCTAGGACTTGTAGAAGGCAAGATAAAAGAAGTCGGTGAAGACAAAAAAGAGGTTGCAGGTAAAGTTCTAGATGATATGATAGATGAAGAAAGTGAACTTATTACTGTATATTATGGAGAAGAAGTAAGCGATGAAGAAGCTAAAAACTTTGAAAATGAGCTTCAGGAAAAATATGATGATTTAGATATACAGTTTTATAAAGGAAACCAACCACTTTACTATTATTTAATATCCGTAGAATAAATATAGATCTTTGGTTTGGTTAGATATAAATTTAGAAGAAGATACCGCTAGTTAAGAGTTATAAGTTATGAATTATGAGTTTCAGGAAGAAGACGTTTGATTTTTATCCTTAAACTCATAACTAATAATTCATAACTCTTAACTAGTTAGAGTGTACAATAAACTGACAATGATCAATTAAGCATGGTACAGCCACTTTTTTCATTAATAGAAAGGAGGAGAATGTTTGGATATATATAGTGATATTTCTGCTTTAAAGGGAGTAGGACCAAAAGCTTCTGAGAAATTAAATAGATGTGGAATTTTTAATATATTAGACATCTTGTTATATTTCCCAAGAGATTATGAATTTGTTGATGGCAATGCTGTATTTGAAGAGATTACAGGAGAAGATAAACAGATTCTAATATGTCAGGTAACAAGATTTAGAAGTGATATAAGGACAAAGACAGGAAAAACATTAACGACAATAGAATTTAAATATGATAATCGCACAGTAAATGCAAAGTGGTTTAATCAAAGGTATATAAGAAATTCTTTTAAGATAGGTGAAAAATATAATTTGATGGGTAAGTTCAAACGAATAGGGAATACTTTAGAAGTTGTAAATCCAACAATTGCGTGTGAAGAGGCACTATCAAGCGAAATTATACCTAAGTATCCATTAAAGGGTGATATAAGCAATAAGCTATTTGAAAAGTTAATAAATGAGATATTAGCACATGTGGAAGTAAAAGAGAACTTGCCACAGAACATATTAGATAAATATTACTTGATTTCGTTGAATGATGCTATAAGAAGCATACATTTCCCGGAAAATAAAGAGATGCTTGAAAAAGCAAAGACAAGACTTAAGTTTCAAGAATTGTTTACATATTCATTAAAGCTATTATTGCTAAAATATAAACTTAAAAAGAATAAAAATGGAATACTTTTTGAATGGGCAGAGGATCTGAGCAGTTTTAAAGAAAAGTTACCATTTCCACTTACGAATGCCCAAACTAGAGTTATAAGAGATATTTTAAGAGATCAAAAATCTAAGTCTTCTATGAATAGATTGATTCAAGGAGATGTTGGAAGTGGTAAAACAATTATAGCATTAATAGCTATCTTTAATGTAATAAAAAATGGCTATCAATGTGCACTTATGGCACCAACAGAAATACTTGCAGCTCAGCATTTTGAAGAAGCTAAGAAAGTTTATAAGGATTTTAACATAGAAATAGAACTGCTTACAGGTGGTACGTCTGCAAAGGAAAAGAAGAGAATTAAAGAAAGAATAAAGACATCTGAACCTATTTTAGTAATTGGAACTCATGCACTTTTTCAAGATGATGTGGAATTTGGAAAGCTTGGACTAATAGTAACAGATGAACAACACAGGTTTGGTGTTGAACAAAGAAGTAAGCTTATAAACAAAGGGAAAAGAGCAGATTGTTTAGTTATGACAGCTACTCCTATTCCAAGAACTTTAGCTTTATACCTTTATTCAGATCTTGATGTATCAATAATCGATGAGTTACCACCAGGCAGGAAGAAAATAGATACTAGATTTTACATGGATGATAAAAGAGACATAGCTTATGACTTAGCCTATGATGAGATTAAAAAAGGAAGACAAGTATATATAGTATGCCCGCTTATTGAAGAAGATGAAAAAGAAGAAATAAAGTCAGTGGAAACAATATATAATAATCTTACAAGTGGAATATTTGAAAATTTAAAAGTTGAAATTCTCCATGGAAAAATGAAGGGGATAGAAAAAGACGAAATAATAAAAAGATTTAAAAATAATGAAATTAATGTTTTAATCTCAACAACTGTAATTGAGGTAGGAGTAAATGTGCCTAATGCGTCTGTTATGATCATAGAAAATGCAGAAAGATTCGGTTTATCTCAGCTGCATCAGCTTAGAGGAAGAGTTGGAAGAGGAGAATACGCTTCTTATTGTATCTTAATAGCAAAGGCTAAAAGCAACATAACTAAAAAAAGAATGCAGATAATGACAGAAAGCAGTGATGGCTTTTTAATATCTGAAAAAGATTTAGAACTTAGAGGTGCAGGTGAGATGTTCGGAAAGAAACAGAGCGGTGATGAAGGCTTCATACTTGCAAATCTTTATGAAGACATAAAGATCTTAAGGTGCGCTAAATTAGAAGCAAGCAATATGTTACAAAATGAATATGAGTTGAATAAAGAAATAATAAATGAATTAAGTAAAAACTTGGAGAAGAGCAGCAAATATATTTGTTTCAATTAAATTGAAATTTTATGCATATATGTGCTAATATATAAAATATATGGCGTTGTGGCATATTCAAAGAATAACAACTCAGTGTTATATACTATTTGAATTGTTATCTTATTTCACATGCCTAAGGAGGAAGAAAGTTTGAGAATAATAGCAGGAAGAGCACGAGGACATAAATTGATACCTCCAGCTACAATGGAAACAAGACCAACACTAGACAGAGTTAAAGAAGCTATGTTTAGTACAATTCAATCATATATACCAGAAGCAGTTGTTGTAGACGTTTTTGCAGGAACTGGAAGCTTAGGTTTAGAAGCAGCCAGCAGAGGAGCTGATGAGGTTTATCTATTTGATAAGAGTTCTGATACCTTTCCGCTTTTAAAGCAAAATGTAGAAAATCTTAAGTTTCAAGATTTTTGTTTTCCAATGAATATTGATGCATATGAAGGGCTCAGAAAATTAGCAGCTAAGGGAAAAAAGTTTGATATAATATTTATTGATCCACCTTATTGTAAGGAAATGATTCCAGAGGCGATGAAAATTATAAAGGATAATGAAATGTTAAAGGAAGACGGAATAATAGTTACTAAAATAGATAGCATTGAAGAAATTTATGAAGGATATGAGAACATAAGGTTGTCTAAGAGTAAGAAATATGGAAATACGACAGTATGCTATTATAAGGAGAAATAAACAATGAGAGTTGCAGTATACCCAGGAAGTTTTGACCCAATAACTAATGGTCATCTCGATATTATAAAGAGAGGGACTAAAGTGTTCGATAAAATTATAGTAGCAGTATTAGTCAATGTTGATAAAAAATCTCTTTTTAATACAAGTGAAAGAGTTGAACTTATAAAAAAGGCTACAAAAGATATAAAAAATGTTGAAGTTAGAAGCTTTAATGGACTTTTAGTCAATTTCTTAAAAGAATGTGATACAAATATAATTCTAAAGGGCGTAAGAACAACTTTTGATTTTGAATATGAAATGCAAATGTCATATGCAAATACTGACTTAGATCCGAGTGTAGAAACTGTCTGTATGATGTCGGCTTCTAAAAATTTACATATTAGTTCATCTGGTGTTAAACAAATAGCAAAGTTTGGAGGGAATATTGAAGGACTAGTGCCAAGTGAAATTGTTTCAGATATAATATCGAAAATAAATAACTAAGGGGTGTTTTTATGGAAAAGATGGATGTAAATATTATTGAGCTGTTAGAATATTTACAAGACTTGGTTGAAAATTCACCAAAAGTGCCAATGAGCAGCAAGGTTATGGTTGATAAAAAAGAAATGATTGAAGTTATTGATCAAATAATAAATTATATGCCAGACCAATTTAAAAAGGCTGAATGGGTTATGAGTGAAAGAGACAGGATATTAAATGAGGCTAAAAAAGAATATGATTCGGTCAGAAAAGAAACTATGACAATGATGAGACAAAATATTGAAAAGCATGATATTGTAAAGGAAGCAAAACTCAGAGCGGAAGAAATTATAGCTTCAGCACAAAGAGACGCTAAAGCTATAAGATTAGGCTCAAGAGATTATTCGGATGAAATATTAAGTCAGTTAGATCATGAAATAGAAGAACAAAAAGTAAGATTAATAAAAGGTCTTCAAGAGAGCTTTGAAATAGTTGCTAAAGAAATAGATTCTAATCTAACTGGTACAGCGTCTGTTATAAAAGAAAACATAAAAGAGTTACGAAGCATGAATAAATAATTTTAGAACTTTTGTTATTAAAAATAATGAAACTGTTAATAAAATTAGTAAGCCGGTTGGAAACAACAATGTATACAAATAAAAGTGATGATTTATTCCTAAATTAGAGGTATATACGCTTGTTGGTAGTATTTTCAGTAATACATAAGTTATAATAAAACTAAAAATTCCTTGTATTACTTTAAGAAAGATATATTTACTATAACTAATTTTAGTATCATTAACAAAAGAACTTACTTGAGCTATTATAGCTAGCCCTGAAAAAGAACATAGAAAACTTATTATGCTTAACTTTAAAGGAATAGAAATTTGGAGATTAGAAATTATACTACATCCATTTGTTATTTCTATGCTTCCTAAAAGCATTGAATATAATGTTCCAGAAGATAAGTTAAGCACTTTTTCTAAATGCATAACTGTATTATATATATAAATACTATTTTTAATGAGACATATAATTACGGAAAAAATTACTATGAACCCACCAATTGATAACGTAGTATTTATTCCGTTTTGTACGGCATTTTTTAATGCAGAGCCAAAATCTATAGATTCATATTTGTGACGAGTCGAGGAGCTTAATTTTATTGAGTTCCTCTTTTTCTTTGTAATGAATCCTATAAATAACGGTGACAAGTAATTGGCAAGTAGTAAAATATAGCCTAAAGAGATATTACCAAGTAAGGTTCCAGCAACAGAACCTATTAAAAACAATGGACCTACATTAGAAGCTATATTTAAAAGTCTTTCATATTCTTCTTTGTCAATATACTCCATAGAATATAAGTCAACGCAGTACTTTGCACCTAGTGGATATCCACATAAAATACTTGTAACAATAGGAAAGGAACAATTTCTTGAAAGTCCTAACGGTTTACAGATTAAAGGACCTAAAAATTTTGAATAAAGATTTATTCCATCGTAATAGATTAATAAATTGCAAATAACTACAAAAGGAAATGTTGTTGGTAGTATCGACTTATACCACAATTTGCAGCCGTCTATAGCAGCTGAGATACATTCATTTATATTTATAGCCAGCAGAACTATTAAAATAGAAATTAAGATACAGATTATAATATTCTTTTTAATGTTAAGCAGTTTAATTAAAACGATGATTAAGCTAATGATTAAAAACCACAAAATAGCAACATATATCATGAAATCACTCCAATCAATAATATGTATATTCCTGTGGTTATGTTAAATATTACTTAAATATGAAATCCGTTTTGGGACTCAAAGTTAAGCATACCTGAAAGGGCCTTTTAAATAATCATCCATAGGGTTTAACATAGGATTTAAAATTGAATATGCCTTTGTTCCTAGTAGATCAATTTTCATATGATCACATAAATTATTTCTTGGAACTTTAACAACTATATCAATGCTTGCTTTTTTCTTGATGTCTTTTAACATCTTTTGTCCGATAGAATTAAAAGCTAGAACTCTTGCATAAGGAGCCTGAGTTTTTGATAATTCAAATAAATTAAAGTCTTCAAGATTTAAAAAAGATTGAGCGAGTATTCTGCTGATTCGGGAATAAGTATATCTCTTGCTCTTTGATTTCAATATCAGTTCGTCTAAAGAATTTGCATTTATAATCTCTGCCAATATTTTATTATCCAACCCTTCAGAAACATCAGGAAGATTAAAAAGGGATTTATTATTTGTGAGTAATTTATATTTAATGTATTTAAACATATCTTCTTCAAAAGTAAAAGGATAGCTATTACGCTGCAAATCGTATAAAATTTTATAGCTAGCCTCTGGAATAAGGGAAGCTAGTTCGGTTAAGGGTCTTTCTTTAAGATGTTCTCTAATTGACGTAGCTGAAGAGAAGGATGAATTTAAATTAATATCGTTGTAAGCAGCACCTTCTCGTTTCAAGGTCTTAGGAACTATTGAGCTGTTTAATCCTATTAAAGCCTTTATATATTCAATTCCTAAAATATTATTAGAATTAGATAATACAGCTGAAACTACGTCTGAATTCAAATAATCACTAAGTGCTTTTGATCTGCTTGAATGAAAAGGCAGCCCCATTTTTATATTGTCTTTCAAGAGATTTTTATATATTTCAGGTTCAGAGGCTAAGGTCTTAGCTATGTCTTTTAATATAGAAATATTTCCTTCTTCACTTCCAAAATATAAATAATCAACTATTCCCAATGAATTTAAAAGAGATACACTTCCAAAAGCAAAATGTTCAGCTGAAGAGATTGAATAAACTAAAGGCAATTCTAAAACTAAATCCACACCGTTTTTTATCGCCATTTCAGCTCTTTTCCATTTATCTATGATTGCTGGAATTCCCCTTTGCATAAAATTACCACTCATTACGCAAATTATACCATCTGCATTAGTATCAGCTTTAGCCTTTTGTAAATGATGCACATGCCCTTTATGGAACGGATTGTACTCAGTAATTATTCCTGTAATTATTTTAATCATTTCCTTTCTGAATTTAGTTTATAGTTAATAATATATTAGTAATTATATAGCTTAAAATTATATCCTGTTTAAAATGTACTTATAAAGATAATGATAGTATATCATAATATAAAATAGATAAATATTAATAATATAATTTGTTGTATTCTTTATTAAAATCTAGTTAAAAAATAAAAAAAGCATTGTTAAAAAATAAACTTTGCTGATTTTTTCAATATTAGACCATTGTTTTCTGAAAAATCAGATTATTGTTTTGAAAGAGAGATTTTGGAGTAAACATCTTTAAAGAGAAAAACTGGGAATATGAGAGCACATATAAGGCTTTTTGATGTGTTTATTAGTATAAATTTAAGTATGTAATGGGTAAAAGTTGAAGTTATTCATATACTAATTATTAAAAATATAAAATATATAAGGTTATTTTATAAAGAATTAAAAAGTAATTTCATATAACATTTAATTGTTAAAAAATATACTTTTCCTATATTCTTATTTTAGAATGTTGTTATCAGATAATTTAGATTATTGCAAATCTAAAGACTTCAATTTTATCTAGAATTTATGTTGAAAAATCGGCTAATATAGGAGTATAGTAATATTAGAGATAGGATAGTATGGAGAGGAGATAAGAATAATTATGGACCTTATGAAAAAAATATGGACAGCAGCACAATCTGATAAAAAGAAAATTGTTCTTCCAGAAGGAAATGAAGAAAGAAATATAGCAGCGGCACAAAAAGTAAATGAGTTAGGATTAGCATATCCGATTTTAGTAGGTAAGAAGAGCGAAATAGATAGTAAGGCTAAAGAATTAAATGTAGACTTATCAGGAATTGAAATAATAGATCCAGATGAATCAGCTAATTTAGATAAGTATATTGAAGCTTTTTATGAATTGAGAAAAAATAAAGGTATGACAATGGAAAAGGCAGACAGAATAGTTAGGGATCCTTTATATTTTGCTACAATGATGGTTAAATTAGATGATGCAGATGGAATGGTATCAGGAGCTGTTCACACTACTGGAGATTTATTAAGACCAGGATTACAAATTATAAAAACAGCACCAGGAGTATCAGTTGTATCAAGTTTCTTTATAATGCAAGTACCAGGATCAACTTATGGAGATAATGGAACTTTATTATTTGCAGACTGTGCAGTTAATCCAAATCCTAATGAAGATGAATTAGCTGCAATAGCAATAGCAACAGCGGAAACTGCTAAAAGCTTATGCAATATGGATCCTAAGGTAGCGATGTTATCATTCTCTACAATGGGAAGTGCAAGTCATGAAGTTGTTGATAAAGTTAGAAATGCAACTCAAAAAGCAAAAGAATTAAGACCTGACCTAGATATAGATGGTGAACTTCAATTAGATGCATCAATAGTAGAAAAGGTAGCAGCACAAAAGGCACCAAATAGTAAAGTAGCAGGAAAGGCTAATGTTTTAGTATTCCCAGATTTACAAGCAGGTAATATAGGGTATAAATTAGTTCAAAGATTTGCAAATGCAACAGCTATAGGACCAGTTTGCCAAGGTTTTGCAAAGCCAATTAACGATTTATCAAGAGGATGCAGCTCTGATGATATAGTAAATGTTGTTGCATTAACAGCAGTTCAAGCACAAAGTGTTAAGTAATAATTAAAAAAATAAGTAACAATATAATGATATTATTAAGGACAAAGGAGAGAGAATATGAAAGTATTAGTTATAAATTGTGGTAGTTCTTCATTAAAATATCAACTTATTGATATGAGTACTGAAGAAGCTTTAGCTCAAGGACTTGTTGAAAGAATAGGAATTAATGGATCAATATTAACTCAAAAAGTTGAAGGAAAAGATAAATATATAGTTGAAACACCATTAAAAGATCATCAAGATGCAATTGAACTAGTATTAAAGAGTTTAGTTGATGATGCTCATGGCGTAATTAAATCTATGGATGAGATCTCTGCTGTTGGACATAGAGTTGTTCATGGTGGAGAAAAATATGCAACTTCAGTTGTAATTGATGAAACTGTAATCAAAAATCTTGGAGAATTTACAAAGCTTGCACCACTTCATAATCCACCAAATATAATTGGGATCAATGCTTGTAAGGCTCTTATGCCAAAAACTCCAATGGTAGCAGTATTTGATACAGCTTTCCATCAAACTATGCCTGAAAAAGCATTTATGTACCCACTTCCATATGAATTATATAAAGATGAGCATATAAGAAGATATGGATTCCATGGAACATCTCATAAATATGTAGCTGGAGAAGTTGCAAAATGGATGAAGAAGGACATAGAAGATTTAAAGACTATTACTTGTCATTTAGGTAATGGTGTAAGTGTAACAGCAGTTGATGGTGGAAAATCTATAGATACTACAATGGGATTCACTCCTTTAGATGGTATTATAATGGGATCAAGATCAGGAAGCATAGATCCAGCAATTGTTACTTACTTAGTAAAAGAAAAAGGATATTCAATAGATGAAGTAAATGATATTTTAAATAAAAAATCAGGAGTTTTAGGAGTATCAGGACTAGGAACAGACTTTAGAGATATAAGAGCTGCTGTTGAAGAAAGAAATGATCCTAGAGCATTACTTACTATGGACATTTATGGATACCAAATTAAAAAGCAAATAGGTGCTTATGCAGCAGCAATGGCTGGCGTAGATGCTATTGTATTTACAGCTGGAATTGGTGAGCATGCTCCAGAAGTAAGAGTAAGAGCTTTAACTAACATGGAATTCTTAGGAATAAAAATAGATGTAGAGAAAAATGATAACCAAAATATTGGTGATGGTATGGAAATTTCTACACCAGACTCAAAGGTAAAAGTATTTGTAATTCCTACAAATGAAGAATTAATGATAGCTAAGGAAACTTTAGCTTTAGTTTAGAGATGAGCAAAATTCCAATTAAACGCATGTAGTTTAATCAATATTATGCTGTTCTGGCACATGGACTTTGAAATTAAGCATGCTGGAGCAGCATAATTTTTAATTCATAACTTATAAATGAGTTTGTAATAAGTCTAAATTTTATCTATATTTATAATAAATGCCTTGACTTTTTGGAACTCAATTTATATAATTAGTTGTGTTTGTTTTATAAATATATGTGCTAAGGAGTGAAAATGGAGAATATTATATAGTCTACTTTGTGTATATTATATAAATTATTGTCCTGTGATTTTATGAAAGTACAAATTTCTGATATTATTTCAGGTAAAGACAGAAGCAAAAATATTGATTACACTTTTGAGATACCTGTATTTAACTTTGAAGGAGATGCAATTAAGTCTGTAGGTCCATGTGAAGTTATTGGAGTGATTTCATCCGATAGTGATATATTAATATTAAATGCTAAAATCAAAACTAATTTAGAAATGACATGTTCCAGATGTTTAGATACCTTTATCTATCCAATAGATATTGATATAGAAGAAAGGTTTACAACTAATAGAGATAGTGAAGATGATGAAGCTATTGTTGTAATGGATGATGTTTTAGACATCACAGATATTGTTGAAAATAGTATTATTTCAACTTTGCCTATTAAAAGAGTTTGTAAGAACGACTGTAAAGGGCTTTGTCAGGAATGTGGATGCAATTTAAATCATGCTTCATGTTCATGCCAAAAAGAAAATGTAGATATACGTTTTGAAGTCTTAAAAGGTTTGTTTGATAATAAGGAGGTGTAATGAATGGGTTGTCCAGCAAGAAAATCAGGAAAAGCAAAAGTAAAAGCAAGAAGATCTCAAACTTTCAAAGCTAGTTTACCTGGCATAGTTGAATGTCCACAATGCCACGAAATGAAACTTGCTCATAGAGTATGTAAGAGTTGTGGTTATTACAAAGGTAAGGAAGTTGTAGCTTCTGAAAAATAAAAAGAAAGTCTTTATGACTTTCTTTTATTATATTTAGAAAGTAATATTTATATATATGCAGCACTATTTTTATTTATAGATAAAAAATCAAAATTATCAATTCTAATTTATAAGTATAATTTATAAGTTGAATATCTATAATGAGTAGTTCTACATATGTATAAATATGAATATTACTTAGTAATAAATAATATGGTATAAGTGATAATTTGGGATATAAATTCTAAATGAATCGCTAAAAAGTACTTTACAGAAAAGCCAGCAGTCTTTTCTATGACTAATTATGTATAACTTTTAATGGCATTAGCCGCTTTGATTACTTAAGGCACAATCAAAAAAATAACAGACCAGTATGCTTGCCTATTTTGTGTCATAAAGGAAGCTCGACTCGCATATGCTCGCTGAGTAAGTGATTCACACAAAATCATAGATTTTGGTTCTCTACTCACGTTAGCAAATTTTACTAATAGATCCGCTATGAGCAGAATTTACTTCCTTGCCTGACATAAAATCTTTGGTCTATTATTTTCTTTCATGTGCCTTATTATAAATTATAAGCTGAATTAAGAGTTTAATTTCCTTAAACTTTTAATTCATAATTCTTAACTCATAACTGAATAAAATGGGGGGATTATGATGAAAATAGCCATAGATGGTATGGGGGGAGATAATGCGCCTATAGCAGTAATAGATGGTGCAATTCAAGCTCTAAAAGAATTTGATAACATCGAATTGTATATTACTGGACCAGAAGAGACTATAAAATCAGAATTGGCTAAATATACTTATCCTAAAGATAAAATAACTGTAATCGATGCTAAAGATGTCATTTTGCCAAGTGAGCATCCAGTAATGGCATTAAGGAAGAAAAAAGACGCTAGCATAGTCAAGGCTTTAAATTTAGTTAAAGAAGGCATATGTGATGGAATAATATCTGGAGGGAGTACAGGAGCTTTTCTAGCGGGCTGTACTTTGATAATAGGGAGGATTAATGGTGTAGAAAGGCCAGCGCTTGCACCAATAATGCCTGGAAGACGTGGAAACTTTATGATAGTAGATGTTGGTGCTAATGTGGATTGTAAGCCTGGATTTTTGCTGCAATTTGCTAAGATGGGAAAAATATATTATCAAAAGGTTTTAAATGTACAAAATCCGAGTATAGGACTTATAAATATTGGAGAAGAAGAAGAAAAAGGTAATGAACTTACTAAAGCAGCCTTTAAACTCCTAAAAGAGGAAAATTCTATTAATTTTAAAGGCAATATTGAGCCAAGAGATATACCTACAGGTGACACTAATATTTTAGTAAGTGATGGTTTTGTAGGAAATACAGCTCTTAAAATGTATGAGGGATCGGCAGCAAGTGTTTTAGGCATAGTGAAAGATGAAATACTTAAATCGTCAATTATATCTAAATTAGGTGTGCTTCTATTAAAACCTGTATTAAAAAATATAATGAAAAAATTTGATTATAAAGAAGTTGGCGGTGCACCATTTTTGGGAGTAGATGGAATTTGTATAAAGGCTCATGGCAGTTCTGATGCTAAAGCTTTTAAAAATGCAATTAAGCAAACTAAGGTTTTTTATGAGAATAATGTACTAAAAGAGCTAAAAAATGAATTTTCTTTGAAAAATTAATTAAAATATATTGAAACTAATATTGACGATTTAAATAATATATAATATTATCTAAATGTAGAACTTGGGAGGTGAAACAAATGTTTGAAAAAATCCAAGCAATAATTGCTGATAAGTTAAGTATCGATGTAGAAAGCGTTGTTATGGAAGCATCTTTTATTGAAGATTTAAATGCGGACTCATTAGATATAGTTGAGCTTATAATGGCTCTAGAAGATGAACTAGATATGGAAATTCCAGACGAAGATGTTGAAAACTTTAAAACAGTTGGAGATGTTGTCAATTACGTAAAAGCTCATCACGAAGAATAAAATTATCCCGCAGTTGTGCGGGATTTTGTATTTATTAAGGAGCTTTTGGATAAGGTGTTTTATTTGGTTAGATTTAGTTGTACTTATGCTTTAAAAGATGTATATTGTATAATAGCATCAGCTAAATCAAATTAAAAAACAAAGGGGTTTGAATTTTAAAGATAAAATATTAGTTTATTCTTGAATTTGTTATACTTAGTCATCTAAGAGGAAATTAGCAAGTTGAAGAATAAACTTCAAGGAGTGGAATACATGAATAGATATACACTTAAAGAAATAGAAGAAAACTTAGGAGTTTATTTTAATAATCCTACATTGCTAAAAACAGCGCTTACACATAGTTCTTTTGCTAATCAATTTAAGGATGCTGAATATAATGAGAGATTAGAATTTTTAGGAGACTCTGTGCTTCAGCTTTGCATTACTGAACATCTTTTTAACAACTATAAACATAAGAGTGAGGGAGAACTCACTAAAATAAGAAGTTTAATAGTATGTGAAAATTCTCTTTATGAAATAGCAAGGAAAATAAATCTTGGTCATTATATAAGAATGAGCAAAGGAGAAGAGCTTACAGGCGGAAGAGAAAGAATTTCTATACAGGCAGATGCAGTTGAAGCAATACTTGCTGCTGTTTATCTTGATAAGGGAATTGGCTTTGTAAGAGATTTTATATTGCTTCATTTTGAAGAAGTAATAAACAAGGCAATAAATAATGAGATTGTATTAGACTTTAAAACAAAGCTTCAGGAGTTTCTTCAAAAAGATGGAGAAGTAGCAATTCAATATGAATTAACTAAGTT
The DNA here is from genome assembly GCF_000230835.1 of Clostridium sp. DL-VIII. Classification (NCBI taxonomy): domain Bacteria; kingdom Bacillati; phylum Bacillota; class Clostridia; order Eubacteriales; family Clostridiaceae; genus Clostridium; species Clostridium sp. DL-VIII. The sequence continues at coordinate 1,971,551 of NZ_CM001240.1, forward strand.
TGAAGGACCACCTCATAGAAGAAAGTTTTTTACTAATGTAGTTATAGATAAAAAACTCATGGGAGAAGGTTCTGGATATAGTAAAAAAGAAGCAGAGCAGAATGCTGCAAAGCAAGCGTTAGATGTATTGGAAGGTGCTCATGAGTAAGAACTATTATATAATACCTATATTTGTACCACATGAAGGATGTCCGCATAATTGTGTATTTTGTAATCAAGATAGAATAACAGGTGCTGACGATGATGTTACGGGTGGAACAGTTAAGGATACGATTTGTGAGTATCTAGAAACCATAAGTAATAAAAATGCAACTATAGAGGTTTCATTTTTTGGGGGGACATTCACAGGCATAAGAGAAGAAAAACAAAGAGAACTGTTACAGGTGGCTAAAGAATTTAAAGAAAAAGAACTTATAGATAAAATAAGATTATCTACAAGACCGGATTACATTAATGATTATATATTGAGTTATCTTAAGGAATATGGAGTAGACATAATAGAGCTTGGTGTTCAGTCATTAGATGAAGAAGTGTTAAAAAAGGCAGGAAGAGGTCACAGCATTCAGGATGTTATAGATGCATCCAGACTGGTAAAGCAATATGGATTTGTTTTAGGTCATCAGATTATGCCAGGGCTTCCTGGAGATACATTTGAGAGGGATATAGCAACAGCTAAAAGGTCAATTGAAATGGAACCAGATATATGCAGAATATATCCTTCACTGGTCATAAAAGATACGCCAATGGAAAAAATGTATAGGTGTCAGGAATACATTCCTTATTCACTTAAAGAGGCGGTAGACATAAGTAAAACTATATATGATATGTACAGAAAAAATAAAATCAATGTAATAAGAATTGGACTTCAGCCTACAGAAAGTATAACTGAAGGAAAGGATGTTGTGGCGGGACCATTCCATCCGGCTTTTAGGGAGTTAGTAGAAGGTAGTTTGATTGCAGATATGATTTTAGAGAACTTAAAAGAAGAAAAGGATGTTGTAATTTATATTAATCCTAAAGATTTAAGTAAGCTTTATGCTAATAAAAAGATATATTTTAATAAATTAAAAGAAAATAGCAAAAATATTATTGTGAAACAGGATGAGGATATTAAGCGGGGCTTTATAAAACTCTGTTTAAGAGATAAAAAATTAGATATAATATATTAGCGAGAGGAAACTCTCGCTTTAATTTAGTAAAAAGCTTAACTAGTGAAGAGTTAAAAGTTATAAGTGATAAGTTTGGGATAAAAATCCCTGAAGGGATTTTTACAAAATATAATTTAAGAAAAGCCGGAGGCTTTTTTTCCTAACTGTGAATTGTAAATTGTTAACTGTAAACTGATCTAAGTTGATATTTATTAGGCTTTACTATAAACTAAATTATAATAAGGAGTGATAGTTAGCATGAAAAAAAAGACTAGAGAAAAAATGATGGTTGGGATGACTATTTTTATAATATTAATTTTTCTTTTATCATTACTGCCTAGTATATTTTCTTTTTAAGGAGAAGAGGGAACATGTTTTTAAAATCTCTAGAAATACGAGGATTTAAATCCTTTGCGGACAAAACTGAATTGAAATTTAAACAAGGGGTTACAGCTGTTGTAGGACCAAATGGAAGCGGAAAGAGTAATATTTCTGATGCTGTAAGATGGGTACTTGGAGAACAGAGTGTTAAGGTGCTTAGAGGCGGAAAGATGGAGGATGTAATTTTTGCAGGAACCCAATTTAGAAAACCTGTAGGACTTGCACAGGTTTCGCTAACTCTTGATAATAGCGATGAGAAGCTTGCAACAGAATATAATGAAGTAACGGTATCAAGAAGAATATTCAGGTCGGGAGAATCTGAATATTTAATAAACAACTCAAAGTGCAGACTTAAGGACGTAACCAATCTCTTTATGGATACTGGAATAGGTAAGGAAGGATATTCGTTAATAGGACAAGGTAAGATCGAAGCTATACTAAGTGGAAAACCAGAAGATAGAAGAGCTTTATTAGAAGAAGCAGCAGGTATTGTAAAGTTTAAAAATAGAAAAGAAGAAGCAGAAAAGAAACTAAGTAATACAGATGAAAATTTAGTTAGAATAAATGATATCTTATCGACCTATAAAGAAAGAATAGAGCCTTTAAGAATTGAAAGGGAAAAGGCACTGAAGTTCAATGAATTATCTAAAGATTTAAAGAAAAAAGAAGTATCGATTATAGTTCATACTATAGATAGAATGGAAGAAGAGCTAAAGAGCTTTAATGAAGATTTGAATTTAAAGATTAAGGAAATTGAAGATAAACGAAAAGAAATTGCAAATGATAAGCTGGAACTTAAAGGCTTAGAAAACAAAATAGAAGAATTAGAAAAAAAGAATTTGGAAGGAAAAGAGCAATATTATGATTTAAAAGAAGTTATTAGTGAAGATCAAAAAAGCATTGAATTATACAAGGAAAGAATTAAAGGCTTTGAAGATAAAATAAATAGAAATAATTATGAATTAAGTGATATTGCGGTTAAGATAAATGAACTAAATGAAAACAAATCAGTATTAGAAGAAGAATTAGCTAAAAGATTAGAAGAGCAAAAAAGTAAAAATGAAGAAATAAACAGATTAGAGGGGGTTAATACAAAGAATTCACAGGAGCTTAGAACTATTGAAGAAGAGTTAAGAGCATTAAAAGAAGGTGAATTTGAGCTTTTAAGAAGTAATTCTGATATAAAGAATGAGATTACTATTTTAAATAAAGATATTTCCCTTAGAGAAGAGAGAAAAGAAACTTTAAATTCATCCATTTCATCTATAGAAAGCAACATAGTAATTAATTCAGCAACTTATAAAGATTTAAATAATGAAATTGAAAATAAGAAAGATGATATAAAGTTACTAGAAATAAAAATTGCAGAAGATAAAAAAAAGATGGGCACATTATCTGCAAATTTAACAAGAAAAGAAAACGAACTAAGAGAATTAAGTGGAACTTTATCTAAACTTGATGCTAATAAAACTATGTTAGAGAACTTAGAAAAGCATTACGAGGGTTATAATAGATCGGTAAAGTCATTAATGGAATTAGTTCATAAAGAAAGAATTACTGCTGCTGAAGATACTAAGGTTTTAGGTGAGATTTTCAGCGTTGATAAAAAGTATGAAGTAGCTATAGAAATTGCACTTGGAGCTGCAATTTCAAATGTAATAACTAAGAATGAAGAAATAGCTAAAGTTCTTATTGGATATTTAAAAAAGAATAATTTAGGACGAGCAACTTTCCTGCCTTTAAACGTAATAAAAGGGAAAAAATTAGAGCTAGACAGGAATATAACTGAGGCGGATGGATATGTTGGCATTGCAAGTGACATAATTTCATATGATGGAGAGTACCATAATATAATGAACTATGTTCTTGGGAGAACAATAATTGCTACTGATATGGATTGTGCGCTTAAAATAGCGCGTATTGGGAAATATAATCAAAGAATTGTTACCTTAGAGGGAGAAGTAATAAATCCGGGTGGAGCTTTAACTGGTGGTAGCATAAAAGGAAGAAATTCTAATGTCCTAGGTAGAAAAAGAGAAATTGAAGAATTAACAAAAAATATAAGTGAAAAGAAAAAGCAGTATGAAGAATTAACTCAAATGGTACAAGCTATTAAGGATGAAATTAAAAAGCTTGATGAAGAGATATTGAATCAGAGAGACGAGGTTCATGAAAAAAACATTGAGCTGACTAAAAAGGACAGTGAAGTCAAAGGGTTACAAAATGATACTGATAAATTAAAAAGAAATTTAGAAGTAACTAAGGAAGAGCTTAAAAGGATAGTAAATGAAAAGGAAGCTATTTTAGAAAAATTAAAAACTAAAGAAGAAGAAATTAAATCTATTGAAAATGAAAATACATCTAATAAGAGTAAGAGTGTAGAGTTAGAGGAATTAATCAAAGCTAAAGCTAAAGAAGTAAATGATAGTGACGCTAAGCTTACACAAATGAAAATAAATAAAGCAACTTTAGATGAAGCTATAGAAAATAGAAAAAATGAATTTTCTAGAATGGATAAAGAAATTCAAGATTTAAATTACAAGAGTGAAGTTCTAAATAAAGAAAATATTGAAAATAGAACGAGCATTGAAAGTTTAACTTCGGATATAGAGGTAAAGAATAAAGAAATAGAAAATAATACTATTAGTATTAATAAATTAGAATTAAATTTTAAAGATGAAGAGATACTAAAAGAAAAATTAAAACAAGAATTTAAAGAAAAAGATAATTTAATAAGCGGCATATTAGATGAAGTCAGCATCAAGGAAGTTGAAGTTAATAAAAAAGAAGTGATTAAGGCTAAAAAAGAAGCTGATAAAGAACATATCTATAAAAAATTAAATGAAGAATTGGAATTAACATATGCAGAAGCAGTAGATATAAGTGAGCCGGTAGAAAATGAAGAGGCGTTGAGACAAGAAATTAATACTACCAAGGGAATGATAACAAGACTTGGCATCGTTAATTTAGCAGCTATAGAGGAATATGAGGAAATAAAAGAAAAATATGAGTTTATGTCAACACAGGCAGAAGATTTAGAAAATGCAAAGAGAGAACTGAAATCTGTTATTGAAGAAATGACTACTGAAATGAAAACTCTATTTAAAGAGAATTTTAAAGTTTTAAATTATAATTTTAATGAGACTTTTAAAGATCTGTTTAAAGGAGGTAGTGCAGAACTTATCTTAGGTGAAGGTGATGAACTTACAGCCGCTATTGACATAAATGTGGAACCGCCAGGAAAAAAACTTCAAAATATAAACTTAATGTCAGGTGGAGAAAAAGTGTTATCGGCAATAGCGTTGCTTTTTGCAATTTTAAAAATGAAACCAACGCCATTCTGTATTCTAGATGAAATAGAAGCGGCATTGGATGATGCAAATGTATATAGATATGCAGAATTTTTAAAATTGTTTTCTCATAATACTCAGTTTATAATTATAACTCATAGAAAAGGTACTATGGAAGTTAGTGATATCATATACGGAGTAACCATGGAGGAAAAAGGTATATCTAAGGTAGTATCAGTTGATTTAACTGAAAATTTTAATTAGGAGGAAATGAATTTGTTTGGAAATTTATTTAATAAACTAAAAGATGGATTAAGTAAAACAAGGGATGGATTAACAGATAAAATTAATGAAGTATTAAATTTAGCAATAACTATAGATGAGGATTTATATGAGGAATTAGAAGAAATATTAATAATATCAGATGTAGGTATGGATACTACGGTAGATATAATAGAAAGATTAAGAAATAAGATACGTAAAGAAAAAATAAATGATCCAAAGGAAGTTAAACCAGCATTAAAAGAAGTAATTAAAGAAATGTTATTAGAAGGCGCTTCAGAAGAAAATGACGGTGCAAAAAAGGTAATGCTTGTAATTGGAGTTAACGGGGTTGGGAAAACTACATCAATAGGAAAGCTTGCAGCTAAAAATAAAGAAGAAGGCAAAAAAGTGCTTCTTGCAGCAGCGGATACCTTTAGAGCAGCAGCTATAGATCAGCTTGAAGTGTGGAGCAGTCGAGCTGGTGTTGATATAGTTAAACATCAAGAAGGTTCAGATCCGGCAGCGGTAGTTTTTGATGCCATAGAAGCATCTAAAGCTAGAAATGTTGATTTATTAATCTGTGACACTGCAGGAAGACTTCATAATAAGAAAAATCTAATGAATGAACTTGAAAAGATAAATAGAATAATAGATAGAGAACTTGAAGGATATAAAAAGGAAACGTTGCTTGTTTTAGATGCAACTACAGGACAAAATGCTGTAATTCAAGCAAAACAATTCATGGAGGCTTGTCCGATCGATGGGATAGTATTGACTAAATTAGATGGAACTGCAAAAGGTGGAGTTGTTTTATCGATAAAGCAAAGCTTAAACATTCCAGTAAGATATATAGGTGTTGGAGAAGGTGTTGAGGATCTTCAAGAATTTGATGCAGAAGCTTTTGCAGAAGCACTAATTTAATCAATTAACAATTAACAGTTGAGGATGAAAAGCCTTAAGGCTTTTCTGAAAAATATATTTTTTAGAAATCCTCAAATAGGGGATTTTATCCTTAACTTATAATTCATAACTTATCACTTGTTTTGTTTTATATAGTGTATACAAAGAAAATTAATGAAAATATGAAAGTATAATGTTGTTTGGAAAAAATTTTTAGGGTGTTAAGTAAAAGTACTTGACACTTGTGAAAAATATTGTTAAAATCTCTTTTGTGGGTAAGGTGATTAGAAATGGAAGATAGAGTTGAGATCTCATTGCTTATGGATTTCTACAGTTCATTATTAACAGAGAAACAAGTTGAAATTATGCAATGGTATTATGATGATGATTTATCTTTAGCTGAAATAGCAGAACTTAACAAAACAAGTCGCCAGGCTATTCACGATTTAATTAAAAGATGTTATAAACAGCTTCTATCCTATGAAAGTAAGCTTCACTTACTTGAGAAGAGTGTAAATAAAGAAAAAGAGATTATGAATTTTTTAGAACAATTAAAAAATAAATATTCCATAGATGAGAAGGATATTATAAAATATAAAGAAAAACTAGAAAGTTTATAATTTAAGGAGGAAGTAAACATGGCTTTTGAAGGATTAGGTGAAAAGTTACAGGAAACTTTCAGAAAATTAAAAGGAAAAGGAAAGTTAACTGAAAAAGATATAAAAGAAGCCATGAGAGAAGTAAAGCTTGCCTTATTAGAAGCAGATGTTAACTATAAAGTTGTTAAAACATTTATTTCTTCTGTTAGTTCAAAGTGTGTGGGAAGTGAAGTTCTTGAAAGCTTAACACCAGGACAACAGGTAATAAAGATAGTTAATGAAGAACTTACTAATCTTATGGGTGGAAGTGAAAGTAAACTTAATTATAGCAGTTCAGGACTTACAGTTATAATGTTAGTTGGGCTGCAGGGGGCAGGTAAGACTACCATGTGTGGTAAGCTTGCGTTGAACCTTAGAAAAAATAATAAGAAACCACTAATGGTAGCATGTGATATTTATAGACCAGCAGCTATTAAGCAATTAGAAGTTGTTGGAAAGCAAATTGAAATTCCTGTATTTTCAATGGGTGATAAAATAAGTCCAGTAGAAATTGCAAAAAATGGAATAGCTCATGCAAAGGATAATGGTAATAATGTAGTTATTATAGATACTGCAGGTAGACTTCATATTGATGAAGAATTAATGCAGGAATTAAAAAGCATAAAAGAAAATGTGACACCATCAGAAATATTATTAGTTGTTGATGCTATGACAGGTCAAGATGCTGTTAATGTAGCAGAAAGCTTCAATAATGATTTAGATTTAAGCGGAGTTATCTTGACAAAGCTTGATGGTGATACAAGAGGTGGAGCCGCACTTTCAATCAAGAGCATAATTGATAAGCCAATTAAGTTTGCTGGTGTCGGTGAAAAAATGAATGACTTTGAAGTGTTCCATCCTGATAGAATGGCTTCAAGAATTTTAGGAATGGGTGATGTATTATCACTTATTGAAAAAGCCCAAGAAGCTATTGATGAAAAGGAAGCTGCTGATTTAGGTAAGAGAATGTTAAATCAAGAATTTAACTTTGAAGATTATCTAATGGCAATGGAACAGATGAAAAAGCTTGGACCTTTAAATAAAATTATGGAAATGATACCTGGCTTAAATTCAAAGGAACTTCAAGGAGTTGACTTTGATAAAGGAACTGAAGCGCTTGATAGAACTAAGGCGATTATTCAATCTATGACAAGTAAAGAAAGAAGAAATCCAAGCCTTATATTAAAGTCTCCATCAAGAAAGAGCAGAATAGCTAAAGGATCAGGTACAAACATACAAGAAGTTAATAAACTCATGAAGGGCTATGAAATGATGAAAAAGAACATGAAACAAATGAAATCATTCCAGAAGCAGGCTAAGAAAGGCGGCTTATTTGGAAAGTTACCTTTCTAGACCTTAGAGTTGAAATATATTTATTATCCTTTAAAGGAGGTGAAATTAAAATGGCAGTAAAAATCAGATTAAGAAGAATGGGTGCTAAAAAAGCTCCTTTCTATAGAATAATAGTTGCAGATTCAAGAGCACCAAGAGATGGTAAGTTCATCGATGAAATTGGATACTACAATCCATTAGTTGAACCAGTTGAAGTTAAAATCAACGAAGAAAAAGCTAATGAATGGTTATCTAATGGAGCACAACCAACAGAAGTAGTTAAGAGACTTTTCAATAATGCAGGTCTTACTAAGTAATTTTTGGAGGTGAATTCTGCAATTAATACATATTAATTGTGGACGTTTATGAAGGAATTAGTTGAATTTATGGCTAAATCCCTTGTTGATAATCCTGATGCAGTTACTGTTAATGAGGTGGATGGAGAACAATCCATAATACTTGAGTTAAAAGTAGCACCAGAAGACATGGGTAAGATTATAGGTAAGCAAGGTAGAATTGCAAAAGCTATAAGAACAGTTGTTAAAGCTGCAGCAGTTAAACAAAATAAACGAGTTATAGTAGAAATCATCTAAAAAATTTAGAGTTAGGGTAACCTAACTCTTTTTAAATATATTCAAAAAATATATATGGCTGGGGCTTGGAGTTTAGCGGTAATCTACCGAAATCATATACATATTTGTTTCAGCGGACTTATTAAATTTTCGCTGGAAGATTCTAAGAGGAAGGTTGTGCCAATTTCTGCATGTTCCTAAAGCAAGTTTAGGACAAGCAGTAAATTGAACAACCTTCCTCCAAGAATCATCACAGCTCAATTTAAAATGCCTCTTACACAAATATGTATATGATTTCTGGTGTAGAGGTGAACGCAAAATTTACAAAGGTTGCAGAATCATTGTATTTATAAGTTAAAGATACGATATGAATATCTATATTAAGAGTTTAATTAGAATATGTATATTTTTGTGCGATAACAATTATGAAAAAGACATTACATATAATTTAGGTTGATGTATACTTTGTAAGTAAGTTGTTAATGATTTTAATGCTAAATATATTAAGGTATAATTATAGTGTGAAATTGGTTATAGGCATGGATTTTTGTTTGGTTATATAGTAGCAGTTTATAGGATATATATTTTTATATGAGAATTTAAGGCTTAGTAAAGAAAATAACAAGTAAACATATATCGAGGATATTTTTCATCAGATCCAAAAAGATGATTTCTTTTATAGCAGAGATTATTAGAGGAATTAGTGATGTAATATGATGGGAAATTGGAGAGTGGATTGATTTGTTTTTATTTTACAATGTCTAATATAAAAAACGAGGTGAAAAAGTGAGTAAATTATTTAAAATAGGCCAAATTGTGAATACTCATGGAGTTAAAGGTGAAGTTAAGGTTTATCCTTTGACAGAGGATGTTAATAAATTTAAACGTCTAAAGACTGTTTTAGTAGGTGGAGCACCAAAAAATATTTTAGGAGTTAAATTTCAAAAGGATAGAGTTATCTTAAAGTTAGAAGGCGTAGATTCTATGAATGATGCTGAAACTTATAAGGAAAAATATATTGAAATACCACGTGATAGTGAACCTGAGCTTCCACCAGATACATATTATGTTGTGGACTTAAAAGAATGCACAGTATACGATACAAATGAAAAAGAAATTGGAAGAGTTTTTGATGTAATTAGTACTCCTAATAATGATGTATATTGGATTAAAGAGCCTAAAGAATTATTAATACCAGTTCTTAGGGATATAGTACTTAATGTTGATATCAATGCTAAAAAAATAGTTGTAAGGCCAGTAGGTGAATGGCAGGATGAAGATTAGTATATTAACCTTGTTCCCAGAAATGTTTTCTATCTTTGAGCACAGCATTATAGGAAGAGCAAGGGAAAATAAGATAATTGATTTCGATATATTAAATATAAGAGATTTTACATTAAATAAACATAAGAAAGTTGATGATTATCCATATGGCGGTGGAGCTGGTATGGTTATGTCACCTCAACCAATAGTAGATTCTATACGACATGCTAAAGAAAGCAATAGTGGGAAGGTTATATTTTTAGGACCTAAAGGAAAGAAATTTAATCAGGAGCTTGCAAAGGATCTTTCAAAAGAAGATAATTTGATATTTTTATGCGGTCATTATGAAGGAATAGACGAGAGAGTTTATAAACATATAGATATGGAAATTTCTCTTGGAGATTTTGTTCTGACAGGTGGAGAAATGGCTGCGATTCCAGTAATAGATTGTATTTTAAGACTTAAACCTGGAGTGCTTGGAAAAGAAGAAAGCTTTATGGATGAATCTTTCTACAATGGATTATTAGAATATCCTCAATATACCAGACCTGAAGAATTTGAAGGAGATAAGGTGCCAGAAATACTGCTATCTGGACATCATGAAAATATAAGGAAGTGGAGAAGGCTTAAATCTCTTGAAATAACTAAGAGAACTAGACTTGATTTATATAAAAATATTACTTTGACTAAAGAAGATATTAAGCTTTTAAAACAGAGTAGTACAAAAAAGTAAAAAATATAATATGATTTTTATTGAAATATAGAAAATTATGTGATATGATATGATTTGTGCTAGTACGGGCGTTCCTCTGTCAATTTATATATGTTAAGAACGTCAAATTATCATTAAGGAGGGAATGCACAATGAACGAAATAATTAGAGCTATAGAAGCAGAACAAATCAGAACTGACTTACCTAGTTTCAAAATTGGAGATACTATAAAGGTATATGTTAGAATTAAAGAAGGTAACAAGGAAAGAACTCAAATGTTCGAAGGTACTGTTATCAAAAAACAAAATGGTGGTTTAAGAGAAACTTTCACTGTAAGAAGAGTTGCTTATGGAACTGGAGTTGAAAGAACATTCCCAATAAATGCACCAACAATTGAAAAAATTGAAATCTCAAGAAGAGGTAAAGTAAGAAGAGCTAAACTTTACTACTTAAGAGATAGAGTTGGTAAGGCTGCTAAAGTTAAAGAATTATTAACTAGATAGTATAAAAAGGGGACTGTTTCAGTCCTTTTTTTATTTCTGTAGGAAATTATAGAGAGGGTTAGAAATTTAATTTGGGTTAAAACTAAGTTAAAGAAGAATACATAAGTTTACAATTGATGATGAATAAATTGTCAATTAAAGCATGGTATACCCACTTTACTTTTTATATAAAATAAATTTAAGGAGGAATTCATATGGCAATTAATTGGTTTCCAGGACATATGAAAAAAACTCAAAGAGAAATTAAAGAGAATTTAAAATTAGTTGATGCTGTAATTGAAATAAGAGATGCTAGAATTCCAAGAAGTTCTGCAAATCCAGATATTAAAAAATTACTAGAGGGAAAACCAAGAATTATACTTTTGAATAAAAGTGATCTGACTGATAATAGGGTAACTAAAGAGTGGATAAATTACTTAACAGAAGAAGAAGTTAAGGTATTAGAAGTTAACTGTTTAAAAGGTGATGGACTTAAGAATATAAAACCTATGCTATTAAGTCTCTTAAAGGAAAAGCATGATAGATTAAAAGCAAAAGGTATGGTTAACATAACAATGAGAGTTATGGTAGTTGGAATACCTAATGTCGGAAAATCGACTTTCATAAATAAGATGGCAAGAAACAATATAGCCAAGACAGGTGACAAACCAGGAGTTACAAAAAGTAAGCAATGGATAAAAACTGGAATGGGAATTGAACTTTTAGATACACCAGGAGTTTTATGGCCTAGATTTGAAGATGATGAAACAGCTTTAAATTTAGCTTTTACGGGTGCAATAAAAGACGAAATAATGGATATAGAAGAATTGGCTTTGAAACTCGTTGAAAGATTGCAAGGTAGTTATGAGGATAAATTAAAAGAGAGATATAAACTAGCTGAAGTTTTTGAAAATCCTTTAGATACGTTAGATGCTATAGGTAAGAAGAGGGGAACATTAATTTCGGGAGGACAAATTGATTATAATAGATTAGCAGTTATCCTACTTGATGAATTTAGGGGAGGGAAAATGGGCGCTATTACATTGGAACGTCCAGTAGAAGAGAATGAGGATAATTAATGAGGATATAAAGTCACTATCATTTTCTCAAATAAAAAAAGAAATATCAGAGATCTCAGCAATTGAAGTATATAAAAATGGAGATTATGATAAAATTATCAATTGGTTAAGGGAAGATAAAAGAAAAAATGTACTATCCCTTAAAACGAAAATTGAGAAAGAGTTAGATTCATATTTAAATGAGATTAAAAGAGTTAAAAAAATGTATGATTTTGATAAATCTTTTGGAAACTATAAATATGTTGCAGGAGTAGATGAGGTAGGCAGAGGACCTCTTGCGGGTCCAATTGTTGCCTGCAGTGTTATATTGGATTTAAACGCTTTAGACGAAGATTTAATTTTATATATAAATGATTCAAAAAAGGTAAAAGAAGCAAAAAGAGAAGAGCTTGCTGAAATTATTAAAGAAAAAGCAGTGTGTTATAGCATATCAGTTTCTTCTAATGAAGAAATAGATGAAAAAGGTATAGCTTTTTCAAACAATAAAGTATTCCTAGAAAGTTGTAATTCGCTTGAGATAAAGCCTGATTTAGTATTATCGGATGGGTATTTGGTTAAAAATATTCAGATTGAAAATAAATCAGTTATAAAAGGAGATACTAAAAGCGTCAGCATTGCGGCAGCATCAATTGTCGCAAAAGTATATAGAGATAAAATCATGAAAGAGTATGCAAAGAAATATACATACTATGATTTTGAAAATAATGTTGGCTATGGAACAGCAAAACATATAGAAGGTTTAAAAACTTATGGAAAATGCAGTATTCATAGGAATAGCTTTTTAACAAAATTACTATAAAACAAGAAGGAAAAACTTGGCTTTTATGTATATGAGTATTATAAATTAAGAATTTATAACAGTTTGATCTATACGAATATTATTGGAAATAAAAATATTTGTATAGATTTTTTTTATGCGTAAATAAATAAAAACAATATTAGTAATTTGTAGATTATTGACGGATAATGAAAAAATTTTATGGTAATCTAAAAGCGTCCTTTATATGCTTTATTTCAAAAATATTATTGTTTGAGTTTAAATAAACTTCAATAACGTCAAAACGTACATTGAGATTAAATAACTTCTTGTAAGATATATATGCAGTAGTAACTTTAATTATAGATTTTTGCTTTGAAGAACTAATGGATTCTTTAGGTAAACCGTAGTCATAATTATACCTCCCTTTAACTTCAACAATTATTAATATATTATTTCGAGTACAAATAATATCTATTTCACCAAGATGATTTTTAAAGTTGCAATCTAAGATAAAATAGCAGTTTCTTTTTAAATAATTTTTAGCTAAATCTTCACAGTAATTTCCTACATCTTTATTCAATTTTTTCATTTCATCACCAACCTTAGTATAGTTTACAGTTCATAATTTATATTGAAAGTATTAACAATGAAAAAAATTTTAAACAAATTTATTTTTATAGAATTAATATTCAAATGTGTGTCTATAATTCTGTAAGAGGTGAATTACATGGCAGTGAAAATAATAAGCGCAACTCATAATCAATTGGAAGGTTTCTTAATTAATGTTGAAGTAGATATATCTAAGGGACTACCAATATTCAATATAGTCGGGCTTCCAGATGCTTCGGTAAAGGAAGCAAAAGAAAGAGTTAGAGCAGCGATTATAAATTGTGGATTTGAATTCCCATTGGGTAGAATTACTATTAATCTGGCACCAGCAGATGTTAGAAAAATTGGATCTTTATTGGATTTACCTATTGCACTTGGAATTCTTATGGAATCTAACCAAATTTGTAGAAAAAACGTAGATGATTATATTATATTTGGAGAATTATCTTTATTTGGTGAATTAAAAGGTGTAAAGGGCACCATACCTATAATAATAGAGGGGGTTCGAAAGAATATTAATAAATTCATATTTCCTTATGAAAATTTGGAAGAGACCTATTATTTTAAAGGAGGAAAGTATTATCCTCTAAGAACTTTGAAAGAAGTAATTTCTTATATAACCTATGAAGATATGCTTCCTTATGACGATAGTGATGAAATAAAAGAAAAAGAAGATTATGATTTGTTAGATTATGGTCATATTATAGGGCAATACTCATCTAAGAGAGCATTAGAAATAGCAGCGGCTGGAAAACATAATATTATTCTTTATGGCGAGCCTGGATGTGGAAAGACAATGCTTGCAAAAGCATTGATATCAATTTTACCTTCATTATCCCAAGGGGAACTGTTGGAAGTTGCTAAGATTTATAGTGCATGTGGACTTATTAATAAAGAGTCTTATGTAAAAAGGCCATTTAGAGCACCACATCATACCACAACAAAATTATCATTAATTGGCGGTGGCAAAGAAATAAAGCCTGGAGAAATAACATTAGCACATAATGGAGTATTGTTTTTGGATGAAATCTTAGAATTTAAAAAGGAAGCATTAGAATCGCTTAGAGAGCCCCTTGAAGAAAAAAGTGTAAATATAACAAGGCTTAATGGCAATTATATAATGCCAGCTGACTTTTTGCTTATAGGAGCATTTAATCCTGTAGAAAATAACGAAGATAAAGATTTTAATGATAATAAATACTATTTTAATTCAAAAATAAATAAATATTCAAATAAGTTTTCAAGTGCATTACTAGATAGAATTGATATTCTAAATTATGTGCCGAGATTAGATTACGATGAAATAAAAAAAGAGAAAGATTCTTATGACTCGAAAATTATGAAAGAGAATGTTCTTAGAGCAATAAAGATTCAAAGACAAAGATTTAAAAATACAACTTATAAATACAATTCAGATATAAAAGGAAAGGATATTTTTGAAATTTGTAGAGTTAATAAGAAATGTGCAGAAATTTTAAAACATTATTATAATACGTCTAATGTATCATTAAGAGGGTATGGAAAAGTAATAAAAATCGCTAGAACTATAGCTGATATAGACAATGAAAAGGATATATCAGAAGGACATATTTTAGAAGCTTTTAGTTATAGAAAAAATATTAATGGAGAAATTATATAGAAAGGGAGAAAAAGTATGAATTATGAATTATGGTTAATACTTCTTGATATATCAAATTTTCAAAAAATAAAGTTAATAAATAAATATAACACAGCAGAAAATGTATATAATAATTTTGAAGAGATTTTAAAAGAAAATAAAATTATAAATAAAAAATTAAAAAATTTTCAGAAAGAAGATTTGCATTATCAAGTATTAAATTTAAAAGAGACATTGTATAAAAAAAGTATTGGATACATTACGTATGATAATCCTTTGTATAGAGAGAAATTGAGTGGGATTTTACATCCCCCATATTTTCTGTTTTATAAGGGGAATATAGAGGTTATAAAAAACAAATCTATAGGAATTGTAGGGGCAAGAAAATGCTCAAATTATGGACTAACTGTAACAAAACTCTTGACAAAGGAGCTTATTACTAATAATATAACGCTTATAAGCGGAGGTGCAAGAGGAGTAGATTCGATTGCACATAAAACTGCTTTGGAAAATAATGGATATAACATATGCGTGCTAGGATGTGGCATAGATATAGTATATCCAGCTGAAAATAAAATGTTGTTTTCTCAAATAGCGGAAAAAGGCGTGGTAGTTTCAGAATTTTTGCTTGGTACAGAACCATTAAGAGAAAATTTTCCTAGAAGGAATAGAATAATTAGTGGGTTGAGCCAAGGGATAGTAGTTACAGAAGCTTCTGAAAAAAGTGGATCATTAATAACGGCCAGACTGGCTAATGAGCAGGATAAGAAAGTTATTGCAGTACCAGGTTCTATATTTTATGAAGGAGCACGAGGTGCTAATAAATTAATTAGAGATGGTGGTGCAGGTGCCTGTACAGATATAAATGATTTACGAGTATTTCTTGATTTGGAATATATAGAAAATCCTATAAAGCTTACGCCAGAAAAGAGCGAAATTTTAGATTTAATTACAGATTCGCCAGTTCACATAGATGATATTTTTAAAAATGCATCTGTTGATAGAGGAGCTTTATATGCGTTGTTGTTTGAAATGCAGATAAAAAATGAGATTATTTGTTTACCTGGAAATTACTATGTGAAAACAATATAAAAATATGCAGGGGGGTGAATACTTCATATTTTTTATGAAGTTATAATATGGGTCAAAAACTTGTAATTGTTGAGTCGCCAGCAAAAGCAAAAACAATCGGAAAGTATTTAGGAAAGAATTATATTGTAGAGGCGTCTATGGGACACGTAAGAGACTTACCAAAAAGTACATTAGGTGTTGATATAGAAAATAATTATACTCCTAAATATATAACAATCAGAGGTAAAGGTGAATTAATAGATAAATTGAGAAAAGCTGCTAAAAAAGCAGATAAAGTTTATTTAGCTACCGACCCTGATAGAGAGGGAGAAGCTATATCATGGCATTTAGCAAATATTTTAAAAATATCAGAAGATGAAACTTGCAGAATTGTATTTAATGAAGTTACAAAAAATGCTGTTAAAGCATCAATAAAACAGGCAAGAAAAATAGACTTAGACCTAGTGGATGCACAGCAGGCAAGAAGAATATTAGATAGATTAGTTGGTTATGAGATAAGCCCAATTTTATGGAGAAATGTAAAATGGGGACTTAGTGCTGGTAGAGTACAATCAGCAGCTTTAAAATTAATATGTGATAGAGAAAAGGAAATAAATGAATTTATTCCTAAGGAATATTGGTCTATAGATTGTACGCTTAAAAAGGAAAAGAAAAAGTTTCCAGTTAGATTATCAACCTATAAGGGAAAAAAGATAGAAATCGAAAATGAAGAGACCTCAAATACTATTGTAGAAGAGCTAAAAAGAGGAAAGTTCATTGTTAAAGCTATAAAAAAAGGGAAGAAAAGCAGAAATCCACTTCCACCATTCACTACGAGTACCCTTCAACAGGATGCAAATAGGAAATTAAATTTCATGACTAAAAGAACAATGTCAATAGCACAAGGTCTTTATGAAGGCGTGGAGATAAAAGGTTATGGAACAGTAGGTTTAATAACTTATATGAGAACTGATTCTGTAAGAATTTCTGAAGAAGCACAAGAAGGTGCTAAAAAGTTTATAGGAGATACTTATGGAAAAGAATATTTGCCAGGTTCAGCAAGAATATATAAAGGAAAGAAGAATATTCAAGATGCCCACGAGGCTATAAGACCTACGTATGTGGAAATTACACCGCAGATGGCAAAAGAGAATTTAACTGCAGAGCAATATAAATTATATTCGTTAATATGGAATAGATTTGTAGCAAGCCAAATGGCGTCTTGTGAATTGAATACAAATTCCATAGATATAGAAAATGGAGATTATAAATTCAAGGCATCAGGATCAGTAATTGCATTTGATGGTTTTATGAAGATATATGAATATTCGAATGAAGATGATGAAAATTCTGTAATATTACCAGAATTAAAGGAAGATGAAGAACTTAAATTAGATTCTCTTCAAGGAACTCAACATTTTACACAGCCAGCTCCAAGATATACAGAAGCATCTTTTGTTAAGTTACTAGAAGAAAAAGGCATAGGCAGACCTAGTACTTATGTACCAACTATTTCGACATTACTCGGAAGAAACTATGTAGTTCGTGAAAAGAAAAATTTAATTCCTACAGAGCTTGGCGAAATTGTAAATAATATAGTGAGCGAATATTTCAAGCAGATTGTTGATGTTGATTTTACAGCAGATATGGAAAAGAAACTCGATGATGTTGAAGAAGGAAATGAAAATTGGACACGAATTGTAGAAGAATTCTTTAATCCATTAAAGATTGCAATTGAAAAAGCCGAAAAAGAAATATCAAAGGTTGTAATCGAAGACAAAGTTAGTGATGTGAAATGCGAGAAATGTGGCCGTATGATGGTCATCAAAAGAGGAAGATATGGTGAATTTTTGGCATGCCCTGGGTATCCGGAGTGTAAAAATGCTAAGCCAATAGTTGAAGAGTTAGATGTACCATGCCCAGAATGTGGAAAGCCTATTGTAGCTAAAAAGAGTAAAAAAGGAAAGAAATTCTTTGGGTGCACAGGCTATCCGGAATGTAAATTTGTAAGTTGGTATGAACCAGTAAAAGAAAAATGTCCAAAATGTAATTCGTATATGGTGTTAAAGTATTCAAAGGCCAAAGGAAAGTATATACAATGTTCTAATAGTGAATGTAATTATAAAGAAGAAGTGAAAAAGGATGAAACAGAAGAAAATGAAAAGTAGACACTAGGAAATATAAAAGAAGAGTAAGCAACATTATTTTGTCGATAACACAAAAAGAGTGTTGAAATGCGGAATTTTATATGATAAACTAATTTTAGTAGCGACTTGTAAGAAAATTCAATAAATTACGAATATTCTATCAATTACATCTTAAATTTATTAACAATATTGTAATACAGTTGCTGAGGAGGATAACAATATGTCATCATTATTAAATAAAACTAGAATGTTAAATAAAATTCTACAGAAATCTGGTACGGAACCTGTAGCCTTTCAAGATATATGTAAGCTTTTGAGTGAAGTTCTTGAGTGTAATGTATACATAATAAGTAAAAAAGGAAAAGTACTCGGATATGCTTTTGGTAAAGATTTTGAATGTGATGCTATGAAGAAAAAGGTAATAGAAGATAAGAGATTTCCAGAAGATTATAATAAAACTTTACTTGAGGCGGATGAAACGTTAGCTAACCTTCCTAATGAAGGTAGATGTGTATTTCAGGAAATTGGAAAATGCAAAAAGGTTGATAAACTATCAACAATAATACCTATTATAGGAAGCAGAGAGAGAACGGGAACATTAATATTAGCTAGATTTGGAAACCCATTTACTGATGATGATTTAGTATTAGTAGAATATAGTGCAACAATTGTAGGAATGGAAATGCTTAGAGCTATGCAGGATGAAATTGCAGATGAAGCGAGAAAAAAAGCAGTTGTTCAGTTAGCTATAGGAACTCTTTCATATTCTGAGCTAGAAGCTGTTGAACATATTTTTGACGAGTTAAATGGAAATGAAGGATTATTAGTAGCTTCAAAGATAGCAGATAAGGTAGGTATAACTAGAAGTGTTATCGTGAACGCGCTGAGAAAATTCGAAAGTGCTGGAGTAATCGAATCAAGATCCCTTGGTATGAAGGGAACTTATATTAGAATACTAAATGAGAAGCTAATAGAAGAATTAAAGAAAATTAAATAATGTGATAGCTATGGGGAAATATTGACCTATAGCTATTTTTTTATTACATAGAAAACATATTAAGAAATTAACTTAGTGCAAGCGATAAGTTAAAGATGAAGCTCAAAGAGAAAGTACAAGAGTTAAAATACAAAAATTAGAATTTCACTTTTTTAAAAAGAGTTTTTAACAAATATTTTAAAGAAAAGTCTGTGGAATTTTCTTCTTAATTGTAAATTGTGAATTGTTAACTGTAAATTAATTAAGGTTTGTGTATAAACTTTAATGATTTTGAGAAAACTTTTATAATAATTCATAAATTTTTGTTGATGAGTTAAATACCTTGTGATATACTACTAAAGGTAAGAAAATACACACACTATCCAATTTGTAAATTAGGTGCCCTTAAATTAAGGGAAATTTATGAGCTAAAGATAGTGGAGGTAAAAACCAAGGAGGTAACAAAATGTCAGTAATATCAATGAAACAATTATTAGAAGCAGGTGTACATTTCGGACACCAAACAAGAAGATGGAATCCTAAAATGGCTCCATATATCTTCACAGAAAGAAACGGAATCTATATCATAGATCTTCAAAAAACAGTTAAAAAAGCTGAAGAAGCTTATAACTTCATTAAAGAAGTATCAGAAGAAGGAAAAGATATATTATTCGTTGGAACTAAGAAACAAGCTCAAGAAGCTATTGAAGAAGAAGCAATAAGAAGTAATATGCATTTCGTAAATAACAGATGGTTAGGTGGAATGTTGACAAACTTCTCAACTATTAGAGGTAGAATAAGAAAATTAGAACAAATCGAAAAAATGCAAGAAGATGGAACTTTTGATGTTCTTCCTAAGAAAGAAGTTATAAAACTTAAAGGAGAATTAGAAAAGCTTCAAAAAAATCTTGGTGGTATCAGAAACTTAGATGCTTCAAATGTAGGAGCAATGTTTATTGTTGATCCAAGAAAAGAAAAAAATGCTATATTAGAAGCTAAAATTTTAGGAATTCCAGTAGTAGCTATCGTAGACACTAACTGTGATCCAGAAGAAGTAGATTATGTAATCCCAGGTAATGATGATGCTATCAGAGCTGTTAAATTAATAACTGCTAAAATGGCTGATGCTATTATAGAAGGAAGACAAGGTGAACAATTAGCAGCTGAATAATTAAAGCGAGGTAAGTGAGTAGATTTCAACTTCCCTTGTGAGGATATGAAGAGAAATAATAAGTCCATGATGCGGTTGTTTTTCATTACTTAAATGATTATAATCGCATCATAGTTGGGCTATTAAGTAATTATACTGGAAAGTATAACAAAAATAGACTGGCAAACAGGCTTATTATTTTTTTGAATATACCTAATTAAATGTTAAGGATTACTTTATATATAGAGGAGGAAATTAAAATTATGGCAAATATATCTGCACAATTAGTTAAAGAACTAAGAGAAATGACTGGAGCAAAAATGATGGATTGTAAAAAGGCTCTAGTTGAAACAGAAGGTAGTATTGAAAAGGCAGTAGAATTTTTAAGAGAAAAAGGACTTGCGGATGCGGCTAAAAAATCAGGTAGAGTTGCTGCTGAAGGTATAGTTAAGACATATATTTCAAGTGATAAGAAAACTGGAGCAGTTCTTGAATTCAACTGTGAAACAGATTTCGTTGCATTAAATGAAGAATTTGTTGGTTTTGCTGACAAATTAGCTAAAATGGTAGCTGAAACTTCTGTTACAACAGTAGAAGAACTTCTTAATGAAAAGTTTGAAGGAGATGCTACTGTTACAGAAAGCTTAAAAGCTTTAATAGCAAAACTTGGTGAAAACATGTCAGTAAGAAGATTTACTAAATTCGCTATTGATAATGGAATAGTTAGCAGCTATATTCATGGTGGCGGAAGAATCGGAGTTTTAGTAGAACTTTCTTGTGATAAAGCTTCTGACGTTTTAGATGAAGTTGCTAAAGAAGTTTGTATGCAAATTGCTGCAGCAAACCCATTATTCTTAGGAAAAGATGATGTAGATACAACATCTATGGAAAAAGAAAAAGAAATTTACAGAGTTCAAGCTTTAAATGAAGGAAAGCCAGAAAAAATAGTTGAAAAAATGGTTGTTGGAAGAATTCAAAAGTATTTCAAAGAAGTTTGTCTTTTAGAACAACTTTGGGTTAAGGATAGCGATAAAACAATCACTAAATTCTTAGAAGAAAAATCTAAAGAGGTTGGTTCTCCAATTAAAGTAACTAGATTCGTAAGATACGAAAGAGGAGAAGGAATCGAAGTTGAAAAGGTAGATTTTGCTGAAGAAGTTGCAAGACAAATCGGTAAATAGTTGAAGCCTAAAGAGAACACTTTGTGTTCTCTTTTTTTAAAGCGCAATGAGAAACTAATAGATAAGCAATATTCTATTACTTTTTCATGCGTTTAAGAAGTAAAGTAAATATAATTTTAAAAAAGGTTTTCAGATAATCCTTAAAATATTTGGGAGGTAATTATAAATGGCAGATTGTAAATACAAGAGAGTGATTTTAAAGCTTTCGGGAGAAGCATTAGCAGGAGTTAATGGATTTGGACTTGATTTTAATGTAGCGAAAAGAATAGCCCTAGAAATTAAGGAATTAGTTGATATGGGTGTTGAAGTGGGAACAGTAGTAGGTGGCGGAAACATCTGGAGAGGCAGAAGTGGAGAAGGCATGGATAGAACTACTGCGGATTATATGGGAATGATGGCAACTTGTATAAATGCTTTAGCACTTCAAGATTCTTTAGAACAAGTGGGAGTTAAAACAAGAGTACAAACTGCTATAGAGATGAAGGAAATTGCGGAACCATTCATAAGAAGAAGAGCAATGAGGCATTTGGAAAAAGGAAGAGTTGTTATTTTTGCAGCTGGTACAGGAAATCCATATTTCTCAACAGATACAACTGCAGCCCTTAGAGCTGCTGAAATTGAAGCAGATGTGATTCTTTTGGCTAAGAAGGTTGATGGGGTTTATGATAAAGATCCTCATAAGTATTCAGATGCAAAAAAATATGATACACTATCATATATAGAGGTATTAGAGCAAGGATTACAAGTAATGGACTCTACAGCGACTTCGTTATGCATGGATAATGAAATTCCAATCCTTGTATTTGGATTAGATGAACCAGGAAATATTAAGAAGGCTATATATGGAGAAAATATAGGTACATTAGTTGCGACACAACCAAGAAAATAACAGATTATTATTTTGTCTATTATTTTCTTTCATGTGACTTAAAAAAGAAATAGGAGGGAAATCATGATTAAGGATATTATTCAAAATGCAGAAGAAAAAATGAAAAAAACAATATCTGTATTAAAATCAGATTTATCAACAATGAAAGCTGGAAGAGCAAACCCAACAATGCTTGACAGAATTCAAGTCGAGTATTATGGAAGCATGTGCCCACTTAGCCAAGTGGCAAATGTTTCAGCTCCAGAGCCAAGAGTACTTATGATAACACCATGGGAAAGACCCATATTAAAAGATATAGAAAAAGCTATTTTAAAATCAGATTTAGGATTAAATCCTTCAAGTGATGGTTCTATTATCAGATTAGTGATACCAGAATTAACAGAAGAAACTAGAAAGAATCTTGTTAAAAATGTAAAGAAAACAGGGGAAGAAGCTAAGGTAGCCGTAAGATCGATTAGAAAAAATGCTAATGATAAAATAAAAGCATTAAAGAAAGATGCTGATTTATCAGAAGATCAAATAAAAAAAGCTGAAGATGATGTTCAAAAGAAGACTGATGCAGTTGTGAAAGAAATAGATGCTATAATTGCTGCAAAGGAAAAAGAGGTCTTATCAGTTTAAGGCATATTATTTCATAAGCCTGAATTTTAAAACCTGCTAAAAAGCAGGTTTTTTTCTTAAAAGAAAAGATTTTGTATGAACTGCTTATTGCATATTTCATTCTTGAAACCTTCTCTATAAGCATTCTAGCTTAGTATTCATAGTATAATCTATAAGTAAGTACATAAATGAGAAGTGGGTTTCAAATAATAATAAAAAGCTAAGCTTAGCTCAGGTGCAAAATATTTAGTTTATATAACTTGCTCAAAATAATAGGGCTTAATAAAGTTATGTTAGTAAACTAGGGGGAGAAAATATGTTAAATATATTTAAATCAAAAAAAGAAGAAAATAAAGAATTTGAGCTTGATATGAATAACATACCTAATCATATTGCAATAATAATGGATGGGAATGGACGATGGGCTAAAAGTCAAAATTTACCAAGAAGTATGGGACACAAAGCTGGAATGGAAAGTATTAGAAGGATATTGAAAGAGGCCACAAGACTTGGAGTTAAAAATTTAACTTTATATGCTTTCTCAACTGAAAATTGGGCTAGGCCTAAAGATGAAGTTGGAGCAATAATGAAGCTTTTAGTTACTTATTTAAATAAGGAATTGAGAGAATGTCATGAAAATGGTGTTAAAATGAATCTTTTGGGAGATATGTCAAAATTACCTGAAGAATGTCAAAAAGCATTAGAAAACGCTATAGAGACTACTAAGAACAATACAAAAATAAATTTGAATTTTGCTTTAAATTATGGTGGAAGAGATGAGATTGTTAGAGCAATAAAACTGATTAGTTCAGAAGTGAAAAGTAATAAAATAAATGAAGAGGACATTAATGAGAAATTGGTGGAAGAATATTTATATACAAAAGGTATACCGGATCCAGATATAATTATCAGACCATCTGGTGAGCAAAGGCTTAGTAATTTCTTATTATGGCAATGTGCTTATTCAGAATTTTGGTATGCAAATATAAATTGGCCAGATTTTAAGGAAAAGGATTTACAAAGAGCTATAGCGGATTATCAAAATAGGGATAGGCGCTTTGGAAAAGTAAAATAGGGGAGTGATTAGATTTTGAAGTCTGATAATAGATATCTAGGTGCAGCTATGATTGCTCCGTTTATCATATTTGTTTTTCTTGGAGGAATTTATCTTAAAGGGTTTGTTTTTGCAATATCTATAATGGCACTATGGGAATTTTACAATGCATTAAAAGAGAAAAATTTAAAACCAATAAAGAGTATAGGGTATATTTTATTAATAATATATTATCTTTTGAATAATAATTTTGAATATATGATGTATATTATTGTTATTGCAACATTTATATTGTTAATACTTCCGGTTATAAATCTGGAGTATACATTTGTAGATGTTTCGCTTACGGTGCTTGGATTTATATACTGTGGGATTTTATTTAGTTTTGTATACTTAATTAATGCAAAAAACAAAGGAGAATTTTTAGTTTGGATCATATTTATTGGTTCATGGCTTTCAGATACAGCGGCATATTATTGTGGCAAAAACTTTGGAAAGCATAAATTATCGCCTAAAGTTTCACCTAAGAAAACAATAGAAGGTTCACTTGGTGGTCTTATAGGTGCAACTGTTTTTACAGGAGTTTTTGGAATAGTAATACAGCATTATACTAATATTATGCCAATATATAATTATTTCTTGATAGGTGCGCTATGTGGCTTGTTTGGACAATTGGGGGATTTGGTTGCATCTTCAATAAAGAGATATGTAGGAATAAAAGATTATAGTAACTTAATTCCGGGTCATGGGGGAATATTGGACAGATTTGACAGTATAATATTTTCGGCAACTGTAGTTTTTTATTATTTAACATTTATAATAAAAATTTAATAGTTACATTGATTTAGAAATTAAACTTTATAGTTCAAATATAAAGTTTAATTTTTTTTTTTTTCATAAGTATTTTTTATGTAAATGAAATAAGGAGTTTTTAAGAGAAAATTAGATGCATATATTATAAAAGTAGCAATGATTAAAAGTTTAGTGAGGTGAGGATTATTTTTACGGCATATAAAAAACTTTTTTCACTTTTATTTTCTCTTGTATTAGTAATAATAGTAACATTCTTAATAAAGTACTATTTTAGGCCTTTTTTATCTATGATTATTATGACTGTAATATGTGCGCCTATTTATAAAATTATGATAAAAGCTAAAATTCCGAGTAAAATAGCGGGTGCCTTAAGTATAATAGTTATTAATATATCTATAGTGCTTATTGGAGTATATTTAGGCAGCGAAATATTTTACATATTTAAAAAAGTATATTTTGCAAATTTAGATTTAATAAATAAACTTATTAAAGATATTTCTATTACTTTAAATGTAGATTTAGAAAATATTAAGATAGGAAGAAGTGTAATTTCCATAATTAATGACCAAAATATAAGAAAAGGAGCATTAAGTACTGGGGATGGGATCTTAGCTTATTTTATAGGGAATATATGCACTTTTTTTGTATTGGTAGATAAGCAAAAAATAATAGAATTATTTTCAATGCTATTCCCGATAGAGATAATGACAAAGTTTACTGGTCAAAAGAGAAATTTTATTCAAATGATAGGGATTGAGGGAATGTTAATTTTAATTTCGACATTAGAAATAATAATAGGTTTTTTGGTGCTTAGGATTCCTGATTGCTTTATGCTTGGAGTAATTTGCGGTATATTGGACATTTTGCCTTATGTGGGAACTATAATTGTATTTATTCCAATTATAATATACAATATTATAATGAAGAATTTTATCACTGCATTTGGGCTTATTTGCCTATATGTTTTAGTTGAAATTGTCAGAGAAATATTAGAGGCTAAGTTTTTAGGAAACAAATTAGATATTCATCCTTTGGTTATATTATTATCGATATATATTGGAGTTAAGATATTTGGTCTTCTAGGAATATTAGTCGGACCAATGTATAGCATTATAGCAAAAGAAATAATTTATAGCACAAACCAAGAATTTCACATTAAAAATTAGATTTGCAACTTGTATTCCTGTTATGTGTGAACTAGATAAAATGAATTAACCAGTTATGAGTTGTAAGTGTGTGCAGTATAATCTAAAAATTACAAGTAATAAATCAAGTTTTTGATTTACTTGTCAGTAGTATGATGCTAGCTTGGGATTTGCTTTTAGGAGGAAAGAGAATGAAAAAAATTTCTATACTAGGGTGTACTGGGTCAATAGGAACTCAAACGCTGGATGTAATTAGAAAATCAAATGGTGAATTAAGGTTAATAGGAGTGACAGCCAACACTTCTGTAGAAAAAGTCATTGGAATAATAGAAGAATTTAAACCTTCATATGTAGCCATGATGGATTTTAAAAGTGCTCATGAAATAAGAGAATATTGCAAAGTGGGCAATAGATTAGTAGAAGTTTTGGATGGAATAGAAGGACTTAATAAAATAGCTAGTTTAGAGGAAATTGACATAGTAGTGACATCTGTAGTTGGTATGATAGGTTTAGAGCCTACCATGAAGGCTATAGAAGCTAAAAAGG
Source organism: Clostridium sp. DL-VIII (assembly GCF_000230835.1). NCBI lineage: Bacteria > Bacillati > Bacillota > Clostridia > Eubacteriales > Clostridiaceae > Clostridium > Clostridium sp. DL-VIII. The sequence goes on from NZ_CM001240.1 coordinate 1,998,171, forward strand.
ATATTGCTCTCGCTAATAAGGAGACATTAGTAGTTGCAGGGGAATTAGTAATGAAAGCAGCTAAAGAGAATAATGTAAAAATACTTCCGGTAGATTCAGAGCATAGTGCTATATTTCAGTCTTTAAGAGGGAATGATACTAATGCTTTAAGAAAAATAATTTTAACTGCATCTGGAGGTCCTTTTAGAGGGAAGATAAAAGAGGAACTTATTGATATAAAAGTTGAAGATGCGTTGAAACATCCTAAATGGAATATGGGAAAAAAAATCTCCATAGATTCAGCAACTCTTATGAATAAAGGGCTTGAGGTTATAGAGGCTCATTGGCTTTTTAATTGTAATTATGATAATATACAGGTTGTAGTTCATCCACAGAGTGTTGTACATTCTATGGTTGAATATACTGATGGAAGCATAATAGCACAGCTTGGAGCTCAAGATATGCGATTGCCTATTCAATATGCTTTAAACTATGAGAAGAGGGAGAAGCTTATTGCAGATACAATAGACTTCTATGAAATATCAAAACTAACCTTTGAAAAACCAGATTTAGATACGTTTAAGGCTTTAGAGTTGTCTTTTAAGGCTGGAAGAATAGGGGGGCTTATGCCAACTATTTTGAACGGAGCTAATGAGGCAGCAGTAGAATTATTTTTAAATGAAAAAATAAAATTTTTACAAATACCAAATTTAATAGAAAAGTGTATGGAAGTGTTTAAGGATGAGGTCAAAAAAGAGTTGACTTTAGAAAATATTATTAACTTAGATAAGAGAGTAAAAGAATATGTAATCAAAAAAGTAGTGCTTTAAGGAGGTAAGTTTTTTATATGTATATAATTTTGGCTATTTTAGCTTTCGGAGTTTTAATAATTGTACATGAACTAGGTCATTTTACTTTAGCAAAATTAAATGGTGTAAGAGTTGAAGAATTTTCAATTGGAATGGGACCAAAGATTTTATCTAAACAAGGAAAGGAAACAAAATATTCCTTAGGTATATTTCCAGTTGGTGGATATGTAAAAATGATGGGAGAAGAAGAAGCGGTTCAAGATGAAAGAAGTTTTTCTGCTAAACCTCCTTTAAGAAGAATAAGTATAATAATTGCTGGTGTAGTAATGAATTACTTATTAGCAATAGTTATATTTACAACCATAACATATAATTTTGGATACAGACCAACAACTGCTGGTGAAATAGAAAATGGATCAGCTGCATATGAGGCTGGATTAATGAGTGGAGATAAGATTTTGAAGATAGGAAATTCTAAAGTCTTTTACTTTGATGATATTATATTTGATATATATTTATCAAAAGGTCAAACTACTAATTTTCTAGTTGACAGAAACGGTGAGGAGAAGAATATAGTTATAACACCTAAAATTAATGATGAAGGGCAATATAAAATAGGAATGGGGTATCCTGATAAAATAGAAAATCCAAATATCGGAACCAGCTTCAAGCAAAGTTTAAATCAAACAGCATCATTAGTGTCTCAAACATTTAAAGGTCTTAAAATGATATTTACAGGAAAAGCTAATCTTAAAACTGATGTAGGAGGACCACTTACAATAGTAAAAATGTCTGCAGCAAGTGCTCAAGCGGGAATCTGGAATTTAATTTATTTTGTGGGATTTTTAAGTGTTAACTTAGCAGTATTTAATTTGTTACCATTCCCAGCATTAGACGGTGGATGGTGTGTAATATTATTAATAGAGTTCATAACTAGGAGAAAGGTTCCAGATAAGATAGTTGCAGGATTGAATTATATGGGCTTTGCAACTCTTATAGCATTAATGATACTGGTGACAATAAAAGATATAGTATTCCCAGTACAATTTTAAACAGTTAAAAATTAAGAGTTGAAAGTTAAGAGTTTAGGAAGAAAAGCCTTTGGCCTTTCTAAATAATAATATTTTTTAGAAATCCCTGTAGGGATTTCATCATTAACTCTTAATTCATAACTTATAACTCTTAACTGATTTAGTGTGTTAATTTAGAGAAAGTAAGAGGCGATACGTTAGATGGAGAGAAGAAAATCACGAAAAGTTAAAGTTGGAAATATATATGTTGGAGGAGATGCTCCAATTACAGTACAATCAATGACGACAACGCGTACTAAGGACATAGAGGGAACATTAAAACAAATAGAAAAACTGTATGATGCTGGCTGTGATATTGTAAGATGTGCAGTGCTAGATATGGATGATGCAGAAAGTTTAGGTGAGATAACAAGAAGAGCTTCTATTCCAGTAGTTGCAGATATACATTTTGATTATAAATTGGCATTAAGAGCTATCGAAAATGGTGTTTCAGCTCTTAGAATAAATCCTGGGAATATAGGTAGTGTGGATAGAATTAAAGCTGTAAAAGAAGCCTGCAGCAAGAAGCAGATTCCAATAAGAATTGGGGTTAATTCAGGGTCTCTAGAAAAAGATATTTTAGAGAAATATGGAATGCCAACGGCTGAAGGTTTGGTTGAAAGTGCATTAAGGCATGTAAAAATTTTAGAAGATTTAGATTTTCGTGATATTGTGATATCGATAAAATCCTCAAATGTGCAGATGATGATAGAGTGCTATAGATTAATCGCAGAAAAATGTGATTATCCTCTTCATCTAGGAGTAACAGAAGCAGGAACTGCTCAAAAAGGAACAATTAAATCAAGCATAGGAATAGGGACACTTCTTTCAGAAGGTATAGGAGATACTATAAGAGTATCACTCACTAGTGACCCTGTAAATGAAGTGAAAGTTGGAATCGAAATTTTAAAAGCATTAGGTTTAAAGAAAAAAGGAATTGAATTTATATCATGTCCTACTTGCGGAAGAACTCAAATTAATTTGATTAAAATTGCAGAAGAGGTTGAAAAGAGATTAGAAAATTGCAAAAAAGACATTAAGGTTGCAGTTATGGGCTGCATAGTAAATGGCCCAGGGGAAGCAAGAGAGTGTGATCTTGGAATTGCTGGTGGCATTGGAGAAGGAATAATTTTCAAAAAAGGCGAAATAATAAAAAAAGTAAAAGAAGAAGAATTGATAGATGCTCTTATGGAAGAAGTAGAGAAACTTTAAAGCAGTTAACAGTTAAGAGTTTACAGTTGAGGAGAAAATTTCTGTGAAATTTTTAAAAATATATAGTGTAATGTGCAACTGGCAATGATAATTGCAATCTTTATAGGATTTCGAGTTATTGTGAATAATTAAATTTGCAATAGATATAATAAAATCTGCATGTAGATTTTTGAAATATATTTAAAGAAATCCAGAGGATTTCAACCATAATTGTGAATTGTACATTGTAAACTGTGAATTGCATTAAATTGTTTCTTGTAATATTGATTTGTTTATGTTATCATATAAGAAGATTAATTTCTAATAGCTAGAAAAAAGGAGTGGGAAAATTACCCGCTCTTTCTGTTTGTAACGCAACTAACTTAAGATAGTTGCGTTTTTGATTACAAATTTTAAAAATGCATAAGATATAGACAAATAAATTTAGTTTTCATGCTTGATGTTTATATTAGTGTGGGTTTTTAAAAGATGAAAGTGAGGGTTAGAAAATGAAGAAAGACGTATTGATCGAGAAAATTGAGGAATTAGTAAGGCCTATTGTTTTAGAATTATCTTGTCAATTATATTACGTAGAATACGTAAAAGAAAATGGAGATTTTTATTTAAGAATATATATAGATAAAGAAGATGATAGAGTATCGCTTAATGATTGTGAATCTGTTTCAAGAAGGATAAGTGATGTGTTAGATGCTGAAGATCCAATTAAAGAGGCGTATTATTTAGAAGTTTCTTCACCTGGTCTTAATAGAGGCTTGTATACTGAAGAACATTTCAAGAGATTTATAGGACGCGAAGTGCTTGTTAAGTTTACAAGTTCAATTAATGGGTCAAAAAGTATAAAAGGAATATTAAAAGATGTCTTGGAAAATGAAATAGTAGTTGAAGGAGACGCAGAAATTAATATTCCAAAAGATAAAATAAAAAATGCAAATTTAGAAGGGGAAATATAACGAGGAGGGTATGAAAATGAATGAAGAGTTTGTAGGTGCTCTTAAAGAATTAGTTAAAGAAAAGGGGATCTCAGAAGATTTGCTTTTTACAACTATTCAAGATGCTATGGTTGCAGCATATAAAAAGAATTATGCTAATGCTAATACAAATGCGCAAAACGTTAAAGTTAATATTGATAGAGAAACTGGGGAAATACATGTATATGCTCAAAAGACAGTAGTTGATGAAGTATATGATGACGTAACAGAAATTTCATTAGAAGAAGCAAAAGAAATGAATCCTAAAAGTGAAGCTGATGACGTTATAAATTTAGAAGTAACTCCTAAGAATTTTGGTAGAGTTGCAGCTCAACTTGCAAAACAAGTTGTTACACAAAGAATTAAAGAAGCTGAGAGAAATATCATATATGATGACTACAAGGAAAAAGAATTTGATATAATTACAGGAACTATCTTAAGAAAAGATAAAGGAATGGTTTTTGTTAATTTAGGAAAGTTAGAAGGGGTGATAGGCCCTAATGAACAAATCCCAAATGAGGAATATAAATTCAATGAAAAGTTAAAGCTATATATAGTAGAGGTTAAGAATGGAAGTAAAGGTCCTCAAATCCATGTTTCAAGAACACATCCAGGTTTAGTAAAAAGATTATTTGAACTTGAAGTTCCAGAAATCTTTGAAGGTGTAGTTGAAATTAAGAGCATATCAAGAGAAGCTGGCTCAAGAAGTAAAATAGCTGTACATTCTAATGATGAAGCAGTAGATCCAATGGGAGCATGTGTGGGACCAAAGGGAGTAAGAGTACAAAGTATAGTTAATGAACTAAAGAATGAGAAGATAGACATAATAAAGTGGAGCAAGGATCCAAAAGAATTCATAGCTAATTCTTTAAGCCCAGCTAAAGTCTTAAGTGTAGAAGTTGATGAAGAAAGCAAATCAGCTAAGGTTGTTGTTGATGATAATCAGCTTTCACTTGCAATAGGTAAAGAAGGTCAAAATGTAAGACTTGCAGCTAAGCTTACAAATTGGAAAATAGATATTAAGAGTAAATCTCAAAAAGAAGCACAAGATGAAGAAGATGAAAGAATTTTAAATACTGAAGTAGAAATAGAAAATGAACAAATTAACGATTTTGATGTTTCAGATGATATTGAAGTTGATGAAGAAAATGACTCAGAAACTTCAATTAAAGAAATAGAAGAATAAAGGGGTGCTTTTTCATGAAGGTTAAGAAAATTCCTTTAAGAATGTGCACTGGTTGCATGGAAATGAAACCAAAGAAAGAATTAATAAGAGTAGTAAAAACTCCAGAAGGGGAAGTCTGCGTGGATTTAACTGGTAAAAAATCAGGAAGAGGCGCATATGTTTGTAAGAACATTGAGTGTTTTGAAAAAGCATTTAAGACGAAGAGACTAAGTAGAAATCTTGAAATACCTATAAGTGAAGAAGTTTATGAAAAACTAAAGGAAGAAATTGGTGATGAATAAGTTTTTTAATTTTTTGAGTATTGCAAAAAAGTCTGGAGCTTTACTTGAAGGATATAGTAAATGCGATGACTTAAGAAATAAAACTAAAATATATTTGTTTATAATGTCGGAAGACTTATCAAATGCATCTAGAAATAAATTTAAAAAACATTGTATAGAAAAAAAAATACCATATATTGAAGATTTCCCAAAAGAACAATTAGGAATTGCAATTGGACGTAATGAGATTATGATCCTAGGAATCTTGGATAAAAATATAGCAGATAAATTATTAATGCTATATGAGGAGGAAAAAATATATGAGTAGATAATAATACGGGGGTGACTGCATGTCAAAAATAAGAGTACATGAATTAGCAAAAGAATTAAACATAGAGTCAAAGGAATTAATAACTATATTAATGGAAGAATTTAATATAGAAGTAAAAAATCATATGAGTACAATTGAAGATGAAGATGCTGTATTAATTAAGGAATTATTAGCAGGAAGATCAGAAGAAAATTCAGCAGCGAAAACTGAAAGTAAAAAGAGCATCGTAGATTTATATGAAGACGAATTAGCTGAACAACTTAACAACGTAAGCAAAAAAAAGAAAAAAACTAAAAAAGAAGAAGAAGCAGAGCTAAAGGCAGAAAAAGAAAAGAACATGGAAAATGCTCCAGTAATAGAAATAGGTGCAAGCATAACGGTTAAAGAATTAGCTGAAAAGTTAAATAAATCTTCAAATGATGTAATAAGAACACTGATTTTTTCTGGAGTTATGGCTGGAATAAATCAAGAAATAGATTTTGAAACAGCACAAAAAGTATGTACTGAATATGAAGTTATTGTTGAAAAGAAAGAAGAAATTCAAGAATTAGAAGTATTAGAAATAGAGGAAGACGATGAAGCAAACCTTCAAAAGAGACCTCCAATAGTAACTGTTATGGGTCATGTTGACCATGGTAAAACATCTTTACTTGATTCTATAAGAAAAGCAAAGGTTACAGATACTGAAGCAGGTGGTATAACTCAACACATAGGTGCGTATACTATTAAATTGAATGGAGAAGAGATAACATTCTTAGATACTCCTGGTCATGAAGCATTTACAGCAATGAGAGCTAGAGGAGCACAAATTACAGATGTTGTTATATTAGTTGTTGCAGCAGATGATGGAATAATGCCACAAACTAAAGAAGCTATAAATCACTGTAAGGCAGCTGGAGTACCTATGGTAGTTGCAATAAATAAAATTGATAAGCCAGGTGCAAATGTAGATAGAGTAAAGCAGGAGTTAGCTGAACAAGGATTGCTTGCAGAAGATTGGGGTGGAGATACTATTTGTGAAGAAGTATCTGCAAAACAAAATCTAAATATTGATAAATTATTAGAAATGGTTCTTCTTACAGCAGAAATGCTTGAACTTAAAGCTAACAAGAATAGAAGAGCAGTAGGAACTGTAATTGAAGCGAAGCTTGATAAGGGTAGAGGAGCAGTTGCAAGTTTACTAGTTCAAAATGGAACATTAAGAGTAGGAGATTCAATCTTAGTTGGTTCTACATATGGTAGAATAAGAGCTATGTTTGATGACACTGGTAAAAAGATAAAATCTGCAGGCCCATCTATTCCTGTAGAAGTTTTAGGACTTTCAGAAGTTCCAGAAGCAGGGGACAGATTTAATCAAGTGAAAGATGAGAAAACTGCTAGAAATATGGCTGATAGCAGAAAAGATAAATTAAAGGCAGAAACTTTACTTGCAAATCATAGAGTTTCACTTGAAGATTTATATAGTCAAATTAAAGAAGGTAAAGTTAAAGAGCTTGCTATTATAATAAAAGCAGATGTTCAAGGATCGGTTGAAGCTATTAAGGGTTCACTTGAAAAACTTTCTACTGATGATGTAAAAGTAAGAGTTATCCATGGCGGGGTTGGTGCTATAACTGAAACAGATATAACACTTGCAACAGCATCTAATGCAATAGTTATAGGGTTTAATGTAAGACCTGATAGTAATGCTGCTGCTCAAGCAGATAAAGAAGGTGTATATGTTAAAACTTATAGAATCATATATGATGCACTTGATGATGTTAAAGCAGCTATGATAGGAATGCTTGAACCAGAATATAAGGAAGTTATACTTGGAACAGCGGAAGTAAGAACAACCTACAAGATTTCAAATATTGGAACAATTGCAGGATGTTATGTACTTACTGGTAAACTTAAAAGAAACGCAGAAACAAGAGTTATAAGAGAAGGAATAGTAATTTTTGAATCTTCATTATCATCATTAAAGAGATTTAAAGATGATGCTAAAGAAGTTAATAGCGGATATGAATGTGGCTTAACTGTTGAAAAGTTTAATGACATTAAGGAAGGCGACATTGTTGAATGCTTTGAGATGGAGGCAATTAAGAGAAAAGAACTTTAAAGAGGTGAGAAACAGACATGGCAAATTATAGAGGTGGAAGAATTAACGAAGAATTTAAAAGAGAAATTAGTAGTTTAATTCAAAATGAAATTAAAGATCCAAGACTTACAGCTATGATTTCAGTTACAGATGTTAAAGTTACCAAAGATTTAAGATATGCAAAAGTCTATGTAAGCATATTTTCAAAAGATGATGAGGAAAAGAAAAGTAATCTTGAGGCATTAAGGAATGCTAGTGGTTTTATAAGAAAGTCAGTAGGACAAAAAATTAATTTAAGACACACCCCAGAAATAATTATTGAATTAGATGATTCTATAAATTATGGAATGCACATGGATGAATTAATTCAAAGGATAAGTAAAGAGTAATGAATAGTCTTAGTGAAATAAAGGCTGAAATTTTAAAATCAAAAAGGATAGGATTATCGTTTCATACGTCTCCAGACGGAGATGCTATAGGAAGTACCTTAGCGCTGTTAAATGCGCTAAGATATTTAGGAAAGGATTCTTATATTGTATCAAGAGATGTTATTCCAGATAACCTCTCTTTCCTTTCTTTGGGAAATGAAATTGACGGAAATACTTTAGAGCCAAGAGCAGATACAGATTTAGTGATAATCCTAGATTGTGGTAATGTAGAAAGAATATCTGCAGATTTAAGTAATTATGAAGGAAAGATAATTAATATTGATCATCATATTTCCAATGACAATTATGGAGTACTTAATTATGTAGATGCAACATCTTCTGCTACATGTGAAATATCATATTTATTAATTCAGGAATTAGGTATTGATTTAAAAAGTAAATCTGATATTAACGTGGCTATAGGTAATGCTGTTTATAGTGGAATTGTAACAGATACCGGATCTTTCAGACATTCCAATGTGACTAAGAGAACTCATGATATAGCAGGGAAACTTATAGAAATTGGAATAGATAATAGTAAAATTCATAGCAGCCTTTTTGATAATAAGCCTTTTGAAAAAATAAAATTAATGGGATGTGTTTTATCTAATATAGAGCTTGTTTTAAATAATAAAGTAGCGGTTCTTCAAATACCTAAAAAACTACTAAATGAGCTTAATTTAGAAAAGGTTGATACTTCGGACATAATTAATGTTGGCCTTGGAATTAAAGGCGTAGAAGTATCGATGCTTTTAAAAGAAGCTGATGAAGGAATCAAGGGGAGTTTAAGATCTAAAAATGATGTAGATGTAAGGAAAGTTGCAGAAGTATATGGCGGTGGCGGTCATATTAAAGCAGCAGGATTAATACAAAAAGGTGTAAGTTTAGAAAAAGCCAAAGAAAATCTGTTAAGTACGCTTAAAGATGAAATAGATTTATAAAGAAAGATATGGGAACTTTGCTTATGAGTAATACAGAAAAAGCTTCAAACATAAATGGAGTATTAAACATATTCAAAAATAAAGGAATGTCTTCTTTTGATGTAGTGAGAAAGATAAAAAAATTAGCTGATGAAAAAAAAGTTGGACATACTGGCACGCTAGATCCTGAAGCAACAGGAGTTTTGCCGGTATGTATTGGAAAAGCAACAAAAACTATTGACTATATAATGAATAGTAATAAAGGCTACGAGGTTAAGTTTTTGTTTGGAGTAAAGACAACTACATATGATCTTGAAGGCGAAGTAGTAGAAAGAAATGAAACAAGTCATCTTACAGAAGAGGAAGTTTCAAAAGTCATTCTATCTTTTATTGGAGAATATGATCAGGTTCCTCCAATGTACTCTGCACTTAAGAAAAATGGAGTGAGATTATATGAGCTTGCTAGGCAGGGAATAGAGATTGAAAGAGAAGCTAGAAAAGTCAACATATTTAATATATCTAACCTCAAAATTGATTTACCTTATGTATCTATGAAAGTAGCCTGCTCAAAAGGAACATATATAAGAAGTTTATGCTATGATATTGGTGAAAAATTAAAAGTAGGGGCAGCTATGACAGAGTTAAATAGATATGAAACATCTGTTTTTGTACAAGAAAATAGTGTTAATATTGAAGATTTAACTAAAGAAAATATAAGTGATTATATAATAACGATTGAAGAAGCACTTTTCTCTTATCCTAAGTTAACAGTAAATAGCTCATTTACTAAGTTGTTAATAAACGGGGTCAAAGTATTCGACAAGAGACTGACAAATGAAAAAAGAGAAAAAAATGTTTTATATAGAGTTTATGATAGTGAAGGTACTTTTATAGGTATTGGAAAACAAGATGATGAAGGCTTTAAAATTGAAAAATTATTAATTTAGGTTAAGCATCCTTAAGAGGATGTGTTTTGAGCATGATTTTAGGTACTATTAAAGAATAATGAACTTAATTTATTAAATACTATTTTTTAATGTGCTTTATTTAGGAGTAAAGAAATGATTATTATAGATAAAGAATTACAAGATGTTCAAAATTCTAATAATTATATAGCTCTTGGAAGTTTTGATGGACTTCATGTTGGGCATCTATCATTAATATATAAAGTAGTTGAGGTTGCTAACAAGAATAGTGGTAAAAGCATGGTTTTTACATTTAAAAATCATCCACGAGCTTTTATAAATAAAGAAAATGCACCAAAACTATTAATGAGCAATGAAAGAAAGCTTGAACTTTTAGAAAATAATAAAGTTGATATAGTATGTTTTAAAGAATTTGATGATGAGTTTATGCAAATAACGCCTAAGGAATTCATAGAATATTTAATATTTACTTATAATGCAAAAGGATTTGTTGTAGGATTTAATTTTAAATTTGGATATAAAAACTTAGGGGATGTTGAGCTTTTAAGAGAATTACAAAATAAATATGGATATGAACTATGCGTTATGGAACCATGTACATATAAAAATGAAGTAATAAGCAGCACTAGAATAAGAAAGGCCTTAGAAGATGGAGAGGTTTCAGATGCTTATGAAATGCTCAGCATTCCATATAGCTTAAGTGGAAAAGTCATTCATGGAAGACAGATAGGGAGAACCATTGGTTTTCCTACGGCAAATTTAAAGTATGATGAAAAATTTGTTTTGCCTAAGATAGGTGTATATTATACCAATATAAAGGTAAATAATAATATATATAAAGGTATTACTTCAGTTGGAAAAAATCCTACAGTAGAAGGCAAAAGCTTAACAGTAGAAACATATATTTTAGACTTCAATGAAGAGATATACGGGAAAGAAATAAAAGTTGATTTTATAAAAAAAATTCGAGATGAAAAAAAATTTAATGGTTTAGAAGAGCTAAAAGAACAGCTAGAAAAAGATAAATCATTTGCTAATGAACAATAACTAAAATAATAACTATTTTTATTTGTTAATTAAATTTTCATGTGCTTAGAAATGAGAATCACATGTCGAGTTTAATAATATAGTTTACAATAATAGTTACTTTTGATATAATATCACATGGAACCTAATTCTAAGTTTTAAGGTGCCATCTTTTTACTTGGAACTAGGGGATAATTAATATAATACACGGAGGTGCACTTATAATGGATAAGGCAAGAAAATTAGAATTAATCAAAAAATTTGGAAGAAGTGAAGGGGATACTGGTTCTCCAGAAGTTCAAATAGCTTTACTTACTGAAAGAATTCAATCTTTAACTGAACACTTAAAAATTCACAAGAAAGATCATCACTCAAGAAGAGGATTATTAATGATGGTTGGTCAAAGAAGAGGTCTTTTAAACTATTTAAGCGATCAAGATATCGAAAGATACAGAACTTTAATCAAAGAATTAGGTTTAAGAAGATAATTTTTAGAGCGGAGTTTTCCGCTCTATTATTTTAAAATATATAGTATAAATTATAATAAAAGCATGAAAATTATAATAATCAGATGAACCTAAGGGAGGTCATGAATTATGAGTAATGTTCTAACGACTGAAATCGCTGGAAGAGAATTGAAAGTTGAGTTCGGAAAAGTAGGTATGTTGTCAAATGCAGCAACATTTACTAGCTATGGTGACACAGTAATTTTAACAAATGTTAATGCATCACCAGAGCCAAGAGAAGGAATAGATTTCTTTCCATTAAGTGTTGAATATGAAGAAAGATTATATGCAGTAGGTAAAATACCAGGTGGATTCATTAAAAGAGAAGGAAGACCATCAGAAAAAGCAATATTAAATGGTAGAGCTGTTGATAGAACACTAAGGCCTCTATTTCCAAAAGGATACAGAAATGACGTTCAAGTTGTTACTACAGTTGTATCAGTTGAAAAAGATAACTTACCAGAAATCTTAGCCATTAACGCAGCGTCACTTGCATTATGCCTTTCAAGTATTCCATATACAATCCCAGCTGCAGCAGTCCAAGTGGGGCTAATAGATGGCAAATTCGTTACAAATCCAAATACTGAAGGACGAGAAAAGAGTACTCTTCACTTAACAGTATGTACTACAAAAGAAAAAGTAATGATGATTGAAGCTGGCGGGCAGGAAATACCAGAGGATACAATGATAGATGCTATCAAATATGGTTTTAATGAATGTCAAAAAATCATTGCATTTCAAGAAGAAGCTATGGCTAAGTTTGGAAAGAAAAAAGATGAACCGGTTTTATATACTGTAGATTCAGAAGTAGAAAAGGATGTTAAAGAATTTGCTAAGGATATGATTAAAGAAGCAATGCACATCATGGATAAAGATGAAAGAAATGCGGCAGTAGATGCAGTATATGAAAAAGTTAATGAAGAATTTGGTGAAAAATACGCTGAAAAATCAGGTGATATAAAAGAAGTTCTTTACACTATGCAGAAGAAAGTTGTAAGGCACATGCTTCAAAAGGAAAAGAGAAGACCTGATGGAAGAGCTTTTGATGAGATTAGACCACTTGGATGTGAGGTTGGAATATTACCAAGAACACATGGTACAGGATTATTCAGAAGAGGATTAACTCAAGTAATGACTGTTGCAACACTTGGATCTATAAGTGAAATTCAAATATTAGATGGAATAGATGAAGCACAATCAAAGAGATATATCCATCATTATAATTTTCCTGGATACAGTGTTGGTGAAGTAAAACCATTAAGAGGACCAGGAAGAAGAGAAATTGGTCATGGAGCGTTAGCAGAAAGAGCGCTTGAACCATTAATTCCTTCAGAAGAAGAATTCCCTTATACAATAAGATTAGTTTCAGAAGTTTTAAGTTCAAATGGATCAACTTCACAAGCATCAGTTTGTGGATCAACACTGGCATTATTAGATGCAGGTGTACCAATTAAGAGACCTGCAGCTGGTATAGCAATGGGACTTATAACATCAGAAGATTTAACAGAGGAAACTATATTGACTGATATTCAAGGAATTGAAGACTTCTTTGGAGATATGGACTTTAAGGTAGCAGGAACAACAGAAGGTATAACATCAATTCAAGTTGATACTAAACTTCAAGGGTTCAGTTTTAATGTAGTGGAAAATGCTATAAGAGATGCAAGAAAAGCTAGACTTACTATAATTGATAAGATTAATGAATGTATATCTGCACCAAGGACAGATGTGTCATTATATGCACCAAAGACTCAGACAATGAGTATAAATCCAGATAAGATAAGAGATGTAATTGGAGCTGGTGGTAAGGTTATAAATAAGATAATACAAGATACAGGTGTTAAAATAGATATTAAGGAAGATGGAACTGTATTTGTAAGTTCAACTGACCATGAAGGTGTTAATCAGGCTATTAAGATAATAGAAGGTTTAACTAAGGAAGTTAAGGCAGGAGAAGTTTACTTAGGAAAAGTAACTAAGATAACTACATTTGGAGCATTTGTTGAAATCTTACCTAGCAAAGAAGGATTAGTTCATATATCTAAATTAGCTAAAGAAAGAGTAAACAAAGTTGAAGATGTGGTATCTATTGGAGATGAAATTTTAGTTAAGGTTACAGAAATTGATAACCAAGGTAGAATAAATCTTTCAAGAAAAGACGCTTTAGTAGAACAAGAAAATAAAGAAGATAAATAAAGGGCAATTAATTGCCTTTTTTTTAATCAAGAAGGAGGGCAAGTACAAAATGTATAACACATATACCCTTAAAAATGGTTTGAGAGTCGTAACTGAGAAAATAGATCATTTAAAATCAATCAGTGTTGGAGTTATGGTACAAAATGGTTCGAGAAATGAAAGCCCAGAAGTGAATGGAATATCTCATTTTATTGAGCATATGTTCTTTAAAGGAACTGATAAACGAACTTCGAAACAAGTAATGGAAGACATAGAAAATGTAGGTGGACAGATTAATGCTTTTACAAGTAAAGAAGCAACTTGTTATTATATAAAGGCATTGAATACACATTTGGATTTATCATTAGATGTTTTATCTGATATAATATTAAAAGCTAAGTTTGATCCAGAGGAAATAGAGAAGGAAAAAGGTGTAGTAATTGAAGAGATAAATATGAGTGAAGATTCACCAGAAGATGTTTTAGATGATGTTCATTCAAAAGTGACTTTTGGAAATACATCCTTAGGATATCCTATTTTAGGAACTATACCTTTAGTTAAATCATTTACTAGAGAAAAAATATTAAATTTTATAAGTGAAAAATATACACCTTATAATTCTGTAATATCAGTATGTGGTAAATTTGATGATAAGGAACTTGAAGATTTAATCAATAAGTATTTTGGCGGATGGAAAAGTAAGCATGAATATAAACCAGAATATGATGAATCAGCAATACAAGTTAGCTCTTCATATGCAAAAAAAGAAATTGAGCAGCTTCACATTTCTTTAGGTTTAGAAGGATTGCCATACGGTGATGATAATAATTATTCCTTAGTGCTGCTTAACAATATATTTGGAGGCGGGGCGTCGTCAATTCTTTTTCAAAAAGTTAGAGAAGAACTTGGACTTTGTTATTCTATAGCATCTTATCTGCAGCCGTTTCAAACAGTGGGTACGCTGAATATATATGCTGGTTTGAATAGGAATTATGGTGAAAAAGCTTTAGAGGTTATAGATAAGGAAATTTCACTATTTAGTAAAAATGGAATAACAGAAAGACAACTTGAAATTAATAAAGAAAAAATTAAAGCTAATTATATTCTAGGTCTTGAAAGCACTAGTTCAAGAATGTTTTCTAATGCAAAGGCATATCTCTTTAGAAATAATATAAAGAGCCAGGAAGAAGTAATAAAAAAGATAGATGAGATAAATAAAGATAATATTCAATATGTTTTAGATAGATGTTTTAAAAAGGGAGTTTTAAATGCAGCTTATGTTGGGCAGGATGTAGAATACGAAAAATTAGACTCTATAATATTAAAAAATTCAAGGGCTTATGACAATACTAAGTATAGTAATAAGCTGAATGTATAAGGTATATTAAAAAATAATAAATCCTAATATTATTCTAATCAGCCCTATAATTAAGCATTAGCATAATCTATTAAGAAAAAGTTATGAGCTGGTTATGTTTCTTCGTAGATGGCTGTACATCTCGTTAGAAACTAATTATTTCACTCCATATGCTTAAATATGTAATAAAAAGCCTCCTCCTATCATATTATTTTATGAGTATTGAAGGAGGTTTTTATTATGAGTGAAGAAAAAAAGGTTAGATATTTAAGTGATATAGAACGATATGAGCTTATAAACATAAATGATGGAGAAAAGTATGATTATTTATTAAACAACGATTTAATAATAGATGATGAAGGCAATTTTAAATACTTAATAGTTAATTTAAACGGTGGGAAATTTAACATTTTCAGCAGCAAAGACTTCTTAGAAATTCCATGGAATTGTGTAAAAAAGATTGGTGCTAAAACCATCATATTAGATGCTGACGATGAAGTAATTAAGAAAGTTAAACTGTAAATTAGGAGGAAATTCAATGAAAATAGTTGTACAGAAATTTGGAGGAACTTCAGTATCAACTGAAGAAAGTAGACAAAAAGTCATTGAGAAAGTTAAAACTGCTATTAAAGATGGATATAGCCCTGTTTTAGTTGTGTCGGCCATGGGGAGAAAAGGACAGCCTTATGCTACTGACACATTATTATCATTAATAGATGATAAGTTTAAGAATACAAATAAGTTAGCTCAAGATTTACTTATGTGTTGCGGAGAAACTATAAGTTCTGTAGTTATGAGTAATGATTTATATAGTGCTGGAATTGATGCAATGCCACTTACTGGAGGACAAGCGGGAATATTAACTGATAATAATTTTACAGATGCTGCTTGCATTGAAGTTAAGCCTAAGAAAATTTTAGATTTAGTATCACAAGGAAGAGTGCCAGTAGTAACAGGATTTCAAGGGATCACAGAAAATGGCTATGTGACTACATTAGGCAGAGGAGGAAGTGATACGACAGCTTCCATTTTAGGCGTTGCTCTTAAGGCTTCTGCTATAGAAATATATACTGATGTAGATGGTATTATGACAGCTGATCCAAGAGTGGTTGAAAATGCTAATCTGATAGACGTTATAAGCTATAATGAAGTATTTCAATTTGCAGATAAAGGAGCAACTGTAATTCACCCAAAGGCTGTAGAAGTAGCTATGGAAGGAAATATTCCTATATTAATTAAAAATACTATGAGTAATTCTAAAGGAACTTTAATTAATAATTTTGGTGATAAAGGCAACGATAAGATAATGACAGGTATAACAAGTCAAAAAAATAGGATTCAAGTTTCTATTAAAGCTTCTGATAATGAAGGAAATATTAAATATAAGAATGTATTGGATTTAGTAGCAGCAAACAAGATAAGTTTAGATTTGATTAACATATTTCCTAAAGAACAAATTTTCACTATAAATGAAAAAGATAAAGATGTTTTAGAAAAGATTTTAGATAATGCAAATTTAAAATATAACCTAATTGAGAATTGTAGCAAAATAGCTGTTATTGGAGCTAGAATGAAGGGAATACCAGGAGTAATGGCTAAAATTATAAATGCTCTAAATGATAACAATATAGAAGTATTGCAGACAGCTGATTCACATATGACAATATGGTGTTTAGTTCACTCTAAGAATGAAAAAGAAGCAATAAATGTTTTACATAGAACCTTTAAACTTTAAGATGCAATGATAATTAGATTTATAACTCATAATTGATTAAATTATTCTTGAAAGAAATAGTGTACTTGAATGTAACAGTCAATCTTTAATATGTATTGATATATGAATAAAATACCTCCTAATGTACAAAATAAAAAAAGTACAATATAGGAGGAATTATAATATGAGTAATAATCTTTTGAATAATGATAATCCAGATAAAGATGAAAATAAATCGGAGACACAAGATAAGATAGAAAATGTTAAGGAACTTGGAAACACAAATTTAGCGGCTCCTAATAAGAGAATACAAGTTTTGTCTATAATAGGGCAAATAGAAGGACATTCGGTGCTTCCACCTCAAACAAAGGCTACGAAATATGAACATATTATTCCCCAGTTAATAGATATAGAGCAAAATGAAGAAACTAAGGGTCTGCTTATAGTGCTAAATACTGTTGGAGGAGATGTTGAAGCAGGTTTAGCTATTGCTGAAATGATACATAGTATGTCTAAACCAACTGTATCAATAGTGATTGGCGGAGGACATTCAATAGGAGTGCCTCTTGCAACTTCGTCTAAATTTTCGTTTATAACTCCATCAGCTACAATGATAGTTCATCCAGTAAGAATGAATGGTTTTGTAATAGGTGTAGCACAAACATTTGAATATTTTAAGAAGATGCAGGAAAGAATAAATGAATTTATAGTAAGAACATCTAATATGAAGCAGGAAACATTGGAAAAATTCATGCTTCAGACAGATAATTTATTAAACGATGTAGGGACTATGCTGATTGGAAAGCAGGCCGTAGATTGTGGACTTATTGATGAAGTTGGTGGTATACATGAGGCACTAGATAAGCTTAATGAGCTTATAGGGGAAGAAGAATAACTTGTTTATGTATGAGGTAAATAAAAAATTATTGATGCGATATATATTTTACGTCAGAAAATAAAGCATGTTTCTCTTGTAGCACTGGCTATTAAGGCACAATCAAATAAATATCTAGTCCATCTGTTAGCCTATTGGCCATCAAAGGAAGCTCGACTCGCATATGCTCGCTGAGTACTCACAGAGTAAGCGACCATCATCAAATCATAGATTTGAGATATCTGCTTAACCGATTCACACAAAATCATAGATTGCACTGTGTGAAAGTTCGAGACACCAAATGCAAGATTTGGACTCTCACTTTTGGTTTACTGCTTATCAGCAAAATACCATAATAGGCTTGCTATGATAGCACTTTGCTTCCTTGTGTGATGAAAAATACGCATAGCAACTTTGGGCTTGGTATTTTTATTTTCATGTGCCTAAGGGAGCATGCTACTGATTAATTATATGAAGGCTTTAAAAGCAAGAGGTAAAAAGTGAAGTTTCTAATTCTGTAATTTGGAAAGATTAACTTTTTCATATATAGAATTCAAAAGAACATAAATACAAGGTCATTTTCTTTAAGGGTTTGAATAGACAAGTATACAGAGTTGCCATTTTTTGAAGATGAATGAAGGTTATAGAAAAAAATCTATAGCCGATTTTTGTTTTTAGTGTTATCTTATTAAAGGAGAATGTTTATTTTGTGTAGAAATAAAGATATGAGGTGATTTAATTTGGGTAGAACTAAAGGCAAACATAGCACTACAAAAGGTAAAAAAGATGAAAATATAACAAATCCTGATATAGTGGGCGTTGTATATATTGCTACAGGAATAATACTCGGTATAGCAATATACACCTCTTTGGCTGGAATGTTATCGTCTTTAGCACAAAAAATATCAGATGCAGTAATTGGGGTCGGTGCGTATACATTGCCTGTTTATTTAATATATTTTGGATTCCAATATATAAAAACTAGAGGAAATATTAAATTAAACAAGAATTTTTGGGGAATAACTATATTGGTTCTTGTTATTATGTTAACTTTCGGAATTATAAATATTCAAAGCTTAGACAATAAAGATGTTTTTATTGATAACATGAGACTAATTATAAATAATGATAATGAAAATCTGCATGGGGGATTAATCTCATATTTTATATGTTATCCACTTTATAGGGCGGTTGGAGTTGTAGGAACATATATAATCCTTCTTGCTTTTTCTGTAATAGCTGTAATTTTAATATTTGACATAACTTTATATGATTTAGGGTTAAAAGCATATAATAAGGGAGAAAAAATAAGAAATATAAGAAGTAAAAAGGTAAATGAAAGAAGTGAACAGCCAAAAGCACGTGAAAGTTTCATAAATATAGTTGAGAAAGGTGAAGAGAACAGAAAGAGCCAAGATGAAAGAGAAGAATTTTTATCTAAGGTAGATAAAAAAATAAAGATTCTAGATTTTATGAAGAATTCAAATGAAATCGAAGATGAAAATGAGATAGAGAATGAAGAACCTTTACGAGAATTAAGATCGGAGGTTTCATCAGACATTGAAATAGATAGCTTCTTGGAAAAAAATACAACAAATAATTCGCGTAAAAAAGCAAACTTAGATAATGATGTGAAGGATGTTGTAAATAAAGAAATACAAGAACATATTTTTGAGCAAAGGGAACAAAGAGAATATAGACATCCAAGTTTGGAATTGTTAAAAGCAAATTCTAGTACAAAGCTTAATAGCAGTGATAAAAAAGAATTAATAGAAAATGCAAATAAGCTTGAAGAAATTTTAGCTAATTTCGGTGTTGATGCTAAGGTAACACAAGTTACCAAAGGTCCATCTGTTACAAGATTTGAACTTCAGCCAAGTCCTGGAGTTAAGGTTAGTAAAATTGTGAATTTGTCAGATGACATAGCCCTTGGACTTGCAGCTTCAGGGATAAGAATAGAAGCACCAATTCCAGGAAAAGCTGCTGTTGGGATAGAAGTACCAAACGGAAAGCAGACACCAGTATTCTTAAGAGAAGTATTAGAAAATGATGAATTTATTAATTCTAAGAAAAAGTTAGCTTTTTCACTTGGAAAAGATATTTCGGGGAAATGCGTTGTTGGGGATTTGACCAAAATGCCTCATACACTAATTGCAGGAGCAACAGGTTCAGGGAAAAGTGTATGCATAAATACACTCATAATAAGTCTGCTATATAAATACAATCCTGATGAAGTTAAGCTCCTTATGGTTGACCCAAAGGTTGTTGAATTAAATGTGTATAATGGAATACCACATTTATTAATTCCAGTTGTTACAGATCCTAAAAAAGCTGCAGCTGCTTTAAATTGGGCAGTAAATGAAATGACAAACAGATATAAGCTTTTTGCAGATTCTGGGGTTAGAAACATGGAATCTTACAATGAGCTATTTAATAAAGGGATAATAGAACAAAAACTACCTTACATAGTTATAATCGTTGATGAGCTTGCTGACCTTATGATGGTATGTCCAAATGATGTGGAAGATTACATAGGAAGACTAGCGCAAATGGCTAGAGCAGCAGGTATGCATCTAGTTATAGCAACTCAAAGACCATCAGTAGATGTAATAACAGGCGTAATTAAGGCAAATATACCATCTAGAATATCTTTTGCAGTTTCATCGCAAATCGATTCTAGAACTATCTTAGATGGATCAGGTGCAGAAAAATTATTAGGAAAAGGAGATATGTTATATTATCCAGTAGGAGAAAGCAAACCTCTTAGAGTCCAAGGATGTTTTATATCTGAAGAAGAAGTTGAACAAGTTGTATCGTTTATTAAGAGTGAACAAGGCGATATTAATTATGAAGAAGAGATAATTGATCATATTAATAATGCAGCAGATTCAAAGACTTCTGAATCAGGTGAAAAGAGTGAAGATGTAGATGAATTACTTAATGAAGTAATAAATGTTGTTGTTGAATATGGGCAGGCGTCGACTTCTTTTATTCAAAGGAAGTTCAGAATAGGATTCAATAGAGCTTCGCGAATTATGGATCAGCTGGAGGAAAGAGGAATTATATCTGAAAAGGATGGTAGCAGACCAAGACAAGTACTTATTACAAAACAACAACTTATAGATGATAATAATGAAGAAGATAAAGATAATTAAATAATAAAGTTAGATTAAGTGTGAAATTTAATTGAACATTGTGTTAATTTTTGCATTTATAAGGAGTAATATACTAATTTTTAATGTAACATTAATAATAACAACTTGTAATATGTAGTTTTTATTTGCTATAATTAAAGCTATTAAAAAACAGGAGGATGCAAAAACTTGATTGAAAGCAAAATAGAAATAATAAGTGAAACAGAAAAAATAAATGACTATACTTTAAGTAAGTACAAAGTTGGCATGGTAAGCTTAGGGTGTGATAAAAATAGAGTTGATTCAGAAATAATACTAGGTAAAATGAGTGATGAGTATGAAATAACAAATGATCCTAAGAAGGCAGATATAATTATTGTAAATACATGTGGATTTATAGAAAGCGCAAAACAGGAATCAATAGATACAATTTTAGAAATGGCAGATTATAAAATAAATTATAAATGCAAACTGCTTATAGCAACAGGCTGCCTTACACAAAGATATGGAGAAGAATTAGAAAAGTTAATACCTGAAATAGATATTATGCTTGGGGTTAATGATTATAATAAAATAAATGAAATTATAACTGATTTCATTGAAGGAAACAAGAGAGCAGCAGAGTTATTAAGTTATTCTGATGAGAATATTAACGAAGGAAAAAGAATACTTACAACTCAAAAAGAAAGTGCATATATAAGAATTGCAGAAGGGTGTAATAATTTTTGCACATATTGTATAATTCCTAAAATAAGGGGAAAATTTAGAAGTAGGAAAATGGAAAACATTATAAATGAAGCGAAAGATTTGAGTAAAAGCGGAGTAAAAGAAATAATACTCATAGCTCAGGATACGACTTTGTATGGAAGTGATATCTATGGAAAGAAAAGTCTTCATGTATTACTTCAAGAATTATCAAAAATTGAAGGGATTAAGTGGATTAGAGTGCTATACTGCTATCCAGAGGAAATATACGATGAACTTATAGAAGAAATCGCAAATAATAATAAGATTGTAAAGTATTTAGATTTACCGATACAACATATAAGTGATAAGATTTTAAAGCTTATGGGAAGAAAAACAAGTAAACAAGATATAATAGATAAGATACAAAAACTTAGAAAAAACGTTCCAGAAATTGTTTTAAGAACAACTTTTATAGTGGGATTTCCAAATGAAAATGATGATGATTTTAACGAAATCATGGAATTTTTAAAAGAATACAAACTTGATAAAGTAGGAGTATTTACTTATTCACAAGAGGAAGATACGCCAGCAGCCAAAATGGAAGGGCAGATAAGTGAGGCTGTTAAGAAAAAAAGAGAAGAAGAATTAATGATATTACAAAAAGATATTTCTGGAGAAATAAATAAATTGAAAATTGGAAAGTTATATGATATTCTTGTTGAGGGATATAATGGTAAGTATTATTATGGGAGAAACTATGAAATGGCTCCTGATATAGATGCAAATGTATTGTTTGAATCATCAAAAAATATAGATAATGGTGAGTTTATAAAAGTAAAGATAATTGAAAATATGGATTATGATTTAGTGGGAGTTGTTGTGGATGAATCTTGCAAATAAGTTAACCCTAATTAGAATAGTTTTGGTTCCTGTATTTTTAATATTTATAGCCGTGAGAGATATACCTTATGGTAGTTTTATAGCTACATTTATATTCATTTTAGCTTCATTAACTGATAAGCTTGATGGGTATATTGCTAGAAGTAGGAATCAAATAACAAATTTTGGAAAATTTATGGATCCTTTAGCAGACAAATTATTAGTTACAGCGGCTTTAATCTCTTTGGTTGAAGTGCATGTGGTACCATCATGGGCAGCAGTTGTTATAATCGCCCGTGAATTTGCAGTTTCAGGCTTAAGATCAATAGCAGCAGCACAAGGAAGAGTTATAGCAGCGAGCTGGTGGGGAAAAATAAAAACAGTTATTCAAATAATAGCAATAATTTTATTATTATTAAAAATAAACATACATGATGCAAAATTATTGAATATTTTTACAATAGATAATTACTACTTAAAAAAATTCTTTGTCATAGTGCCTACAGTAGCTCTTATGCTTGCGGTTATTGTAACATTAATTTCTGGCTATGACTATTTTAAGAAGAATAAAGAAGCCGTTTCTTATGATAAGTAGAAGCTATAGCTAAAAATATGAAAAAATAAAAATTTTATGTTTAAGAATATATAAAATTGGATATAAATTAAATGGTTCCTTCTTTAACAGTTAAAGAAGGGACTTTTTATAAGGTGCATTCAAAAAAATAGCAGAGTAGCTTGCATATTTTACACTATTATTTTCTTTGTATATGCCTAGAATTAATTATTGACTATAGTTTAGAATTAATTTATAATAAATACAGAACATAAGTTCGATAGAAGGGAGCTATTAGTATTATGGGAAATATAAATGCAGAAAAGTTAAAAGCAATTGAAAGTGCTATGAGTCATATAGAAAAACAATTTGGTAAAGGTTCAGTAATGAAATTGGGTGATCATAATATTTCTAATATGGATGCTATATCAACTGGATGCCTAGATTTAGATATAGCCCTTGGAATTGGTGGAGTACCTAAAGGAAGAATTATTGAAATTTATGGACCAGAAAGTTCAGGTAAAACTACAATTGCACTTAGTATAGCAGCAGAATCACAAAAAAAAGGCGGAGCTGTAGGATATATAGATGCTGAACATGCATTAGATCCTAGCTATGCCCAAAAACTTGGTGTGGATGTTGATAGTTTAATAATCTCTCAGCCTGATACAGGAGAGCAAGGACTTGAAATTGCAGAAGCTCTAGTTCGTTCTGGCGCAATTGATGTTTTAGTAGTAGACTCTGTTGCCGCGTTAGTACCAAAAGCTGAAATTGAAGGAGAAATGGGAGATTCGCATATTGGGCTTCAAGCAAGACTTATGTCTCAAGCCTTAAGAAAACTTGCAGGAACAATAAATAAGACTAATTGTGTTGCTATATTTATTAATCAGTTAAGAGAAAAAGTAGGAGTAATGTTTGGATCTCCAGAAACAACAACTGGAGGAAGAGCATTAAAATTCTATGCATCAGTGCGACTTGATATTAGAAGAATAGATTCAATAAAACAAGGTGATGCGATAATCGGTAACAGAACAAGAATAAAGGTAACTAAAAATAAAGTAGCACCACCATTTAAACAAGCAGAGTTTGATATTATGTACAATGAAGGTATTTCAAGATATGGAAATATCGTAGATGTTGGAGTAAAGGAAGAGATAGTTCAAAAAAGCGGCGCTTGGTTTTCTTATAATGATATAAGATTAGGCCAAGGAAGAGAAAATGCTAAGTTGTATTTAAAGGAAAATCCAGAAATAGCGTTAGATATAGAAAATCAAATTAGAGAAAAATATAATCTTCCACCTGCAGAATTGATTAAAATAAACAAATCAGAAGAAAAAATCGAGAATGCTAATGATGAGATAAGTGAAAGTATTGAAGAGAAAGTAGAAAAATAAAAATAAATTTAACTAAGGTATGAATAAAAATAATTTCACTTCATAATATATTAATAGGTTGAATTATAAGTATAGCTGCATGTATGATTAAACATATATGTAGCTATATTTACAATGCTTTAGTATAGGCGAAAACAATGTGATACGAGGGATAGCCATTATATGAGTAAACTTGACATAATTTTGTTTTTAATATAGAATAAAAAGGAATACTGGTTTATCATATTCCAAATGCAGTGAGAAGAATATGACACCTTACTATACTTTCTTGTTAGTAATATAATGAGAAATAATAAATTAGGAGGTGTTTATGTGCAACTAGCAGTAATTATATTAGTAGATATAGTAGTCTTACTAATATTAGGAATAGTGGTTTATAAAACGATTCAAAATATATCGAAGACTAAGATAGAATCGCTTGAAAAAGAAGCAGAAGAAGTTTTAAACAGAGCCAAAAGGGATGCAGAAGCTAAAAAGAAAGAAGCAATCCTTGAGGCAAAGGAAGAACTTCATAAATTAAGAAGTGATTTTGATAAGGAATCTCGGGACAGAAGAAATGAAATTCAAAGGCTTGAAAGAAGAATAATTCAAAGAGAAGAGGCACTTGATAAGAAAAGTGAGCTTCTTGAGAAAAAGGATGAAACAATCAATGAAAGAATGCTTGAGGTAGATCAAGTAGAAGCAAAGGTACAGAAGCTTTATGAGGAAAGAAGATTAGAGCTTGAAAGGATATCAGCTCTTTCTAGTGAAGAAGCACGTGAAATTCTTTTAAATGAAATAAGAAAAGAAATAAGTCATGATGCTGCTTTAATGGTAAAAGATATTGAAAGTAAGGCAAAGGAAGAAGCAGACAAGAGAGCAAGAGAAATAATTACAACTGCGATCCAAAGATGTGCTGCTGACCATGTGTCTGAATCAACTGTACACGTTGTTGCACTACCGAATGATGAGATGAAAGGTAGAATAATAGGTAGAGAAGGAAGAAACATTAGAACCTTAGAAACATTAACAGGAGTGGATTTAATTATAGATGATACTCCAGAAGCAGTCATTCTTTCCAGCTTCGATCCAATAAGAAGAGAAGTTGCAAGAATGGCACTAGAAAAGTTAATAGTGGATGGCAGAATACATCCAGCGAGAATCGAAGAGATGGTTGAAAGAGCAAATAAAGATGTGGAAAGTAGTATAAAAGAAGAAGGAGAGCAGGCAGCTCTCGAAACTAGCGTACATGGACTACATCCAGAATTAATAAGACTTCTTGGTAGATTGAAGTATAGAACTAGTTATGGTCAAAATGTTTTAAAACATTCCATAGAAGTTTCGTATTTGGCTGGCTTAATGGCTTCAGAGCTAGGTTTAGATGTTACTTTGGCTAAAAGGGCAGGATTGCTACATGATATAGGAAAGGCTGTTGATCAAGAGCAAGAAGGGCCTCATGCTTTAATTGGTGGAGATTTAGCTAAGAAATATCATGAATCACCATTAGTAATAAATGCAATAGCAGCGCATCATTCAGATGTAGAAATGCAATCTTTAGAAGCAGTACTAGTTCAAGCGGCAGATGCAGTATCAGCGGCTAGACCAGGCGCTAGAAGAGAGACATTAGAAGCATACATTAAGAGATTGGAAAAATTAGAGGAAATTGCAAATTCACATGAAGGTGTAGAAAAGTCATATGCCATTCAAGCTGGTAGAGAGATTAGAATTATGGTTAAACCAGATAAAGTAGATGATGCTGGAACAGTTGAATTGGCACGCAATTTAGTTAAGAGTGTCGAGGAAGAACTTGAATATCCAGGACAAATTAAAATCAATGTTATAAGAGAAACTAGAGCAGTAGATTTTGCTAAGTAAAAAGATGAAGTATATTTTTAAAAAATATACTTCATCTTTTATTTTAAAGAATAAATAACATGATTATAATATTTTAAAAATAATTTTAAAATTTTACAATTATATAAAGGAATTTAAAGAAAGATATAGAATATATTTAATGTAAACGATTTGTATATTAAATTTTAGGAGGAAAGACAAAAATGGAAGTATTAAAAGTATCAACTAAATCAAATCCTAATTCTGTAGCAGGTGCATTAGCAGCAATAATAAAAGAAAAGAATATCGCAGAAATTCAGGCAGTAGGAGCAGGCGCAATAAATCAAGCAGTTAAGGCAATTGCAATAGCAAGAGGATTTGTTGCACCAAGCGGAAAAGATATTGTGTGTGTACCTGCCTTCACAGATATACAAATAGATGGAGAAGAGAGGACAGCCATAAAGTTAATAGTACAACCAAGATAATGAGTTTATTTAAAATTGATGAAATATAGAATGATTTTTGAGTTGAAATTATTTATAAAAACGTTTATACTATAATAGTTAAATGCTATATTTATTAATTTTTTTGTAAAGAGGTGTAATGTTAATGATAGCAAAAGAGGTTTCAGTAAAAAATTCATCTGGTCTTCATGCTAGACCAGCAACTTTATTAGTTAAGAAAGCATCATCATTTAAATCGGACGTTAGCATAGAGTATAACGGTAAGAAAGCAAATGTTAAGAGCTTGATTGGAGTTTTATCTTTAGCGGTAACTAAGGACGCTGTAATCAAAGTTGTAGCTTCAGGTGATGACGAAGCTTTAGCAGTTGAAGAAATTGTTAAATTAGTTGAAACATTAGAAGACTAATATACAAAATAGGGTTCCATATTTATAATATGGAACCTTTTTTCTATTTTGTATAGATTCTAATTTAATAAATAAAATAGGTTTATTTGTTGTTAGCAAATAAATTCCATCTAAATAATAATGAAATTAAATCTAGAGCGCCTAGAAGAATTATAATATACATAATTCTTTCAAGTTTAGAATTGTTAAAGAGAAAGATGCTCAATAAGTTCAATTTGAATAATCCTATTGTTCCCCAATTAATAGAACCTATAAAAATTAGTATTAAGGAAATCTTGTCAAAAATATTTAACTTACACATAACTTTTCACTCCGATCTTTTATTTTTTAACGTGCTCTATTATTATATTTATATGAATATTAGAGACAATAATAACAAAAAGTAAAATTAAAATTTATAAAAAATTAGACATAAAATTATCGTAAAATTGAAAATTCAATAGGCAAAAATAAAAAAAATATGATATAATACGAATGTTGAATGAGAAAGAATAAAATATATTCGTGTGGAGGTTTTTGAATGAGAAATTTATATAGTACACCTTTAAATTCAAGATATGCATCTAAAGAAATGAGTTTTATATTTTCTGATGATATGAAATTCACTACTTGGAGAAAGCTATGGGTGGCTCTTGCGGAAGGTGAAAGAGAACTTGGTTTAAATATAACTGAAGAGCAAATAAAAGAATTAAAAGAACACATAAATGATATTAATTACGAAGAAGCAGCTCAAAGGGAAAAAGAAGTCAGGCATGATGTTATGAGTCATGTATATGCATATGGCCTTCAATGCCCAAGTGCTAAAGGTATTATTCATCTAGGTGCTACATCTTGTTATGTAGGAGATAATACGGATATTATAATAATGAGAGATGCATTAAACCTAATCAAAAATAAAATAGTTACAGTTTTAAATCATTTAAAAAAATTTGCTATTCAATATAAAGATATGCCAACATTAGGTTTTACACACTTTCAACCAGCTCAACTAACAACAGTGGGTAAAAGAGCTACCCTATGGATGCAGGATTTAGTGATGGACGTAGAAAATATAGATTTCCTTCTATCAACATTAAAGCTTAGAGGAGTTAAAGGGACTACTGGTACCCAAGCTAGCTTTATGGAACTATTTGATGGAGACGAAAGTAAAGTTAAAGCATTAGATAAAATTGTAGCAGAAAAAATGGGCTTTGAAAAAAGTTTTGGGGTAACAGGGCAAACTTATCCAAGAAAACTTGATTCAATAGTTTTAAATACTTTATCAGAAATTGCACAAAGTGCTTATAAATTTAGTAATGACTTAAGACTGCTTCAAAACATGAAGGAAATGGAAGAGCCATTTGAAAAGAATCAAATAGGATCATCAGCAATGGCATACAAAAGAAATCCTATGAGAAGTGAAAGAATAAGTGCCTTAGCTAGATATGTTATAGTAGATGCATTAAATCCAGCAATTACTGCAGGGACTCAATGGTTTGAAAGAACTTTAGATGATTCAGCTAATAAGAGATTGTCTGTAGCTGAAGGATTCTTAGCATTGGATGGAGTATTAAATTTATACATAAATATTGCTGAAAATATGGTAGTATATGATAAAGTAATAGCTTCCCATGTACAAAGAGAATTACCATTTATGGCTACTGAAAATATAATGATGGAAGCTGTAAAGAGAGGCAAAGATAGACAAGAATTACATGAAAAGATAAGAGTTCACTCAATGGCAGCAGCTCAAAGAGTAAAAGGTGAAGGTTTAGATAATGACTTAATTGAAAGAATCATAAATGATAATTCTTTCGGTCTTACAAAAGAAGAGATATTAGGAGTTATCGACCCAGCTAAATTCGTTGGAAGAGCACCAAGCCAAGTTGTAGAATTTATAGACGAATATGTAGATCCAATTATAAAAAATAATGAAGAAGCATTAAAAATTAAGAGTGAAATAACTGTATAAAACTAAAGAGGCAATAAAATTGCCTCTTTTTTCTGAGGAGAACTAATTTTTTTTGATAGCCGATTTCTAAGTTTCAATCACATATAGATACCTAAATCAAAAAGTAAATTTATACATTTGTACAAATCTTTTAATTTATAGTTCTTACGCCAATGTATATGTCAAAGTCTTAAATTTTATATCTATATAGATAAACAAACTTTTTATATAGAATATTTATGCATTTATGTTAAACTTTTGTGTGCATTTATACCAGAAATTATATACATTTTTGTGAAGCAGGCATTTGAAATTGAGCTGCTAAAAGTTCTTAATGTGAGCTTGTTCCATTTGCTGCTTGTCACGAGTTTGTCTCGGGAGCATGCAGAAATGGGTGCATGCTCACATTTAGAACTTTCAGCGAAGATTTCACAAGTCCTGCGGAATAAAAATGTATGTGATTTCGGTAAGCTACCACATAACTCTATTTTCAAAGCTGTTCATCTATAAAAGAATTAGTCAAATTTTAAGGCTCTAAGAGTTGGGTATCTATTTGGATAGATCTCGCTAAGAGGATAATTTAGTTTATTATAACTATGGCAGCAATAGAGACAATCATTATTTTCAAGTTTGTAAGTTATAAAGCCATTATGAAAAAATTTGCCTATAGCAGGAGTATAAAATTGAATTAAAGAACCTCTATCTAAATAAGTATCATCAGGAAGTTTAGTTCCTAATTTATGTGATATTAGATATGAATATATCTCTTCAACCCTAATCCATGCGTTAGTATATGGTTTCCAGGTTGGAGTTTTATTAAGTCCTCCGGCATAAAGGATTTGGGACATGAAATTTGTGCAATCTCCACCAATGCCTTCAAAGGATTTATAATTAGGATTTGGATTTAAGGCATAAGTTTCTGCGTAAGTACAAGCCTCGTCAACATTAAAGTCCAAACTTTTTCTTTTATTTGGAGCATCTTTGGAAGAGGAAATAAAAGTTTGAAAAGTTCCATATAATAAATCAATTGAAGGAAATTTATATTCATATGATTTCAGTTTTTCAGAAGAAATAAGATCATATATATGAGAAAAATCATCATTTAAAATATAATTATATAAAAGGGGATCCTCCTCATTTTCTAGAAGTAATCGTAAGTGAAATCTATTGTTTAAGTATTCTAAGATAATAATATAATTCTGGGTGCAGGCAGATGGTATGTCTTGAGTAGAATTTTCAATAATAAAGAAAATTTTTAAATTAAGCAATAATTTAGTAAAGTGACTATTCATATCTAATATATTATAGTTATAATCAAAATGAAAATTTTTAAATATAGACTTCATTTTTTTTCTCCACTTAAAATCAAATAATTTTTTTAAGTAAAGTTTTTCAAGTATGTAATTGTCTAAATAATTAAAATTTCCATGAATTAAATTGAGATCTTTATATGGAGTTGAAAGCAATAAGCAAAGATTATATAAAAATTTAGACAGCATATATACATTTCCTGGATTTAAAATTATTATATTCATATATATATGAATAAAAATATAAATAGTGCAAAAGAATATAGTTAAGGCATGTTAAAGCGTAAAACAATTAAATCTCCACTATAATGAAAAAAGTGTACGCATATTTTGTGATAATTTTTTTGAGTGTGCTAAAAGAGTTTAAATATCAACAAAAAGGTTCAGAAAAATTAATGAGTAGATATAATTATTATAAGTGTGATATAATAATAACATTAGTGAAAAGTTAAGGGTTAATATCATTAATTTAAAATCAAAAATACAAATTTGGCGAATATACTTGCAAAGTATATATATTGTAGGATAAAATCAAATTTGTTAAAGATTTTTTATAAAGGAGCTATAAGAAGAAATGCAAAAATTATCTAACGAAATAGCTAGCAAGTATGAAGAAATAGTTGAAAAAATAAAAAGTTTTTCAAGTGAATTTCTTAATGAAGAATACGAAAATATTTGTGTTCGAGCTGCTGAAACATTATTTTTAAATTGTGAAGAAGATTTAAAAAAGGGAAAAAGTATCTCATGGGCAGCAGGAATAGTGCATGCTATAGGAACAGTGAATAATTTATTTGATTCAAAGGAAGAACCATATGTTAAAGCTGCTGATTTATATAAGGCATTTGGAGTAAGCAGTAGTACAGGCTCTAGTAAATCAAAGGAAGTAAAAAATCTATTAGACTTATCAAAAGAAAATGAACAGTGGATAATAGGTAAAAATAACAATAAAGACATTTTAAAGGATAAGATGTCAAAAGTGAAAGATGAAACGGCAGTTACAGGAAACGATTTAGTAAAAGTAGACAAAAAGGATGAAATAGATAGAAAAGAACCATTTAAATTTGCAGTACATAGAAATTTACTTGAAGCACAAGCAATTATAGATCATGCTTGGAAACAAAAGAATTATAATAGCAAAGCGAAGTATGCAAAAGAAGCATTAACCGTATGGAAAGATTGTGCTGATGCATATATTATTTTGTCAAAAGATACTAGCTTAAGTGCGGCTCAAAAGAAAACTCTTTTGGAAAGGGCAGTTAAGGCAGCACAAAATTCATTGAGAATAGATAATTTAGAGAATGCTGAGCCAGAATTATTTAAATTAAAAATAGCTGAACCTTTTTTTGGAGCTAAGTACAATTTAGCTATGCATTTATGGAGAATTGGAGAAAGAGAAGCAGCAATAGAAAATGCTCTTGAGATTTTAAAATATAATGAACGAGATAATTTGATGGTTAGAGCTATAGTTGTTAACTGGCTTCTAATTGAAAATAAATATTCTGAACTAGAAGATTTATTGAAAAAATATGAAAAAGATAATCTAGCAGCTATATACTATAGTAAGGTAGCTTTATTATATAAAACAAACAGAGTTGACGAAGCTGAACATTTGTTAAGAAGAGCATATAGAAGAAATCCATATGTTATACCATATCTTTTAAGACAAAAAAATATACCTGCTTCACTGCCTAACTTGATTAAAATTGGAAGCGAAGTTGAAGCTGCGAAATATGCTAGCTTGGGATTAGAAGTTTGGAATGATTCAGAAATGATTAAATGGCTAAAAGAAAAGAAAAAAGAATTTGATATGATAAAGTTTAATTAGTGCTTTACATTTTTTTAATAATATGATATTTTATATATAGAAAATTTAATATAAAATCTTCGGGGTTGGGTGAAATTCCCTATCGGCGGTACAGCCCGCGAGCTATAATTAGCAGATTCGGTTAAATTCCGAAGCCGACAGTAAAGTCTGGATGAAAGAAGATAGTGATTAATATTAGTTATAATTAAAACTTAAATATTATTACTTTTTGTAAGTCTACCCTGAATTGTAAAATTCAGGGTTTTTATTTTAAGTAATATAAAAAGTAAGTAGTATACAATTTTAAAAACTTATATTTTAAAATTTTAATTATAAATAATGTTATTAATTAGAATTATAACTAAACCCTGAAGATTTTGAAATTCAGGGTTTTTTGCGCGTATAAAAATCTCAAATTATTACAAGATTATATATAGATCTTTTATTTTTGTGGGAGATGATGATTTTTTGAATGAAAAGTATATGGAAAGAGCATTGAAATTAGCAAAAATGGGAATTGGCAGAGTGAACCCTAATCCATTAGTAGGGGCGGTTATAGTTAAGGACAACAAGCTAATTGGGGAAGGCTATCACGAATGCTATGGAGAGGCTCATGCTGAAAGGAATGCAGTAAAAAATGCAACAGAGGATGTAGAAGGAAGTACTATTTATGTAACACTAGAACCTTGTGCTCACCATGGAAAAACTCCTCCATGTGTAGATTTATTGATTGAAAAGAAATTCAAAAAGGTCGTAATTGGAATGTTAGATCCAAATGAATTAGTTGCTGGAAAGAGCATAGAAAAATTAAAGCAGCATGGTATTGAGGTAATAGTTGGGGTTAAAGAAGAAGAGTGCAAAAAAATGAATGAGATTTTTATAAAATATATTACAACTAAGATACCTTTTGTTATTTTAAAAAGTGGAATGTCTCTTGATGGAAAAATAGCAACTTATAGTGGGGAATCTAAATGGATTACGTCTAAAGAATCAAGAGCAGATTCACAAAACATAAGAAACAGAGTAAGTTCAATTATGGTTGGAGTAAATACAGTTATAGCAGATGATCCAGAGCTTACATGTAGAATTAACAGTGAGAAAAAGTTGATAAGAATTATTGTAGATACTAATCTTAGAATTCCTTTAGACTCTAAAGTAGTTAAAAATGAAGATAAGAATACTATTGTTGCAACATCAATAGATTCTGATGAAAATAAAAAACAGCTGCTTAGAGGTTTAGGCGTTAAAGTTATAGAAGTGGCAAGTAAAAATAATAGAGTGGATCTAAAAGAGCTTCTAAAAAAGCTTGGGGAGGAAGGCATCGATTCAGTGCTTATTGAAGGTGGAGGAACATTAAATTTTTCAGCGCTTAAAGAGAATATTGTTGATAAAGTTATATTTTACATTGCTCCAAAGATACTAGGAGGAGAACAAAGTAAAAGCAGCATAGCAGGACAGGGATTTTCAAAATTAAGTGAAGCAGTGAAATTGATGAATATTAGTTATGGAAATATTGGAGAAGATTTAATTATAGAAGGATATATAGAAAATAAATAAGACGTATGAAAAGAAACGTAAGTTAATATGGGGAGTTGTTATTTTTCAATATGTTGAAGCAAGGAGGAAAGAATGTTTACTGGAATTATTGAAGAAGTTGGAATATTGCAAGAATTTAATTTGAGTAGTGGCTTTGGACTAATAGAAATTAAATGCAAAAATGTTTTAGAGGAAACAAGAATAGGAGATAGTATAGCAACAAATGGAGTTTGTTTAACAGTTAAAGAGATGAGCTCAAATTCATTTAAAGCAGAAGCAATGGGAGAAACCTTATCTAAAAGCAATTTGGGAAATCTTAAAGTTGGCGATAAGTTGAATCTTGAAAGAGCTTTAAGGTTAAGTGACAGGCTTGGAGGTCATATTGTAAGTGGTCATATAGATGGAATTGGCAGAATAGTTGCAATAAATGAAGAAAAGGATGGAACCTGGTTTACTATTTCCGCACCTAAGGATGTTTTGAAATACATTATATATAAAGGCTCAATAGGAATAGATGGAATAAGTTTAACTGTCGCTTATGTTGATGATCAAGTGTTTAAAGTTTCAATTATACCACACACTTTAGATAATACCATTCTTCCAGAAAAGAAAGTTAACTCAATAGTAAATTTAGAATGCGATTTAGTAGGGAAGTATATAGAAAAATTATTTGGTGGAAAAAATGCAGATAAGGAAGAAAAAAAAGGAGATGTTACTATGGAGTTCTTAAAAAACAGTGGCTTCTAATCAGTAAAAAAAGATGTGGCCCTAATAAAAAAATATGTGTATATAAATTAAAGTCAGGAGATGTAGATATGAAGTTTAATAGCATAGAAGAAGGCTTAAAAGATATTAAAGAAGGAAAATTAGTAATAATTGTTGATGATGAAGGAAGAGAAAATGAGGGGGATTTAGTAATTCCAGCAGAAATGGCCACTGGTGAAAATATTAACTTTATGATTAAGTATGCAAAAGGTTTAGTTTGCGCACCAGTAGAAGAAGAAATAGCAGTGAGATTAGGATTAAATCCGATGGTAGAAAGAAATACAGATAATCATGAAACTGCATTTACAGTGTCAATAGATCATAAGGATACAACAACAGGAATCTCAGCATTTGAGAGAGCTCATACGATAAATGAACTTGTAACTGCAAAAGAAAAAGATGATTTTAGAAGACCTGGTCATGTATTTCCTTTGGTTGCTAAAAATGGTGGAGTTTTAGAAAGAAGAGGACATACAGAGGCTTCAGTTGACTTAGCGAAACTTGCAGGATTTAAAGGTGCAGCAGCTATATGTGAAATAATAAATGATGATGGAACCATGGCTAGGCGTGATGACCTAATAAAAT
This sequence comes from Clostridium sp. DL-VIII, assembly GCF_000230835.1. Taxonomy (NCBI): domain Bacteria; kingdom Bacillati; phylum Bacillota; class Clostridia; order Eubacteriales; family Clostridiaceae; genus Clostridium; species Clostridium sp. DL-VIII. The sequence goes on from NZ_CM001240.1 coordinate 2,033,251, forward strand.
TTGCAAAAGAGCATAATTTAAAAATTATTACAATAGAAGACTTAGTTAAATATAGAACACAGGAGCATTTAAGTGTGACTAAAGAAGTCGAAGCTAAATTACCAACAAAATATGGAGATTTTAAAGTATTAGCTTTTAGTGAAAAAAATTCTTCAAAGTGCCACTTGGCATTAATTAAAGGAGATATTAAGACTGAGGAACCTATGCTCGTACGAGTTCATTCTGAATGTTTAACAGGAGATGCTTTGGGATCAAGAAAATGTGACTGCGGTGAACAATATGCAGCAGCAATGGAGATGATAGCTAAAGAAGAGCAAGGTATACTTTTGTATATGAGACAGGAAGGAAGAGGTATAGGGCTTTTAAATAAATTAAAGGCATATGCACTTCAGGATACAGGACTAGATACGGTGGAAGCAAATTTAGCTTTAGGTTTTAGGGATGATATGAGAGATTATAAAATAAGTGCAGATATGCTTAAAATCCTTGGAGTAAATAGTGTTAAGCTGATTACCAATAATCCAGATAAAATAGAGGGACTTGAAAAAAACGACATTAAAGTAATTGAAAGGATTCCAATACAAGTGCCATCAAATAAAAATGATGAATTTTATCTAAAAGTCAAAAAGGAAAAGATGAATCATTTATTACATTTATAAAATTTTAACGCAAAATAATTTAAAATAATGGAGGAAAATATAATGAATATATTTGAAGGAAATGTAGTTTCACAAGGTTTGAAGTTTGGAATAGTTGTAGGGAGATTTAATGAATTTATTGTAGGAAAACTTTTAGAAGGTGCATTAGATGGTTTAAAAAGACATGGAGCAAATGAAGAAGATATTGATATTGCATGGGTTCCAGGGGCTTTTGAAATTCCGCTTGTAGCAAAGAAGATGGCAAAGAATCCTAAATATGATGCAGTAATCTGTTTAGGGGCAGTAATAAAAGGTGCCACATCACATTATGATTATGTTTGCTCAGAAGTATCAAAAGGGATTGCTAATGTTTCTCTTGAAAGTGAAAAACCAGTAATATTTGGAGTACTTACAACAAATACTATAGAGCAGGCAATTGAGAGAGCAGGAACTAAAGCAGGAAACAAAGGTTATGAATGTGCGGTTTCGGCTATAGAAATGTCGAATTTGTTAAATAACATAAAATAAAGCTTAAATATAATATGATTAAGGTCATGAGCTTAGAGGTAGTATCATGAATGCTCCAATAAAAGAGTATTCATAATAACATTAATAAGCTCATGACCTTATATTTTTTTAAATAGATTCGTGATTTATAGTATCTTTTGCTTCTGATAATTTTGATAATTGGGCAGATAATTGAGAAAGAGTTTCATTTATACCTTTTATTGAATCATTTAAACTAGATACACTGCTGGCAACATAAGAATGTAATAATGAGATATCATCATTTACAGAATTCTTTAAGGCATTAATCTCATTTTTTAGAAGCTCAGCTGAATCAGAAGTTGTACTTGCTTTTGAATTTAAATTTTCAACAGAATTTTTTAGGGCGTCAATTTCAGTCTTTATTAGATTATTTAATATAGTCTCCATGGTTGAATTTGTTTGATCCAATAATTTTTCAATAGGAGATTTCAATAAGTTTATATTATCATTTATATCTGAACTTATATTTTTCACAAGACCGTCTAAATCAGATATATTTTGAGCATTTGAGTTTTTTAGTTGAAGAAGATCATTATTCACAGAAGTCTTTAGATTTTCAATTTCAGTCTTTATAAGTTCATTTAATTTAGAACTTAAGTTGGTTGAAAAATCTGTGTATGAATTTGTATGATCTTCTATATAATTTTTTAATATGTCTGTACTGTTATTTATGTTAGAAAAATTTTCAGCAAATTTATTAATGGTAGGAACAATATCATTATCTATGGCTGCTGAATTATTCTTTACATTGTCGACAACAGTGCTAAAAGAATCAATTAAATTTAATAAGTTATGTTCTAATTTATCAAACTTAGAATTTTGAGTATTTAATTCATTAATTATTTTATCTGAAGAGTTTTCTGTATTAAATTTATCATTAAGAGAAATATCTTCATTTTCTAGTTCTTCATTTATTTCAGTGTTGTAATTATCATTATCACTATGACTATCTATATCAGTATCAGCATCAGTATTATTACTAGTGTCAAAATCGCTATTATCAATTTCAGGACTATTAGAAGAATCTTCATTATTAAAGAAATCTTTTATAGCAACTAAATAAGGTGGATTTTCAGAGTTACTAGAATCAAATTGAATCATGTAAGATGGCTTTAAATTTAATGGTTCTAATACTATATTGTAAATATTGGTATTAGAATTCAAAGACTTTATAATATTAGAAATATCAATTTTTATATATTTTTTAGTAGATTGGCTTGGAATATTTATATTCATTTCAGAAAGCGCATTTCTCTTAGGGCATGTAAGCCAATTTACAGTTGAAACGTTAATATCAGAGTCAGTACTATGAAGAGAAATACTAATAGTAAAATTATTATGTGCATAATGTAGATTTTCAAGAAATAAATATAAATATATTCTTTTAGAAGAATCAATGTCTGAATCTGGTATATAAAACTGCATTAATGATTTAAATACATTATAGTTTTGAGATTTATTATTTATAGATCCAACGAGTAAAATTCCTTCATTGCTAAAATTAATATTAGGTTTAATATTGCATAAATAGGTTGTGGCGCTACACTTAACCTCTGTAAAATTTTCCATTAATTTTATCTCCTTATATTATATTATATTTATTGATTATGTATATTTATGTAAGAATATATTTATGCATAATTCTAAAGATAAATTGAGACGGACAACATACAATATAAATATAAACGTAGTTAAATAAAAAATATTTTATATAATTTTTTTGAGTCACAATTTCAAAATTTTTACATACGATGTAGTATGAATATTAAAGAAATTACGTTTGTTATAGTCTTTTTTAAGGAGGAGAATTTATGTCCATAAATTTTAAAAAATTTACACCACGTCCAGGCCTTGTAAATAAACAGGGGCGTTTACCGGATCCTTCTGAATTAGTTTGCGTTGAAATACCTAAAATTTTTGATCAATGCCTAATAAAACGATGTCTTGTATATTGTGAAGGTCCTGACACATGTACAACAGATTGTGAATTGAGAAGTAATCCATTGGAAAAACCTAAGAGATATATAGGAAGCAGAGATTTTAACGTACAGTTAATATCCGTCGATGAAACACCAATATGCGGGAAGCCAGGCTTCAAAAAAATAGTACTTTCGTACATGATTTCTTTCTATGCAGATTATATTGACTGCAATGGTGTAAATAAGAGTGAGTTGTTTGAAATCAATAGAACAGATGTAATAGGAAAATTTTACTGTCCTGATTCTATAGCTCAAATTTCAGCTAGTTTTATGCCGGTTCATAAAGCTCAAGATTTAGATTCTAGTATAATCAAGCTTGAAATGGTTGCAGATGCTTTAGCGGGTGAATTACTAGAGGATGAAGACTGCAATAGTGTTTTAGATATTACGTTAGGATATTATATTGTTGTAAAATGTGAACTTATAGTACAGCTTTTAATTCCAGCTTATGACTATTGTCCAGTTCCAAAAGAACCATGTATTGAGGAACCAGAGGAAGATCCATGTGAAAGATTTGAAAGGGCTCCAATTCCTAAGTTCTATCCAGATCAAAATTTAGACCCATTATTCCCAGATTGCGATGACAATTATATTGATCCAGATTATTCAGATGACGATAAGGACATAAAGTTTTAATTTCACTAAAAGTGCACAAATATGAGTATTTATTTATGCGTTTTGTTAGTTAAAAAATATTTTTACGGAATAGCTTGATATCTTTTAATATGTAGTATATTTTATTACATTGATACACATTATTATTTAATACAATGAAAACTGCGAAAAGTTCTTTGTATTATGAAAATTATCAATAGTATAATAAGTGAACTCTAGCATTTCAATCATTGTCCTTATTATTAATTTTTATTTTATTTAATTATAATTAGGATTTGTGAGGTTTGTTAGAGTTTTTTACTATTTAATTAGCGTAACGCATAAATTCCATAAGGAGTTTCAAATGATTTATTTAGATAATTCAGCTACATCGTTTCCTAAACCAACAGAAGTCTATGAAGAGACACTAAACTGCATGAAAAATTATGCTGCAAACCCAGGGCGGAGCGCCTATAAAATAGCTGTAAGAGCATCCGCCAAAATTATGGAGACAAGAGAAGAAATAAGCAACTTATTTAATATTCCTAGCCCTTTTAATTTAGTTTTTACAAGTAATGCAACAGAAGCATTAAATACAGGAATAAAAGGAGTTTTAAAAAGAGGCGATCATGTTATAAGTACAGTAATTGAACACAACTCTGTTTTAAGACCCTTAAATTCACTAAGTAAAGCGGGAATTGAAGTGAGTTTAGTTGGAGTTGATAAAGCAGGATATATTAATATTGATGATATTAATGATGAAATTAAGAAAAACACAAAAATGATAATAGTAAGTCATGTATCTAATGTACTTGGAAGTATTCAGGATATTAGAAATATAGGAAGGCTTGCAAAGAAAAATGGAGTTATATTTATGGTAGATGCATCTCAGAGTGTTGGAATTATACCAATTGACGTGGAAAAAGATAATATTGATATACTGGCATTTTCAGGCCATAAAGGATTACTTGGGCCCCAGGGCACTGGAGGTTTATTTATACGAGAAGGTATAAAACTAAAGAATTTCAAGGAAGGAGGTACAGGGAGTAATTCACATTTTATGGTTCAGCCAAGCTTTATGCCAGATAAGTTTGAAAGTGGAACTTTAAACACACCAGGGATTGCAGGTCTCGGAGAAGGTATAAAATTTATTAAAAGAGTTGGAATAGAAAGTATAGAAAAACATGAAAGTGAACTAACGTTATATCTATTAAATGAAATGAAAAGACTTCCTTATATAAAGGTATATGGAGAAAGCAGTGGAAAGAAAAGAGGTCCTGTTATTTCATTTAATATAAAGGGGGTGGATGCATCTATTGTTGGAGAAAAGTTAGATAATGAAGAAATAGCGGTGAGAACAGGATATCATTGTGCACCATTAATACACAAGGTGATTGGTACAGAATATGCTGGAACTGTGAGAGTTAGTCCGGGATATTTTAATACATTATATGATATAGAAAAGCTTCTTACTGTAATCATGAGAATATATAAAGGCAAATAACCTAAGAAGAACTTTGGGTACATATATAATTATATATGTAATAAAAATTAGGATGTGAAAGTTATGAATTCTAATAATAAATCAGATATTCCGTATCAAATGGATAATCCTAACGAGTCTGAAAGATATACAATGCTTAAATATATATTAAAAATGCAGGATAGATTAGATGATTTTAGTGATATAGTTAATTCAATGAGTCCTCCTGAGGATATAAGTAATATTTGTCCGATAGGAGTAGCTAAAGATATAAAAGTAGCGGTAATTGGTGCTGGAGAAGCTGGACTCGCATCTGCAGTTGAACTAAGAAAGATAGGATGCAACATTACTTTATTTGAAGCGAGTCAAAGAGTAGGAGGGAGAGTATATACTCATTATTTTGACAGAAATAGAAAATATTTTGGTGAGCTTGGACCAATGTGTGTGCCGATATCTCATGAAACTACCTGGCACTATATAAATCTTTTTAAACTTGATACCACACCTTTTGTGGATTATAATAGTAACGCTTTATTCTATGTTAGAAATGAACGCATGCTTAACGATATAAATGGAGAAAATGTTAAAAATTCTATATATATTGAGTTTGACTTAAAGGAAGCTGAAATGAAAAAAAACTGGAGAGAGTTTCAGGAAAGTATATGTAGAAAATATTTCAAATCTCTTCCGGTAGAATTAAAGAGGGAATTAATCCAAACAAAACCTGAATATTCTGATGAAATAGTTGAAATAGATAAAATGAATTATAGAAGCCTATATGAGAATGCAGGCCTTAGTCAAGATTTCATATCAATGCTTGGATGTTTGGAAGGTAGACGACAGTTTTTTGATTTAAGTCTTACTGAAATTCTTCAAAAGTATTATACAGAGGATTTTCAATACACCTATCGAATTACAGATGGTATGATAAATTTACCTCTTTCCTTGTATGAAGCATTGTGTGATAAAAATAATGAAGTATACAAAAATATTGGTAAAGAACGTTTAGGGAAAGTAGAAATAAAAATGGGCTTTCCTGTTAGTGGAATCTATGATTCTCCTTCAAAAGATAAAGTTATTCTTAAATACATGGATTATATAAATAATAAAGAAACATCTGAAGAATTTGATTATGTAATATGTGCTATACCATTTTCAAGTTTAAGGAGGATGGAAATAAAACCTCTTCTTACAAATAGAAAGATGCAGGCAATAAGTGAAATGAATTATAAAGCAGCCCACAAGATATATCTATATCTTACGGATAGATTTTGGGAAATGGGAAATGCACAAACACAAATAATAGGAGGAAACACTTATACTGATCTTCCACTAGTTTCAATTTCCTATCCTTCAGATCATGCAAAACCTATAGCTAATAAATATGGAAGATGGGCATTAAGACCTGGAACCAGTTATAAAGAAGCAGGTGTATTATTAGCTGGTTATAGCTGGGGACAGGAAGCAGAAAGAATTGGAAATGAAAATCCAGAATTATTACTTGATGATGTAATGAGATATGTAGAAAGAGTTCATGGTCTTTCTCGTAATTACCTTGATGATAAATTGATTGATTACAAATCATTAATTTGGTCAGATGTACAGTATATATGGACTGGAGGAGCATTATCAAAGCCAGGAGATAAAGTGCTTTTCTCCTATGATGTAACAGTTCCAGAAATGGAAAGTAAATTGTTTTTTGCAGGAGAGCATATTTCGCAAAAACATGTTTCGCAGCAGGGAGCACTTCAAAGTGGAATGATTGCTGCAAATGAAGTGGCAAAACAGATAAAAGATAATCGTATTTAGAAAATAATTAAAAATTTATATAAAAATAGGACCTATATTTAGGTCCTTATTTAATGTTTCTTATTATAATATATAAGCATTTAGTGATCACCATTTATTTAAGACATCTATAATATAATTAACTTCTTCAATAGTCATGCCGTGCCATAGAGGCAAGCTTAAGACAGTATTTGAGAGAGTCTCTGCTACTTTAAAATCACCTTGTTTATATCCTAAATCTTTATAGGCTTTTTGAAGATGAATAGGTATTGGGTAATGAATTAAAGTGTTAATTCCATTAGTATTTAAGTAACTTTGCAGCTCATCTCTAAATTCTGTTCTTATAGCAAAGACATGCCAGATGGACTTTTGAACAGAGTCTATATAAGGAAGAATTATTTTACTATTATTAATTTTTTCAAGATAAAGCTTAACTATTTTTTGCCTATCAGTATTCCATTTATCAAGATATTTAAGTTTAACTCTTAGAAATTCAGCCTGCATTTCATCAAGTCTGGAGTTTACGCCCTTATATTCATTATGATATTTAATTTCTGAACCATAATTTCGTATAGCTTTAACTTTTTTAGCTAAAGTAATATCACTAGTGAGAATAGCACCAGCATCTCCGAGCGCTCCTAGATTTTTTCCGGGATAAAAGCTAAAACCAGCTGCATCACCTAGGTTTCCAGCTCGCTTACCGTTGTATATAGCTCCATGAGCTTGAGCAGCATCTTCTATAAGCTTCAAGTTATGCTGCTTACAGATAAGTTTTATTTTATCAATTTCTGCTGGTCTGCCATATAAATGAACTGCGATAATAGCTTTTGTTTTTGGAGTAATAGCTTCTTCAATTTTATTTATATCAATATTAAAAGTTTTAATATCAGGATCTACTAAAACAACTTTAGCACCAACATACGAAACTGCAAGGGCAGTAGCAATATACGTGTTACAAGGCACAATAACTTCATCACCTTCTCCAATATCATATCCTCTTAAAATGATAGAAAGAGCATCTAAGCCATTTCCACAGCTTATACAATAAAGTGCATTGCAGTAATTAGCAAATTCTTTTTCAAAAGCATCTACGCTATCTCCTAAAATAAAAATATTTTTATCATATACTTTTTCAAAAGCAGCTAGAATTTCATTTCTTATTTCAGCATGCATTGGTTCAAGGTTTAAAAATGGTATTTTCATATAATCACTTCCTTGTATCTAGTTGCAGCTTCCTTCATATAAAAATCAATATTTCGTATATAGTCATTTTCATTATAATAATCAGATGCAAGTACTAGGAGGACTGCATCTTTGCTAAAATCATACATTTCTCTCCAAACATATGGACCAATATATAAGCCAACAGAAGAATTGTCCAATATAAATTCAGTTTCTTCTTTAGGGTTCTTTACCTTTATTTTTACAGAGCCGCTTACACATACGAGTACTTGATGGAGCTTTCTATGGGCATGAAAGCCTCTTGCTGTGTTTTGTGGAACGTTAGTAATATAATAAATTCGTTTTATATCAAAAGGAACATCAAGTAATCCTTCAATAGGAGTTAGATTTCCATAGTTGCTGTCTATACTCAAAAATTTAAACAGAGAACAATTATACATTTAGTCACCTCCATATTATACAAAATCTAGCTCATCTATATATTTTATGCTGATAATAAGAAAGTGTACTTAAAGCTTACATATAATAAATTTAAAAGTAAATTTCATACACATCGACTTGCTATTTATTTGATTATATATTAGTAACATTAATTTAATAAAAGATTATTGAATGGTCTAGAATGGTGATAAAAAACATAAATTAGAAAGTATGATATATAGATAAATGTTCAAGGAGAGGTATAATGTGGACTTAAAATCAGATATATTTAAGGATTTGAGTTATGAGAAATTTAAAGAACTAGCCAAAAGTGATAAGTTAAATAATATAGAAAAGGTTGGTTTTCCAATTGAATATAGGCAGAATAAAGAGAAATTTATACTTGAGGATATAATAACTAAGCTTGGAATAGAAGATGGCAGAAATAAAACAATTTTAGATATTGGATGCGGATGTAGTAACTTAACTTTAATGTTAATTGAATACTGCAAGGTAAATAAGCACAAGTTAATACTCATTGATTCAGAGGAAATGCTTAATAATATTCCAGAATATGATTTTGTATTAAAAGTTAAAGGATATTATCCTAAATCCTGTGAAAAATTTATAGAAAATTATAAAGGAAAAATTGATTGTATTATAACTTACAGCGTAATTCAATATGTATTTAATGAACTAAGCATATTTGATTTCATTGATACATCATTAACGCTTCTAAAAGAGCTAGGAGTAATGCTTATTGGAGATATTCCTAATATATCAAAAAGAAAAAGATTTTTTGCATCTAAGGAGGGAATAAAATATCATCAGAATTTTACAGGCAGGAGGGAGCGGCCACTAGTAAAGTTTAACGATATTGAAGCAAAAAATATGGATGACTCGGTTGTAATGTCAATTATTCAAAGGTGTAGGTTATCAGGATTTGATAGTTATATACTTCCTCAGGATAAAAAGCTTCCAATGGCAAACAGGAGAGAAGATATATTAATTATAAAACCTTAATTTAGGAGGATAAATAAATGGATAAAAATAAAAAATTAATAATTATTGGTGATAGCGCATTTGCGCAAATAGCATATGAATATTTTACTTATGATTCTGATTATGAGGTTGTAGCCTTCTCTGTTGAAAAAGATTATTTAAAAGATAAAGAAATGCTTGGATTACCAGTTATTCCTCTTGAAGATATAGAAAAGTTGTATGACCCAGAGAATCACTATGTTTTTGTTGCGACCGTTTATAAGAAATTAAATAGATTAAGGACGAGGTTAATGAAGGAATGCAAGAATAAAGGATATAAATTAGCTTCATATATTAGTTCACATGCTTTTGTATGGAAAAATGTAAAGATGGGAGAGCACTGCTTTATATTTGAAAATAATGTGGTGCAGCCATTTGTTGAATTGGGGAATAATACTGTCTTATGGAGTGGAAATCATATTGGCCATCATTCAAGGTTTGGAGATAATTGCTTTGTAGCATCTCATGCAGTTGTATCCGGATTTTGCAATATAGGAGATAATTGTTTTATAGGGGTTAATGCAACGATAATAAATAATATTAATATAGGAAGTGACTGTATTATTGGGGCAGGTGCTTTAGTTTTAAAGGATATTGAGAGTGGTAAAATTGTAAAAGGTAAAGCATCTGATGTGGAATTTTTATCTGAAAGAACAAAGAATTCTTTAAAGGAATGATTTTATGAAATGGAATAAGCAAGGATTAATATTTTCACCTAAAGGTGAATTTGAGTGGATGCAGAGCTATGCACTCATTCCAACTGCAGATATTATAAGTAATGACACTGTAAGGATTTATTTTGCCACACTGGATAGAGAAATGTATGGGAGAATCGGTTATATTGATGTGGACATGTTAAACTTAAAAAATATAAAAAACATAAGTGAAAAGCCAGTATTAGATATAGGAAATATTGGTACCTTTGACGATTCTGGGGTTAATCCATCCTGCATCTTAACAGTGGATAACAAAAAATATTTATATTATTATGGGTGGCAAAGATGTGAAAGAGTACCTCATATGCTTTTTGCAGGGTTAGCCACAAGCGAAGATGGGGAAAATTTTACTAAAGTTTCAAGGGTACCTGTTCTTGATAGAACGAAAGAAGAACCGTATTTGCGTTCTGCAACAAGCATAATAGTAGAAGATAATATTTTTAAATGCTGGTATGTTTCTGCTATAAACTGGATTCTAGTAAATGATAAAAGTTATCCTAAATATGTTATAAAATATGCCTATTCATATGATGGAATTGAATGGATTAGTGAAAATCATACATGTATAAGCTTCAAGAATGAATATGAATATGGTTTTGGAAGGCCATGGGTTATAAAGGAAAATGATATGTATAAAATGTGGTATTCAATAAGAAGTACCAATGAACCATATAAAATTGGATTTGCAACATCAAAAAATGGGCTTGATTGGACAAGACTAGATGAAGAAGCAGGAATTGAAAAATCGGAAAGTGGCTGGGATTCAGAAATGATTTGTTATCCTAATATAGTAAAATTCAATAGTAAAACTTACATGTTTTATAATGGAAACAGGCATGGTAAGACAGGCTTTGGCTATGCAATTTTGGAGGAGTAATTATTTAATGGATTTAGAAGTGTATAGTGAAGATAAAAAAAGCATTTGGAATGAATTTGTAAGGAAAAGTAAAAACGCTACATTTCTTATTATGAGAGAATATATGGATTATCATAAAGATAGATTTACTGATATGTCTCTTATGTTTTACGACAATAAGAAAAATTTGATAGGTATACTTCCAGCAAATATAGAAGGTAATGAGCTTATGAGTCATGGAGGGTTAACCTATGGTGGCTTTATATTAGATAAGAAAATGAAAACAACTACTATGTTAGAAATGTTTAATTTATTAATTAATTTTTGTAAAGGGAAAAATATTAAAACAATCTTATATAAGCCTATTCCTTATATTTATCACGAAATTCCTTCACAGGAGGATTTATATGCATTATTTATAAATAATGCTAAACTCCATATTAGGAATATTTCATCTTCAATAAAATTAGGTAAAAAGAATGATTATGAAACCAGAAGAAAAAGGCAGATAAATAAGGCCTTAAAAAATAATATAATTGTCTTAGAAACTAATGACTATGATAAATATTGGGTGATTTTAGAGCAGAATCTCATGGAAAAGCATGAATCAAGACCTGTTCATACAGTAAATGAAATTAAAAGTCTTGCTAGTATCTTTCCTAATAATATAAAGTTGTTTTGTTCTTACAAAGATAATACTTTATTAGGCGGAGTAGTAGTTTATGAAAATAAGGAAAATGTTCATGTTCAATATATATCGGCATCAGAAGAGGGTAAAGCAATAGGTGCTTTAGATATTATTTTTGATAAGTTGATTAATGAAATTTATAAGGACAAAGAATATTTTGATTTTGGTATATCAAATGAAAACAAGGGAAGATATTTAAATGAAGGATTAATAAATCAAAAGGAAGGTTTCGGTGCATCGGCTGTGGCATATGATCAATATATACTTTATTTATAAGATAAAATTACCTATCAATATAAATAATTTCAACAATTATTGGACTTAAGCTTATATCAAAACATTGAAGTTAGGTACTATCAAATAAATAACGAGTCCCAAATAGCCTTGCAAGTGGACTTGTTATTTATTATTTGATAGTATCTTATATTAAACTTCGATTGATATAAGCTTAAGTTTAGTAAATGATGCAATTACTCTAATAATATATTTATAAATTTAGTGTAACAACGTATATATTCATCTTTAAGTTTCATTACTTCTTCATTATTTTCAGCTTCATTATTATATTGTTCAATAAATCTAATGAGGTCTCCATTATATTCTTTATACCATGCTAAAAGACTTTGTAGAAGCTCTCTTTTATCTTTAAGAAAAAATCTATTTTCATACGAAGAAATAATCAGCTTAAAAAAATCAAGTGAAGCCCAGAAAGCTAAAGTGGTATCTTGAATGCTCTGAGAATTATGAATTCTAAAATTACTTAAGGGTTCAGAAATATACATCATATTTCCTTTTTGCAATAATTTAAGCCACAAGGATATATCACCTAAACAGTATATTTGGTATTTATCATAGTCGATTAAATTATAGTTTTCGCAGTCAAATTCCAAGGCTTTTCTTTTAAACATAGCAGTAGTCAGTTCACCAATATAGTTAATCATTGATAAAAGAAGTTTTTTCCCAGCTTTTTCTCCGGTTAAGAGAGTATCATAAGAATATTGACAGACAGTTCTAAAATTATCGTTATAATAATTACCATTCTCGTCAATCATTTTTCTATAACTTGTTACTAGAGAAAGGGTATCATCATAAAGAAAATAATCAATCATTTTAGCTATTTTATTAAAGTCCCAAAGATCATCGTGTAATAAATAGTTTATATATTCACCTGATGACTCTTTAAAACACTTATTAACATTAAGCTTACCCCTATGACCAAGTGGACCACCATTATTAAAATACTTAATTTTATTGTTTTTTAACATATATTGTTCAATCAAAGCTTGTACATCATTAGTAGTACTATCATCACATATAATAATTTCAGTATTTCGGTATGTTTGGTTTAGTGCGGAGTCAAGTGCAGACTTTAGATATTTAGTTTGATTGTAAGCAGGAATTAATATGCTGACTAAAGGAAATATGTCTTTAGAGTAAGTATCCAGGAACTTATTGCGATATTCTTCAAAGCCGTTTGTTGTATTTACAATTCCGCAATCATGAATGCACCACGGAAATTTTTGATTAGGAACTACTACCTTAAAGCCCTTTTTTATAAATTCAATGCTCTGTGAGGCATCATAAAAATGCCACCCATCAAAAATATCTTCCATCCATGGAAGATCATATTGTGTTATCATCATAAATCCATCTATTCCTTTTACTTCGGAATATAAATCATTAATTTCATTAAAAATTAATAAGTCCATGGTTCCACTATGACTGTCGTAGACTTTCCCTACTTTTTTGGAATCCTCCCACCATATTCCTGATACTGGAATGATTTTTGCTCCAACCATACCAATAAGCCCTATATTTGAATCATTTTTAAATATATTTAATATTTCATTTATAAAATTGCTATTTTGTATATAGACATCTTGATGAAGATAAACCTTATATTTAGAGTCACTTTTTTGAATTGCTTCATTATATGCAGAAGCTATACTTTTGGCATTTCTTATGGCTATTATTTCAATTTCAATACCACTAGGTACTGGAAGTTTATTAACATACGATAGACTTCTTTCATATGAAGCTTCATCATCTACGCAAGTAATAAATGCGATTTTATTTTCATTTATATTTATTACCATTTGATACTGCACCTTCCCTAACAGCTTAGTTACTTGAAACTACCTTTATCATATTAATATAATAAAAGAGTTTATCTAGTTAGTTTTTAAGAGAGTGTTTAGAAAATCTCTTAAATATTCTTCATTTAATATAAAAGTACCTTGATAATATGGCATATTGGAGTGCCCTGAAAGACCTCCATCTAGAAAATAGTATTTTAATTCAGATATACCAGCTATAGTTGAGTACCATGGTGATTGAATGCTCTTTGGCTGTATAAATATTATATTTGCATTTTTATTTGCAAATATTACATTTGTAAGTCCAGCACCAGATGCACCAGCTATGAATTCTGCTTCAGAAAAAGTCTGCAATTGATCATGAAAAGACATATCTTGAGGAAATATAATTTCGAAACCAGAGGATTTAAAAATATTTTCTACTTCAATTTGATTTTCTAACCTTGGTATGGGAGATTTTCTTCTTGAAATATATAATTTTCTATGAAGATTATTGTTTTGTATTGATAAATTTTTATTTAGAGGTTTGATAGCCAAATCGTCAATGATAATATCTTCATATTTTACTAAAAAGCCTGGTTTTAGATTTAAGGGATAGGTCGCTAAATCTGAAATGTATATTAGTTTATTTACTTTATAATTATAACCGCTAATTAAAGGGATAATCTCTCTTCCTTGCTTATTTAACATCTCCAATTCTTCTTTTAACTGAGGTATAGTAAGACAAATCGCATCAACTAATATTGGAATGTGGTTATATTCGGAAATTTCATTTACAAGTAATAATTTAGAAGCTACTTCAATTTGAAAGTGAGAATAATTAGAAGAGGCACTTGAAGTAAGCATTATTCCTTCCTTAATAATTTTAGATGACTCAGTATAACCAATAAAAGCTTGATGATTTCTCATGTCAAAAATGTTATTGCCTCTAAAATCAAATTTATTTTCATAATTCTTAAATGCTAAATCATAGATACAAAAATTTTTATCATCAAAAATTATAGGGTTAGCACCAATTAAATTTACATTAGATAATTCAGCTGTATAAATTTCGGGAAATTTACTATCTATAGAAGCAATCGCTTCGGTATTATCACTATAATTTGGCAAGTATATTTTCTGAGGATGTGCTTCTTTTATAACAGAATATTTATAATTATGAGAAGTACAATATTCTTTACAAGTAATATTTGTTAAAACTTTTTGGACAGGCATTAATTATAAGCCACCTTTCAATCTGTCAATAATATATTAAGATTAAATTTTTATTATATATGTGAATATTAACTTTAAAATATTAAATGAATTTTTAGAATTATTTGTTTCATTTATAATAGAATTATTTCAATTAGAAATCATATAAAATTAATACATTTTATGAATTGAACAATGTTAATGTTACATGAAATTTAATAATAGAATTTATAGTATTACGAATTTAATAAAAGTGTACAAGCTAATATAGAGGTAAGGAGGTACCATACTTGAAAGATATATACTTATTTAAATTGTGTTAAAAAATTTCTTACAAATTCTGCATCAGGTTTGAATGCATTCTGCCAATATCTATGAGGGGTTATTTTAGATAATTCTGCATCTAAGAAATAAGATTCTTGCCCTAATATGCCTGATATATTAGAAATCCAAGGTGATTCTATGGCCTTAGGCTGTATACATATGATTTTTGCATTTTTATTTGCAAATAGAATATTTGTAAAGCCAGCACCATATGGACCAGCGATGAATTCAGCTTCTGAAAATATCTTTAATTTATCTGCAAAAGACATAAATTCAGGATAGATGATTTCATAACCACGCTCGGTGAAAATCTGTTCAATAATATCTTGATTTTCTAATCGAGGATTGCCTGAATTTCTTCTGGAGATATATATTTTTTTAAATATGTTGTTATTTTCAATTGCTAAAGCTTTATTCAGCGGTTTAATACATAAATCATTTAAAACAGAATCTTTGTAATGGAGTGGACAACCTCTTTTTATTTCAATTGGATACATTACTAAATCTGAAAGATATATAAGCTTTTTTACATTATAGCAGTTTCCCTTTCTTAGGTAGATTATTTTGTGATTATTTTTATTTAACAGCTGTAATTCTTCTAGGTAATGAGGTATACTAAAGCAAATTTCATCAATTAATAGTGGCATATCAGCATATTCTTTAAATTCATTAATAAGACATAATTTAGAAAGCACCTCTGTGTGAAAATGAGAGAAGTTAAAAGCACATCCCGATGTAAGCATTATACCTTCTTCAATACTCAAAGCAGGATCGTCATAACTAATACATGTAATATCCTTATCTACATATACTGTATTGTTAATTTTTAAATCAAATTTTTTTTCATCATCTTTAAGTGCAATATCATAAATGCAATAATTATCTTTATCAAAAATAATATAATTAGCACCAATTATATTAACATCGCTTAATTCAGAAATAAGGATCTCAGGGTATGGTACATCTATATTACTAATAAAATCTTTGGTATCTCTATAATTTGGTATATATAGTTTTTGAAGATGCTCGTTCTTTATAATGGAATATTTCATATTATGAATATCGCAATAGTTTTTACAGGAAATATTATTTAATTTTTTTTCAATGGTCATTTATTACACCTCTATTTAATAATGGTTTGGATTTTTGATTGCATTTCTGTCAAGCACAGGAAGGTAATTAAATTCTAAAGAATTATTCAGTATATACTATGATGATTCAGTATAGTTGAATACAAAAAGTGCATTATTTTATTCTGATGAAGGAGTTATTCAGCATTATTTCGCATAACCTTTTTTCTGCTGCATATAAGTATATAAAAAATGATTTATGCCTATGAAGTGAAGAAATGTACTGGTAGATGGATTTGTTATTTTTTGAGTGTGTATTATATTCCTTGTGCTTATATTATATAAAATATTAAGACTTGAAATTATGCAAATAAATAGCTGAAATTTTTAAAGAAAGCAATTAAAAAAGGAGTAATAGATGAAAGTCGTTATATTAGCAGGCGGATTTGGCACAAGGATTTCAGAAGAAAGTCACTTGAGGCCAAAGCCTATGATTGAAATAGGAGGCATGCCTATTTTATGGCATATTATGAAAATATATTCTCATTATGGATATAATGATTTTATAATTTGCTGTGGATATAAATCACATGTGATTAAGGAGTATTTTTCAAATTACTATTTATATGGAAGCGATGTTACCTTTAATTTTGATAAAAATAATAAAATGACAGTACACAGTAATTTTTCAGAGCCTTGGAAAGTTACATTGGTGGATACGGGTCTTAATACTATGACAGGAGGGCGAGTTAAAAGAATACAAAAATATATCAGTGATTCCACATTTATGCTTACTTATGGAGATGGAGTCAGTGATGTTGATATTTCTGAGTTAGCTAAATTTCACAAAAGTCATGGAAAGATGGCAAGTATGACAGCAATAAATATTGAACAGAGATTTGGAGTTCTTGATATAAATAAAGATAATGTGATCAATTCTTTTAGTGAAAAGAATGATAATTGTGGAAGTATGATTAATGGCGGTTTTATGGTACTAAGTACTAAAATTTTCAATTATATTGAAGGTGATGTTACAGTATTTGAAAAAGAGCCTCTAGAAACAATTGCTAAGCTTGGACAACTTATGGCATACAGACATAAAGGCTTTTGGAAGTGCATGGATACACAGAGGGATAAGCAGCAGCTTGAAGCCTTATGGGAAAGTGGTGAAGCCCCATGGAAAAAATGGTAGCAACCCTTGAGTTTTATAAAGGAAAGAAAGTTTTAGTAACAGGTCACACTGGATTTAAAGGAGCCTGGCTTTGCAAAATACTTGTACAAGCTGGTGCGGAAGTTACAGGGTATTCTTTAAATTCACCTACGAAACCAAGTTTGTTTGAGTTATCTGGAATTGGAAAGAGGTTAAATTCCATAATTGGAGATATTAGAGATTTAAAAAGACTTATGGAGGTGTTCGGTAAATATAAGCCGGAAATAGTATTTCATCTTGCAGCGCAGCCTATTGTGCGTGATAGTTACAAAGATCCGGTTTTAACTTATGAGACTAATGTGATTGGGACGGTAAACATACTTGAATGTATCAGAAAAAATGAATGTGTAAAATCATTTTTAAATGTTACAACAGACAAAGTGTATAAAAACAATGAATGGGAATGGGGATATCGTGAAAATGAGCAATTAGATGGCTTTGATCCTTATTCTAATAGTAAGTCATGCTCCGAACTTGTTACGCATAGTTATAAAAATTCTTTCTTTGCAGAAGGAAAAACTGCTGTCTCTACAGCAAGGGCTGGCAATGTGATAGGAGGAGGGGATTTTGCAAGTGATAGAATAATTCCAGACTGTATTAGAGCTGCTGAAAGAAAACAACCTATTAGTATAAGAAATCCGTATTCAATCAGGCCATATCAGCATGTTTTAGAAGCAATAGGAGCATATATTTTGATAGCACAAAAGCAATATGAAGATATGAAATATTCAGGATATTATAATGTTGGTCCTAATGAGGATGATTGTATAAAGACTATAGATTTAGTAAAATTATTCTGCAAAAAGTGGGGAGAAGGTATGAATTGGCAAGATAAACTTATTGAAGGGCCTCATGAAGCAAGCTTTTTAAAATTAGATTGTTCCAAGATAAAAACTGTATTTGGCTGGAAGCCAACATGGAATGTAGAAACTGCAATAGAAAATACCGTCGAATGGGCAAAATGCTATTTAAAAAAAGATGATATAAATGAATGTATGAATAGACAGATTATAGAATTTTTCTATAAGGGAGAATAAGATATGGCAGATGAGCTAGTTAGGGAAAAAGACAAAGCGGAGATTTTAAGACTTGTCAGTGAATACTATGATAAATACCATAAAAAAACTAATTATAAAAGGGGAGAAAGAATTCCTTATGCAGCTAGAGTTTATAATAGTGAAGAAATGGTAAATCTTGTGGACAGTTCACTTGAATTTTGGCTTACAGCAGGAAGATATACCATGAAGTTTGAAACTGAATTTGCTAAGTTATTAAACATAAAATATTGCAGTTTAGTTAATTCAGGTTCAAGCGCTAATTTAATTGCTTTTATGGCACTTACTTCACCGCTTTTAGAAAATAGAGCTGTTAGAAAGGGAGATGAAATAATTACTGTTGCTGCAGGATTTCCGACTACAGTAGCACCTATAATTCAATTTGGTGCAATACCAGTTTTTGTAGATGTCACAATTCCACAGTATAACATTGATGTGACAAGGCTAAAAAAGGCTCTTTCAGATAAGACAAAGGCAGTTATGGTGGCTCATACATTAGGAAATCCGTTTGATTTAAGTTCAGTTAAAGATTTTTGCAATAAAAATAATTTATGGCTCATTGAAGATAATTGTGATGCTTTAGGGGCAAAATATACAATAAATGGAGAAGAAAAGTTTACTGGTACTATAGGAGATATTGGTACTTCAAGCTTCTATCCTCCACATCACATGACTATGGGTGAAGGAGGAGCAGTATATACAGATGACCCACTACTTAATAAAATAATTCGTTCACTTAGAGACTGGGGAAGAGATTGTGTCTGCCCGCCAGGAATGGATAACTATTGCAATCACCGTTTTGATAAACAATATGGTGAATTGCCATTAGGTTATGATCATAAATATGTATATTCACATTTTGGTTATAATTTAAAGGCAACTGATATGCAGGCTTCCATTGGATGTGCACAGATTAAAAAATTACCAGCATTCATTAAAAAAAGACGTAAAAACTTTAAAGAATTAAAAGAGAAATTAGTAGAATTAGAAGATAAGCTTCTTCTGCCCATACCTTGTCAGAATTCTAATCCAAGCTGGTTTGGTTTTCTTATTACATGCAAAAAAGGAGTAGATAGAAATAAACTTGTCCAATATATTGAAAGTAAAGGTGTTCAAACCAGAATGCTGTTTGCAGGGAATTTAATAAAACATCCATGTTTTGATGAAATGAGAGCAAACGGCAATGGATATCGCATAGTTGGGGGTCTTGAGAATACAGACAAAATTATGAGAGATAGTTTTTGGGTAGGAGTGTATCCAGAAATGAGTAATGATATGATAAATTATATGGCAGATACAATTAAAGAGGCAGTTAATAAACAATTATGAAGGGAACTGTAATGTGAAGGTAAGTGATTATATTGTATCTTTTCTTATAGAGAGAGGAATTAGTGATGTATTTGGATATCCAGGTGGAATGGTAACACATCTTATGGATTCTTTTGATAAATATAAAGAACATATTTTAATTCATTTAAATTATCATGAACAAGGAGCAGCTTTTTCTGCTTGCGGATATGCACAAGTTTCAAATAAACCTGGAATTGCATATGCTACTAGCGGACCTGGTGCTACAAATTTAGTTACTGGTATTGCAAATGCTTATTTTGATTCTATACCATGCATTTTTATTACAGGTCAGGTTAATACTTATGAAGCAAAAGGAAATCTTCCCATAAGGCAAAAAGGATTTCAGGAAACTGATATTGTAAGCATTGTAAAGTCTATTACAAAATATGCAGTAAAGATTGAAAATGAAAAAGATATTAGGTATGAACTTGAAAAAGCATTTTATCTAAGCAGCAATGGTAGAAAAGGACCAGTCTTAATTGATATTCCAATGAATATTCAAAGAGCTGATGTTATTTTAGAAGAATTAAGATGTTATGAAGAAAATAAAAGTAAAATAGATAATTTGGACTATAATGATATGAAAAGTACTATGCTCAAAATACTAAAAAGTTCTAAAAAGCCAGTCATTTTAGCTGGAAATGGTATCAATATCGCAAATGCTATTAAAAAGTTTAGAAGATTTGTAAAGCTAACAGGAATTCCAGTTGTCACAAGTATGATTGGAAGAGATGTACTACCTAGTAACACTAAAAATAATTATGGATTTATAGGCGCTTATGGGCATAGATGTGCAAATTTTATAATATCAAATAGTGATTTGATTATAAGCTTAGGCTCTAGGCTTGATTGCAGACAAACAGGAAGTAATCTTAAAATTTTTGCAGATAGGGCGAAACTTTTAAGAGTGGATATAGATGATTTTGAACTCACAAATAGAATAAAAGCTGATGAAATATCAATTTTAGCAGACTTAGAGAAAATGATTCCAATGTTAAATGCAAATGAATTTAAATTAAAGGCCAATTATAAAAAATGGATAGATGCATGTACTAAAATAAAAAAGGAGCTTAAAGATATTGATTCACAATATGAAAACAGCGTTGTAAAAGAGTTTTCGAGTATTGTTCCAGATGACTCTATTATAACAACCGATGTCGGTCAAAATCAGGTGTGGATAGCGCAGTCTTTTGTAATTAAGAGCAATCAAAGAATGCTATTTTCTGGAGGGCATGGTGCAATGGGGTATTCGCTTCCATGCGCGATTGGTGCATATTATGGAAGCAGAAAAAGTGTTATTTCTTTCAATGGAGATGGCGGATTGCAGATGAATATTCAAGAGCTTCAATTTATAGCAAGAGAAAATATTCCTGTTAAAGTAATATTGCTTAATAATAAATCGTTAGGAATGATTCGCCACTTTCAAGAAATGTACCTGGATTCTAATTTTGTACAAACAAAAAAGGAGAAGGGATATACAACACCTGATTTTCAAAAAATAGCAAAGGCATATGGCTTGCCATATATGAAAATAAATTCAATAGAAGAAATTTCAAAATGTGCAAGTGGATTAGTAGATGAAAATCCTTGCTTTATAGAGATTTGTTTAACTGATGCTACTTATTTATATCCAAAACTAGCTATAAATAAACCCATATATGATCAAGATCCTGCCTTGGATAGAGAAATGTTTAATAGGCTGATAAAAATTTGTGATATTTAAATTAGGCATATGAAAATAGGCTGGCAAATGGACTTGTTATTTGCTTGAGTATGCCTTAGTAAAGCTAGTAATTAGCTAGTTCTACTAGATTTATGATTTAGCAATCCAAAGGATGATGATAAGTTATGAAAAATGTAGTAATAACTGGTGCTACTAGCTTTATAGGAATACATATAATTAAAGAATATCTTAAAAATGATTGTAATGTCATAGCTGTAGCCAGACCTAATTCAAAAAACTTAAATAGATTACCTAAAAGTAATTTATTAACGATTATTGAAATGGATATGAAAGAAATAGATAGGATTACAGAGAAAATTAAAATTGAAAAAGTAGATATATTTTATCATCTAGCTTGGAATGGGACCAGATTACCATATCGAAATGATGCCGCTATTCAAGAAGAAAACTATTACTTTGCAATAAGTGCAATGAGAGCAGCTAAATTATTAGGATGCGATACATTTATAGGAGCAGGCTCCCAGGCTGAATATGGTAAATGCATAGGGAAAATTAGCGAAACTCACAGTTCAAAGCCAACAGATGAATATGGGAAATCCAAATTAAAAGCGTATAAGACTCTTAGAAAAATTGCAGCGAAAAATAATATTAAATTTATATGGGCAAGAATATTTAGTGTATATGGAATTTATGATTATAAGGAAACACTTGTTATGTCAGTATTGCATAAGATGATAAAAAATGAAAATGTACAATTAACTAAATGTGAACAAATGTGGGATTTTATTTATGTAGAAGATTTAGCGAGAACAATGTATCTGCTTGCAAATACTTCCTGCGTTGATGGAATATATAACATGGCAAGTGGTGAAAGCAGAAAGCTTAAAGAATTTATAATAGATATGAAAAATACCTGCAAATCGCAGAGTGAATTGCAATTTGGAGCAATACCGTATAACAGTGAAACAGCAACAGGGTTTGAACCACTTGTAGATAAATTGAAACAAAATACAGGATGGTCTTGTAATGTAAATTTTATAGATGGCATAGAAAAGATATTAAAATTTATAAATTTTAATATTGAATACAAATAAATGAGCAGAATAACTTAAAGATATTCTGTTCATTTAATTTATTAACCAATTCCTATGGTTTTAAAATAGTTTCTATTATATAGTATACGCGAATCATTAGGCCTAAATTTGGCAGCAATTTCATTATGCTCATACGCTAACTTATGATCTCCGAGTCTATCATAGCAAACACATAATTGTAAATGAGGTAACCATGTCCAACATGCATCATTAAAAAATCCCCAGCTGTCTTTTGGCTTTTCTAGTTTGGTAGCTTGCTCGTACCAAAAAGCTGACTGCTTATATTTCTTTTCATGTAAAAAAGAAAAGCCTATTTTACAGCAAGCTTCAGCTCTAGGAGTGTCATATTCGAAGCTCCTAAATGCATATCTTCTCCCATCTTCTACCTTATCTATTGATTGATAATAGTCACATATTTTTTCACAGACCCTGATATTATCTTCAAACCAGCCTTGCTTTGAATCCAAAAATTTATTATAGTATTGCAATGCTTCATCAAACATTCTATGGTCATATAATTCATTGCCGTAGTAGAGAATGTCTCTTGGTGTAAATACAACTCCTTCTTTTAATTTATTCTGATAAATTTCGAGATTTCTTTTTGGAGTTTGCTTTAACTTCCTATGAGTTATTGCAATTTCACTGTTAATTATATTTCCTCCAACTGCTAGATATTCATGAACAAAGCCAAACCATTGAAAATTATTACTCCTCTTAACTAGGCGATTACGCCTGTAACTTGCAGTAACATTTCCGTATTCATCAAAAGCTGTATTATACTTGGCAGTTACAGAATCAACAGTAGGATCTAAAGTTTCTTTTAAAACTTTGAATTTTTCACCATCTTCAGGCAATACAACATCATCAGCATCTAGCCAAAAAATATAATCCTTGGTAGCTTTACTAAAAGCAAAATTTCTTGCGGCAGAAAAATCATCAATCCATTTAAAATCATAAATTTTATCTGTATATTTTTTAACAATTTTTTTGGTTTTATCATCAGAACCAGTATCAACAATTATCATTTCATCAACTATATCTTTTACTGATTCCAAGCAGTTTGCAATTACATCTTCTTCATTTTTAACTATCATACAAAGACTAATAGTTATCAAATAACCACCTTCTTTAAAGTTTTACACTATATAATATGGTAGTAAAAATATTTTGACACATATTGATATGATGATAAAAAAAGATTACCTGAATAAAAAACACAGGTAATCTTCTTTTGGTTAGTTAAAATACTGTTATATTTAGTGCTCTAGTAGTAGTGGTAGCAGAATTAATATTAGCGCTAGACATTGTAAGCAGAACAGTGTAGGTGAAAGTTCCAGCACCTGGAGTATCAGACCAGGTGAGATTAGGAATTTCAGTTAAATTTCTAGAAGTAGCAAGCGTAAGATCATCAGAATTAGTAATGCTAATTGTAGCGATAGTAGTTCCACCACGTAACAATTGAAATTGAATCGTATAATTGTAAGTTACTAATGCTGCTGCCGTTACAATATTAATTTCGGACATTGAATCTAGTTTTAATACTTGATTAGTGCTAGCAGTGACATCTCTAGATAGTATAGTAACACTTCCATTAGGGTTAAGTGTTAAGGAAGCGCTCGCCATTGTAGGAGCTAAGGTACTTCCTGCACCAGTTACGCCAGTAGATCCAGTGGAACCTGTAGCTCCGGTTACGCCAGTGTCACCGGTAGGTCCAGTAGAACCTGTAACTCCGGTAGCACCAGTTACGCCAGTAGGTCCAGTAGAACCTGTAACTCCAGTAGAGCCGGTGTCACCAGTAGGTCCGGTTGCGCCGGTATCGCCAGTAGTTCCAGTGGAACCTGTAACTCCGGTTGCACCAGTGTCGCCAGTAGATCCAGTGGAACCTGTAACTCCGGTTACGCCAGTATCACCAGTAGGTCCAGTAGAACCTGTAACGCCAGTTGCACCAGTGTCACCAGTAGGTCCAGTAGAACCTGTAACTCCAGTAGCGCCAGTGTCACCGGTAGATCCAGTAGAACCTGTGATTCCGGCTGCACCGGTATCGCCAGTAGATCCAGTAGAACCTGTAACTCCGGTAGCACCAGTGTCGCCGGTAGATCCAGTAGAACCTGTGACTCCAGTAGCGCCAGTGTCACCAGTAGATCCAGTAGAACCTGTAACTCCAGTTGAGCCAGTATCACCAGTAGATCCAGTGGAACCTGTGACTCCAGTAGCGCCAGTATCACCAGTAGGTCCAGTAGAACCTGTGATTCCAGTTGAACCAGTATCACCGGTAGATCCGGTAGAGCCTGTGATTCCGGTTGCACCAGTTACACCGGTAGGTCCGGTAGAACCTGTGACTCCAGTAGCACCAGTATCGCCTGTAGTTCCAGTAGAACCTGTAATTCCAGTAGCGCCAGTATCACCGGTAGGTCCAGTAGAACCTGTGATTCCAGTTGAACCAGTATCACCGGTAGATCCGGTAGAACCTGTGACTCCAGTAGCACCAGTATCGCCTGTAGTTCCAGTAGAACCTGTGACTCCAGTAGCGCCAGTATCACCAGTAGGTCCAGTAGAACCTGTGACTCCGGTTGCGCCAGTATCACCAGTAGGTCCAGTAGAACCTGTAATTCCAGTAGCGCCAGTATCACCGGTAGGTCCAGTAGAACCTGTGATTCCAGTTGAACCAGTATCACCGGTAGATCCGGTAGAACCTGTGACTCCAGTAGCACCAGTATCGCCTGTAGTTCCAGTAGAACCTGTGACTCCAGTAGCGCCAGTATCACCAGTAGGTCCAGTAGAACCTGTGATTCCAGTTGCACCAGTATCACCGGTAGATCCAGTAGACCCTGTAGCTCCGGTTGCACCAGTGTCACCGGTAGATCCAGTAGAACCTGTGATTCCGGTAGCACCAGTGTCGCCGGTAGTTCCAGTAGACCCTGTAGTTCCGGTAGCGCCAGTGTCGCCAGTAGATCCAGTGGAACCAGTAACTCCAGTAGCGCCAGTGTCACCGGTAGATCCTGTTGAACCTGTGACTCCAGTTGAGCCAGTATCACCTGTAGACCCAGTAATTCCAGTAGCACCAGTGTCACCAGTAGTTCCAGTAGAACCTGTGATTCCGGTAGCGCCAGTGTCGCCGGTAGCACCAGTGTCGCTGGTAGGTCCAGTAGAACCTGTAACTCCAGTAGCCCCGGTGTCGCCAGTAGATCCAGTAACTCCAGTAGCGCCAGTGTCACCGGTAGATCCTGTAGAACCTGTAATTCCAGTTGAGCCAGTATCACCGGTAGATCCAGTAGACCCTGTAACTCCAGTTGGGCCAGTATCACCGGTAGGTCCGGTAGAACCTGTGACTCCGGTAGCGCCAGTATCACTGGTAGGTCCAGTGGAACCTGTAACGCCAGTAGCCCCAGTGTCACCAGTAGATCCAGTAGAACCTGTGACTCCAGTGGAACCAGTAACTCCAGTCGCCCCGGTGTCGCCAGTGTCACCAGTAGATCCTGTTGAACCTGTAACGCCAGTTGCACCAGTGTCGCCGGTAGTTCCAGTAGAACCTGTGATTCCGGTTGCGCCGGTATCGCCAGTAGTTCCAGTAGAACCTGTGACTCCGGTTACACCAGTGTCGCCGGTAGTTCCAGTAGAACCTGTAGGTCCAGTAGCACCGGTGTCACCAGTAGGTCCGGTAGACCCTGTAGCTCCGGTTACACCAGTGTCGCCGGTAGGTCCAGTGGAACCAGCAACTCCAGTAGCGCCAGTGTCACCGGTAGATCCTGTTGAACCTGTGACTCCAGTTGAGCCAGTATCACCTGTAGGTCCAGTAGACCCTGTAACTCCAGTTGCACCGGTGTCGCCAGTAGATCCAGTGGAACCAGTAACTCCAGTAGCGCCAGTGTCACCAGTAGATCCTGTTGAACCTGTAACGCCAGTTGCACCAGTGTCGCCGGTAGGTCCAGTAGAACCTGTAATTCCAGTATCACCAGTATCACCAGTAGGTCCAGTAGAGCCGGTGACTCCGGTAGCGCCAGTGTCACCGGTAGATCCAGTAGAACCTGTAGCTCCAGTTGAGCCAGTATCACCGGTAGGTCCAGTAGAACCTGTAATTCCAGTAGCGCCAGTGTCACCGGTAGATCCAGTAGAACCTGTAACTCCAGTTGAGCCAGTATCACCGGTAGGTCCAGTAGAACCTGTGACTCCAGTAGCGCCAGTGTCGCCGGTAGATCCAGTAGAACCTGTAGCT
Source organism: Clostridium sp. DL-VIII (assembly GCF_000230835.1). Taxonomy (NCBI): domain Bacteria; kingdom Bacillati; phylum Bacillota; class Clostridia; order Eubacteriales; family Clostridiaceae; genus Clostridium; species Clostridium sp. DL-VIII. Next base: position 2,060,475 of record NZ_CM001240.1, read on the forward strand.
CCAGTTGAGCCAGTATCACCGGTAGGTCCAGTAGAACCTGTAGCTCCGGTTACGCCAGTGTCACCGGTAGGTCCAGTAGAGCCTGTGATTCCGGTTGCGCCGGTATCGCCAGTAGGTCCAGTAGAACCTGTGACTCCAGTAGCGCCAGTGTCGCCGGTAGATCCAGTAGAACCTGTAACTCCAGTTGAGCCAGTATCACCAGTAGATCCAGTGGAACCAGTAACTCCAGTCGCCCCGGTGTCGCCAGTAGGTCCAGTGGAACCAGTAACTCCAGTAGCGCCAGTGTCACCAGTAGATCCGGTGGAACCTGTAATTCCGGTAGCTCCAGTATTACCGGTGGGTCCAGTTGAACCTGTGGCTCCGGTTGCGCCAGTATCACCTGTAGGTCCAGTAGAGCCTGTGACTCCGGTTGCGCCAGTATCACCAGTATCACCAGTAGATCCAGTAGAACCTGTAATTCCAGTAGCGCCAGTGTCACCGGTAGATCCAGTGGAACCTGTAACGCCAGTTGCACCAGTATCGCCAGTAGATCCTGTTGAACCTGTGACTCCAGTAGCACCAGTGTCACCGGTAGATCCAGTAGAACCTGTAACTCCAGTAGCGCCAGTGTCACCGGTAGATCCGGTAGAACCTGTGACTCCAGTAGCGCCAGTGTCACCTGTGGCTCCAGTTGAGCCTGTAATTCCAGTAGCACCGGTAGATCCAGTAGAACCTGTAACGCCAGTTGCACCGGTGTCGCCAGTAGATCCAGTGGAACCTGTAGATCCGGTTACGCCAGTATCACCAGTAACTCCAGTTGAGCCAGTGTCACCAGTGTCACCGGTAGATCCAGTGGAACCAGTAACTCCAGTCGCCCCGGTGTCGCCGGTAGGTCCAGTAGAACCAGTAACTCCAGTAGCGCCAGTGTCACCGGTAGATCCTGTTGACCCTGTGACTCCAGTAGCACCAGTGTCACCGGTAGATCCTGTTGACCCTGTGGCTCCGGTTACGCCAGTATCGCCTGTAGATCCAGTAGAACCTGTAATTCCAGTGGCACCAGTGTCGCCAGTAGGTCCGGTAGACCCTGTAGCTCCGGTAGAACCTGTAACTCCGGTTACGCCAGTGTCACCAGTAGATCCAGTAGACCCAGTAGCTCCGGTTACGCCAGTGTCACCGGTAGATCCAGTAGAACCTGTAACTCCAGTAGCCCCGGTGTCGCCAGTAGGCCCGGTAGAACCTGTAGCTCCGGTTGAGCCAGTGTCGCCAGTATCACCAGTAGATCCAGTAGAACCTGTAATTCCAGTGGCGCCAGTATCACCTGTAGGTCCAGTAGAACCAGTAACTCCAGTAGCGCCAGTGTCACCAGTAGATCCAGTGGAACCTGTAACGCCAGTTGCACCAGTGTCGCCGGTAGGCCCTGTTGAACCTGTAGTTCCGGTTACACCAGTATCGCCAGTAGGTCCGGTAGATCCAGTAGAACCTGTGACTCCGGTAGCACCAGTGTCGCCAGTAGGTCCAGTAGACCCTGTAGTTCCGGTTGCACCGGTGTCGCCAGTAGAACCCGTAACTCCGCTTGAGCCAGTGTCACCGGTAGATCCAGTAGAACCTGTGACTCCGGTAGTGCCAGTATTACCAGTAGATCCAGTGGAGCCAGTAACTCCGGTTGCTCCGGTGTCGCCAGTAGGTCCAGTAGAACCTGTAACTCCAGTAGCGCCAGTGTCGCCAGTAGGTCCTGTAGTGCCAGTATTACCAGAGAAGAAATCTATGCTAAGAAATGGTCTTTGACTTGGAACAGTCCATTCTTTAGAGAAGTAACCTATAATAGTATCAATTATATTTTCAATACCATTTAATGTTATACCAAAGTTTGTCGCTGGGTTATTGATCCAATCTATTACTAAATTAGTGATATTAATGCTTATATAATTACCAATATTTGCATCAGTGACAGTTATAGAATAGATTGTTGGATTTATTGATGGTGCATTATTCCATGTAACTATATTTTCTGAAAAGTCACTTGCATTTGTAAATATACTAACGGTTTGAGGGGATAAAACAGAGTCAGGTAGATCTTTTCTGAAAACAAATAAGTTCAAGGAAGCGCTAGAAACTGTATTTCCTGAAGGAACAGCATTAATTAAATCAAATTTTAATAAACTTCTAAATAAATCATTAGGTTGAACAAATCTTCCAGTAAATAGAAGACTTGAAAATCCATAATTTGTGTTTGGGTTTAACAATGAGATATATGCATCTGCAATAGGAATGAGAATAGTAGTAGGCATTGCATCATCTCCTTAATTTAGAATAATACATATATATCCTTAGTTAATATATGTAAAATTGTGAAAAATGGTGTAGTACGATGAATAGTGTCTAAAATTTATTTTAATAAAAATAGCTTTTAGACGTCATTCATAAGATTAGAAAATACAAACTTTATTAGAAAGTAGAAATTTGTATTGAAATTTATTGATAGTGTGTACTATGATGATATGTAGAATTTTGATAGATGTACTATTATCTTAATTTTAAAGTTCTATATTATACATATGGACTTGTTATTTATTTGATTGTGCTTTATATAAAAGCTCTCTGCTTTACAAGCAGAGAGCAGTTTTTATATACTAATCTAATTTCTTAATAGTCAACTGAGAACCAACACCTGGGGCTAATGTCATTACTAAAGGAGTTGCTGAGTTATTTCTTAAAGTGATGACATCTCCGGCAGCAAGAGTTAATATAGCACTTCCGAATAATTCACCAGTAGCAACTAAAGCTGTTATAGGAGTAGATGCATCAACAGTACCATTTACAGCAATTGCAATTTGTGAACCAACACCTGCTGTTATACTTATACCATAATTGATTTCATAAACGCCAGCACTTGTTACGGTAATAGTAGTGGTACCTGGTGTATGAGTTACCCCACTTAATGGTCCATTGTTAGAGAATGGAACGTCTGCACCACCAACAACAGTTGAATCGGCTATTGTTGCAAGTTCATATACATAACCATCTGCTGCTAAACCAGCACCAGTAGCACCAGTAGCACCGGTATCGCCAGTAGGACCTGTAGCACCAGTATCACCGGTAAGACCTGTAGCACCAGTATCACCGGTAGGTCCTGTAACACCAGTATCGCCAGTAGGTCCTGTAACACCAGTATCACCGGTAGGGCCTGTAACACCAGTATCACCGGTAGGTCCTGTAACACCAGTATCGCCAGTAGGACCAGTAACGCCAGTATCACCGGTAGGGCCTGTAACACCAGTATCACCGGTAGGTCCTGTAACGCCAGTATCGCCAGTAGGTCCTGTAACACCAGTATCACCGGTAGGTCCTGTAACACCAGTATCACCGGTAGGTCCTGTAACACCAGTATCACCGGTAGGTCCTGTAACACCAGTATCGCCAGTAGGTCCTGTAACACCAGTATCGCCAGTATCACCGGTAGGTCCTGTAACACCAGTATCGCCAGTAGGTCCTGTAACACCAGTATCGCCAGTATCACCGGTAGGGCCTGTAACACCAGTATCACCGGTAGGTCCTGTAACACCAGTATCGCCAGTAGGACCAGTAACGCCAGTATCACCGGTAGGACCTGTAACACCAGTATCACCAGTAGGGCCAGTAACGCCAGTATCACCTGTAGGGCCTGTAACACCAGTATCACCAGTAGGGCCAGTAACGCCAGTATCACCAGTAGGGCCAGTAACGCCAGTATCACCAGTAGGGCCAGTAACGCCAGTATCACCAGTAGGGCCAGTAACGCCAGTATCACCGGTAGGACCAGTAACACCAGTATCACCAGTAACGCCAGTATCACCGGTAGGGCCTGTAACACCAGTATCACCAGTATCACCAGTAGGGCCAGTAACGCCAGTATCACCAGTAGGGCCAGTAACGCCAGTATCACCAGTAGGACCTGTAACGCCAGTATCACCAGTAGGACCAGTATCGCCAGTATCACCAGTAGGACCTGTTACACCAGTAGCACCAGTAGGTCCAGTAGGACCTGTAACGCCAGTAGGACCTGTTACACCAGTAGGTCCAGTAGCACCAGTAACTGCGCTGCCAGTATTTCCTGCGGGTCCAGTTTCTCCAGTTGCACCAGTAGGGCCAGTGGCACCAGTAGGTCCGGTAGGGCCAGTAGGACCAGTAGGTCCGGTGGAACCAGTAGGGCCTGTTATTCCAGATTGAAATTCTATGCTAAGGAATGGTCTTTGTGTTTCAATTGCCCACTCTTTTGAAAGGTAACCTATAATTGTATCAATTACATTTTCAATACCAGTTAATGTTACACCAAAATTTGTTGCTGGGTTGTTTGCCCAATCTATTACTAAATTAGTTATATCAATACTTATATACCTACCAACATCTGCATCAGTTACATTTATAGAATAAATTGTCGGATTTATTGCTGGTGAATTATTCCACGTAACTGTACTTTCAGAAAAGTCGCTTGCATTTGTAAATACGCTGACAGTTTGTGGAGACAAAACAGCATCAGGAAGATCTTTTCTAAAAACGAATAAATTTAAAGAAGCGTTTGCTATAGAACTTCCGGACGGAACAGAACCAGTTAAATCGAATTTTAATAAACTTCTGAATAAGTCATTAGGCTGAACAAATCTTCCTGTAAATAGAAGACTTGAAAATCCGAAGTTTGTGTTGGGATTTAACAATGATATATATGCATCTGCGGTGGGATTAAGAATTACGCTAGCCATTGTATCATCTCCTTCATTTTCTTCTACTTTCGAATAATTTGCCCATTATATAATGGGCTAATATAATATATGTAAAATAATTAGAAGTGACACAGCATAATAAATAATCACATAATGTGATAATATCTTGCATTGTTTTTTATTTAAAGAAAAGATGAATGAAAAATAGAGAAACCTAAGTCATGTATTTATATGACTTAGGTTAGCTGGGTTATTAGTAGTATTTAGATGGAATTATTATTCTGGAACTTGGCTACATACTGATAGGACATAAAAAAGCCTTTCATATTACTTCCAACAATATCGCATATTCGATCTAAAAAAATGTCATCTTCTTGAGATATTTCTTTAGAATAATGGAATATATATGGATTTACATAACCACATTCTTCAAATATTTTCTGTATATCTGGTAAGGTGAAAAATTTAGTGTAATGAGGATTTAATATGGAATCATTGTTATACATAAAGCTTCCTTTTAATAAACCTTTTATAACTGAATAATGCATTAGATTTGGTATTGTAGCTATTATATATCCAGTGGGTTTTAAAAACTTTTTTAACTCAGTTAGCAATTTCCACGGGTCTTTACTAAATTGAAGCTTATTTCCAATAATTATATAGTCGAAAAAACCTAGTTTACTTTCTTTAAAGTTCATTGTATAGTTTTCCTCAAAATCCTCAGTTGTTGTTTCTATTATTTTCTCACATATTCTGGCTATATTTTTATTTGGTTCTATTCCATATAGCATTGAGTTAGGATGCATATATTTTAATTTAAGCAGCGTAGAACCAAGGCCACAGTTAAATTCGAGAATATTTAATTTTTTTTCTCTTGGTTCGTTTATACGACTTATAATATCAAATTTTAATAGACTTTGAGAGTTCGAATTAAAACCCCATTTTGCTTCAAATTTATGAGCATTTGTTTTTAAAATGTTGCTGAATTTTGTATAATTCTCCTTAAAGGAGGTGCTGCCGAAGTGGTGTATAAAACTATCATTACAAACCATAAGTTTATATCCAGCTTCTATAATTCTCATGCACAAGTCATCATCTTCAAAGTTACCAGGGGTAAACCTTTCGTCAAAAGTTCCAATCTTGTTAATGACCTCTCTTTTAATTAACATGCAGAAAGCCACTAGTCTGGATTTTTCTTCCCATTTTTCACTATTAGAAATATTGTTCTTATCTGCAAAATCAATCATATTTTCTATATCTGTATAAGGAACACTTATTGCTTGGTAATTAGAACAATTATTAGTAATGGATGCAGCAGCTCCAATTCTTTCGTCACTATAGAGACAGATTTTGAGGTTATCAAGCCATCTTGGTGTAACCTTTGTATCGTTGTTTAAAACTAAAATATCATTATCTTTTTCAGCAATATCTATTCCAAGATTACAGCCTTTTGGAAAGCCTAAATTTTCATCATTTAAAATAAGTTTGATATCAGTTTGTTGTTTAAGCCATTCTCTAGTTCCATCATTAGAATTGTTATCCACAATAATTATCTCATAGGTGCCAGAAGTTGTATATTTTCTTATACTCTCAAGGCATATACGATTATAATTAAGATTGTTATAAGTTAGTATTATTATTGAAGTTTTCCTATTTTGAAACATTAATTTAATATCTCCTGTAATAGTTTAGTATGATAAATTTTTGCCTATAAACAGCGATACTTAAAATAGCATATTGCTGTTCTATTGTATTTTATGAAAGTCAACTAAAAGCGTGCAAATATTGATAACATTCTCTTATCTTAAAAAAAGGAATTTATTTTTTCACAGATTTTTATCCAATCAAAATTATTTCGTGTATTAATTTGAATATCGTTACATACTTGTTGAAGAATTTCTTCATTAGAGCAAATTGAGATGAGCTTTCCTCCGAGAGCTTCAAAATTATTTATAGGAAAAATATCTCCATATTTTTTATCAGCTGTAATATCTAATGCTCCATCTACATCAGAAGATATAATATAATTTCCATTAAAGGCTGCTTCTCCGAATACTTGGGCAAAGGCTTCAACCCTTGATGTTAAGCAAAATACTTTCGATTTTTCATATTCCTTCATAAGCAATTTTCTATCATAAATAGGCCCTGCAAAGACAACTTTACTTTGTAGGTGAGGGTAGTAATGATATAAGTAATTGTCAATATATTTATCAAAACCTGGTTCTATTGGACCTACTAATTTTAGTTTCCAATCAGGAAGTTTTTCAGAAGCTATTTTAAAGGCTTCCATTAAAATTTCAGTAGCTTTTTCATAAGCACCTAATCTGCCAACTGTTAATATGATATTATCTTTATCGCTATATTTTATCAGAGAACTATTAAAGAAATCATAAAAGCCATTAGGTATATGCTCTACTTTTATGGGCCAGGTGTCATCAATTATTTTTTTAAGATTTTTGGATTCTACAGAAACCATAATATTATTATTTAATAAGTTAATCATACGCTCATTAAAGGTTATTCTGCTTAACCAATATCTATTTAAGTCTAATTTTAAGTAGATTTTTCCATTAGGGTTGATTGAGCGAAATCTTTCCATCATATTTAAGTTGAAATCATAAAGACCAATAAACATGAGTGTATCAGTTTTTTTCAATAATGCAGTTACTGAATTTTCATCGTCCATAAAATTAAGATTAATGTCTTTGGTTAATGATTCGTCATAATGCTCTTCGTTTTTGTCACATAAAATAGAAACTTCATAATTTAAATGTTTTTGAAAAACATAAGGAATTAAGCCAACATCTTTCGTAAGATGAAAATTCTGTAGACCAGGCCAATATAAAGTAAAATGTTTTTTCATAGTTACCTCCAGTACTAGTTAAATAGTATATTTATTTTTATATGTAATAGAAAAACTCAAGGTTAGTAACCTCGAGTTTAAATTATTTTTAATTCTAGATTTTGCAAGTAATTAAAGAATAATTTTCTATGATGATATAGATAATTTATATTAGATTTTGCAAAGTTTAGAATATTATTTTAGTATTAAATTATAGCAAAATCTAAAGTGTTAATCTGTTTTGGGTATTGTTATTAGCAGCATGAACCTGTTCCACAAGCTACTATTGCGCCTAAAGATGCATTATTAATACTTAAAGTACCAACAGTAACAGCACTAGTAACAGTTGCAGTTACAGTATAGGTGCAGCAATCATCACAAGAACAAGAATCGCAATCACAAACAAAGAAAGAGAATGTTTGAGATGAAAGTAATGCTACTAAGTTAAATTGATATGAAGGTCCAATAGGAACTGGAGTGAATTGACCTCTACATTGTTTAAATACTTGGAAGTTTAAAGTTCCTGTAAAAGCAACTGTAGCAATAAGATTACTTGAAAATTCTAGTTTTATACAAGGATTCTTTACGCAAGAAGTATTTACAGTAAGTGAAGTAAGAGGAAAAACTGTTCCTAAAACTGTAGTTGCTGGGATTGTTACTGAGCCAGGTTGACTACATCTTATTAATGTTGGACAAGATTCTTCATGACAACAAGGTTCCTCATGGCAACAAGGTTCTTTTTTGCATTCTTCATGATGACAAGGGTCTTTTCTACAGCAGTCATCATGATATTTTGACATTGAATTCATAAACGAAATCCTCCTTTATTAAAGAAATTTTAATTTCAAATTACTTATATTTGTAATTTAAATATCTAGACTTTTTATAGTTATAATATATGAGTTTCATGGTAGAACGGTGATGATAATAATACGTAGTTTTATTACAAAATACCACAAAATCCAAGATAGTGTTGATACAGCTTTTTAATTACTAAATTTTGATAGAATTATACTATTTATCGACTATAAAAAATTTTAATCATTATCGTCATTGTCTGAGAATAATGGCTCTAAGTTTTGATCTGGGTAGAACTTAGGAATTGGAGCTCTTTCAAATCTTTCGCATGGATCTTCCTCAGGTTCTTCCTCACATGGCTCTTTTGGAACTGGACAATAATCATAAGCAGGAATAAGGAGTTGCACAATAAGCTCACACTTTACGACAATATAGTATCCCAAGGTTATATCTAAAACATCGTTCCCGCTCTCATCTTCTAGTAATTCACCATCTAAGGCATCGGCAACCATTTCAAGTTTTATTATATTAGAATCCAAATCTTGTGCGTCCTGAACAGGTGTGAAACTAGCTGAAATTTGAGCTATAGAATCAGGACAATAGAATTTACCGATTAGGTCTGTTCTATTAATTTCATATAATTCACTTTTGTTTACACCATTAGCGTCAATATAGTCGGCATAGAAAGAAATCCTATAAGAAATAACTATTTTTTTAAAACCAGGTTTTCCCTGGAGTGGAATCTTATCCACAGAGAGCAATGTTAAATTAAAATCTCTACTACCAATATATCTTTTTGGATCTGTCAATGGGTTACTTCTTAATTCTGAATCTGTTGTATTAGTATCAGGACCTTCGCCGTATACAAGACATCTTTTTATTAAACATTGATCAAAAATCTTAGGTACTTCAATACAAACTAATTCAGACGGATCAGGTAAACGTCCCTGTTTATTTACAAGACCCGGACGTGGAGAAAATTTTTTTAGGTTAACGGGCATATAAATTCTCCTCCTCTCTAAAAATTATAGGGATGTAAGTTTATTTAATACTTACAATGCATTATATGTAAGAATATTAAAGTGGTGAAAATAAAAAGAAAGTTTATGACAATTTTTTATATTATTAGATGAATAATAAATTTTCTTTAATAATATAATTTTATGAGGGAGGTAATGAAGATGAGTAGTGTATATCCTTGGATATATGTTGATTATAGAGATAATATATGGAGCTTTTTTCAAAATGACAATAAAGAATTAAATTATAGCATTATGTATGGGGAAGGAAAATGGACAAAAGATACTTTGATTGATAAGGATGTACTAGAGTTTGCTGTTCATGTTGAAGAAGATGAGACAATCCATATAGTATATACGAACATAAATGGAGAGCTAAAATACTGTACAATGCAGGATAAACAGTGGGTAGGAAAGACATTATATGAAATAGAAAAATATGAAGTTGAAATACAGAATCTTAAGGTTAAAATTATTGGGGCTGATATGCATATTTTTTATTTATTAGTAAGCAATGATGGCAGCGATCACGGGGTATTAATGCATTGTAAATGGAATGGGAAGGAAATAAAAAATAATACATTATATGACATTATCCTCACACATAGTATAAGGGATCATTATACAATAAATATTAATGAAGATATGAATCTTGAAATATTTTTTGTTACAGATGAGGGAGATGAATCATCATTAAATTATAGCAGCTATGAGAATAATACCTGGTCAGAAGCAAAAAGACTCTATGGCATTCAAGGAGAAGATATTGGATTTGAAGTGCTGGTAGATAAACAAAATATTCATGTACTAAATAAATTCAGGGAAGATGCAATATATTTTTTTGATCATGTACGTATAGACATAAATGGAGAGATTCAAGAGTTTAGAGTTTATGAAAGCAGTAAAGAATTGCATGAACCAATATTACTTATTAAAAGTAGCAAATTGTATTGTTGCTGGTTAGAAGAAGATAAAATATTTTGTGCAAGCTTTGAGGATGAAAAATGGAGCAGTCCATTTTTGGTTAATAGGGAAAGTGAGCTCCCAGTAAAACAATATAATTGCTTCACTTATTCTGCTGAGTATAAATCAATTATGGCAATGAAAGTATATGGTACTGATGAGCCAGATTTCTATTTATATATTCCAAGTCAGCTTATAGCAAATACAAGTGGAGTATTAAAATATGAGAGAAATAGAAAAAATGAAGATATAGGCAATGAAGCACTTCAGAAATTAAAGCTTGAGTTATCGCGAGTAAGATTAGAGAAGAAAAGTTTAGAAAATAAAATTGAATCTTTAAATATACAGTTAAGAAAAAAGCAAAGATCTATGGAAGAATATGAAGAAAGGTTTGCTAGAGCACTAGAACAAAAGCGAAAAGCAGATGAAAATTACAAGGTTTTTCTGGAATTGCAGCAGAATACTCAAAAGGAATTGGAAAGTGCCAGCAATCAGTTAATAGAAGAAAAAAAAAGCAAAGCTAATATTGAAAATGAGTTAAAAAAATGTACGGAGGAAAATATATTAATTAAGCGAGAAGTTGAGAAGATGAGTGAGGAAAATAAGCGATTGTTCAAAGAACTTGAATTTGAAAGAAATCAAACTATTATGGAACGATTATTAAAAAAGAAGCCTAATTAAATCTAATAATTAGTTCAAGACCAAAATGTGATAATATTTTATTGCATTTTGAGTTTTGAGCAAAGGGAAAGGAATGTATATAGATATGGAAGCAGAGGAATATGATTATATAATGACATTTACATCTCATCATAGGGCAATGTATATGTATGAACGCCTAATTGCTAGAAAGATTAAGGTGAAGCTGGTTAATGCTCCTAATAAAATTAATATCAGTTGTACACAGGCAATAAAATTTAGAGGAGCAGATATAGAAATTGTTCAAAAAGAATTAGAAAGAAACAATATCATTCAAACTGCGACCTTTAAAATTATAAAGGAAGGGAAAAACGAAACCTATGAATTAGTTGAATAAGGTGAGATTAACTAAAGTTTTGCATATATTAAGTAAAAAATATGAAACTTAATTAATTACGAACTATTCGAAGAGTAATAACATAATATGTATTGGGACAACTTAAAATATAGCGTATATATTGAACTGGAGGGAATCATATGATAAATCAAAGAATATTGAAGTATGTTGATGATGTAATGTTACAAATTGATGCCGATGATGTTGATAAAATCAAAATAGAAAATGATCTTATTAGACGTATTTCACGTTCAGATGAGTATAGAGATGTTAATGCGGTTATTGAAAAATTTGGAACTCCAAGAGAGCTTGCCCTTGAAATAATAGCTAAGTATGAGGATGATTATGAAGTAAGTGAAAAGAATGATAGAACTTCGTCAGTAAAAGAACACGGAAAGCATAGGCACCACCACCATAGGCCACAAGGACCATATGGTGAGTATATGTATGAAGAGAATGAAACTAACATTAAGCTATTATATATACCACTTATTCAAATATCTTCAGGAACAGAGAGAATACGCTTGCCAATAGCTGATTGTTATTATGAATACGAAGAGTAATTAAATTTGTATATTTTCTAAAGCAGTTTGTGTGAAATTTTACCAAAAAGTTATATTGGTGAATTTGTATGATAAATGATATTTTACAATTACCATTTATGTAAATATTAAAAATGAAAGTGCATGTAAATATAGAATTTCATGCACTTTTTTACTACTTAATTTTAATATTACATAGTTTAATTCTTTTTGCTAGATTATGATTTTTTCATCTTTTATTGAATAATAATTATATGAAAAGCATATCTTTTAATATGAGATATATAGAGAAAATGACATGGCAATAGTATTAGAAAAAGAACACATTTATAGAGATAAGAAGTTGGTGGGTAGCCTTAAGGATTTTTGAATATATTTAAGCAATGAGTAGGGTGATGGCAAGTCTGTGGTTGATAGAAGAGAGAAAATAATTTATTATGTGTCAAGCGTAGAAAAAGGCATGGTATATATTGTTGATGATGATGATTATCGCATCATAAAAGAAGTTGAAATTGGTCCAAGACCTCAAAATATCATTGTAGATGAGCAGAATAATGTTTATATAGCTAGTGATAGAAATAATAAAGTGAGATTTATAGATAGTTCATACGATTCTAATAGAACATGGAATATGCCTAACAATGGTAATATTCAAGTAGATTCCATCGCTCAGAAAATTTATGTATGTAATACAGAAGAAATATGTATTTACAGTTTAGAAAATGGTAGTAAGATAAAAGCATTGACAGGATTTACTGCGGCAGACAGTTTAATGCTCGATAAGAATAAAAAAAAGTTATTTGTGCTTGATGTTTTACAGAATGAAATAAAGGTTTATGATACATCAGATTTTAAGTTGATTAGGATATATAAGAACATTGGAAATTCGCCTAATTGTATTCTCTTAGATGAAAATGAGAAACATATTTATATCGCTAATAAAGGAAGAGATAAAGAAAAAGTTTTTATATTAGATATTGCAAGTGAAAAAGTTTCAAATATATATTTAGAAAAAGGATCAGTTATAGCTGCTTTAGAACAGAAGGGAAATATATTATATGGATTAAATATTGGATTACATAGAATTGAAGTTATAGATATAGTAAAAAAAGAATGTATAAAGGTGATAAAAACCACGTTATCTAAGCTACAGAAATTCAGATTATCTCCAAATAGAAAAATATTGTTTGTAACTAGTCGCAATGATGAAGGAAAGGGCGTAATTGATAAGATTGATATATCAAGCAATACTATTCTCGATACCTTTACTTTGGGAAAAGATAATACTGTTCCATATAATATTGGAATAGTCATTCAAAACGATATTAAAGTTAAAAAGGAATCTTTTACAATAGTGAATCCAGAGGATAAGTATAAGCAGGAAAATAGGATAACAGTACTTGCAAAGAAGGTTTTATCAACATATAAGGAAAAGGTGATTTTTTCTGAAGTAACAATTAAATTATATCCTGAAGGTGAAGGAATCATTCAAATAGAAGAAGTTATATTTAAAAAATGTGTAGTTGTAAGTGAAAAAAAGAATGTAAAGGTCACAGATAGAGAATATTCAACATTAGAATATGACTTTTATATTCCATATGATGTCTGGTATAAAGATGAACAAGAACAGAGGTATGTTACGGGAGGAAGAGTCGAAGGAACTGAGAAAGCAACATTATATATACCAGCTTATGCTGAGCAGCAAGGAGTACAATTTGTAATGGAGTCTTATGCCAAGCTAATAAATACTCCAGTTTTGATAAATAGAAACCTACGATTTGATATTAGTGTTTTAATTTCAACAAGAGCTATTGTAGACGAAATACTGTTTATTCCATCTTGTGAAAATTGTAATAACTTTAATAATGAAGATAAAATATAAGGCATTATAAAAAAATCTCCGGATCCAAAGTAACCTTCGATTTTGTTCTATTAATGTTGTATAATTATATAACATTAATATTAAATAAGGAGAGAAGGTGAATTTAGTTGAGGAGTTTTTTTATAAAACCTCACTAAAAAATTTATGAAAGAAAACATTAGTTTAATTATAAGTGAAATGATAAAATATTATGCAAAAGATCCAAGAAGAGTAAATCATTTTTTAAAGGTATTTTCTTTTGCTAAATCTATTGGAAAATTAGAGAAGCTTGATGAAAAGACTCAAAATATTTTAGAAGTTGCTGCTGTCATGCATGATATAGGCATAAAACTTAGCGAAGAAAAATATAATTCTTCTGCTGGAAATTATCAAGAGATTGAAGGCCCGCCAGTAGCAAAGGAAATGCTTTTAAAATATAATTTTGATGAAGCTTTTATAGATAGGGTATGTTATTTAATTGGACACCATCACACATATGGAAAAATTGATGGAGTCGATTATCAAATATTAATTGAAGCAGATTTTTTAGTTAATGTTTATGAAGATGAGATTAAAATTCCTCAAATTAAAAGCATTAAAGAAAAATATTTTAAAACAAAAGCAGGAATAGAATTTTTAATTAATTTATACTTATAAAAATAAAGTCATGTAAAGACTGATTATTTTAATTCCAAATATTTTCTTATAGTATCATGAGAGAATGTTTTGGAATTTTTTTTACGTTTGTAACAAATTAAGTAAACCGGCATAATATACTAATTAGGAAGCACTAATTTAACAATTAATCAGGAGGAAAAAAGTTATGGGTAACTATGGAGATTTTAATGATAAATTTGTTGGATATGAAGAGAAATTTGAATCTTATCATGAAAAAAAATGTCCACCAGAAGATCCTTGTAAAAAAGCTTATGAAGAAGGATTCTTGAAAGGCCTTGAAAAGGGCAAAAAAGAAGGCTTTGAGATAGGTTTTGAAAAAGGTAAAAAAGAAGGAATCGAGATAGGCTTTGAGAAAGGCTATGAAAAAGGTAAAAAGAAGGAATCGAGATAGGCTTTGAAAAAGGCTTTGAGAAAGGTAAAAAAGAGGGCCTTGAAATAGGATTTGAGAAAGGCAAAAAAGAAGGATTCCAAATAGGTTATGAAAAAGGTAAAAAAGAAGGAATCGAAATAGGTTATGAAAAAGGTAAAAAAGACGGATATAAGTTATTTAAAGAAAAAGTATTATGTTGCATAGAGAAATAGAGAAACTTCAATTTACTGAATAATAAAATGGTCATAAAATATAATTAATATGTGTTTATTATTGTTATAGGAAAATTGAAATAATTATAAATGGAGATAGTATAGGCAGATTGCAAATGCTATCTCCTGTTTTAGTGAGAAAAGTTTTATTATTATAAAGATTAAATATTTGTAAAGAATTGGTGTAATCCTAATAGATTACTGAAATCTTAGTAACAAATTATAAGTTTTTGAATATTATTTATTATATAGATGAGTAAAATTTATCTAAAGAATTATTTTTAGGAGGGCTTTATAATGAAAAAAGCAATAGACAGTTCGAGTCTTGCAGAAGTAATTGATAGAATACTAGAGAAAGGTATAGTTATTGACGTCTGGGCAAGAGTATCATTAGTAGGAATAGAATTATTAGCTGTAGAAGCTAGAGTAGTAATAGCTAGTGTTCGTACTTGGTTATGCTATGCTGATGCTGTAGGTCTATTGAAACCTAATCATCATGAGGATGAACTTGCAGTTATCTAATTAAAAATAGCTACAAACTATAAGTAATGGATTCTTTGCATTAGGATAAAGATAAAGTCATAACCTAATGCAAAGAACTTTTTTATTTTTTAGGAATTTATTTCTTAATATAATTCTTAATAAAAAGCGTCACTTAAAGTATATAGAAGCTATTATATGCATTTAGGTACTAGAAATCAATACAATTGTAAACGCTTCTTAAAAATGAGAGATGAATGTATAATTTAACCACTAAAGTCTTTTTAAGGAGTAACAAATTCTTTGATTTTTTATATTATATACAATGTGGGTAAGTAGAGATTTTTCTATATATTATAATTTATAAAATATTTTGGAACAGATAAAAATTTATTGAATATTATTTACTATATAGATAAGTCGTATTTATCTAAAGAATTATTAATTGGGAGGAAATGAATAATGAAAAAGGCAATAGATAGTTCAAGTCTTGCAGAGGTAATCGATAGAATATTGGATAAAGGAATAGTTATTGATGTTTGGGCAAGAGTATCTTTAGTTGGTATAGAATTATTAGCTATAGAAGCAAGAGTAGTAATAGCAAGCGTTCATACTTGGCTAGTTTATGCTGATGCTGTAGGCTTATTGAAACCACATCATTATGAAGAAGAAGCTCTTGCATAAGTAACAAATTCTTTGCGTCAGATTAAGCTTTAAATTACACCTGATGCAGAGATCTCATACTATAAATATGAGAAACTTTCAAAAAATAATGAATAAATGAATTAGATTGGTATATTTTAATCTATATTGCAAATGAAAATATTTAATGATTAGGATTGTGAGTGAAAGCTATATACTTATCAGAAACAAAGAATACTATTTATTATTTTTTGTTTCTGGTATTGGAGTAATATCATTAAAACAGGGAGGTTGACATGGAAGAGCCTAAGTATTTTGACATTGATTTAAATGAAAGCTATGTTGAAACACAATATATAAAAGAGCTAACCGATAGAGTCAGTAACTATCTAGAAACAGGATTTCCGGTTCACTTAAGAGGTGCTGCAGGTGTAGGTAAAACCGCGCTTGCTTTTCATATTGCTCAAAAAATAGGACGACCAATAGTATTTATGTGTGGAAGCGAGGATTTTAGTAATCTTGATTTAATTGGAGGATACTTTGGAACTAGAAGATCATTAATCGTAGATAATTACATTAGTTCGGTTTATAAGCGTAAAGAAGAAGCAAAGAAAGTATGGACAGATGGAAGATTAGCTACTGCATGTAAAGATGGATATACAGTTATTTATGATGAATTTACAAGGGCAAAACCAGAAGTAAATAATGTTCTCCTATCAGTATTAGAGGAGCAAATGATAGATATACCAAAATACTCATCTGAAAATACTTATTTAAAAATTAATCCTAACTTTAGAATGATTTTTACAAGTAATCCGGAAGAATATGCGGGCGTATACAAGTCAGCAAATGCGCTTATAGATAGAATGATTACCATAGATATCAATGATATGGATATTAATACTGAACGATTAATCATAGCTTATAAATCTGGAATTAGTGAGCATAACGCAAGAATAATAACTAATATAACAAGATATATAAGAAATAGTATTAAAGAGAAAAATTGGCTATCAATAAGAGGCAGCATAATGCTTGCAAAAATTGTAAAAAGAATGGATTTGGAGCTTAATCCTAACAATGAAAAATTTAGAAAAGTCTGTAGAGATGTATATAATTCATCAAGCAGTATGTTAGGTATAAATGCCTTAGAAAAAGAAAAATATAATTTATTGATTGATAAGGCTATAAATAACGCTTTTAATATTTAAAAAAGTGTAATTAAATTCAAGATATATAAATAAGATATCAATAGAGCATGAAATTCATTTTATATTTGGAAATATAAATCATACAAGGAGGAATTATATAATGAAAAAAGCAATAGACAGTTCAAGTCTTGCAGAGGTAATTGATAGAATATTGGATAAAGGGATAGTTATTGATATTTGGGCAAGAGTATCTTTAGTTGGTATAGAATTATTAGCTATAGAAGCAAGAGTCGTAATAGCAAGTGTTCATACTTGGTTAGTTTATGCCGATGCTGTTGGACTACTTAAAGGTGATTTAGTAGCTGCTGAAATTTAATTGAATTATAAAGATATTTTTAAATGGGGTTAAGCTGGATTTGTTCAGCCTAACCTTAAAATTAATTTATAAAGGAGACAAATCTATGTTAATGGTATCAATTATTAATTCTGTAAATAAATTCTTTGAGGAAGTATTAGAAGAAAAATGTAGAATTCTTGGCGTAGTAAAAGATGGAGAAAATTGGAAAAGTATATGTGAGGTGCAAATTGATCCTGAATATACTACTAGAAAAGGTATCGGGGATATGGTAGAAATATATAATGTTTATTTAGATGATAAACAAGAGATAGTGGGATATGAGGTCGTTTCTACACAAAGGAGAGCTATGGAAAATAACGGATTTATATAAAGATACTGTCATAATTTAAAAATATAAATGGTAGCTGCATTATAAATAAATATGAGTCATTAACTAAAATTGTTTAGAGGGTGGGGTATTGATATGAAGAAGCAGGATGATGACAATATAGGGTTGGGGTCTATATTTAGAGGACTAGATAAATTGATAAATATAGTAGGTGACATGCTAGAGAATGAAGAAAGTGAAGTTGATATAAAAGGTGCATTAAATGATCCTGAAAAAAGTAAAAAAGTTACTGCAAATTATGGAGTTAATATAAAAATAGGAGGAGAAAACTTTAAGGGAATAAAAGATATTAACTCATTCAACAAAATGAAAGATAGTTATAATAATGAAAAAATTATAGAGCCTGCAACAGATGTATTTGATGAAGAGGAAAGAGTATTAATAGTAATGGAATTACCAGGAGTTAGTGAAGAAGATATAAAAATTGAAGTTGAAAACAACATATTAAAAATCGAGGCAGAAGTTAATAATAATATTTATATTAAAAATATAAAGCTATCTTTTGTACCTATAACAGAAAGTATCACATCACAGCTAAATAATTCAATATATTCAATAATCATAAATAAGACATCTGAGATTAAGTAATGTAGTTACTTGGGCTTTAGAGTTTTTTAAATATGGACAATATAAAGAGGTGTATGTATGTCTGATAATGAAAATAAGTATACGTTGAAAGTTGCAGAAGCATTAGTAAAGGATGTTGGAAAGGCAATAGTTAGGATAGATCCTAAGGATATTATTAAAATCGGGGCAGCTATAGGGGATATAGTAAAATTAACAGGAAAAAATATAGCAGTTGCAAGAGTATTGCCAATTCATCAACAATATAAAGGACAAGGCTTAGTGCAAATGGACGGCATACTAAGGAAGAATGCAGGTGTTGGAGTTGATGAAAATATTGAGATAGAGCTAGTTAGCTCTAAAAATGCAAATGTGATTGAACTTAGCTCTATTAGTAAGAAATCTAATACATTAAATAATGAAGATTTAAAACATATAAAGAATGCTATGGAAGGAATACCTGTATTTAAAGGAAACACTTTACGTGTTAAACTGTTAGGTTATTCGTATCAGGATTATACTGTAATATCTACAGAACCTGAAGGAGCAGTAACAATAAATGAAGCTACAATTCTTAAAGTCAAAAAAGAGGGGATAATTAGGAAAGAAAATGGTGTTTCTTATGAAGATATAGGTGGACTTGAATCTCAGATAGAAAAGATTAGAGAAATGATAGAACTTCCATTAAAATATCCAGAAGTTTTTGACAGGCTTGGCATAGAGGCACCTAGAGGAGTGCTTTTATATGGATCACCAGGTACAGGAAAGACATTGATTGCGAGAGCAGTAGCCAATGAGACTAATGTATTTTTTATTCATGTAAATGGTCCAGAAATTGTGAATAAATACTATGGTGAAAGTGAAGCAAAACTTAGAGAAATATTTGAAAATGCGAGCAATAATGCGCCAAGTATTATTTTCTTAGATGAAATAGATGCCATTTCGCCTAAGAGAGAAAATTCAAATGGTGATGTGGAGAAAAGAATAGTAGCACAGCTTTTAGCATTAATGGATGGGCTTAAAGATAGAGGTCAAGTAATAGTAATTGGAGCTACAAATCTACCTAATTCAATTGATCCGGCGCTTAGAAGGCCAGGAAGATTTGATAGAGAAATTGAAGTTGGTATACCGGATAAAAATAGCAGATTGAAGATTTTAAATGTTCATACTAGAGATATGCCCCTTAGTGAAACCGTTGAATTAGACAAACTGGCAGAATTAACTCATGGATTCGTTGGCGCTGATTTGCAGGCTTTATGCAGGGAAGCAGCCATGACAGCTCTTAGAAAAATTTTTCCTCAAATAGACTTTTCTACTTCTAATATACCATATGATAAGATTTCAACTTTAAAAGTAACTATGGATGATTTCTATAAATCTCTTCAAGATATTGAGCCTTCAGCTATAAGAGAAGTTTTTGTAGATATACCAAATGTAAGATTTGATGATATAGGAGGCTTACAGAACATAAAGGATGAAATAACCAGATCAATTGTATGGCCAACTCAATATGAAGAGTTATATAAGAAATTTGGATGCAGAGCTCCTAAAGGGATTATTTTTCATGGACTACCTGGTACTGGAAAGACACTTATGGCAAAGGCTATTGCATCTTTGAATAATGCAAATTTTATTTCAGTAAAAGGTCCTGAACTCTTATCAAAGTGGGTAGGCGAATCAGAAAAAGGGTTAAGAGAGATTTTTAAAAAGGCAAAACAAGCAGCACCTTGTGTCATTTTTTTTGATGAGATAGATTCTATTGTGCCAGCAAGGGGAAGAGTATCAGATGGAAGTGCTACTGAAAGAATGCTTTGTCAAATGCTAACAGAAATAGATGGAGTAGAAGACTTAAACGGTGTTTTAATATTAGGAGCTACAAACAGACTAGATATAATTGATCCGGCATTATTAAGACCTGGAAGATTTGGGATGACTTTAGAGTTTAAAGAACCAACTCTTGAGGAAAGAATAGAAATACTTAAAATTCATTTAAAGGGAAAGCCAATTGCTGATGATGTTGATCTAATTGAACTTGCAGAGGCCACTGACGGCTTTACAGGTGCAGATATAATGGAAATATGCCAAAAAGCGGCTTTAGAAGCTTTAGCAGATTATATATATAATGTTGAAACTGATGATTCAAATGAAAAACCAGCAGTCATTAAATATGTACATTTTAAAAATATAATCAAAAGTAGGTGATTAAATGACAGCATTTGGAAAGTATATCTATTGCTTTATTAAAGAAAAGGAAAAGGTGAATTTTGGAAATTCAAAACTAGGGAATTTAAATGCACCTGTTTATACAATTCCATATAAAGAAATATCTGCGGTTGTGAGTGAAGTTCCAATAATTGATTATGATCCAACTAGAAAGAATATATTGGCTTATGAAGAGATTATAATTAGAGTTATGAAAGAGCACACTATTCTTCCGGTTGCTTTTGGAACAGTTGGGAATAGCAAGAAAGATGTAGAAAATATTATAAGTAATAATTATAATAAATTTCAAGAACACTTAGAGTTTTTTAAGGATAAAATGGAAGTTGGACTTACGATAAAATGGAGTAATGATTATTTTAATGATGATATAGAAACCGAGGAAATAAAAAAATTAAAGAAGATTGTTGAAGGAAAAGATGAAAATAAAGTATTAAACGAAAAGATACAATTAGGAAGATTAGTTCAGGAGTCAATATTCTCAAAACGTAAAGAGTATAATGATAGTATTTATGAGCCTTTAAAAAAATTAAGTGCAAACAGTAATATTAAAGATAAACTTCCTATTAAGACTGTACTTATTTCTTATTTTTTAATCAATAAATCTATGGAAGATGATTTTGATAAAAAAGTTGAGGCCTTAGCGGATAAATATAAGGATAAGTTACTTTTTAATTATACCGGACCGTGGCCACCATATAATTTTGTTGATATAAGCATTAATATGAGTTAGGATAACTTTAACATGTTGAAGTAAAAAACGGAAATATTTAGTATTGTTTTCTGGGGTAATAAAAAAGCAGATAAAATTATTTGCCTATTTTACGCCATATTGTGTCAACAAGTTATGCTAATAGTTTTGCTATGAGCATAGCTTGTTTTTTGTTTTTAGAGTCTTAAAAAGTACAATTTAATATAAGTTATATTGCTTTAAATAGTGATTATGGAGGAAAGCGTATGTGGTTTTTTAACAGGATAATAGATGTGTTTGATGTTATATATAAAGAGGGCGAAAAAGAAATGTTAGATGAAGGCAAATACAAGGAAATGCTTAATGAACTATATGAAAAGCTGGATAGTGGCGAAATAGATGAAGAAACATATGAAAAGATAGAAGGAGAATTACTCAATATATTAAGAGAAATAAGGGAATATAAAAGAGAGAATCAAATAGTAGATTAGAAAGTGTAATATTTAGTAAAGTATTTGAATATAGATACTGTGAGATTTAAAAAAGGAAGCGATAATATGATAGAGGCGAGTCGAGACAAAAATGAAAGAGGAAGTTTGGTAGATGTAATTGATAGACTTTTAGATAAAGGATTAGTAATTAATGCAGATATAACGGTGTCTGTAGCAGGAGTAGAATTGTTAGGTGTTAAAGTAAGAGCAGCTCTTGCTTCATTTGCTACTGCAGCAAAATATGGGCTTGAATTTCCATCAGGTACTAATACAGAAACAGCTGCATGGAAAGAGACACAAGCCGGCATAGAAACATGTCCTCAATGTGGTAAAGAAGTAAACAAAGAAGAGTTGCTTGATGAATGCTGTCCATGGTGTGGATGGGTTAGTGCAAAAGCAAAGAGAGGTTTAGAAGAAAAACAAAAAGCAGTGATACCAGCTTCTAATTAATAGCAGAAAAATAATATTTCTTATGAATGTTAATACCATATGAAATGAAAAGGAGAGTAATATGGAAGAACAATCAAAAAAAAATATAAAATTTTTTATGGATTCTTTAGATGAAAAAAGTAGAAAAATATTATGGTATTTTAGGTGGCATAAACATTGTAGACTCTCCAAATTAGTTAAGCTTATAGATGCTTCTACTGATATGGAGGTTTTATATATTTTGAAAGAAATAATAAATGCTACAGCGCAGGAACTATTAGGAAGGCCAATACTTGAATTTAATGAATCAAAGATAGATCACTTTACTGGTGAAAAAATACTTTTCAGCTGGTGGTTATTAGATTATCCAGAAGATGAAGAGTTATTAGAGATGGGAAAAAATGAACCATTAGCGGATGTTTTCGATGAAGGGGATCAAATAGTTGTTGTTTTTGATATATCTCCATCTATACAAGTACTTGAAGACAAGGTGAAGATAGAACAACGCAATGGTATATTAAGCATTCGATTAGATAAGGTATCTCAAAAAAGTCACTAGACATATTGAGATACAGGCATTTCATGCATCACTGTAAACTTAGAAAATTTAAACAATGGAAAGAGGAAAGATATGGCGCTTGATATAAACGAGGATAATTTAAAACATGGATTATTAGGATTAATAATGGCCTTGCTCGAAATAATTAGAGATGCTTTAAAGCACCAAGCTCGAGCAAGAATTAAAAGTGGAATTTTAACTGAAGAGGAAATAGAAAGACTAGGAAGTGCACTTATGGAGTTAGACATAGCAATTGAGGAAATAAAAGAAGAACAGGGGATCACTGAATCTGTTAAAGGTGTTAGAGATGGACTAGATGAAATTGTGGATAGTGTTGTAGATAGACTTCTTAATCCAGAGAGATGGGAAGATGAAGTTGAATAAAATATTAGAAAAAAGGCAGGAGAAATTATGGAGTATATTTATATAGCTTTGATTTTACAGGAACTTGGAAAAGAAATAAATGAGATAAATATACAAAAGGTGCTTGAGGCATTGGAAGTTGATGTGGATGATAGTAAAATTCAGCTAATGATTTTAACATTGGGTATGTTTTCAGGTAAGAACATAAAAAAAAAGAGAAAAGTTGATAAAATAGATGTCTTAGGAAAGCTGGCAAATTTAGAAAATAAATTTGAGGTTGTACAAAATTCTATAAAAAAGGCAGATAAAAAAATTAATAAGTTCAATAAAGAACAGATAGATGATACTGAAAATAAAAAACACGAGGAAGAAGTTAAAGCGCCGATAGAATTTAAACATATTGAAGTGGCAGAGAACAATATTCCTATAAATGAAAGTATTCTAGAAGATGAAGTTAATGATGAAAAAACGGCTTTATATGTTTATGGGATAGCAGACAAAGGAGCACCAGAAAACTTCGGAGAAATAGGACTTGATAAGGCTGAAGTGTGCACTATACAATATAGAGATATGTGCATAGCAGTCCATAGATGTTTACCAGAACCATATCAATCAGAGGACAATGAGGTAGTAAAGAATTGGCTCTTTACTCAGCAGGAAGTTTTAGATGCCATATGGGAAAAATATGGAGTAGTACTTCCTATGGGCTTTGATATGATTATTGAAGGAAAAAGTGGAAGGAGCTCTAGAGAAGAATTAAAAGTATGGATAGATGAAAATTATGATGATTTCCATCAAAAAATAATTAAACTTAAGAATAAAAGAGAATACGGAGTTCAAGTAATGATTGATACAGAAGATTTAAGTACAAAACTTTTAGAAACAAATGAAGAGCTTATGAGAAAAAAGAAAGAAATAGATGCGATGCCTCAGGGAATAGCCTATATGGAGAGGGAACAGCTCAAAGATTTAGTTAAAGAAAAGATTGAGGAAACAGCTGATTCATATTTTAAAGAATTTTATAGCATGGTAAAGGCATGCACAGAAGATATTGTAATAGGAAAGACTAAAAAAGTTGAAGGAAACAAACAGATGATTATGAATTTATCTTGTTTGGTTAGAACAGATAAGGTCGCAAAATTAGGTGAAGAGCTTGAAAAAATAGAACATAAAGATGGTGTATCAATAAGATTTAGTGGGCCATGGGCACCTTTTAGTTTTGTTACACCGGAAAAAAGGGGAGAAGAATGAATAAAATTGACATAGATAAAGGTGAAAAAATTATCTTATGGTCACAAGGTTCATTGTGGGTAAGAGATTCTTGGAGGCAAGGTTATTTTTTTCTTACCAGCAGACGTATAGTTTTCAATAATGTAGCTAAGAAAACACTTGAAATTAAGCTAAATAACATAATAAAGCTTGGAATTGAGAAGAGGGTATGGATTTTAGGAATAAGGATAAGGCAGTTATGTATAGACTTCGAAGATGAGCAAGGAAATAAGCGGGCATTTATAGCTTTAGGAAAACCTAAAACATGGAGCAGTGCAATTAAGGATAGCATGACACTATCCATAGCAGAGAGGGGAATTTTTAATGGAACCGACTCGGAGTCCGCAGACAACACTTACTGACTTATTAGATAGAATTCTTGATAAAGGTATTTTATTGGATACAGATATAATAATATCTGTATCAGGAATACCATTACTTGGTGTGAATCTAAAGCTTGCCTTAGCTGGTATAGAAACAATGCTTGAATATGGAATTATGAAGGACTGGGATGAAGCTCAACGTGCTATAGCTGCAAAAGAAGAACGAGAATCTGCCCCTCCTCTAACAGCTGATGAATATGTTATTTTCTCTACATTTGGAACTCATTGGTATAGTAAGGGAATATATGAATGCTGGAGACCTGGAACTATATATATTACAAACAAACGATTGCTTATGTTTAGAAAACTACCAGCTGAAATTTTATTTCAAACAAATTATGAAGATATAAAGGCAATCGACATCAAAGAGAAACCACATTATACAGGTATAGACAGAAAGGAAATTTATCTTTTGTTAAAGGAAGATGAGGTAATGCCTTTGCACTCAAATGATGTTGAAAAACTAAAGGAAGCAATAGAAAACACATTAAAAACAAAGAGAATTATTTTGGAGAATAATATTGCTGTTCCAGATAAAAAAGAACCAATTGGGGAGTACTTGCAGAAAGAAGAAAATTTAATTGATGATGATAAATTATGGTATTTGATGTCTGAGAAAGTTAACGGGAAAGTTGAAAATCAGTGGAAAGCAGGTCACTTGTATCTCACCGATAAAAGGCTGTGCTGGTGGTATGAGTTTGATAAAAAAATGCTTTTTGATCTTCAGACAGATAAAATTATTAATGTAACTATAGAAGGTGGCGCTTTAGGAAATACATTAGTAGGAGAAAAATCTATTTTTATATTATATCGAGATAAAGATAAAAATAAGGTGGCATGCTTCTCGGGTAATGACGAGCTTATAGCAAAGTGGAAAAAAATTCTTGATGAACAAGTAAAGGAATATGAATCACCACAAAATATCGAGACTTGTCCTAGATGTGGTAAGAAAGAAAATAGAGATAAGCTGTTAAAGGAAGGATGTCCGCGATGTGGATGGGTAAGTCATAGAATTAATAAAGCAAGGCTTTAATAATTTTTTGATTTCTATATATTATATAAAAATTAAAGAATTTCTAAAGCTGAAAGCTAAATATATAGCTTTCAGCTTTTAATAATATGAGGTAAATTATTTTTTAGAATCAAAGCTGGAACATCTTGTTTCGGAATATAATTGAGAGCCATAACCGGATACGCTTATAGAGTTTAATTCGCAAAGTTTATTGTAGTTATGAGTACAACTTTGAACATTACAGGTTAAAGAATCACATTGACCACTTGAATTTGTATTATCAGTTAAATTGCTGTAATGAGCTTCATTTAAGAATGATCCGCAACAGGTTCCTCGTTCTGTACTTGCAGACATTCCACCAATATCAACTCTATTTGAATAGCATAGGCCAGATTTATTATGTGAACAATTGGTTACATCACAACTGATTTTTTCCATAAAAAACACACTCCTTAATATAAGTTTAATTTAGTTATAATATTACTTGCTAAAATATCTATCAAGTAAGCCTTTAAAAGCTTTTCCATGTCTTGCTTCATCCTTACACATTTCATGAACTGTGTCATGGATTGCATCTAAATTATTTTCTTTGGCTAATGTCGCAAGTTTCTTTTTACCTTCACAGGCTCCATATTCAGCTTCAACTCTAGCACTCAAATTAGACTTAGTATCAGGGGCTACAACTTCACCTAAGATTTCTGCAAATTTGGAAGCATGATCAGCTTCTTCGTAGGCAATTCTTTTGTAAGCTTCGGCTACTTCAGGATAACCTTCACGGTCAGCTTGACGAGACATTGCCAAATACATACCAACTTCAGTGCATTCTCCAGTAAAATTAGCTCTTAATCCTTCTAACAACTCATCGCTGACGCCATTTGCAACTCCAATTCTATGCTCGTCAGCAAAATTTAATTCATCAGTCATTTCTTTAAATTTGTCAGCACCAGCCTTGCATATTGGGCAAATTTCTGGTGGTGTATCACCTTCATGGATATATCCACACACAGTACAAATAAATCTCTTCATTTAAAATTCCTCCATAAACCATTATTGTATTTTTAGGATTTTATTCTGGTCATTATATAACCTTAAATTAGTATTACCATTTGAAATCAAATTATTAGTGTTTATTTAATTTTTTAGAACTTAGAAAGTAACTATATAATGGACTTTTTCATAGCATAATTAATAAACAAAATTATTTTAATTAGCATAGCCGATTAAGATACAATGGGGGATTAAAAAATGAGAGGAATTATTTTAGCAGGTGGCTCCGGAACCCGCCTTTATCCAGCAACAAAAGCAATATCAAAGCAAATGATACCAGTTTATGATAAGCCTATGATTTATTATCCAATGTCAGTATTAATGCTTTCTGATATTAAAGATATTTTAATTATCTCAACTCCTAGAGATATTGAAAGCTTTAAGGAGTTATTTAAGGATGGAAAAGAATTTGGATTAAATATAGAATATGCTGTTCAAGAAAGTCCGAGTGGTCTTGCTGAAGCATTTATTATAGGAGAACAGTTTATAGGCAATGACAACGTTGCAATGGTGCTTGGAGATAATATTTTTTATGGGCAAAGTTTTTCAGAGCATTTGAAAAGGGCTGCAAGCCTAGAGAAAGGGGCATATATATTTGGATATTATGTTCAAAACCCTAAGGCGTTTGGAGTTGTTGAATTTAATGACAGTGGTAAGGTTATTTCTTTGGAAGAAAAACCAGAAAAGCCGAAATCTAAATATGCAGTGCCAGGACTTTATTTTTATGATAATTCAGTAATTAAAAAGGCTAAAATGCTAAAGCCGTCAGCAAGGGGAGAATTGGAAATAACAGATTTAAATAAAGCTTATATGGATGAAGGAACATTAAAAGTTGAATTGCTAGGAAGAGGAATGGCCTGGCTTGATACTGGAACACATGCATCTATGCTTCAAGCTTCTAATTTTGTTGAAGCAATTCAAAATACGCAAGGAATATATGTAGCGTGTCTTGAGGAAATTGCTTATAGAAAAGGATGGATAACATCTGAAAAAGTTATGGAAATTGCTAAATCATTAATAAAAACTGGATATGGAAAATATTTAATGGAAGTGGTAGAGGAATTTTAAGAGTTCTAGAAATGAAGTTAGAGGTGAAGAAATGGGTAATTTTAATTTTTATGAAACAGAAATAAGTGGAGTATATATAATAGAACCTAGGATTTTTTATGATAACAGAGGATATTTCATGGAAATATATAATAAGAAACATTTTGAAAAAGCCGGACTTAATATGAATTTTGTTCAAGATAATGAATCTAAATCTACTAAGGGAGTTTTAAGAGGACTTCATTTTCAAAAGAGGTATAGCCAAGGAAAACTTCTAAGAGTCACTAAAGGAGAAGTTTTTGATGTTGCAGTAGATTTGAGAAATGATTCTAAAACTTATGGAAAATGGACAGGAATTATTTTAAGTGAGGAAAACAAGAAACAGTTTTATATTCCAGAAGGTTTTGCTCATGGATTTTTAGTATTATCTGATGAGGCTATATTTAATTATAAGTGTACAAATTTTTATGCACCAGAATATGAGGAAGGGATAATATGGAATGATTCTGATATAAATATAAAGTGGCCTATAGATAAGGTAGAAAATATAATTTTATCTGAAAAAGACAAAGCAAATCAAAGATTAAGTGAAGTAGACCTAAGTAAATATCCAGATTATAATATATTTACTAAAGAGGTGTAATTAAATATAGATAGAATAAAGGAGTTAGTAGAATGAAAACTTACTTAGTTACAGGCGGCGCAGGTTTCATAGGATCGAATTTCATTTTATATATGCTGAATAAGTATAAAGAAATTAATATAATCAACGTAGATAAACTGACTTATGCAGGTAATTTAGAAAATCTTAAAGAAATAGAAAACGACAAGAGATATAAGTTTATTCAAGGAGATATTTGTGATAAGGTGTTAATTGCAGATATTTTCAAAAAACATGAGATTAGTTATGTTGTTCATTTTGCAGCAGAATCTCATGTAGATAGGAGCATAATGGAACCAGAGATATTTGCCAAAACAAATGTATTAGGTACGGTTAATATGCTTAATTGTGCAAAAGATGCATGGGAGACAAAAGAGGGATTTAAAAATGGAGTTAAGTTTCTGCAGGTATCAACTGATGAAGTGTATGGGTCATTAGGACCTGATGGATTTTTTTTTGAAACAACACCACTAGATCCACACAGCCCGTATTCAGCAAGCAAGGCGAGTTCGGATTTAATGGTTAAAGCATATTATGATACCTATAAAATGCCAATAAATATAACAAGGTGCTCAAATAATTATGGACCATTTCAATTTCCGGAAAAATTAATACCTTTATTAATTAATAATTGTTTAAATCATAAAAATATACCTGTCTATGGAGATGGGATGAATATAAGAGATTGGCTTTTCGTTAAAGATCATGCTAAGGCTATTGATATGGTCATTAATAATGGACGAGTTGGGGAAGTCTATAATATTGGAGGTCATAATGAAAGGACCAATATTCAAATAGTGAAGACAGTTATATCATATATAAACAAGAATGTGGATCAAAAGGTAACTGAAGATTTAATAAAATATGTTAAAGATAGAAAAGGTCATGACAGAAGGTATGGGATAGCTCCAGATAAAATAAAAAAAGAATTAGGCTGGTATCCTGAAAGTAGCTTTGAAGTTGGGATTAAAAAGACTATTAAATGGTATTTAGATAATAAAGAATGGATGAAAAATGTTGCCTCCGGTGATTATAAACAATACTATGAAAAAATGTATAAACAATAATTAAAGAAAATCAAATTTAAGCAGAAAAGAGCGTTTTATCATGAGATTAAGCGTTCTTTTATTTATATCAGCAGAGGTTTCATATATAGTCTCATTTATGATATTTTAATATATGATATAATTTATTTAGACAATTTAATTGTATAGATACAAGGAGGAAGTTTTACTTGAACAATTTTGAATACATATTATTTGACTTGGATGGAACACTTACTGATTCAGGAGAAGGAATAACAAAATCTGTCCAATATGCTTTGGAGTACTTTGGTATATCGGTAAATGACCTTAAGGAACTAAATAAGTTTATTGGACCACCTTTAAAGGATTCTTTTAAGAATTTTTATAATTTTGATGATGAAAAAGCAGAGCTTGGAATGAAAAAATATAGAGAGCGCTACGCAGATAAGGGTATTTATGAGAATAGCTTATATGATGGAATAATAGAGCTTTTAGATACCCTTAAAAAAAATAATAAAAAGATTATTCTTGCTACCTCAAAGCCTGAAGTATATGCAAAACAAATATTAAAATATTTTAAAATAGATAATTACTTTGAGTTTGTGGCAGGAGCTGATTTTGAAGAAACTAGAGTAAATAAGGGTGATGTTATAAAATATGCATTACAAGGAGCCGAGATATCTGATTTATCAAAGGTTATTATGATAGGAGATAGGGAACACGATGTTATTGGTGCAAAAGAAAATAACATTAAAGTGATAGGCGTACTTTATGGATATGGAGACGTAGTAGAACTTACTCAAGCTAGGGCGGATTATATAGCAAAGGATCCTCGTCAATTATTGAATATGCTTATATAAAGGATTTAATTAATGAAGAAATATATATGAAAAGTAAAGATAAAATCATTTTACTTTTCATATATTTCTTTTTATGCGCTCAATTTTAAATAGGTATTAGACATGCAAATTCATGAGTTTTTGGCTTTATTTGCAAATATATTAAATAAATTGTAATATATTTATAGTTAAATAATTTTGAAGTAAAGGGGAGAAAAATGAAATGATAAGGAAATTAATTTTATCTTTATTGATTACGGTATCAGCAATAGGTATTACATCTATAGGAGCTTCAGCAGAGTGGAAACAAGATAAATATAAGAAAAATTGGAACTGGGTAGAAAAGGGCGTGCAGGCAAAAGGATGGAAGTATATTGGCAATAACTGGTATAACTTCGGAGATAATGGAAATATGGTAACTGGGTGGAAGGAGGATAATGGAAATTGGTATTATTTCTGGTCAAATGGAATGATGGCTAATAAATGCTGGTTATGGAATGGAGGATTTTGGTATTATTTTGATGCAAACGGTAAACTAGTATCAGATTCAGCTACAGTTGAAAACAAAAAATACGATTTTACAGCTCCTGCAATTATAACTAGTGAAACTACAACAGGAACAAGTGTAGTATATGATAACAATTAAGAGCTATAATGAAATTTAAGTTTTACTCATAAGTATTTAATGAATTGAAAAAAATAGGCAGGCGGATTGACTTGTTGTTTTTGAATAATGCCAAAAGAAGGTGCTAAATGAGAGTAATGACATTTAATCTAAGACGGGATAGTTTTTTTGATTTTAACAATAGCTGGGATATGCGAAAAGATATGGTTTATTATCTTATGAATGAGTGTGAGTGCGATATTATTGGAATTCAGGAAGTTAAGTATAATATGTTTATGGATATAAAGAAAAACGTTAAGAGATATAATATTATTGGAGAAGCACGCAGTAAAAAAATCTCTTCAGAAAGAAATAACTTTTTAATTTCCGAAAAGTATACTATACAAGAGCAAAATACATTCTGGTTGTCTGAAACTCCTAGCAAAGTTGGGAGTCGCATATGGAAATCATATCTGCCTAGAATATGTACAATGGCTGTGGTAAAGCTTGATGAAAATAAAAAAATTAGAATTTGTAACTCTCATTTAGATAATTTTTTCCCGCAGACTAGAGAATATCAATTAAAAAAGCTCATGGAGCTTATAGAGAGGGAAGAGAAAAGAGAAAAGCTTCCTATTATATTAATGGGTGATTTTAATGACACTCCAGATAGCAAGCTTATAAAAAATTTTAAAGACGGAAAATTTTCAAGAAAAAAATTAACACCAGTACAAGATATAAATGAAGTTTTATATAATGAAGCCACAAGGGACAAATTTAAAAGAACTAAAAGAGGAGTTCATATTGATTACATATTTGTATCAGAAGAAATAGAGGTAATCAGTGCGGAAATAGTTAAGTATAACATTGATGGGAAATATCCGTCGGATCATTATCCTTTAATGGCGGACATAAAAATAAAGTTGTAAAAATAATATTGTTCTGTAAAAAGCATTTAATCATTGAGATTAAGTGCTTTTTAAATTGCTATTAAATAAAAATTGAATTCCTAAATAATGTAATAAGTAGCATGAGAACTATAATAGTGAAAAAATATGATATAATAGAATGTATTGTAAAGAAGTTGATTAATTTGGGAAATAAAGGGGAATGAGTTATTGTCAAAATTAGAGAAATATGTATGCATAACATATATATGTGTAGCAATAGTTCTAGGAGGATTAGCGGGGTATTGCAAGGTTGTATTTAGTGAGGTAGCTAATAATTCTGTTGAACAAAAAAATAATGATAAATCTAGTAGTGCGTCTAATGATAATGCTAATAATTCAAATGATGCGGCAAATAGTAATGCAAGTAAAAGCGGCTCAAATAAGTCGGCTGATACTGCAAATGGTAATTCGAGTAATAATAAAGAAACGGCTGTAAGCATTGCTACAGTAACTAAAAAGTATGGACAAGTAATAAATGTCGAATCTAATTTGTGTATTAGAGAGAAACCGGATTTAGAAAGTCCTGCAGATGATTATTTATATAATGGAATGACATTTGACATTTTATGGAAAGATGATGATTGGTATAAGATAAAGTATAAAGATGCAGTCGGATATGTGAAAAAAGATTATGTTGAAGAATATGATGAAAAGCCTCCTAACTTGACTTATGAGGAAATACATAAAAATAAGCCAATGTTTTCAATTCCTATACCTATTAAAGTAGAATTAACAGCGTACTGTAATTGTGCCATATGCTCAGAAGCATGGGGATCAGAGACGGCAATGCAGACACATACTAGAGTTGGAGTTGTTGCGGCACCCAAGGAAATTCCATTAGGAAGTGAAGTTTTCATTCCAGAATTAGAAAATTATAAGAAGGATGGTATGTTTAAGGTTGAAGATAGAGGTGGAGCTGTAGTGGTTAAAAACGATGGGACTTATATAATAGATGTCTGGCTGCCAACTCATGAGCAAGTTGAGAAATTTGGCAGAAAAAAAGCATTAGTTTTTTTAACAAAAGAATAGTAACTTGAAGTTTCTCTTAGATTAAATTAAAATGGTGATAGTATAAGGAATACATAAAGAGTTAGATGTATTTTTTATTAAAAAGAGTCTTTTAAAAATCAGGGAGGACAAGAATCTTATGAGTCAATTAAATGAAAATGATAAGATGGCTTTGGAAATAGGTGATAAAATTTTATCTCCAGACATGATTGAAGAGAGGATAGAAGAAATCAGTGAAACTTTACTTATATATCGTTCAGCAATAAAAGAGGTTAAGACTAAATTAGATATTTTAGATGATGAACTTAAGATTAAAAGAAAAAGAAATCCAATAGAATACATGAAATCCAGAGTTAAAACTCCAAATAGTATTATGGAGAAGCTTAGACGCAAAGGCTTTGAAATGAGTATTAAGTCTGCTAAGAAAAACTTAAATGATATTGCTGGGATAAGAGTTATTTGTTCTTTTGTTGGTGATATTTATGATATAGCTAATATGCTTATAAGACAGGATGATATTAAGTTAATTGAAGAAAAAGACTATATAAAAAGTCCCAAGCCTAATGGTTATAGAAGTCTTCATTTAGTAGTGGAGGTTCCTATATTTTTCTCAGATCATGTAGAGCCGGTTAGGGTAGAGGTACAGATTAGAACAATAGCCATGGATTTTTGGGCAAGCCTTGAACATAAGCTATATTACAAAACATCGGGAGAAAGTCCAGCACATATTAAACAAGATTTAAAAGAATGTGCAGAGCTCATAGCATCTACAGATATGAGGATGCAAGATATACATAAAGAAGTTGAAAAGTTAAGATAGATAGGAGATGTTAGAAATGATCAAAGAACTTGTATTAAAAAATAGATCATATAGAAGATTTCATCAAGAAAAATCCATTGAGAGGGATACTTTAAAAGATTTGGTGGATTTAGCTAGACTTTCACCTTCAGGTGCCAATAAACAAAGTATAAGGTTTATTTTATCGAATTCAGAGGAAGAAAATGATAAAATAAGCAAATGTATATTTTGGGCTGGATATTATAAGGATTGGGATGGTCCGGAAGATGGAGAAAAGCCAAGTGCCTATATAGTTGTTGTTAGAGATACTACATTTGGAAGCGGCATGCCTCAAGATGAAGGAATAGCAGTTCAAAGTATATTACTTGGTGCTGTTGAAAAAGGCTTTGGAGGATGTATTATTGCAAATATCGATAGAAAGCACTTAAGAGAGAGTATTTCTTTAGATGAAAAATATGAAATTTCTTTGGTTGTTGCACTAGGATACCCAAAGGAAGAAGTAGTTGTTGAAACCATAGGTCAATCTGGAGATATCAAATATTGGAGAGATGAAAAACAAGTCCATCATGTGCCAAAGAGAACTTTAGATGAATTAATATTAAATTAATATACCATATAATAAGATAGCAAGTTTAGAAGGATGTTTCTATTTTGAATCAGATAAAAAAGTAGCTGAGCAATAGATTAGAATTCTAACTTGTTATTTTTTGAATATGTCTAAATATAAAAAATGATTTTGAATATACTATACTTGTAACTTTAAAATAAAGGAGAAGAGTGTGTATGGAAAGAGAACATTATATAGTTGATGGATTGGCAAATGAGAATATGAAGACGCAAATAAAAAATGCATTAGAAAAAATTGAAGGTGTAAATAAAGTATGCGTAGATCTTGCACGTGGGAGTGTTGAAGTAATATATAATACTCCAGCTACACAGGAAGAAATAAAAAGCTGCATAGAAAATACAGGCCATCATGCTGAGTGAAGATACATTATTTTAAATTAAAGAGGAGTGCAATATTAATCAATAGATTCAGTTTTGAGGCACAAATTTAATAATTAGTATCATAAATCACTTGTGAATTGTTATAAAAATCACAAGTGATTTTTTATTGGATTTTCGTTAAAATCTTTGTGATTTCGGTAAGTTACCACAAAAGTCTAAGCTCAAAGTTGTTTAACCTTCTAATATTTTCACATAGAAAATTCTATCTCTTGGTCCATCAAACTCGCAAAAATATATATCTTGCCACCTGCCTAAGATTATATTTCCATTATTTAATATAAAAGTTTGGGATGAGCCAATTGTAGATGATTTTAAATGGGCATGAGAATTTCCTTCAAAATGTTTGTAATTAGAATCACTAGATGGATATGTTTTTTCAAAACCATATATTAAATCATGAACTACATCAGGGTCAGCATTTTCATTTATTGTAATTCCAGCAGTTGTATGAGGACAATAAACTACTACGATACCGTTTTTTATTTTTGCGTTTCTAATGTCTTCCTTCACATAGGAAGTAATATTTACCATTGCTTGCCTTGGATTAACCTCAATAGAATGTTTAAATAAGTTAGACATAAAAGAACCCCCCTAACAATATTTTTCATTATAATATAATAATATATTAAATACCTCAACACATAAAGGGGTTCAGGAAAAAATAGCGTGAAATTGTAAAAATGTTATATTTTCAAGGGAAAATTTGTGATGAGAGTGAAAGGTATGTTATCATTAGATAAAGTTATAAAAAATTATATTAGAAATTATATTTTAGGCTGAAAAATTCTGATTACCGTGTCTTATATTCAAAGATCAATTCTATTTTATAAGTTATGTTAATAAAAATAATAGTAATTAATTTTATAATATAGAGAGGATGATAAAGCGATGCAAGATGGAATATTAAAAACAGTATTAATAACTTTAATTACTTTGACTGGAATATTTACCTTTGGAGAAGTAAATGAGATAGAAGCAAAGGCAGATGGATGGACAAGTGTTAATGGCAGTTGGCGTTATTACAGCGGCCCTTCAATACAAACTGGTTGGTACAATGATGGTGGAACTTGGTATTATTTAGATGATTTTGGCATGAAGAAAACAGGCTGGATTAAAAGTGAAGGAAAGTGGTATTATCTAGATACACGTACTGGAAAAATGTTAACAGGGTGGATTCAGGATAAAGGAGATTGGTATTATTTAAATGATTCGGGTGAAATGGTAACAGGATGGCTTGAGTATAAAAGCAACTTATATTACTTAAATACATCAGGGATAATGGTTAAGGATATATATATTGGTTCATATTATTTAGGCCCAGATGGGGCTTGGATACAAGGCGGTCATCATAGAAAATAGTAATTATACTAGCGGAGCGTGATTTTTTGTCCTTTTGAATTATAGTACCAAAAACTCAAATTTAAGATGTATTATAATTAAGAAGGAGGTGGTATGTATGGGAAATATAATTAAAATTAATATGTATGTGGAAATGAAAAAGGATACAAGTAACAAATTAAAGTTAAAAGCATTAGAAGAAAATATAGGAAAATACAATAGCTGGTTAAAAAAGAATAACAGAGAGGATAAAATAGAAAGCTATGAAAAATTCTTGCGGGCTGAATAGTAATAATTAAGGGTAGATTAAACTATTAATAGAGTTTAATCTACCCTTAATTATTATAAAAAACATCTAATTGTGTAATTCTAATCCAAAATATCGAATATTATCATTATCAATGAATTTTAAAGGACCATTATAAAGTATTGTACCTGCGTATTTGCCTTCAGTTATAATGACATAATTTTTCAAATTACAGTCTGATGATCTTAAAGGAAATTGAAATTCTTTAAGTTCATGCTCATAAACGTTTGGCTTTAGTTTCATTATTTTCAGATCTGATATTTCTTCATTAGATAAAGTACCATCATTATTTATATCTGCAATTTTAGTTAATGCTGATTTTAAATCTGGTTTTAATTCATTTATAGATAGTACTTCCCCATCAGAGCCAAAGCTGCTTATTTTAGAGGAATCATTTAATTCTCTTTCTGATTCAATCATAGCTGCTGTTTCACTAAGACTATTAATATCTGACTTAAAGTTTGCAACATAGGTTTCTCTATTGCTAGCGCTGTTAAATATTTTATAAGAATTAAAAATAAATTCAAAAGAAAGAGCTAGGAATAAAAAAACAAACAAGATTATTAAAAGATTTGTTCCCTTTGATGAATTAAATCGTTTCATGATCTTTGAGCCTATGTTGATATTATAAGTATAAATAGTTAATTTTTTAGTCTGCATTTTAGCACCGCCTTTAAATAGCTTTTAGAATATAAATCAAATAATAAACCAAAGATATTAAGCATATAGGTAGATTATATTTTGATTATGCCCTTATACTAATATATTATGATATAATCATTAATTTGAATTTATAAAAGAGTAAAGAAGACGTTAAAAATAAATTAATTGCATCTCTTTATGTATTCTTAAATTTAATTATATCTGTGTACACATAAAGCTTAAATTAATGATATAATTTTAAAAGAAATTATTTTATTTACGGAATATGATATATTGAAATAAATGGATGAAACGAAAGGATTAAACAAAGATGAATGCTAAATTTAGGATAGTATCTGATATGACGAAGGAACCAGCAGATAAAGATTTATATCTTATAATGTTTAAAGGTAATATATTAGTCAAAAGAGAAGGGAAAAATTTAATTATTCCTAATTATGGTGAAATTAATAAGCTAAATATTAAGAATAAAGAAGACTTTTTTATTGGAGAGTTTGATGGAAAGGCTTGTTTTGCTATAGAAGCTGAGTCAGAATTAAATTTGCATGGGGATTTTGAGTCAATTTCTTTAAGAGATATTGGAATATTAGGAGATGAAGAATTATTTTTAATAGCAGGCAGAGCCAATCAAATATTAAATTGGGATAAAACTCATAGATTTTGTGGTAAATGCGGTTCTAAAACGGAAAATAAGAAAGATGAAATGGCTAAAATTTGTCCAAGCTGTAATAATGTAATGTATCCAGTTATCTGCCCAGCAATAATAGTTGCAATTACAAAAGGAGATGAGATACTTCTCGCTCATAATAGTGGATTTAAGGATAATATGTATAGTTTAATTGCAGGATTTGTTGAGGCTGGGGAAGATTTAGAGAGTGCAGTAAAGAGGGAGATTTTTGAGGAAGTCGGAATAAAAGTAAGGAATGTTGAATATTATAAGAGCTCACCTTGGCCATTCCCGAATTCCTTGATGCTTGGTTTTTTTGCAGAATATGAATCTGGTGAAATAAAGGTAGATGGAGAGGAAATAACAGATGCAGGTTGGTTTTCAAAAGACACTTTTCCTAATTTACCGTTAAAGTTTAGTCTTGCGAGAAATTTAATAGATAAGTTTCTTGAGAAAAATGAATAGTAATAAACATATTAAGTTTTAATATTTGGGAATATAATATTTATAAATAAATTATATTAGGGGGATATATAAATGGCAATCGGTAGAAGCAAAGTAGTAGTTGTTGGTACAGGGGCTGTTGGAGCAGCAGTAGCATTTGATATAGTAATGAATCATGTATGTGATGATCTGATATTAATTGATATTAATAAGGAAAAATCATGGGCAGAAGCAACTGACCTGCAGCATTCTCTCGGGTATAGTGGTAACAAAATGAGGGTTAAAAATGGTGAATACTCAGACTGCGAAGATGCAGATTTAGTAGTAATTGCAGCTGCATTACCTTATATTACAGGCCAGACAAGGCTAGATATGATGGAAAAAGCAGCTGGAATAATGGAGGGTATTGTTCCAGCTATTATGGCAAGTGGATTTTCAGGAATCATTGTTGTAATAACAAATCCTGTAGATGTTATGTCATATTATGTACATAAACTTTCAGGACTTCCAGCAAATAAAATTATTGGCACAGGTACAGCATTAGATTCTGCACGATTAAAATATCATTTAGCAGATACTATGAACGTTGATCCTCAAAGTGTGCATGCACTATGTATGGGAGAGCATGGGGATTCTCAAATAATTCCTTGGAGTCAAGTCACAGTAGGAGGTAAGAGATTTTTAGATATCCTTAATGATAATAAAATGAGATTAGAATCGTTTAATATAAATTCTATATCAGAAGATATAAAGATGATAGCATATAGAATTGTAAATGCAAAAGGTGCTACTACTTTTGGAATTGCTGCGACTACAGTTCAAATTATTAAAGCAGTATTGCATGATGAAAATAAAGTTATTCCTGTATCTGCAATGTTTAATGGAGAATATGATGAAAAAGAAGTATACGCAGGTGTGCCAGCTGTCTTAAACAGCCAGGGAGTAAAGGAACTTGTTGAATATCATTTGTCTGAGGATGAAATGGTAGAATTAAAGAAATCTATTGATATTATAAGAGAATATAATAAAAAGCTAAAATTATAAATATAAAAACATAAAAAAAGAGAGTTTGGATTCATGAATAATAGAATTCAAGCTTTTTCTATTATAAGCTTGTTAGTGCATTATAAATTTTTTTATACTTTATATTTGGGCAGCATGTGAGCTAGATGAAATAAAGGTGTATTAATAAAAAATAACGGATGAGGATTATATTTGAAGAGATAATCTTCCCAATTTATTAACATTGAAATTTGTCTTTTAAGGGAATATAATAAATTGACTTGTTAAAAAATGTATACAATTGAAGATATATATATATAGCATGATGAAAAATAGCATAATTCATAAAAAAATAGAGATAATTTAATATATATACACATATTAACGAGGTTTTTATCCTATAGATAATGATTACATTGTTGTCTTAAGATTATTCTTAATATACAATAGTTTTTGTATGATTAATAATAGGGGGAAAATAAATGATTACAAAATTTTTGGATATTTTATTAGGAGAACCTTTAGCAAATGAGCAAGGCTGCCATGAAAAGTACAATATTCCTTTTGGACTTGCAATTATGGCCAGTGATGCAATTTCATCCGTGGCCTATGCAGCTCAGGAAATACTTTTTGTTTTAATAGTCTTAGGAACAGCTGCATATGAGTGGCTTACATGGACTTCTTTTATGATTATAGGACTTCTAATAATACTTACAATTTCATATAGTCAAATTATCAGAGCTTATCCTCAAGGTGGAGGCGCCTATAAGGTTGCCAAAGAAAATATTGGAACCAAATCTGGTTTGGCTGCTGGTTCGGGATTAATAATCAGCTATATACTAACAGTTGCAGTTAGTGCCAGTGCAGGGGCAGATGCTATTATTTCTGCGTTTATCGGTTTGGCTCCATATAAAGTTATTTTTGTTTTAGCGATAATTATAATTTTAACTATTTTAAATTTAAGAGGTATAAGTGAATCATCCAAAATTTTTGCTATACCTACGTACATTTTTATTTTAAGTATGATATTTATGATAGTTTATGGATTTTTTAAATATTTTATATTAGGAATACATCCAGAACCTATGTATTCTATTCCAGCAGGAACTACAGAAAATTTATCAATATTCCTTATTCTAAGAGCTTTTTCTTCTGGGTGCTCTGCTTTAACAGGTGTGGAAGCAGTTAGTAATTCTGTTCCTAACTTTAAGGAACCAAGCCAAAAGAGTGCAAGGACTGTTATGGTATTACTTGCGGCTTTGATATTTTTTATATTTGGAGGGACTTCAGTACTTGCTATATTTTATACAGCGGTACCTATTGTAAATGGACCCACGGTTGTTTCTCAAATAGCAACTGCCATTTTTGGTAATGGAATAATGTATTATATAATTCAGTTTAGTACAGCTATAATTTTACTTATGGCTTGTAATACAGCGTATACAGGCTTCCCAATGCTCATGTACATAGTCGGAAAAGATGGATTTGTCCCTAGGCAGTTTACACTTAGAGGAAAAAGACTCAGCTTTTCTTTTGGAATTATAGCTCTATCATTTATAGCATGCCTTCTAGTTATTATATTTAAGGCAGATACCCATAGATTAATTCCATTGTATGCTATTGGTGTTTTTATATCTTTTAATTTAGGACAGTTTGGTATGGTAAACCATTGGAGAAAAGAACGGGATAAAGGATGGGTAAAACGAGCTTTTATTAATGGATTTGGTGCTTTGGTAACGACGCTTACAACAATAATAATTTTAGTTGAGAAGTTTAGTGAAGGGGCATTTATAGTTGTAATTTTAATTCCAATTATAATTTTAATTCAGTTAAAGATTAAAAAGCATTATGATAAAGTGGCTTGTGGTTTAAGCGTTAGTGAATTAAATTTAAAAAAGGTGGATTTTAAAATAAAGTACACCCATATAGTAGTAGTTCCAATTGCCAGTTTAAATAAAGCAACTATAGGGGCGCTTCAATATGCTCAAAGTATAAGTGATAATGTAATTGCTCTTAATATATCGCCAGATAAGGAGGCTATGGAGAAGTTAAAAATTAGATGGAATGAATTAGATACTGATATATTACTTGTTACAAAATATTCTCCATATAGAGCTGTAATCACACCATTAATTAAAAGCATTGAATTAATTGCAAATTCAACAGCTGATAATGAAAAAATAACTGTAATTGTTCCACAATTCGTAACACATGAACGCTTTGGGGAAGTTTTACACAATCATACTAGTTTCGTTATTAGGGAAACTTTATTGAAAAATGACAATATAATTGTATCAACATATCCTTATCATTTAGTAGACGAAGACATTTTTAAATAATTAGTTTATTTACTTTTTATAAATTAATTTTTTAGTGCAAATAATGAAATAATTTATATTCAGTATATTATTTATTACGTAAATTTATGCTGAAACAACATGTTAAGTGAGATTTTAGATTATATAAGAGAGTTTTGATTCAGAAAATTAAGAATCAGAACTCTTATTTATTTTTATAGAAAATTATAAATTAGTAACGGATGTTACAGAAATCATTAATGGAATATAGTAAACTCTAAATTGTCAAAAGCAAGAAATTAAAAAAGAAATTATTAATATTTTATATAAAGAAATAGGAGGGCATAATATGTCAATGTTTTGTTATCAATGTCAAGAAACAGCTGGATGCAAAGGCTGTACTAAAGTAGGAGTATGCGGTAAGGATGAGTATGTAGCAAAAGCTCAAGACTTATTAATATATGCAACTAAAGGACTAGCTATAGTAAGTAATGAAGGAAGAAAAGTAAATGTTACAGACTCTAAAGTTGATAAATTTATAGTAGAAAATCTATTTACAACAATTACTAATGCTAATTTTGATAGAGATTCTATTTTAGATAGAGTAAAAGAAACTTTAAAAATAAGAGAAGAATTAAAAGCTAAAGTTATTAAAGCTGGCGGACAAGTTGGAGAAGTTAAAGTAAGTGGAGGGTTCTTCAAGAAAATATTTGGAGGGCAAACTACAGAAGTTATTGCACCAGATGCTGTAACTTGGACTGGTGATAATACTATAGAATTTGATGCTAAAGCTGAAAAAGTTGGAGTTCTTGCAACAGAAAATGAAGATATAAGAAGCTTAAGAGAACTTATAACTTACGGATTAAAAGGATTATCTGCTTATATGAAGCATGCAATGAATTTAAAATATAATAATGAAGAAGTTCATGCATTTATGGCAAAAGCATTAGCAGCTACAATAGATGATACTTTAACAGCTGACGACTATGTTGCTCTTGCACTTGAAGCAGGTAAATTCGGTGTAGATGGTATGGCATTACTTGATAAAGCTAATACTGAAAGTTATGGACATCCTGAAATAACAACTGTTGATATTGGAGTTAGAACTAACCCAGGAATATTAATTTCAGGACATGATTTAAGAGATTTAGAAATGTTACTTGCGCAAACAGAAAGTACAGGAGTAGATGTATATACTCATGGAGAAATGCTTGCAGGACAATACTATCCAAAATTTAAGAAGTATTCACATTTTGCAGGAAACTATGGTAATGCATGGTGGAAACAAAAAGAAGAATTTGAAAAATTCAATGGTCCAATCCTTATGACTACAAACTGTATAGTTATTCCAAAGGATTCTTACAAGAATAGATTATTTACAACAGGTGCAACAGGAATGCCAGGATGTGCTCATATAGAAGCTAAGGCAGATGGAACAAAAGATTTTTCTAAAGTTATAGAAATGGCTAAGAAATGCAAAGCACCTACAGAAATAGAAAAAGGACAAATAGTTGGTGGATTTGCTCATAATCAAGTTTTAGCATTAGCTGATAAAGTTGTTGATGCTGTTAAATCAGGCGCTATAAAGAGATTCTTTGTAATGGCAGGCTGTGATGGTAGAGCAAAATCAAGAGATTACTATGCAGAATTTGCACAAAAGTTACCACAAGATACAGTTATATTGACTGCAGGTTGTGCTAAATATAAATACAATAAATTAAATTTAGGTGATATTGGAGGAATTCCAAGAGTATTAGATGCAGGACAATGTAATGATTCATATTCATTAGTTGTTATAGCACTTAAGCTTCAAGAAGTATTTGGCTTAAAGAGTGTAAATGAATTACCTATATCATACAACATAGCTTGGTATGAACAAAAAGCTGTAATAGTACTATTATCATTATTACACTTAGGGGTTAAGAACATTCACTTAGGACCAACACTTCCAGCATTCCTTTCACCAAACGTTGCTAAAGTATTAGTTGATAACTTTGGAATTGGTGGAATCACAAATGTTGACGATGATATGAAGATGTTCATGGAAGCATAAAAAATATTATCTTGATAAATCTAATAAAAAGTTGACCAATTGATTAATTAATAAATTAGCTCTCTCAAAATCTCATTTATATATAATCCTAACTACTTAATTGTAGTTGGGATTTGTTTTATAAATAAGAAAGTAAAGAATATAAGAATATAAGAATATAAGAATATATGTTAAAAGGTAAATTAATGTGAAATAAATTACATTAAAAAAATAATATAATGGGTACAATACAATATAATAAAATGAAATAATTATATAAATATTAAAAATAAGGGAACTCGAATCATATTTGTATGCTAAGTAAATTTAGAAGAACAAAATCATAGATTTTGAT
Organism: Clostridium sp. DL-VIII; assembly: GCF_000230835.1. Lineage (NCBI taxonomy): Bacteria > Bacillati > Bacillota > Clostridia > Eubacteriales > Clostridiaceae > Clostridium > Clostridium sp. DL-VIII. Next base: position 2,104,565 of record NZ_CM001240.1, read on the forward strand.
TCTAATTTAAGGAGGAATTATATATGAAAAATATTACTGAAACTATTGATGTAAGGATATATGTACCAAAGGAGAAACGCCCAGCGATTTTTGATACTTTTAACAAATTAAAAGTTGGGGAGACAATGGAACTTATAAATGATCATGATCCTCGTCCACTATATGATCATTTTAATGTGGAACGTCCTAATCAATTTGAATGGGAATACTTAGAGCAAGGACCAGAGCTTTGGAGAATAGAAATTACAAAGAAGTAAAGTAGGAAAATAAAGTATATATAATATAATTTAATTGGAAAGAGGAATGAAATATGACAATGATTTTTAAAGACTTACATCAATTTAGCACACATGTTAAGCAGATTAATCTTTCGTTTCATCAATATTTATTATTAGGTGAGGATCCTATTTTATTTCATACTGGTAATGCTATGCAGGCAGAAATTATGCTGCCTGAATTAAAAGTTGTACTTGGAGATAGAAATTTAAAATACATTTTCGTATCACATTTTGAAAGTGACGAATGTGGAGGATTGTCTGTAATATTAAAAGAGTTTCCAAAAGCCAAGGTAATATGCTCAGCGGTTACAGCTCGCCAGTTAGATGGATTTGGAATAAACGCTGAAGTTATTGTAAAAAAGCCAGCAGAGATACTGCGCACTAATGATTATGAACTAGAATTTATTAGATATCCATCAGAAATGCATCTTTGGGATGGTTTATTAGTTATGGAAAATAATCGTGGAATATTTTTTAGCAGTGATTTAATGATTAGTTTCGGAGAAGAAATAGGTACTGTAAAAGAATCAGATTGGAATACTGAAATAAATAATATTAAACTAGAACAGGTGCCAGATTCAGAGAAGCTAAAAGAATTACAACAGGCTTTGCTAAAGTTAAATCCCAATTTTGTAGCTACTGGACATGGAATATGTTTAAAAACCAAGTAGATAGAATAATTACATTGAATATTTAACTTATAAAAATTAAAAGTTTGAATAGATGAACAAATCAAGAACTTGATTTATTACTTGTAATTTTTAGATTATACTACACACAGTTATGAGTTATGAAGTATAAGTTATGAGTTAAGGATGAAGCTCAAAGAGAAAGTTCGAGAAACCAAATACAAGACTTGGACTCTCACTTTTCCCTCAGCGGGATTTCTGAAATATATTTCTGAAAAGCCTACATGCTTTTCTTCCTCAGCTCATAATTTATTAAAATATCAGTTGCAAGTTATAAATTAGACTTATCTATGAGATAATTATCTATAATTGTTAAACTCTTGTGTGTGCAATACCAGAAATTTCATAAGTCCGCTGGAATAAATATGTATGTAATTTCGGTTAATCACCACATAAGTTTAATTTTAAAGCTGGATATCTATAAATTCATGCTATTTATATCTTGGCTGCTCTTTTTGTGTAAGATAGAAATTATAAGCACCAATTTTTTTCATAGCATCGTTATTCTCTTTCCATGTTTTAGTTAATTCTTCATTATATGTTGTAGGAGCGCAGGGATATTTAGAACATTCAAAACAAAAATTTATATTTTCATTCTTATGACAAGTATTTATGCTACACTGACATTTTGGTTTATCACTGTAACGACATCCGGGACAATTACCGCTTGAAAAGTGTTTTAAAATAGCTGAAAATTGCTCGTAATAATTGAATATAGGCATAAAATCTTTTATTTTCTCAGCCATTTTTTCAAAGTTTATTAAGTTTTCATTTAGTTCCTTACTTAATAGCACTACTTTACTTTTTTCATAATATACGCATCTTAAACAGTCATTTCCACAAGGGGCTAAGTCTTTTACAGCTTGATCATAGTTATTCATAAAAATTCCTCCTTAAATGAGAATCAAAATTTGCGATTTTGTTCTTTCACTTATATAGATGCAGTAAAAAGAGGAAAGTCACGCTTTAATAAAAAATTATTTGTTTTTTAATACATTTCATTTACTATTTTAACAACTCTTTCATACCATTCCTTAGGAGGTTTTTTATCTGGCATATTTTTATATAAGAAATTTATTTTATTTCTAACTTCTATGTTAAAGGTATAGTTGGATTTTGTGAAATCCAATTTTTCAATCAAATTATGCTTGTTTGCTCTTTTTTGTAAATCTGATCTTGTTTTAGAGAATTCAATCCAAGCCTTACAGCTGCAAGGATTATTAACATCTAAAAGATTGCAGTGATTATGAAAAAACGAATCTAAATTCATATGGGCACGATAAAGAAGTCCTTTTGTCGCATTTTTTGAAATACCAATTACAGTTGATACTTCATCTAAAGATAATCCAAACATATCAATTAAAGAAAAAGCTATCCGTTGATGTAGAGTCAGGCGTCTTACCATTGCGAGAAAGCAGCCATTTTGAAGAGCTTGAATGGCCTCTTCAACAATTACTTCATCTTCAGGCTTTGGAGGATTATTTGTAAGCAGGAGTCCTTCCCTTTCTAAGAGTGATACATCATCATAAAGTAACTCATCAGTATTTTTATTCTTTCTTTCTAGCATTAAGAAATTATTAAAACATATTTTTCTAAGCCAAGCTTTAATAGCAGTCTGATCTTCTAAACTATTTAGTTTCTGCCAGGCGTTAATAAAGGTTTCCTGGGTTAAATCTTCTGCAACTGATGGATGGCAGGATAATTTTAAGGCATAGTTATAGATATAAGTTCCATACGTATTCATTAATATTTCAATATCCATTAATATTCTCCATTCTTAAAATCTCTCATTAACAATATTATAAAAAATATTTCGATTTAATGGAAGATTTACACTTAATTTAAAGGTTAAAGAAATTTAATGAGAAATGTATAAGATATGTTGATTATGGAAATGATTTGAATAGAAAATTATAATTCACAAAAAAGGAGTGAGGATTTATGTACATGCTGTCGAGTGATAAAATGCATGGTGTTTTAGAAATAAGACCTTTTAAAGGACATTTAAATGTTACTGCAGCTAAAAAAATTGAAGAGGGAAAAGTAATTCAATTTAATAGGTATCATGTTGCAAACAGACAAAAACTTTTGGAAGAATTGGCAAACCAAATTAAGAAACAATGGATTAAAGAAGCTGAAGATTCACTTAAAAGATACAAGGAACTAAAAGTTCAATTAAAATAAGCTGAAAATATTGGATCTTATACGTAACATTATATTATATGCTTAAGTAGAAATAGGCTGCCGCATTTTTTAGTGCAACAGCCCATTTTTAGATTTATAAAATTTATAAAGCGTCTTTTCCACGCTCACCAGTACGAATTCTTACAACATCTTCAGCATCATAAATAAAAATCTTTCCGTCTCCATAATTACCTGTACTGATTTCTTTTAGAACTTTATCTATTATAATTTCAGCAACATCTGGTGCTACAACTGTTTCTACTTTAACTTTAGGTAACAGATTTACCTTATATTCGGTACCTCTGTAAATTGTTTTATATCCTTTTTGATTACCGTATCCCATAATATTTGAAATCATTACACCAGTTGCATTACAGTCGTGTAGAATTTTTTTTAAATCTTCTAATTTTTCACTGTTAATAACAATCTCTAATTTTTTCATACCATTACCTCTCTTTCACTATATTATATTGATTGAGTATCTTGTTTAAACCTTAAGATTTGTTTTATTTCAGCATTATCTGGTGAATTATAATCAAGTTCAGGAGATTTTACTAATTGTAGATCTGGGTATCCAGAAACGCCCATTTCAGGAATATCTAAGCCGTTTAACTCAGCTTCAGGTGTAACTCTAATGCCCCAAACTTTATCGACAATTCTTAGGAAAATATACGAAACTCCAAATCCCCAGACAAATAATACAATTACTGCTATTAATTGAGCTGCAAATTGAGAAGGATCACCAAAGAATAAGCCTGTTACTCCTCCTGAAACACCATTTAAACCATCACCATAAGAACCATCAGCAAATAGTCCTAAGGAAAGAATTCCCCAAAGGCCATTAACACAGTGAACAGAAATTGCTCCAACTGGATCATCAAGCCTTAATTTATTTTCTACAAAGGCTACTGCTAGACAGACAAGTAATCCTGCAATCCCACCTATAAAGAAGGCAGAAGGAGCGCTTACAAATGCACAAGGGGCAGTTATTGCAACCAATCCAGCAAGGGCACCATTGGCAGTCATTGATGGATCTGGTTTGCCGTATTTAACCCACATATAAAACATAGCAACAAGTCCGCCTATTGCACCAGCTATCATTGTGTTTGTAGCGACTACAGATAACCTGAAATCAGAAGCGTTTAATGTTGAACCGGCATTGAATGAAAACCAGCAGAAGAATAAGACAATAGTACCTATAATAGCCATTGGTATATCATGTCCAGGGAAAGGTCTTGAGGTCCCATCTTTTTTAAATTTACCAATTCTAGGTCCGATAACAATAGCTCCTGCTAAAGCAAGCATACCACCCATTGAGTGAACAACACCAGAACCAGCAAAATCAACAACTCCATGACCAAGTCCAAAATTTTGACCAAGAGTTGCAAGCCAACCGCCGCCCCATACCCAATTTCCGAAGAAAGGATATAGGAACATTGAAATAAAGAAAGATAAAATGACAATAGCAGAATATTTTACTCTTTCAGCCATAGCACCAGTTGGTATTGTAACGGTAGTATCCATGAACACCATTTGGAAAAAGAATAATGCATAAATTCCTGGATCGTAAACACCAAAACCAGATAAGAAAAAGCCGTTATACCCCATAATACCGCCAAGGCCGGGTATTGAAAGCATTGAGCCTAAAGCGGCTCCACCAGTGCCAAGACCTGCAGCTCCACCAGAACCGCCAAATTGAATAGCAAATCCTGTTAAGAAGTATCCAACTGCACCAACTAAAAATACCATAAAGTTCATAGTCATAGTGTGTGCAGCATTTTTACCACGGCAAAATCCTGTTTCAACCATTGCAAATCCGCATTGGAAGAAGAAAACCATAAATCCGGTTATCATGACCCATGTAAAGTTTGCACCATAATAACCTTTATTAGCAACTGTTGCAACATCGCTAAGAGTTTCGTTCCCTGTTGCTGCAACATAAGAAGCTCCAGTAGGATCGGAACCTCCAGCTGGTGAAAGTGCTAAAACTAAGGTTACAGCCAAAGCGCCCAAGAATAATATAATTGCAGCTAATTTAAATGATTTTTTCATAAATTTTCCTCCTTAAAAAATATATAAAATTAATATTATTTCTTATAGATAAATTTCTTTTCTTTTTTTCTTTTAAAATTATTCCATGAAAATTTTGATGAAGATTTAAGCAGTTCCTCTTTCAATTTAGTAACTGAAAAGTAATATCTTATTCCTAAATATAAAACCAGTAAGCCAAATACTGTACCTGGTATTAAAGAACTTAAAACTTTAAAGTGAATATCATTAACTAGACTGAAAATGCTAAAAAATATGCCTAAAAAGATAATTATCATATCAGCTATAAAAAGGAAATTAATGAGTATTTTCTTTGATCTGTCTGGAGAGCAAAGTGCGTTTTGCTTTTTCATTTTTAATACCTCCTTTCATTGGAATGTTTTTTGATGAAATTTTTAACAGCAAAAAAGGAGTCAAGCTTAACCAAGCTTTGACTCCTTTGTCTGGGGAGATATCCCATTAAAAAAGAAAAGTAGTCTAATATTTATAAATATTAGACTACTTTGCCAATAATTGTTATATTAATTTTATTATAGATATGCTAGTGTAAAAAGTCAAGTCAAATTTAGAAAAAATTAACAAGCCTTTTTCCGTTAAAAAAATTAATTTACTATAATATTTATTGGTTTACAATTATATTTCAATTAAAGAATTAAAGTTAAGAGATAAAAAACTTAAGGTTATATTTTTTACTTTTTTTTAAGATTTTTCGCTATAAAATTTAACAATTTCGTTGTATTATTAGATGTATGAAAGAAGGTGAGAGAATGGGAAATATAATAAAGATTAATATTTATGCAGAATCTAAGAAAAAAAAGAATGAATTAAAATTAAAAACTGTTGAAGAAGCTATTTCTAAATATAATAGCTGGTTAAAGAAAACAAATAAGGAGGATAAAATAGAAAATTATGAGATGTTTTTGCAAGCTAAATAGTTATTTTTAGAGGTTGATTAGATTTTAAGGTTTAATCGACCTCTTTTTTATTGTATAGGAAAGTATAAAAATCGCGCTCGCTGAAAGCGCGGCGTAGACTTGCATTAGAAAAATATATGTGGTAAATTGATGAAATGATTAAGAGTAAATTAAGAAGAATATTAGAGGAAAATTGGAATGAATTTTATAAAAGATATAAAAACAGAATTAGACCTAGTGTTATTGCAGAAGTAAAAAAAGTTATGAAATGCAAGGATATAAGTAATGGTTATATTGAATTAAAATGTAAGGAATGTGGCGAAATAAAGAAAGTTGGGTTCACTTGTAAAAGTAGATTTTGTACATCATGTGGAAAGGTTTATGTTGATAATTGGGTTAATGGAATGCTGGGAAAATTAATAAATGTAAAGCATAGACATATGGTATTTACAATACCAGAGGAACTTAGAAATTACTTCGGAAGAGAAAGAGATAGGCTGAAGTTACTTCCGCAATGTGCAGCTAAAGCTGTTACGAGTTGGATGTATAAGCAAAATAAAAAAGAAGAATTTATACCTGGAATTATAGCAGTTATACATACTTTTGGACGAGATTTAAAGTGGAATCCCCACGTCCACATGATGGTTACAGAAGGTGGAAAGGGTAAGCTAACTACCTGGAGAAATTTTAAATATTTTTCGTATGAAGCATTAAGAAAGAGATGGCAAAAAATATTATTAGATGAAATAATAAAAAGAGAAGGAAATAAAGATAGTTTTAGACGATTAAAGAACAAAATATATAAAAATAATAAAGATGGATTTTATGTTCATGCTAAAAATGAAATAAAATCAGCAAAGATAGCTGCAAAATATATTGGAAGATATGTTGGACGACCTGCGATAGCAGAATCAAGAATAATTGCGTATGATGGTGAAAGTGTAACATTTAAATATAAAAGACATGAAGACAATAAAGAAATAATAGAGAAAGTGTCAGTCTTTGAGTTTATAAAAAAGTTATAATACATATACCAGACAAGAATTTTAAAATGGTGAGATATTTTGGACTGTATTCGAGGAGATGTAAGGATAAAGATCAATTTATCAAGATGATAGATAAGAAAATAATACAAATTAAGAAATCAATAGAAAAGTGGGAATATCGAATTCTTGCGTCTTTTGGGGTAGATCCATGCAAATGTTCTAAATGTGGTGGTAAGATGAGATTTAATGATATAGTGTATCCACGATACGGCTCGATGCGAGAATATTTTATATAAATTTTAATAACTAACTGCTAATATCATACGGGGTAAACCTACTGTATAAAATAACAAAGCTTTTTTAGTTTACCCTTGTCCAAATTTAATGCATCTAAATGTGACTTAATTTGTTGAATTAACTGAGAAAAAACTTCAAATACAGTATTATGAATTACAGCTTGGCGTAAGTTTTTCCAAAGGTGCTCAATTGCATTTAACTCAGAACAATATGGTGGAAGGTATAAAAAAGAAATATTTTCTATACCTTCTAAGAAATCATCTATACCTTTAAAATGATGATATCTAGCATTGTCCGCGATGAATATAACCTTTTTATTTTGATAATTTTCAGAGACCGTATTTTAAAAAAGACTTAAAATTATCTGAATTTCCTTTATCAGAAATCTTATAGATAAGATCACCGGTCTCAGGGTTAGTAGCACCAAATATAACAGCTCTTTTTCTTGTGCCACCTGGTAAAGTTTTAACTATAGGCTGAACTCCGACTTTAGTCCAAACGGCAGTCGCAGACGGCTCTGATGTTATAATAGCTTCATCTTCATAGAGAATCACAGTATTTTCGTCTTTTGATATTATCAAATTCGATAGTTTTTCTCTAAAATTAGTTAAAGTTTCTTTATCAATTTTATTACTTAATCTTTTAGCTCTAGTTTTTGAGTAGTTAAGTCTAGAAAATATATTATAAGCTGTACCAAGTGAAATTTTTTTATTGAAGTTTAAACTTACCCAATTTACAAGAAGTTCACCAGTCCAATTATTATAATTGAGACCGGAATTATAGGGGGATTCTTTTAAAATATTATCAACAATAGCAAGTTCATCTGATGTTAAAATTGTTTTCTTTGGGGCGTGCTCTAAGTCTTTCAAGCCTTCTAATCCAAATTTATTATATCGATGAATAGTCGTTCTAATCGTAGCATCAGATTGTTTTAAAAGAAGAGAAATTTCAACACTAGATTTTCCTTCAAATAAATGCAATATAGTTAATAATCTAGTTTTAATTTTTGGATTTTTCTCACTTTTATATAGCGCTTTTATAGTTTCATAAGATGCATGCTTTGTATTAACAGTTAATCTTTTTCTCATATGGACCTCCTGCTTAAATATTTGATATTTTAGTATGTCCATATATGAGAAATTTAAATAGCAACCTGTAATTAAAATTTATATAAAGATAAATTTATAAGTGAAGGGAAAGAAAAATTAGAAAACATCCTGGAAATATATGCAATTGCAAAAGGAGTACTATATGGTAAAATAAAGCCGACAACAACATAGTTGGAGGGATGTTAAGTGAAAGATATAATACCATATAAATGTTTAAATTGTGGAATAACAGAAAATATACCTAGGGAGGTTGTAGAATACTTTGATGAGATGGATCAAAGTAATATAGATGAACCGCCTTGTTTTTCATGCGAAAAATGTGGTGGAGTTATGAGACCTAAAGAATACAATGGGGTATATGGCAAAAGTTATAAACTATAAGAAGAAAACCATAGAGGAACAGCAATCTCTATGGTTTTTAATTTAACTATTAATAATTTCTCCGAAGGAGCGTGTCGCAGACACTTTTGTTCTATATAAAATTATAAAGTAATCAGGAGTAGTTTTTGTCTATAAAAAGCGTGCCATCACTTTGGATTTCAGCATAGAATATATCTTTTATAGAAGATATATTTTGTCTTTTTAGTTCAGCTTCTAGCCAAGTTTCACTTAAGTTTAATTCTTTTAAATTAGCCTGGATTATCTTACCATCAACAATAATTTCAGATGGCAGGTATTTTAAAGTAGATAATGGAATACTCATATCAGATTTAGTTATTTGTTGTTCTTGAGGCTTTTTCATTATACTTAAATTGCCTATAGGCTCCAATATTGCATATTCTACTTCTTTGATAGAAAAAATATTTTGTTTTCTGAGCATCATGGATAGATCATCTATATTAACACGATTTGCTTTTAATTCGTCTTTAATTATCTTACCTTTCTTTATTAATATGGTTGGCTGACCATCAATTAATTGCCTTAATTTTCCGAATTTTAATCCAATATATTCAAGTAAAAGAGTTAAGATGCACCACCAAATCAAGCTTATTAAATCCTCTATGAAGGATTCATCTAATTCATGAATCATATTAGCTGAAATAGAACCAATTGTAATTCCAGTAATGTAGTTAAAAAATGTTAAATGGCTCATTTGTTTTTTACCTAATATTCGTGTTAAGATTAACAATACTAAAAATATTAAAGTTATCCTAGTTAATAAGTAGGGTATATTTATATTTGCTAGATTCATTGTTTTAACCTCCTGAATTTATGGAAATATCTTGCCCGCGAGCTGCTTAATTTATTCTTTTTTGGAAAATAAGAGAGTGAGAGTGTGTAAAAGATAAATTATGAACATTGGTACCAAAATTTATTCTATAAGGTTTGCCTATTGGATTAGAACAGAAAGTATTGAGCAAAGTAAGTAATTGGAAAGAGCATGAAATTAAAATTGAATTAGCATAAATTATATGGTATTATTTGTATAAAGCGATTTTAATGATTTATGATTTTGTTTCCAAGGCGGGAAGTTCTTATTTGAGTTTCCTGCCATTTTTGCGAGGCTGCTAAGTATTCTATATAGCTCTGTTTTGAATTTAAGAGTTGCTATGTAATTAAAGCATACGTTGATTAAAGTCACTTGAAAATAGGAAGGTAGTGATGAAGATGCTTTATATATTAATTTTACTATTGGGAATAACTTTTGTGTTGCCAATCATATCAAAGAAGGTGGAGAGTAATCTTGAAATTTTTTTATTTACGATAGGGATAGTAGCAGCCATTGTTTCAAATTCTGTAAGTCGAGAATTTCTACTTCATATTATTGAAAATAAATTTATGTATATAATATCCTTAGCAGTGTTAATAGGTGGATTTGTATTTAAAATATTATCGGTTCATATAAAGAGCATACTTTCATATATTTTGAGGTATATTCCATTAAGAATTTTTATATTTTTACTAGTAGTCATTATAGGACTTTTATCAAGTATAATAACTGCAATCATAGCAGCACTTCTTCTAGTAGAAATAGTGAGCATACTTCCAATAAGTAGAGAGAACAAGATAAGTCTTGATATAGTTGCATGTTTTTCAATTGGAATTGGAGCAGTATTAACTCCTATAGGAGAACCATTGTCAACAACAGTGATTTCTAAATTGGGTGTGGATTTCTGGTATCTATTGAACCAGTTTGGAATTTATATCATACCAGGTATATTAATTCTTGGATTCATAGGAACTATATACGGGAAAGAAGAAAAGAACGAGAAAGAAAGTAATGAAGAAGTTATTATAGAGGAAACTAATATGGTGATATTTGTAAGAGCGCTAAAGATTTTTTTGTTTGTTATAGCATTAGAATTACTTGGACAAGGCTTTAAACCAATAATTGATACTTATATAATACATCTTAATACAGGTTATTTATATTGGTTTAATATGTCTTCAGCAGTGTTAGATAATGCTACTTTAGCAGCTGCAGAGGTAAGCGATAAAATGTCATTAATTCAAATTAAGGCAGTATTAATGGGCTTATTGATTAGTGGAGGAATGATGATTCCAGGAAATATACCTAATATTATTTCAGCTGGAAAGTTAAAAATCAAAAGCAGGGAATGGATTAAATTAGGGGTTCCACTTGGGTTTGCAATAATGATAGTATATTATATGATTTTATTCTTTATATAAACATTCTATATTCTCCACAATTCCTCCACATTTCATTTATATAATTATTACAGGAAGAGTAATTAATATGTATATAGGAGGAATTAAGCAATGTTTTGCAGTGGATATGGTGGTTTTGGACCAGTAAGCAATATAGGATATGGAGGAATGTTCTTAGGAATGGGCTTTAGAATGCTAGTATTTATTGTGGTAATAGTTTTAGCTGTAAAGTTATTTAAGAGCTATAGTAATAAATCTAATAGTGCAATGAAGATACTCAATGAAAAGTTTGCTAATGGAGAGATGACTCAGGAAGAATATTTAAAAAGGAAAGAAATTCTTTCACAAAAGAATTAGGCACATGAAAATAAGTATGGTTAAGATTAGAGTGAGTTGTTGTTATTTATTATAGACTTACCCTAGTCTTTTTTTGAATCATACATTATAATATAAGCACCAAAGTTGGAGGTGATAAGTATTAATAATAAATTTAAGATATTAGTGGTAGATGATGAAGCAAATATAGTAAATGTTGTAAGGGCATATCTTGAAAGAGATGGTTTTGATGTGATTACAGCAATGGATGGAGAAAAAGCATTAGAAGTATATAATAAGGAAGTTATTCATCTCATAGTTTTAGATTTAATGCTTCCGAAGCTTGATGGTGAAGAAGTATGCAGGAGAATTAGAACAACCTCAAGCATACCAATAATTATGCTTACTGCAAAAGCAGAAGAAGATGAAAAAATAGAAGGAATATCTATAGGGGCTGATGATTATTTAACTAAACCTTTTAGTGTTCGTGAGCTTGTAGTAAGAGTTAGAGCTTTACTTAGAAGATCATATAAGGATTTTGCTCCAATGGCAGATATATTATCTTTTAATAATAATGATCTAGAAGTTAATATAAAAAAAATGATAGTAAAAAAGCAAAATGAGGCCGTGAACTTGACAGCAAATGAGTTTAAGATTTTAATAGTTTTTTTATCAAATCCAGAAAAAGTATTTTCAAGAGAAGAGTTAGTTGAAAAGGCATTTGGAATAGATTATGAAGGTTTTGACCGGACAGTAGATACTTATATTAAGAATATCCGCCAAAAAATAGAAAGTAATCCTAAGGAACCAGAATATATAGTAACGGTATATGGAATGGGATATAAATTTAATCCCAACTTTGCTGAGGTAAAAAAATGAAAATATCATTAGTTAAGAGAATAGCATTAGGCTTTATACTAGCAGTTTTAGGTTCAATTATTTTGGCGAGCATAATATCTAATTATACAGTCGGAGAAAAATTTAAAGAATATTTGGTAGACGAACATAAAACAAAGATAGAAAATGTAGTTAAATCAATTGATGATTTATACAGTAGTCAAAAAGGAGATTCTAAAATAAATACTGAGGAAATTCAAAGATATGCAGAATTGCAAGAATTATATATTGAGATTAAAGATATAAATAATAATACTATTTATTCTTCGGGAAAATCATATTTGCAGCATGATAATATGATGAATAATATGATGGGACATATGATGAAGAATCCTTCAGGAATTAATATGGGTGAATATACTGAAAATGAATATCCATTAGAAGTTAATGATAAGGTGAATGGAAGTATAACTATTGGTTATTTTGGAGATTCTTATTTATCTTCTGCATCAGTAACATTTCTAAGTACTTTAAATCATTCATTAGTAATATCGGCTATAATAGCTTTAATATTTGGAATTGTAATTAGCCTTATAATATCAAAGCAAATATCAAAACCTTTATCTACGATAACTGAAACTGCTAATGAAATTAGAAATGGTAATTTAAATGTTAGAGTAAAGAGCAGTACAAAGACTAAAGAAATAATTGAACTATCTAATTCTATAAATTATCTTGCAGAAACTTTAAATAGTCAGGAGATGCTTAGGAAAAGATTAACTTCTGATATGGCTCATGAACTAAGAACACCGCTTACTACATTGAAAACCCATGTAGAAGCTTTTATGGATGGAATATGGGAACCTACTTATGAAAAATTCCAGGTGTTTTATGAGGAAATAGAAAGACTGACTAAAATGGTAGATAATCTTAGAGATTTAGCAAAACTTGAACAGACTAATATAGTTTTAAATAGAAGTAAAGCCAATCTTTCGGAGGAATTAGAGAAAATTTTGAATATTTATAAACCGCTTTATATTAAAGCAGAATATGAGTTAACTGGTGACATAGAGCCAAATGTCATTGCAGTGGTTGATGTAGATAAATTTAAGCAGATTATGAATAATTTAATCACAAATTCCTATAAATATCTAAAGGCAAAAGGTAAAGTAACAGTAGCACTAAAGAATGAAAAGCAAAATATAGTAATTAAGGTTATTGATAATGGTATTGGAATACCTGAAAAGGATATACCTTACGTATTTGAACGATTTTATAGAAGTGATTCATCTAGGAGTAAAAATACAGGTGGGTCAGGCATAGGACTTACTATTGTAAAAAGTTTTGTTCAAGCGCATGGTGGAAATGTATACTTAGAAAGTGAAACTGATAAAGGAACTATAGTTACTGTGGAACTGCCAAAAGTGAATTGAATTATACTCATGGAAATGTTTTAGCTGAATGGATGAGAGCTCATTAAAAACATAGAAAATATTGTTTCTAATATTGTATAAAGATGATATTCTTAATCTCATGGAAGGAAGTGGAGTTTTGGAGATATATGGTGTTTTCAAATCATTAGAGGATAGAGGCCGATATATATTTGATGTCATACAGAAGAATGGACCTATAACTAAAAGTGAATTAATTGACATGACTAAAATAAAATTAACAACACTAAATAGAGATCTTCAAATATTAATTGATGAAAAAATAATTATTGAAAGTGATATTGGAAAATCAACTGGTGGAAGAAAGCCGAGTTTATATGATGTGAATCCTAAGGGATTCTATATTATCGGTATTGATATTTCTCGAACATATACCAGAATAGTAATAGCAAACTTAAAATTAAAGGTAGTAAAAGAGAAACTGTTAAATCAGGCGTATAAAATTGAAACTGTAGGGAATATTATACCGAATACTATAAAAAGTTTATACGCAGAATTACAGGTAGAAAAATCATCAATTATAGGAATTGGAATAGGGATAGTGGGAGGTTTTGAGATTAAACCTTTATATGACGTTTTAAGCAGGGAATTAGAAGTACCAATATGTATAGATAATGGCGCAAATGCAGCTGTTATTGGAGAATATAATTTTGGAATTGGAAGAGGCAAAAAGAATCTCGCATATGTAAATTGTGGTGTTGGAATAAGAACAGGAATAATATCATCAGGCGTATTAATTCGTACGATCAATAACTTAGAAGATGCCTTTGGACATATGATTGTTGAAGCAGATGGAGAATTATGTTCCTGTGGTAATTATGGTTGTATAGAAAGTTATGTATCAATATCAAATATAACAAAAAAGTTTATTAATAAAGTAAAGGATAAGTTGCTTCTAAATGAAAGTAAAGAAGTAAATAAAATAAATTATAAGGATATTTGTAGCCTTGCTGAAAAGAAAAATGAAGATGCAGTTGAAGTTATTAGAAATTCGGCAGTATATTTAGGAATAGGCCTTGCAAATTACATAAAATTATTTAATCCAGAACTGATAATATTAAGTGGACCTTTAATACAACATTCAGAGTTGTTTTATGATATAGCTAAGAAGACCGCTCTAGAAAAGTGTCATATTAAAAATAATAAAATTATATTTAGTAATAATGGATATTATAAAGATAAATCTATAGCAGTGGGAGCATGTGCTATGATAATACAAAAAATAATAGAAGATAAGGAAGATGAGTGATCATATAGATAGCATATCTTCTTTTAAGATATTATAAGAGCGAAATAGAAGGGAGTGTATATAGCCAATGAATATAATAGCATTTATAGCAGTTGGAATACTTGCTGGAATATTAAGCGGAATGTTTGGAGTTGGAGGCGGAATAGTAATTGTACCTGCACTAGTATACTTATGTGGTTTTAGTCAGCTAAAGGCTCAGGGAACATCACTTGCAATTATGTTGCCACCAGTTGGAATCGCAGCATTTATTCAGTATTACAAGCAAGGCCAGGTTGATGTAAAGGCAGGAATTTTAATATGCATTTTTTTAGTTTTTGGATCAATGTTTGGAGCTAAAATAGCTCATATTATTCCTATATCTGTATTGAAAAAATCTTTTGGTGTATTAATGATTTTGATGTCATTAAAAATGATTTTTTCAAAGTAACAGAAATATATAAGAAACAAAGAAATATCAGATGAATATATTATATTTATATTTATCTGTTATTTTTTATTTAAGGATAGCTCGTTTTTATAATATATATTGAGTATAGAAGGCTATAAAGTTAATTGATCTGATAGATATAAGATATATGTGACTAAGTCACATATATCTGTAAAAGATTAATATATAATAAAACTAAGAGGGGGATGATGAATAATTTGAGCAAAGTGTTAGATGATAGTTTAAGGGATTTGGAATCTTTATATGAGGTTTATCCAATACTAAAAAAAATTGATAAAAATAATCATAACATAATAAGTAATCAGGCAGTTTTAAAAAATGTATATTCCAATGAGTATGTGGCAGGTTCAGAAGAAAATTGTCATGGAGTTCTATTTGTAATAGAAGGAATAATAAAAATACAAAAGACTAACGAGGAAGGGGAAGAAACTAACCTTTATAATATAAAACAAGGAGAGTTTTGCCATGAAGCCTTAAGTTGTTTATCAAATTTAGAATCTTTGAATATAACAGGTAAAGCGATAGTAGATTCAAAAGTATGTTTAATTCCCTTTGAGGTAGTTAGAAAATATCTAATTCAAGATAATGAGTTTTTATTATATATGTATAAAGACTTGTATAACAAGTTCAATACAGTAATAGGGAATAAAGAAGAGATTATTCACGAATCATTAGAAACGCGACTTATAAGGTTTCTAATAAATAGAAGAAGTAATATAATTTATGTAACTCATAGTGAATTAGCTTTTGAAATAGATTCTGTTCGTGAAGTTGTAAGCAGAAAGCTTAAAAGTATAGAAAAATTAGGATATATAAGGTTGGAAAGAGGAAAAATAATAATACTTAAAGACTTGAGTGAGATATTGAAAAGTTGATTAAGTATTATCATAATAAAAAATAATAATTAAGATAAAACTTTAGGAGGAATTTAAGATGTTTGATTTTTTGAATAGAAATGAAGGACGAGTTATTAATGTAAATGATGTGGACAATTTAATTGGAAAGATTGAATTGATTGATATAAGAGAAAAGTATGAGTATGAAGGTGGAAGCATACAAAGTTCGAAGAATATACCAATGGGAGAACTTTTAAACGAGCCAGAAAAATATTTAAATAAAAACAAAGAGTATTACATAATGTGCCAATCAGGTGGGAGAAGTGCAAGAGCTTGTAATAGCCTTGGAAGCCAAGGTTTTAAGGTTATTAATGTTTCTGGTGGAATGGGTTCATATGTTGGAACAAGAAGAAGATAAAAATTAGTTTAGTAAAGATTAAAGAATTATGAAGAAAAACATAACAAAATTTTAAGTTATATGAGGAGTAGGCATATGGAAAAAGTATTAGAATTTCATAAAGAAGGATATAACTGTGCAGAATCTATAATAAAGGCGTTTAATGAGGATAACAATTCAGATATTCCGGTTTCAATTGCAAGTCCTTTTGGAGGAGGTATGGCTGTAGGGGGGACCTGTGGAGCAATTACTGGAACACTTATTGCAGTAGGAGCATTAAAAGGAAGAAACTCAAATGAAGAAAAGAATAATTCAAGAATTGTAACAAAAGATATAATAAATAAAGTTAAAGAAAAATACGGAACCATAGAGTGTATTGAACTTAAGAAAAAGGGTATAACTTGCGATGAAATAATACAATATACTTATGAAGTTTTAAAGGAATATACTAAATAGCATGAGTCCAGAGCGTATTTATTTTAAAATTGTATAAAAACATATTTGCAGAAATTATTAACAGATAGCCTAAGTAAGATTAGATTATCTGTTTTTTTGTAGAAGTTAGTAGAGGATATGAATATTTTAATTCAAGGGACTTATTAAATAAATTTGAATATAATATTATGAAGCCTCTAAAAATTAATGGGTAAATAGGAAATAGAAGATAAAAGTTAATGCTGGGTGATTAAATCGCAGGCAATGTAATAATATTTAATTATTATAATAGTATAGATGAATCTTCCAGTAAATAAAGGGAGGAATAAATATGGCAAGGGTAATAAATAGTAGAGAGTTTGTTGAAAATGTTGAAAATACTAAGGGAGTAGTTGTCGTTGACTTTTTTGCAACCTGGTGTGGACCTTGCAAAATGTTATCTCCAGTATTCGAAAGAGTTAGCAATGAAATTGGGGATAAAGCTAGGTTCTTTAAAATGAATGTTGAAGAAAGCAGCAGTATAGCTCGGAAGTATGGAGTAGCAGCAGTGCCAATGATGATTATATTTAAAGATGGACACCCAGTGGAAAATTTAGCTGGATTTATGCCTAAAGAAAATATAACAAATAAAGTAAGAGCACATTTGTAAGATTTAAGCTAAATTTACAAAAATGTAGTCACTAAGCATGACTACATTTTTGTTTTAACTGCACTAAAATATGAACACTTAATTAACATGGTAATTTTACAATAAAAGTAGAACCTTTTCCACATTCACTTTGCACTTCTATTTTACCATCACATAAATCAATAATTTTTTTTACTAATGCTAAGCCTAAACCATTGCCTTCAGAGGAGTGGGATTTATCTCCTTGATAGAACTTGTCAAAGATATGATTTTGTACATCTTTTGACATTCCGATACCAGTATCAGAAATTACAGCAGTAATCCAATTAGAAGACTGTTTTAAAGTACATTTTATAGTTCCATTGTCAGGAGTGAATTTTATTGCGTTACTAAATATATTAGCCCATATCTGCATTATTAATTCTTCGTTTCCATAAAAAGTGATTGGATCTAAATCTACATTTAGGTCAATATTTTTGCTGGTCCATTTTGATTCAAAAAGCAATAAGGTTTGTCTGAGTTGCTCATCTAATTTAAATTTGTTTTTTTGAGCAATGATTCCCTGATTCTCAAGTCTTGATATCTGAAGAATAATAGAGACTAAATTTGATAGTCTTTTTGTATTGCTAAGAATTTTGTTAATGTATTGATTTTTTTCTTCTTCTGTTAAAGTTTTATCCTGTAGCAGCATAGCATAACCATCTATAGAAGCAAGAGGTGTTTTAAATTCATGAGAAACATTAGCAATAAAGTCACTACGGAAAGTTTCTATATTATTTAATTCATTAACCATAATATTGAAATTACGATACATAGTTTTAAGCTCATCTGGATTATGCTTATTTTCATTTAATTTAATATTAAAATTGCCTTTTCCTACCTCCATTAATGCTTCGCTAAATTTTACAAGAGGTGATAATATTCTTTTTCCTACTATAGCTGAAATAGTTGTTCCGACAAATACACTAACCATGTATAAATTAATAATAGGTATTAATATAGAATGAGTTGAAAATGCATTTAGATGGAAGTATATAGCTGTAATAATCGCAACAATTGCACCTGTAGCTAATATAATAAGAAAAGTTATAAGAGAAAAAACCAAACCTAATTTAAAGCTATGATTATTATTCATGTTTCTTCACCACTTTATACCCAAGTCCCCTTACAGTTGAAATTTCAAAATCTATATTATCCTTAAAACGCTCTCTTAAGCGGTTAATATGCACATCTACTGTACGAATATCTGTTTCCGAATTAATTCCCCAAATTTCATCCATAAGCTGTTGCCTTGTAAATATGTGGTTTGGATAACAAATTAGTTTATATAATATGTAGAATTCTTTTTGGGGAAGCACTGTTACTTCTCCATGTTGGTATACGGATAGGGAATCAAATTCAAGCATAGTTTCGCCAATATATTGTTTTCTCTCATTTATAATTTGAGCCCTCCTAAGTAGTGCACCAACTCTTAATACCATTTCATTAACATCTATAGGTTTCACCATATAATCATCTATTCCAAGTGAAAAACCTCGTTGTTTATCTTGAAAGCTTTCCTTTGCTGTGATAATTAATACAGGAAGATTAAATTGAGCATCTCGAATAGATTTAACTAATTCAAAGCCATTCATATTAGGCATCATTATATCGGAAATAATTAAATCAATGTATTCTTTATCTAAAACTTCAAGAGCTTCAATACCATCTTTTGAGCAGGTTGTTTTATATCCATTTTTAAGTAATACAGTAGAAAATAATTCACATAGTTCTTTATCATCTTCTACAATTAGAATGTGAAACATCTGTATTTCCCCCCCATGCAGAATAATTACACTAATTATACTATGTTTTATATGCATTTTAAAGTATTGTAAATTAAGTATGTTGAGCATCAATATTTAAGTAAATTTTTTGGGAAAATTAATATTTAGTTAATATTGAGTTAATATTTTAAATATATACTTTAATTTCAAATGGATATTCTAGATTTACATTTGAAGTTTTATTACAAAATTATTAATAATAAGTTAAAATTCAATCTTAAATGTTTGAGTTTAAAAAATATTATTGTAATACGGCATATTTTATTTGTTTTATACTATGAATTAGAAATGGATTGAAAAATTTTAAGTAAAATAGAAAAGTTTAACTTGAGTTAATAATTCTATGCTATAATCAGTTATTATGATTATTTTGAGTAATATTAAATATAAATGGAAGGTGTGGAGTTATCCAGGTATTTTATAGAGTGAAAATCTAATTCTTAAAATGGAATGTTGTTTTTAGAATTAATGAGTAAGAAGTATTTGTTATTAAGAAAATGGGAGGATAGAAATGAAAAATGTAAAAAAAATAGTTATATATGCTGTAATAATTGCAGTTGTAGTAGGTGGGGTAGTGGTGGCTAGAACCAAGCTATCAGCAAGTTCAAAAGGCAAGACGACTCAAGTTACAGTAAGTAAAACTTCAGTAGAAGTTCAAACTGCTAAGACAACAGAAAAAAATGCAGGAGATACATATAAAGCTACGTTAGAAGCTTATCAGCAAGGAACAGTAACAAGTAAACTTTCAGCAAAAATTGTTTCAGTATCAGTTGACAATGGACAATATGTAAATGCAGGTGATACTATAGCAACTTTAGATGACCAGGATATACAAAATAATATAAAAACCGCGCAAGCTTCAATAGCTGTATATGAAAAACAGGAACAGGCATCAGAACAGTCATTAAATTCAGCACAAGTAGCTCTAGAAAAATTAAAAATTAATGTGGATGATGCTCAGCGTAATTATGACAGACAAAAAACTCTTTTTGATAACAAAGCCATATCACAGACAGATCTTGAAACAGCAGAAAAAACTTTAAATTCTTATAAGGCTGATTATGATTCTGGAAATGCAAGTATTCAGACAGCCCAGGCAAACATTGAAACAGCAAAAGCCAATATACAAGCACAGCAGGTAACGCTAGAAAAGTATCAAAGTGATTTAGCTAATACAGCAATTAAGGCACCAATAAGTGGTGTAATAAGTGGAAAGAATATGAATGTTGGACAAATGGCAGCAACAGGTACAGCCCTTGCAACTGTTAATGACATATCATCTGTATATGCAACAATTCAGGTACCACAAGAAAAAATAAGTAGTGTGAAAATAGGACAAGAAGCTACAGTTACAGTTGATGGAAGTGATCAAACCTATAATGGAACCATACAGACTATGGACGGTGCAGCAGATGCAACTTCAAGAGTTTTCAATGTCAAAGTTAAAATAGATAATAGTGATAAATCTTTATTACCAGGTATTTATGGAAAAGTAACTCTAGTTAGTGAACAAACTACTGATGTAATTACTATACCAGTAAATGCATTGGTTGGAAATGAAGGAGATTATTCAATATTTATAAATGATAATGGAATAGCTAAGAAAACAAAGGTAACTATTGGAGAAACTGATGATAATAGTGTAGAGATAACATCTGGTATAAACGACGGTGATCAAATAATCACTTCAAATACAAGCACACTGCAAGATGGAAATGAAGTAGATGCAGTGGTTAAACAAGATAGTGATACAACAGATGATACATCTGCTAAACAAGATGGCGGTGCCGAAGACACAGCTTCTAAATAGGAGGGATGACAAATGAATATTGCAAATATTAGTATTAAAAGACCTGTATTTATAACAGTTATAATGATTGCCCTCACTATTTTAGGTTATATGTCTTATGAAAAATTACCACTTAATGATATGCCAGACGCTGATTTACCTTATGTTTCAGTTGCAGTTACAGAAGGCGGAGCTACACCAGAAGAAATTGAAAGTAAAATAACAAAAAAAGTAGAGGATGCAGTACAGCAAATTTCCGGTGTTCAGAATATAACTTCGACTGTAAATTCAGGTGTCTCACAAACCGTTATAGAATTTGATTTAAGTAAAGATGGTGAAGTTGCAGCGCAGGAGGTTAGAGATAAAGTTTCAGGTATTCGAGGACAATTACCAACAGATGCTGATGATCCTATTATTTCTAAGTTTGATATGTCAGCACAATCAATAATATCTATAGCTGCTTATGGTTTAGACGATAATCAAGAAATGGGAGATTTTGTAGATAATACATTAAAGACAAAATTATATGCAGTTTCCGGTGTTGGGGCGATAAACGTATCTGGTGAGGATACAAGAGAAATTCATATAAAACTTGATAATAACAAGCTTATGCAATATGGCCTTACATCAAGTAGTGTAGTAAATGCTATTAAAAATGATAATATAGATCAATCTACTGGAAAGGTTACTGATGGAGATAATCAAATATCTATTACGACAACCAGTAAAATACAAAAAATAGAAGATTTTAAGAATATTTTAATATCTAATAAAAATGGTACAGAAATTAGAGTAAAAGATATTGCAACAGTTGAAGATGGAATTGAGGAGAGAAAAAGTCAGGCTTATTATCAAGGAAATCCATCAATTGGTATTGATATAGTTAAGCAGTCTGGTGCCAATACTGTTCAGGTTGCAAAAGATGTTAAAGCAGCATTAGCTCAGATTCAAGCTTCATTACCTAATGGAATGCATGTAGATGTTGTTAGTGATAACTCAACTTCTATACAAGATACAGTAAATGACGTTATGGACACTATTAAAGAGGGATGTATATTAGCAGTTATTATTGTATTTTTATTCTTAAATGAATGGGAAAGTACTCTTATAAGTGCATCATCCCTTCCAATTTCAATCATAACCACCTTTATTTGTATGAAGGAGATGAACTTCTCATTAAACACTATGTCTTTAATGGCGATGTCACTAGCGGTAGGACTTTTAATTGATGATGCTATAGTTGTTATAGAAAATATTGTACGGCATCTGCATATGGGTAAGTCTCCAATACAAGCAGCTAAAGATGCTACCTCGGAAATTGGATTTGCCGTAATAGCAACAACTTCAGCAGTTATAGCAGTTTTCTTCCCTATGGCAATGATAGAAGGAATACTTGGTAAATTCTTTATTGAATTTGCACTTACAATTGTTTTTAGTATGGCAGTTTCATTATTTGTATCCTTTACCCTTGTACCTATGATGTCATCTAAAATGCTACAGTCAGGAAAAAAAGAAAGCAAAACATTTATTGGAAGATTTTTCAGAGCGTTTAATGATAAATTTGATGCTTTGGCGGAGAAATACTCACACCTCTTAGCTGTTCTTCTTCATAAAAGATTGATAGTATTGCTTGCTTGTGGAGCAATGTTTGTTGGAAGCATTTTTCTTGTTTCATCATTAGGCTTTGCAATGATGCCTACAACTGACGAAGGACGGATAAGTGTTAGTGCAAACTTTGATACAGGAATTACTTTAGATAATGCCTCACAAAAAACAAAACAACTTGAGGAGATCATTAAGAAGAATCCTGAAGTACAGTATATTTATTCAACAGTTAATAATAGCAGTGCAACAGTTAATATTACATTGGTAGATAAGAAACAGCGTAAGGATAGTGCGAGAGATATATCAGAGAAGCTTAGAAGCGATATGTCAAATTTACCTGGAATGGAAATTACAGTATCAGCTGCATCCATGGGAGGAGGCGGCGGAAGAGGTTCAAAAGATGTAACTTACGATCTTGTTGGAGATGATAGAACAAAAGTTCAAGCTTTTGCAGAAAAAATGAAAGCAGAGATGGCTAAAGATCCGCAAGCAAGCGATGTTGGTATTAATACTAGCTCAGGTACACCAGAAGTAAAGATGACCGTAGACCATAATAAGGCAGCGGATTTAGGAGTTAATGCTTCAGATGTTGCAAATACATTAAGTACATTATTTAATGGTTCTACTGTAACTAAATATGATGGTGGAACAGATAGATATGATGTTAAAGTAATGCTTCAGGATGGTCAGCGCAAAAATCTTAATGATCTTGATGGAATCTATGTTTCAGGGTCAAACGGTAAGCTGATCCCTATAACCCAAGTGACTAAGAAAGTTGTAGGAACAACATCTTCAACATTGCATAGATATAATAAACAGGCACAGGTTGAACTTTCTTGTAACGTCAAAGGTTCAGCTACAGGTACTTTCCAAAACCAATATTTAGCTAAGATAAAGAGTGAATTGCCGGCAGGAGTTTCATTATCCGTCGGAGGAACAAATGGAACAATGCAGAAAAGTATGACTAGTATGGTACAAAATTCAGTTTTATCAATTCTTTTATTGTACTTAGTTATGGCAGCACAGTTTGAGAGTTTTGTTGATCCAATAGCTATAATGTTTGCTTTACCACTTGCAATGATTGGAGCAATAATAGGATTATTTATTGGAGGAAGTCAATTAAGTATGGTGGCTTTAATAGGTATAGTAATGCTTATGGGACTTGTTGCTAAGAATGGTATTTTGCTTGTTGATGCAGCCAAGGAAAGAATTAAAGAAGGAATGCCGAGAAATGAAGCACTAGTAGAAGCAGGACTTGTAAGATTACGACCAATAATCATGACTACTTTAGCTATGATATTTGGTATGATTCCTACAGTATTAGCTACAGGATCAGGTACTGAAATGCGTAAGCCGATGGCAGAAGCAATAATTGGTGGATTAATTACGTCAACAATATTAACATTGTTTGTAGTACCAATTATGTACACATTACTTGATGGTTTAAAAAGAAGATTTAGAAAAGTATTTCGCAGAAAGTCATCAAAAGCTGAAATAGAGTCAACAGATTTAAATTTGTAAGCTCATAAATGATAATTGATGATGTACAATTATCAATGAATGAAGGAAGAAAAGCCTACGGGCTTTTCTTAAAAATATTATTAAAGATATTCCGAAAGAATATCTTCCTTAATTGAGTATTATAAATTATTAATTGATTTTCCGAAATTGTATATTGTTTATTAATTTTCCAATTACTGATTTATTGAAATTTAATTATTAACAAGGTAGAATATAATTACGTAAATACTAAAGAAATAGTATTTATGTGAATACAAAGTCTAATTAGAAAATACAAAGTAAATTGAAAATATCGACTAGTCAAGTAAATTTATATTAAAAAATTAATAAAGAGGAGATTAAACATGAGAAAAAATATAAATAAAATAATCGCATTTGCAATAGGTGTAAGTGTTATGAGTGGAAGCATTATACCAGTATTTGCAGCAGATTCTACAACAAATCCATCTACTACTACAACTACGGCTTCAAATGCAGCAAGTACAACTACTGCAAAGTCAAATGTTCTTACTTTAGATGATGCTATAAAGGCAGCAATTAGTATCAGCGATACATTAGCACTTGATGAACAAAAAATATCGTATCAAGATAAAATTAATGGCATTAATGAAGACAAAGATGATTTTAATGATGTCAGTGATGATCAGGAAGATTATGATAATGATACTGCTGATGAAACTTTAAATAAGTTAAAGCAGCAAAGAGATTTTGATGAAGATTCTTTAACACAAAAAGTTACTGACCAGTATAATAGTCTTGTTACAAGCCAGATGCAGATAGATATGGCAACAAAAAAATTAGCGGTCGACAATAAAAATCTTCAAGATGCAAACTTAAAGCAAAGCTTAGGAATTAAAACATCAATAGATATAAAAACAACTGAACTTTCAATTCAAAAAGAGCAGAATGATTTAACTACAAACCAAAATAAATTAAAAGATGCTCAATATGCTTTTCAATTATTAACTGGAAAAGATGCTAGCCAATATACGTTAGAAAAAGATATTAACTTTGAACCATTTAAAATTGATGGATCTTTAGATGACTATTTAGACAATATTATTGATTCATATTTAAAGTATAGTGAAGAATTACTTCAGACTAGTAAAGATTATTATGATAAAGATTATGAAAAAGATAATAATATAACTACAGATGACTTAGATCAAGCAAAAAGTGACGCTGAAGAGGCAACTAAGCCTTCAAAGCCATCTGACTCTAATACAGATGTTAATGCATATCAAAAATATGAGGAGAAACTTGCTGCTTATAATGGTGCACAAAGCCAATATACAAATATTTTAGCGGCAAGATTAGCATACTTAAATACTAAATTAAATAATTACTCAAATGAAGTTGCAATAAGTGAAGAGAAGAAAGCTTTCAAGGAACAATTAAGATCATATTATACAAATCTTCAAACTTATGAGGATAGTATTAACTATTGCAAGAAAGAAATTGAAATAAATAATGAGCAGCTTAGCAACTATAAGCTTAAGTATGACTTAGGAATGATTACTGAATCAGATTACAATGCACAAGTTGTAAGCACTGAGCAGGCAGAAATTGATTTAAGAAACGCAATAATTGCTTATAATCAAAATGAAGAGTATCTTCAAAAGCCTTGGATAGTATTATCAAGCTCTAAATAGTAGCTAAGGCAGATATTATTAGTATATATATTAGGAGGAAGAGAATGCATAAGAGTATTAGAAATATTATTGCGCTGACTCTTGTAATTGGAACAGTTTCATGTATAGGGACAAGCAATGATTTTATGTTTGGAAGTATTAAGGCATATGCATCGACATATAGAAGTGCCACTGATGGAGAATTGAGTTCATTAATTATAACAAGAAGTACTGGAAGTGAGATTAAATTACTTGATAGCTACTATGGTGATGAGATAACATTATCATCAGAAAAAGATTATTATCTAGAACTCACAGGGGCTGATGGTTTTCAAATATCAGCAGATGTTAAAGGCAGCGGATATGTAGTTAAACAATTTACGTCAGATGATAAAACAGAAAAGGGAGAAGATGTTGGAGGATATATAAATATAGATTCAAATACGGAAGATGTGTACTTAAGAACCTATAAAAGCGAAGATGATTATAAAGATGCTTATGATGATGGAGATGTAACTAATTGTGAGCATACTTATATAATTCATGTAAAGAAGGCTGGTGTAATTCCTTCAGATGAAGAGCTGGATAAAGAGTATGCAAACTTAAAGGATATTTACTTAAGTGATGGGACTATAGATTTTTCTGAAGATCAATATTCTTATAATGTAAATGTTGATGATAAAGTTGAAGAAATTTTAGTTAGAGCAACTCCTAAAAATGATGATGATGTAGTTGAAATCAATGGTGAATCTGTGGAGGAAAATGACAATTTTGAAAAAACAATCAGCTTAAATGAAGGTAATAATACAATAACAATAGATGTTGAAGGCGATGAGGATAATGAAACCTATACACTTAATGTATATAGAGGAAAATCATCAAATGTAACTCAAACCAATACAAATGCAACAGTAAACGGAGGCAGTGTAGGTAAATACAATTCGTGGCAGCAAGTTAATGGTAAATGGCAGTATCTAGATGGAACTGGAGATGCATTAAAAAGTCAATGGTGGTTTGATGCAAATACTGGAAAGAAGTATTATTTAGATAAGGATGGATATGCAGTAACTGGATGGCTTTATGTTGATAATAATTGGTACTATTTTGCTTCAGACGGAGAGATGAAAACTGGCTGGTTATACTTAGATGGAAGCTGGTATTACTTAAACAAAAGTGGTGTTATGAGGACTGGATGGTTCCAAGATACTAATGGTACATGGTATTATTTAGATTCAACAGGAAAACTTACTCAATCTTAAAATGTTAGTGAAGAGTATCTAAATTGGATATCCAATTTAGATACTCTTTTTCAAAGTGAGCAAAATAATTAATCAGGAAATCATTTTAATGCTAAATTATTATTTTGTGATATAATTTATAAAATATAAATTAATAGAGAGGATGATGTAAGTGAAGATTACATATATTGAACATAGTTGTTTTTCAGTGGAGCTGGATAATGTGATTTTGATATTTGATTATTTTAAAGGACAGATTCCGGTTTTTGATGAGAAAAAAACAATTTATGTATTTTCAAGTCATAATCATCAAGATCATTTTAACATGTCAATTTTTCAGTTACTAAAAATATATCCTAATGTTAAGTATATATTATCAAGAGATATTAAGCGTAAATTTGGACGTACATTTTTTAATACTAATGGTGTTGATATTAACACATATGAAAAAATTGAGTTTATTGGCAGTAATGAAATTCTTGAAATGTCAGATTTAAAAATAGAAACTTTAAAGTCAACAGATGAAGGCGTTGCATTTATTGTTACCGCAGATGGAAAAAGTATTTATCATGCTGGAGATCTTCACTTATGGTATTGGAATCATAAGGATGAAGAGAGTCATAAAGATAATATAGGGCAGTATGAAAAAGAGATAGCAAAAATAAAGAATAGACATTTTGATGCTGCCTTTGTGGTTTTAGATCCTAGACTAGAGGATAAATTCCATTTGGGGCTTGATTATTTTATGAAGAACACTGATACAGATGAAGTATATCCAATGCATTTTTGGGGCGATAAATCCGTAATTGAACGATTAAAGAATATGGAGTGTTCAGAAGCATATCGTCATAAAATAGTTTCTTTCCCTAGATGAACAACCTTGAATCTAGACTTATGTAATTTCTGATGTAGGTATATACAAAAAATCAATAAGTATATAAAATTATACTACATATAAAACAAGCTTATAATTAATATGTATCAGATTTCTCTGTATGAGATACGTTTAAGTTTAGTAAATATTAAATAAATTTACTGGCATAAGTTAAATTAATATTGGTTTTACATATAAATATAAAATAATAATTAGATTTATACATTGAAGTATATACCACATCAGAAATAACAGAGTACCTGTCCTTTCGGTTAGTTATGACATAAGTTTAAATTTAAAGTTAGATATCTATAGTTTATTTTCCAGATATATGAGTTCTTATTAATTCCGCAGGAGATAATATTTTGTCTATAGTTTCAACAGGTAAAATACCTTCTTCCAAAAGAATTTCTCTTATGGTTTTTCCAGTATTTAAAGCCTTTTTGGATATTAAGCTAGATTTATCATAGCCTAAATAAGGAACTAAAGCAGTCGCAGAAACCAAAGAATTCTCAAGATTTTCTAAACATCTATCCTCATCTATTTTAAGTTCATCTATACATTTTTCTTTAAAAATTATTACACTTCTATCAAGAAGTTCAAGAGATTCTAGTAAACATTCAGCTATAAGCGGAGTAAAGGCATTTAGTTCTAATTGCCCCATAGAGCTCGCCATAGTTATAGCACTATCATTAGAAATTACTCTCATGCTGACTTGTGCTACCATTTCGGGAATAACTGGATTTACTTTCCCAGGCATAATTGTTGAACCAGCCTGCATTTTTGGTAGAATAATTTCTCCTATTCCACCACGAGGCCCAGAGCCCAGCAATCTTAAGTCGTTTGAAATTTTAAGGAGATTTACACTACAGGATTTTAGAAGCCCAGAAGTTTCTACAAATATATCGCAGTTCTGTGTAATGTCCATTGGATAATCAGATCTTGCAATACCAAGGCCAGTAAGGTCTTGAATAATATCTGTAAGCAAAAATACATATTTATTTGTAGCATTGAGGCCCGTTCCTATTGCAGTACCTCCAAGGTTAATTTGTCTTAATCTTTCTTCTACTTTATATATTCTCCATCTGTCTCTCTCTATTGCTTTAGAATATGCTCCAAAACTTTGACCTGCTGTCATTGGCAGTGCATCCATTAATTGAGTTCTCCCAAGTTTTATTATATCTGAAAATTCATTTTCCTTTATTTGAAGAGCTTCCTGCAAATTTGATAAAGAATTGCTTAACTTTCTTATTAATCTAATTGCGGCAATTCTGAGAGCGGAAGGATAAACATCATTAGTTGATTGGGACATATTAACGTGGTTTAAAGGATGTACTAAATTATAATCTCCTTTAGTTCCATCTAATAGCTCTATAGCTCTGTTAGCAATAACTTCATTCACATTCATATTGGTAGAAGTACCAGCTCCACCTTGAAAGGCACTGATTTTAAACTCATCATCAAATTTTCCTTCTATGATTTCTTCGCTGGCATTTATTATTGCATCAGCTTTTTCAGGAGAAAGTAGTTTTAATTTTTTATGTGTCATGGCAGCAGCTTTTTTTATAAGAGCTATTTCTTTTATTAACTTTAAATTTACAGTTTTACTATTTAAATCGAAGTTTTCTAAAGCTCTTGCTGTATTTATTCCGCTGTAGGCAGAATCTTCTATTTCTTTTTCACCTAATAAGTCTTGTTCTATTCTATAATTCAAAATTAACACCCCTTTAATCAGTTTACATTTCACAATTTAAAGTTAAGGAAAAAAAGTCCTCGACTTTCCTTAAAATTGTTAAGTGTAAATTATGCATTGCAATATATAAGTTCTAATTTAAATAACACATTTTACTAAAATATTAGTTTTAAAAATTTTTAAAAAATTTCGTCATTCATTGACGAAATTTCTAATACTTCTGGATTGATAGCAGATCATCTATACTTCTATTCATATATTTATAAGAATCGTAAACCCCTTGATTGTAAAATTCCAATGATAATTTATCTATAAAAAAATCTAATATATTACCTGATGCTAAATCACCTAATTCTTCTCCGCTTTCATTGTAAAAATATTCTTTTATTGAAGAAATCATATCGGCTCGTTGTTCCTTAGTTAAAGTAATTTTATCCTTGTTTTTCATTCAAAACCTCCATATTAAATTTTAATAAAATTCATTTGTATTTATTATAACTCATATACTAGAATTATGTAGAGCCTAATTTAATTAGGTATATGAAAGAAAATAACGAGTCCAAAATGTCATGATTATTTTTCATCAGACGAAGAAAATGAAAAATTAGATGAAGAATTACCTTTGCAATATGTATTAATATTTTATATTATAATAGAAGAAACCAAATAAAAATATTAAAGTGATACCCATATTTTTTGGGTACAATGTACTTGTAAAATGCCATGACATGGGGCTTATAATACCTTGTAAATTCGATATTTAGAGGAGTAATAATATGAGTTTAAATACAACACCTTCTGGAGAAAGAGTACATATTGCTTTGTTTGGAATGACAAATGCAGGTAAATCAAGTATCATAAATGCACTTACAAATCAGGAAATTTCTATTGTTTCTGATGTAAGGGGGACAACTACTGATCCAGTTTATAAAGCTATAGAAATTCTTCCTATAGGACCTTGCATGATAATTGATACAGCAGGTCTTGATGATGAAAGTGAATTAGGAGAATCAAGAAAAAAGAAAACTCTTGAAGTTTTAGCTAAGACAGATGTAGCTCTAGTAGTGGTAGATAGTACTAGAGGAATAATAGATAAGGACGAAGCTATAATAAGCCAGCTAAAAGAAAAGAAAATACCAGTAATATGTATTTTTAATAAGGCAGACCAAAAGAGCAGAACAAAAGAAGAAATAGATGAGATACAGAAAGAAATCGGCATACCTATTATTTCTACATCTGCATTAAGTAAAGACGGAATAGATGAACTTAAGCAAAAAATCATAGATATAATACCAGATGATGAGGATAAGTTTAAGCTAGTTGGAGATCTTATAAGTCCTGGAGATATAGTAGTTCTTGTTACACCTATTGATAAGGCAGCACCTAAAGGAAGACTTATTCTTCCACAACAGCAAACTATAAGGGATGTAATAGAAAGTGATGCAATAGCTGTTGTAACTAAAGAACATGAATTAAGAGAAACACTTGAAAATTTAAAGAAAAAGCCTAAGCTTGTTATAACTGATTCACAAGTATTTTTAAAGGCATCAGCAGATACACCTAAGGATATAAAGCTTACATCATTTTCAATATTGCAGGCAAGATATAAAGGTAACCTCATTGAGCTTGTAAAAGGTGCAAAAGCAATAGAATCCTTAGAAGATGGGGATAGTGTATTAATTTCAGAAGGCTGCACTCATCATAAACAATGTGATGATATTGGAACAGTAAAAATTCCAAGATGGGTACGTCAAATGACTGGTAAGCAAATAAATTTTGAATACTCTTCAGGATCTTCTTTTACTGACGATATAAAAAAATATAAGTTAATCATTCATTGTGGTGGATGTATGTTAAATAGAGCAGCAATGCTTTCAAGGATTGATAACGCAGTTAAACATGAAATACCTATTGTAAATTATGGGGTACTTATTGGATATGTACAAGGAATTTTAGAAAGAGCACTTGAACCATTCCCATTAGCAAAAGAAATATATGACGGTGATTTTATTTAAAATTAATCATGCTATTTGTTATAAAAGATGATATAATTAGTAAGTTCGATTGTAAAATAGATTTTTAAATATTTTCATAAATTTAAAGGTGAAATTTTCGTTGAGAATGTGCCTTATTTGACTGTTTGATTTTTGCTCATAGATGCGATGCACAACACGTATTTGTGAGCATTTTAAGTGCTTAGATTAATAAGCGGATTATAAAAATATAGATTTGTAGGGACTATTTTGAAGATATATTTAAAGATGTATTATTTTAAAGAATAAAAGATATTTTTTTACAAAAGATAAATTCGTTGAGATTTAAAAAATAGTATAGGTGTTATATAAGACAAATATAATAAGTATACTAAAAATTTTTTAAAGAAGGATAATGAGTGGTATGAAAAAAGTAAATGAAGCTTTTAGTGATTACGAATCTGGTGGGAAGATAAATACTGCCGTTATAGAAAATGTAGTTTTGAGAAAGAAAACTAAAATTTTAGAGATGGAAATCAGTTCAGATGATTATATTGATATAGAAGAAATTGAGAGCTTTAATAATTTTATAAAAGAAAAGTTTGAATTAAATGATTCTAGAATTACTATAAAATATAGTGATGGAGTCAGCATAAGGCCAATAGAAGAAGAACTCAAAAATATTGTGTTTTCTATGTCTAAAAAATATCCTGCTTTAAAGGCAGCAGCAAATAATAGTGAATATGAAATAGCAGGAAATACAATAAACTTTAATTTCAAAATTCCAGTATCAGGATTCTTAAAAGCAATGGAGTATGATAAAAAAATTAATAAGACTATAAAAAGTTTGTATGGCATGCAATATAATATAAACTTTATTGATAAAGTAAGCAGTGAAGAGATAGCAAAAATGCAAGAAGACAAACGTGCAAATGAAATTAAGGTGCTAAAAGAAATTAAAACTACTCAAGGTACAAATGCTCCAGCTGCTGAAGCAGCTCCTAAAGTGCCTGAAAATAAGACAGAAATAAAGGTTGAGGGAGATAGTAAGAAGAATCCATTCTTGATTATGGGGAGAAATGCTAATATTAAGGAGCCTATAATAAAAATTAATGATATTACGCCAAATGAGGGAAGGATAGCCCTAGAGGGTGAAATATCTAACATTGAGGCAAAGGAATTAAGAAGCGGAAAGATGTTAATTTCATTTGATTTATATGATGGGTCAAACTCAATGACTTGTAAGATATTCTGTAAACCAGGTGAATATGATGAAGTATTTTCTAGAATAAAAAAGGCAAAGGGGCTTAGACTTGCAGGAAATGCAGGGTATAGTAATTTCTCTCATGAAGTTGAACTTATTGCTAATACTGTAATTGAAACAGATGGAATTAAGAAGGCTAAAAGAATGGATAATGCAGAGGTGAAGAGGGTGGAACTTCACATGCATACGCAGATGAGCCAGATGGATGCTATGACTAGTGCTACTGATTTAATTAAGAGAGCCATGAGCTGGGGAATGAAATCTATTGCTATAACTGATCATGGAGTTGTGCAGTCCTTTCCAGAAGCACATAAGCTCCTTGGAAGAGATAATCCAGATATGAAGATAATATATGGAGTAGAAGCTTATCTAGCTCCTGATAAAAAACCATCTGTGACAAATATAAAAGGACAGAGTATAGATACAACCTATTGTGTTCTGGACTTAGAAACTACAGGTTTTTCGCCAAAGACAGAGAAAATTACTGAAATAGGAATAATGAAAATTAAGGATGGAAAAGTAATAGATAAATTCAGCACTTTTGTAAATCCTGAAAAATCAATTCCAATGAGAGTTGTAGAAATTACTAACATAACTGATGAAATGGTAAGAGATGCAGAAACTATAGGTGAGGTATTTCCTAAAATGCTTGAATTTATTGAAGGATGTGTCTTAGTTGCCCATAATGCTGAATTTGATATTAACTTTTTAAAACATAATGCTAGAGTATTAGGTCACGATTTTGATTTTACCTATTTAGATACCTTGTCTTTAGCCCAAGATATTTTTCCAGAGTTTAAATCTTATAAACTAGGTAGAATTGCAAAAAATCTTGGTATAAAGGTGGAAGTTGCTCATAGAGCCTTAGATGATGTTGATACCACTGTCAAGGTATTTAACATAATGCTTGAAAAGCTAAAGGAAAGAGGAGCAGAAACACTTGAAGATATAGAAGAATATGCTTCTGATGAAGAATCTAAGAAGGCAGCTTATAAAAAGGTTAAAACTTACCATGCAATAATATTAGCAAAGGATTATGTTGGTTTAAAGAATTTATATAAACTGGTATCATATTCTCATTTAGATTATTTCTATAAAAAGCCACGTATATTAAAGAGCATGTTTAAAAAGTATTCTGAAGGTTTAATAATTGGAAGTGCCTGCAGTGAAGGTGAGTTATATCAGTCAATATTATTAGGAAAATCTGAAGAGGAAATAGAGAATATTGCAAAGTTCTATGATTATTTAGAAATTCAGCCCCTAGGGAATAATGATTATTTAGTAAGACAGGAGCAGGTACCAAACAAAGAATATCTAAAAGAGATTAATAAAAAGATTATAAGACTTGCAGAAAAATTAAATAAACCTGTAGTAGGAACAGGAGACGTTCATTTTATGGATCCTGAAGATGAAATATATAGACGTATACTAGAAGCAGGTCAAGGCTTTAAGGATGCTGATGATCAAGCTCCATTATATTTACGAACTACTGAGGAGATGCTTAAAGAATTTGATTACTTGGGAGCAGAAAAGGCATATGAAGTTGTAGTCACAAACACTAATAAGGTAGCAGATATGTGTGAGCAGATAAGTCCGATATCTCCAGAAAAATGTCCGCCGCACATAGAAGGGTGTGAACAGACTATTAAAGATATAGCCTATGAAAAGGCTCATGAATTATATGGAGATCCTCTTCCAGAGATAGTTCAAGCAAGGCTAGATAAAGAACTTGATTCTATTATAAAAAATGGATTTTCCGTAATGTATATAATAGCTCAGAAACTGGTGTGGAAATCAAATGAAGATGGATACTTAGTTGGTTCCAGAGGGTCAGTTGGTTCATCTTTTGTAGCTAATATGACAGGTATAACAGAGGTAAATGCACTTCCGCCACATTATAGATGCCCTAAGTGTAAGCATTCTGATTTTAATGATTATGGTGTTTTAAATGGTTTTGACTTACCTGATAAAGTATGCCCTGTATGTGGAGAAAATCTACATAAGGATGGTATAGATATACCATTTGAAACTTTCTTAGGCTTTAATGGAGATAAAGAGCCAGATATAGATTTAAACTTCTCAGGAGAATATCAGGCAAAAGCTCACAGATACACAGAAGTTATTTTCGGTAAAGGCACAACCTTTAAGGCTGGTACAATAGGTACTATAGCAGAAAAAACGGCTTTTGGTTATGTGAAAAAATATTATGAGGAAAAGAACCTTCCTATAAATAAAGCTGAAACAATGAGAATTTCAGTAGGCTGTACTGGTATAAAGAGAACTACAGGTCAGCATCCAGGAGGAATTATAGTTGTACCAAAGGGACGTGAAATATTTGAATTTTGCCCTGTGCAGCATCCAGCTGATGATCCTAATTCAGATATTATAACAACGCATTTTGATTATCACTCCATTGACCAGAATCTTTTAAAGCTTGATATATTGGGGCATGATGATCCGACAGTTATAAGGATGCTTCAAGATATAACTGGAGTTAATCCACATGAAATACCTATGGATGATAAGGAAACTATGTCGTTATTCTTCTCTACAGAGGCTCTTTCAGTGACTCCACAGCAGATAAATTCAGAGGTAGGAACCTTTGGAATTCCTGAGTTTGGTACTAAGTTTGTTAGAGGAATGCTTGTAGATACAAAACCAAGAACTTTTGCAGACTTACTATGTATATCAGGACTTTCACATGGTACTGATGTTTGGCTTGGAAATGCTAAGGATTTAATTGATAGTGGCGTGATTACCAGCATAAGTGATGCGGTGTGTACAAGAGATGATATTATGGTTTATCTTATTAAAAAAGGATTACCGCCAAACACGGCCTTTAAGATAATGGAGACAGTACGTAAAGGAAAAGCATTAAAGGAACCTAAATGGGGCGAATATGAAGCGCTAATGAGGGAAAATGAGGTGCCTGAATGGTATATAGATTCTTGTAAGAAGATAAAATACATGTTCCCTAAAGCCCATGCAGCAGCTTATGTAATGATGGCCTTTAGAATAGCCTGGTTTAAGGTGCATATACCACAGGCGTATTATGCAACATACTTTAGTATTAGAGCAAAAGCTTTCGATGCAGAGTTCATGATATTTGGAAAAGAAAAGGTTAAGGCAAAAATGCAGGAAATTCAGGCTCTTGGTAATGATGCAGCTCCTAAGGATAAGGATATGTATGATGACTTAGAGATAGTTCTAGAAATGTATGAAAGAGGCTTTAAATTCCTTCCAATTGATTTATATAAGTCTCATGCTACAAAATTTCAAGTTGAGGAAGATGGTATAAGACCTCCAATTAACAGTATAGCTGGTATGGGAAATGTGGCAGCTGAAGGTATAGCAAATGCTGCTATAGAAAAGGAATTTAACTCTATAGAAGATGTAAGAAAGCGTTCTAAGATTGGAAATGCCGCAATAGAACTTCTTAAGAAGTTTGACTGCTTAAAAGGTCTGCCAGAAAGTGACCAAATGTGTTTTTTTGATGCGGTATAATTGCTAATAGGAAATTGTGATTTCTGCTTCGTCAAGATTTTTAAAATTATATAGGGCATAATATAAAACAAAGCTTATATCGCTATTGGTTAATTAGAGATATAAGCTTTGCTATTTAATAATTCTTATATAGAGGGATACGCTTCGTATAAATTTAACAAATAGTGCAAGACTAAAGTCATTAATCAAGAATTTAGTATTGCAATCAAGAAGTTACCTTTTCATTTTACAAATAGTTTTACTCAAAGTACTTGACTTTGAGTAAACTCTAAGTGTTAGACTGAATCTTAAGGAAGTAAAGTACAACAATTAAAGAAGAAGTTAAGCATTTAAAATTGCATTCTTATTTATTTTCATGTGCCTTATAAAACTTCTTATGAGTAAAAATTTACAGAATTAGCATAAGTAAATAAGTGAATGAAGAATAATTATTTTTAGAGTATAGAAAATAATATAAAAGAAATATCGAAGATATTTGTCTGCATTCATGAAATTATTTAAAAAATGCAAAAATCAAGGAGGAACACAAAGATGGAAAAGAAGAAATTGGGATTTGGCTTCATGCGTTTACCATTAAAAGATCAAGAAAATCAAGAAAGCATTGATTTTGAAACACTAAATAAAATGGTAGATACCTTTTTAGAAAGAGGCTTTACTTATTTTGATACAGCTTATATGTATCATGCATTTAAAAGTGAGATAGCTTTAAGAGAAGCTTTAGTAAAACGTCATAAAAGAGACAGCTTCACCGTAGCATCAAAGCTTCCAACTATGTTTTTGAAAAAAGAAGGAGATCAAGAAAGAATTTTTGACGAGCAGTTAGAAAAGTGCGGAGTTGATTATTTTGATTATTATCTTCTTCATAACTTAGGTTTGGCAAATTATAAAACAGCTCAAAAATTTGATAGTTTTGCATTTGTTCAAAAGAAGAAAGAAGAAGGAAAAGTGAAAAATATGGGCTTCTCCTTTCATGATAACGCAAATTTACTAGATGAAATATTAACTGCACATCCAGAAGTAGATTTTGTTCAATTACAAATCAACTATATCGATTGGGATAATGAAAGTATACAATCTAGAAAATGTTATGAAGTCGCAAGAAAGCATAATAAACAAGTTGTTGTTATGGAACCAATTAAAGGAGGAACTCTTGCAAAGGTGCCAGAGGAAGCAGAAAAGTTATTCAAGGAATATCATAAAGACATGTCTGTACCATCATGGGCAATAAGATTTGTAGCAAGTCATGAAGGAATAATGATGGTACTAAGTGGAATGTCAAATATGGAGCAACTTCTTGATAATACGGATTACATGAAAGACTTCGTGCCTTTAAATGATGAAGAAAAAGAGATTATAAAAAAGGCTACAGATATTATTAATAGTAGCATTGCAGTTCCATGTACTGCATGTCAGTATTGTGTAGATGGATGTCCAAAGAATATTCCAATACCAAAATACTTCTCTCTATATAATAATAAAAAACAATTTGGTCCTGGAATTTCGCAAGTTTACTATAATAATTTAACTCTAGAGCATGGAAAAGCTTCTGATTGTATAGGATGTAAGCAATGTGAAAGA
Source organism: Clostridium sp. DL-VIII (assembly GCF_000230835.1). Classification (NCBI taxonomy): domain Bacteria; kingdom Bacillati; phylum Bacillota; class Clostridia; order Eubacteriales; family Clostridiaceae; genus Clostridium; species Clostridium sp. DL-VIII. Next base: position 2,142,773 of record NZ_CM001240.1, read on the forward strand.
CATTGCCCACAACATATTGAGATTACAAAATCTTTAAAGGATGTAGCTGAGGGATTTGAAGCATAATATTTTATGCATTTTACAGATGTATAAGTATTAAAAATTAATAAAATAATGGGATTATGTTTCTGATAAAACTAAAAAGAGAAAAACTTAAACATAATCCCATTTGACAATGATTATTGTAAGTTTTCTTTGGGCAATTTAATATGCAATAGTAATAAAAAATGCTAATAAAATTTAAGTTTAACTAACTCAAGACTAAAGTAATTAAGCAAGACTTTACTATTGCAATCAAGAAGTTACATTTTCATTTTACACCGCAAGATTTAAAAAATACTTGACTTTGAGTTGACTTTAAGTGATAGAATGAATTTGAAAATATAACATAATAAAAATAATAAATGAGATTTAGTGAAAGAGCTGGAATAACCAAAATGATTTTACCACTCATTAACAATGTCTTGTTTGTTTAATTATATTAATTTATTTTGGAGGGGTTTGTATGTTATACAGAACATTGGGTAAAACAAATGAAAAGGTTTCAGCTCTAGGCTTTGGATGTATGAGATTACCTATTATTGATGGTGATACTACCAAAATTGATGAAGAGAAAGCCATAAAAATGATTCGTCATGCTATTGATGAAGGAGTTAACTATGTAGATACTGCATATCCTTATCATGGTACAGGTATGGGTAATGGAGGACAAAGTGAACCATTTGTAGGAAGAGCGCTAAAGGATGGATATAGAGAAAAAGTTAACCTTGCAACAAAGCTTCCTAGTTGGTTAATTAAGACTAGAGAAGATATGGACAAATATCTGAATGAACAATTAGAACGTCTCCAAACAGATAAAATAGATTTTTATTTAGTGCATGCATTAAATGCAGGTGTTTGGGAAAATTTAAAAAATTTAGGAATAGATGAATTTTTAGATTCAGCAATTAAAGATGGAAGAATAAGATATGCAGGCTTTTCTTTCCATGATAAATTAGATGTATTTAAAGATATAGTAGATTATTATGATTGGTCATTCTGCCAAATTCAATATAATTATCTCGATGAAGAATTTCAAGCTGGAACAGAGGGATTACAATATGCTGCAGATAGAGGGTTAGGAGTTGTTATCATGGAGCCTCTTAGAGGTGGTAAGATAGTAAGAAATCTACCAGAAGTAGTTGTGAATACTTTTGAAAAAGCAGAAATTAAGAGATCTCCAGCAGAATGGGCATTAAGATGGGTATGGAACCACCCAGAAGTATCTGTAGTTTTAAGTGGTATGAATGTTATGGATAACGTAACAGAAAATTTAAGAGTTGCAGGTGAAGCATTGCCTAATTCATTAACTGAAAAAGAGTTAGAAATAATGGATAATGTTAAGAATGCATTTAAGGAAAGAATAAAGGTTAATTGTACAGCTTGTGAATACTGCATGCCTTGTCCTGCTGGTGTAAATATCCCTAAGAATTTTTCATGTTATAATGAATATAATATATTTGTAACTCCAGCTACAGAAAAAGAATTAAAAGCTAGATATAGCGGATTTGGTGGATTAGCTGAGGGAGAAAGAGCTGATAAGTGTGTAGAGTGTGGTAAATGTGAAAGTCATTGTCCACAAGCAATTAAGATTCGTCAAGAACTTAAAAATGTTAAAGCATTATTTGCATAAACAGTATATAAAAGATATTTAAAAACACCAATTAATAAAATCATATATATTTTAGGGGTATAGGCTTAAGAAATATAGTTAAAGAATTTTAAGCAGTGGATCAAAACCCTAAGAATATATATGATTTTTAGTATAGTAATATTTAATTAGAGAATATTTCATTTGCATAGAGAAATAGAATAAATTTTTGATAATGTAAATGTTCATAATATAATTTAATAGGATAGAAATGAATCAAATAAGCTTAAACAACGATAAGGAGTGATAAACATGAAGATTTTATATTACGATTGTTTTTGTGGCATAAGTGGTGATATGAATTTAGCGGCATTAATAGATTTAGGTGTACCTAAGGAATATTTAGTTAAGGAACTTTCAAAACTTAATTTAAATTCTGAATATGAAATAAGAGTAGAAAAAGCTGCAAAACTTGGAATAACAGGAACTAGAGTGGATGTTATATTAGAAGATGAACTTAAAGATGAAGCACATGTTTCAGAGCAAGCTTTACATGAACATTCGCATGAGCATTATCATCACAATGAAGATGACCACCATCATGATGATAGCAATCATGCTCACGAACATGATTATACTCATGAACATGATCATAGTCATGGACATACGCATAATCATGAGGAGCATGCTCATAATCACGAGCATCACCATAGAAACTTAAAGGACATAGAAGGTATAATAAATTCAAGTGATTTAAGTAATAGAGTTAAGGAACTTAGTTTAAAAATGTTTATGAAGGTTGCAGAAGCAGAAGCTAAAGTTCATGGAAAAGCTTTATATGAAGTGCATTTTCATGAAGTAGGAGCTATTGACTCAATTGTAGATATGGTGGGTGCAGCTATTTGTTTAGATTATTTAAATGTTGATAAAATTATTGCATCTCCAGTTCAAGTTGGAGGTGGTTTCGTTAAATGTGCTCATGGTCTTATGCCAGTGCCAGCCCCTGCAACAACAGAAATATTGAAGAATATTCCTATAAATACTGGAATAGTGCAATTTGAAACAACTACTCCTACTGGGGCAGCAATACTTTCAGCAAATGTCGAGGAATTTACTTCAAAAGTTGATTTCTCAATTACAAAGATTGCATATGGAATAGGACATAGAGATTTAGAAATTCCAAATGTTTTAAGAATATATCTAGGAGATGCGGAAAGTCTTGAGAAAGTAGAAAAGCAATATATCTTGGAAACTAACATAGATGATATGAATCCAGAGATTTATGGATACATAGAAGAAAAGCTTTTTGAGGCGGGAGCCTTAGATGTATTTAAAACATCTATATCTATGAAAAAGGGAAGACCGGGAGTAAAATTAAGCGTATTAGTTGATGAACAGAGTGAAAAAGCTGTGTTAGACATTATATTTGAGGAAACAACTTCAATAGGTATAAGAAAATATGAGGTTGAAAAGATAATGCTAGACCGAGAATTTTCAAAAGTAAAAACTGAGTATGGAGATATTACAATTAAAAAGTCTTATTATAAAGGAAAATTGGTGAAGTATAAACCGGAATATGAGGAATGCAAGACTATAGCTAAAGAAAAAAATGTATCTATTGATAAGGTATATAAAGCAGTATATCAAGTGAGAATTGATTCAAATGAAGTTTGATTCTCATCTGAATCTTAGTGGAACTTATACCCTTAAGGGGCATAATGTCCAGGAGCGTGCAGCCGTTACCAGCAACTTAAAGAAGCTTAAGGGTTACGGATGCTAGCTATCGGATAAACAAGATTTAAATTAAATTTGTGGGCGAGAGGTGTAAAATAAATGATAAACAATGAAAAGTACATCGAATTAAAAAAGTATTTACAAGGTCTAGGAAAAGTGGTTTTAGCATTTTCAGGAGGAGTAGATAGTACTTTCTTACTTAAAGCAGCTAAAGAAGCACTTGGAGATAAAGTAAAAGCTGTAACAATTCTTTCTCCGTATATTCCAAAGTGGGAAATAGCAGAAGCAGAGGAATTAGTGAAGGAACTTGGAGTACAGCATGAGATTATAAAGGCTCCAATTATTGATTCGATCAGGTTTAATCCAGAAGATAGATGCTATCTTTGTAAGACAGCAGTATTTAATATGATATTAGATGTAGCTAAAAAGCAAGGTTATGACTGTGTAATTGATGGAACAAATTTTGATGATATAAGTGATTATAGACCAGGACTTAAAGCTTTAAAGGAATTAGACGTGAAAAGTCCTCTTTTAGAATGTAAATTAACAAAGGCAGAAATAAGAGCTTTTTCAAAAGAACTAGGACTTAATACTTGGGATAAGCCACCATATGCATGTCTTTTAACAAGGATACCTTATGGAAATGAATTAAGAGAAGAAGATTTTGAGAAAATTGAAAATGCAGAAAAATATATGATGAGCATAGGTTTTAGAGCTATTAGAGTCAGATGTCACGGGGATTTAGCAAGAATTGAAGTGGCTAGATCTGATAGAAGTAAATTATTTGATGAAGAGCTTTTAGATAATATTGCAAAGAATATAAAAGAGTGCGGATTTAAATATGTCTCGTTAGATCTTCAAGGCTATAGAGTAGGAAGCTTTAACGAAACTATAAATAAAATTTCTAATAATTAAAGATAGTATGTTGATTAAAGGCAGTAATAAACTATTAAAATGTAATAGAAAATTAAGGAGGAAAAAGTCTTAATGGATAAAGAAGAAATCAGAGATCTATTAGAAGGTGTTAAAAATAATAAAGTTAAGATAGACAAAGCTCTTGAGCAGTTAGAAGATTTACCTTTTAAAGATTTGGGATTTGCTAAAATAGATAATCATAGAGAAATAAGAGTTGGCTATCCAGAAGTTATATATTGTGCAGGAAAAACTGTGGAACAAGTTAAAGAAATTGTTAAATTCATGCTTACAAAAAATAATAACATATTAGGTACAAGGGCTACTGAGGAAATGTTTTATGCAGTAAAGGAAATATGTGAGGATGCAGAATATAATAAGCTTGGACGAACAATAACAATAAATAAAAAAAAACAGCCTCTTACAGAAAGTTATATAGCTATAGTTGCAGCTGGAACTTCTGATTTACCAGTAGTAGAAGAAGCATATGAAACTGCTAAAATCTTTGGAAATAAAGCAATTAAAATAACAGATGTAGGTGTTGCAGGTATACACAGGCTCTTTTCAAGATTAGATGTTATCAGAGGGGCAAAAGTTGTTATAGTAATTGCCGGGATGGAAGGAGCTTTGGCAAGTGTTGTAGGTGGTCTTGTGGACAAACCTATAATAGCAGTTCCAACAAGTGTTGGTTATGGAGCAAATCTTGGTGGAATTTCAGCATTATTATCAATGCTAAATAGCTGTGCTAGTGGAGTAAGCGTAGTAAATATAGATAATGGATTTGGTGCAGCCTATAATGCTAGTATAATTAATAAATTATAGATCAAAGTTTTTATAGAAAAAATAATTGCAACATATATATAAATCAATAGACTGTAATAAGAATGAAAATAAAATCTTATTACAGTCTTTATTTTATGTATATTGAATTTTTTAGCGACTTATATAATAAATCCTTTGATTAAGAAGTAATACTAATAGTGAATTTAAAGTATTTAGGGATTTTGCTGCAAATATATCTAAACCACCTGCAAAAGCAATAAAACCAAGAGTAATATTATATATCTTTGAGAAAAGTATAGTACGATTAATAGCTATATAGGATGCTTTGGATAGAAATATTAAATCAGCAAGTTTGGTCAAATTATCATCATATATTAGGCAGTCTGAGTGAAGTTTTATCATATCGTAGGAGCTGTTTGCAAAACTTACGCTAACATCTGCAGCTTTCATAGCCAATGCATCATTAATTCCATCACCAATCATCATAACAGTATTTTCAGTACTTTCATTTTTAACTATATTAGCTTTTTCACAGTAATTCATATCGGCATATATTTGTGATATTCCAAGTTCAAGACCTACTTTTTGTGCTTTTGAATAGGAGTCTCCAGTTAGTATAGCGATATTATCTATTCCATCATATCGTAGTCTGTTAATTAGCTCCCTAGAATCCTTCTTTATAATATCATCAATAATCAACATGCCTGTAAGAGTTTTGTTTACAGTTATAAAAATAGGGGGAAGCGATTTTTCTTGATATTCCATGTAATTTTTTATACCTTGTGATATATCTATTTGATTATCCACCATTAGTTTCATATTACCAATTAGTATTTCTTTATTATCATAATTTGCTTTTATTCCTTCAGATGGTAGAAGTACAGAATTATTAAGCTTACTAATTTCAAAATTACTGCAAGCATCTTGTAATGTTATAGAGATTGGATGAAAATGCTCATATTCACAGGCAGTGCATATCTTAAGAAGTTCTTCTTTAGAATATTTATTATCAAATGATATTATTGATATAATATTCATTTTTCCATAGGTTAAAGTTCCTGTTTTATCGAAGATAACTTTATCTATATTCAATATGTTCTGGAATACATTTGGATTTCTTAAGTAAATATCATTCTTGTTTAGCAATGAGATGTAGTTCTTAATTCCAGAATTTAAAGCTACTGATGTGGCTTTAGGGCTTAATACTAAAAATACAGAGAATGCATTTAAAATATTATTGGTGAATATATAACTCAAACCAGCAGCCCATATTGCAAAATTAGTAACTTTGCTTTGAAATTTTTTACTTCTATTGTTAAGATAAAATTTTTCCGGTGAAATATCTTGTTTTTCTGTGAAGTTTGGTAATTTAAGGATTCTAATTGTTAGTTCACCAGAAATTATTGCAGTTCCCTCATGAATTTTAGCTCCTTTACTTATACGTGAAATTATAGGCTGACCTGAGTGATATAAAGTATTTATGACTGCATTTCCATCTTCAATAATACCTTCGACAGGTATCACTTCACCAGTATTACCATAAATAAAATCTCCAATTTTCAAGGTATCTATTGAAACTAAAATTTTATCTCCATTAAGCGATTTAATCCAAGCCATTTTATAATTAATATTATATGAATCTATCAGTGCTTTTCTACTTTCAACTTCGGCAGAAAATTTAATGTAGTCATTTAAGGCTTTCAGCATAAGAACTAAAATACCTTTAGAGCTTTCTCTCATAATAGTAAAAGATAAAGCAGTAAGCTCTAGTAAAATATCTTCATTTGCTGGCAGCGGTTTTGCAAATTTTTTATATAGCTTTTTAATTAATGGATATCCACTAACAATGGTCACTAAAGAAGCAACCTTGAGTACAGTTAAATTTCTGCTTATTGGAAACTTACCATAAGTAGAGTTTTTTATTTTAAGAAAAATATAAAATAAGCTCCAAAATAAAAATTTTCTTTTGGATCTTTTTTTATTGTCTATTGCATGAAAATATTCTTGGAAATTATTTAATTTGGTATTATCTGTAATAATGCTCGTAGAGAGAGCATTTTCTACATCTTCTTTAAGTATATGTAAGTTTGTTTTTTTAATATCATACATAATTAGAATTGAGCCAGTACGTTTGGTGATTTTAGTAGATTTTACCCCATATAGGCTCAATATGTATTTTTCTATGTGTTCTGAAAGCTCTGTATTATAATATATATTTAACGACTTAAATCGTACTCTTCCTGGTAAAGCACTTAAGCATTCCAAAATAAATCACCTCATCAATATTAGAATTAAATGAATATCATTTTTTTAATTCATTTAATCTGCTTTCAAGCAGAACTGCTTGTTCCTTTAGTTCTTTAAAACTATTAATTATATCATCATCTTTTATAGTATTTCTAGAAAAGCTATTATTATTTGAAGAATAATTCAATGTATTTTTTTTTATTGAACTATATAAGGAATTACCTAAAAAGCCTAAAGTAAATCCCAAAAGCAATTTCTTATTATTTAATATCATTTAAATACCTCCAGTTATTACATAATGCTTTTTCTAATTATGTCCGTTGAAATACAATTTATACAATAGAGTGTTATTAAAATTTTTTAAACATTGCATATTTTACTATGGCTTTGCCTACATGTTCAGTATTAGTATTTTCTGTTTCCTTAAAAAAGTAATTACTTATTCTCGAAGATGTAGTCATAAAAGCATTTAGTATTTCCTTTTCAAGTGACGGATCTTCCTTTATTGCTTTTAAGCTGAGTGTTATAATTTCGTTGACTCTTTTTTCTATAGATGATAAATCCATTTCAATTGTTTCTAAAGTTTTTTTGCTTTCCATAAATAGTAACTCCTTAATATTGTTTTTTAGTGTGCATTAATGTTTTATGTCTAATATAAAATAAATTTCCAAATGTATTTAGAAAATATAAGAGAATAGTTCCACTTAAATTTATATGTTTGATTAAAGCAAAAAAGATGCCCAATATATTTATGCTTATAGCAACAGCTTGAGATCTTACTAAGTATTCTTGGCTGATTCTACAGTCTTGAATTATCCATGGAATCTTAGATAATTCGTGGCAAGTTATGTTAATATCTTTATTGGAAGATTTGAGGCCATGAAGTATACCTAATATAAGGCTTCTATCTATATCATTAATGTTTGGGAAAACGTTTTCTTGAGTAATTATTAAATTATTGTGCTTAGCATCTTCTTTAATATTATAAAGTCCAAGTGTTTTATTTGCATATAATATTAATTTCTTATTTTGATCATCTTCAAGAATAGCTATATTATTAATTCCAATATATCTCAGGTTTTTTATTAAACTTCTAGCTTCTATGTTAATTGGATCAGTTACTTTTTTTGCATATATAAAACCGTCTATTTCAGGATGGTCCATTAATTTTGGATTTTTTAAGTAACAATCATTAAATACTATTTGGGGATGTATTAAAATATAATTGATGTTTCTAATACGCTCTATAGAATTAGCTTCTTTAATATGAATATCATTTAAAGCAGCATTTTCTAATATGTACTTAAGTGAAACATATGAATTAATATATAATATTGCAGGAATCCCAAAAATAAGAGAACAAAGAGTATAAATAGGTTCAGCCGTAAAAAGTAAAAAAGAAGCTGCAGATATTGATATGGCTAAAAGCCTGTGAGATAGAGATTTTGTACCTGAAAATAATTCCTTGGAAAAAATATTTAATTTATTTTCAGTATAAGTTATACTATTTAAATTATTTATTTTAATATGTGATGAAGATATGACATTGCATATCAAATCTTCATCAATACAATATGAATCATAAGTTAACAATATATTTCCGGTTTTTATATTAATATGAATTGAATCTATACTAGGAATTGATTTTAGAAGATTTTTTATATTTATAACTGCACTTAAATTTCCTTTAAGCCCCTCTATATATAAACGTATTCTTCCTGGAATTGACGATAACTTTTTTATATTCATATTTGGTTTTAACCTTCAGCATTAGGCATCATGGTTGATCTTCTTTTTTTATTTTCATATTGAGCTTCTGCAACTATATCCTCTAAGCCCTCACGTGCATGAGCAACCTTTTCTGAAGCGTAATCAGTCATGGAGAAAACTGCGCGCATAGTACCAACAGTAGCTTTTCTCATTGGAGAGGCAACCATGTTCATAAAAGAAAAATTATTTTTTCTGGTATTACTGAACATTTTAGTTGTTTCTTTTTCTTCAATCACAGAATCGATTTTTTCCATAAGTTCCTTTAGGTTATTGTTTATAACTGTAAAATTATTTTCCATTTGCTTAATATTATTTTCTTTTTGAGCATTTTCCTTTTCTATGCTATCCAATTTTTGAAGCAATGAGTCGTATTTTCCTTTAAGTCCATTGATCTCTTGGTTTAATTCTTCTATTTCTTCCATATAAATTACCTCCAAAGTATTTATTTTTATAAAATTTTAATATTTATTGTACCCATATATAAAGAAAATATAATAGGGATTTAAAAAAATTTATATATGGTATAAATTTTGCAATATTTTTACATACTGACAATAAGAGGAGGGTATAACATGAAAATAAAAACTAATCAAAAGGCTTCAATATCATTAGTTATTATGTTTGCAGGTTTTCTCCTTACGCTATTTTCATCAGATAATATAATTATAATGATGATACTTAGAAGTGGATTTGAAGCAGGCCTAGTAGGTGGGATTGCAGATTGGTTTGCAGTAACAGCACTTTTTCGCTATCCTTTTGGTATCCAAATTCCTCATACTGCATTACTGCCAAAGAATCGTCAAAAAATAACTACAGCCTTGGTTTCAATTGTAGAGAACAATTTATTGAATAAGGCCAGCATTATTAATAAGGTTCAGGAGTTGAATGTTGTAAGAAGGGTTTTAAATATATGTAAAAATAATATGTATTCTAAAGAAGTAAAATCAAAGATTAACTACATTATAAAAAGCACCATAGATTATATTTCTATAGATAAACTTTCATTATACTTACTCGATTTAATAGGAGGTTATCTAAATAAGTTAGACTCTAGAAAACTTCTGGAGACAGGAGTTAAAATATTTTTACAGAATAATTATGAAGAAAAAATTCTAGATGCTTTGATTAAGAAATGCACGGAATTAGTACAGAAAGAGGAAATAAAAAAGGAAGCAGGGGATATAGTATTTAGTACTGTAAAAAAATTAGGATCAAGTAAGATAAAACAATACATGCTAAATACAGTAATAGATATTGTAGGAAAGGATAAAATAGGCAGCATAGTTCAAAATTTAATTATTTCTGCGCTTAATGACTTAAAGAAGTCAGATAGTTTAAACAGAAAAATGATTCTTGAACTAATGGAGAACAATATAAAGAGTATTAGCAGCGATGAAATAATTATACAAAAGATAGATGAGTTTAAAAGCAGCGTGCCTGATAATGTTAAGTTAAATGATTTTATAGTAGAAAGCTTAAATGGATTAAAAAGTAGAATTTTAATATATATTAATGATGATAATTATATAGAAAAAATAATGCTGCCATCAATAGATAAGGTAATAGAAAAAGCTTTATCAAATGTTGAATTAATAGATAAATTAGAGGAGTATATACAGGGGCAGGCATCAGAATATATTAATAATAATCACGAGAAAATAGGAAAGCTTGTAAAAGAAAACATTGAAAAGATAGACACTAAGACATTAATAGAATTAATAGAATATAAGGTTGGAGATGACTTGCAGTGGATAAGAGTAAATGGAGCAATTTGCGGATTTTTTATTGGTTTGATATTAGGAATAATCAGAGTAGTATTTAGGTAACAAGTTTAAGTATGCCTTTACCATATAGTTCTATAAAGATTTTTTTAAGCTAGTATTCTGAATTAATTAAAAAGAATATTAATTGAAGAAGACCATTTCGTAGATCACATTTTAGATTTAGTAAAAAACCTTTTAATTGTTCAAGTATAATATCACTATGTTTTTGTTTTTGATTTTTTAAACTTATGCTGCCAAGAATTTTTTTGGGAAAATTCGAACCATTAAAAGCATAGTTAATTATTTTGCCCTGGCAGCATACCTCAAACATCTTTGATGAAGATTTATCTAAAACCCACTCACAAAAGCTCAATACTTTTTCTGTTCTTCTAAATTCGTTAATATTATTTTCAACGCAATGAATATGTTGTTCCTTTTCATTATTCTTATTAAAATATATAGCACATTTAGAAAAACTACAATTTATTATTTTACTTATTTTATATATCACAGTTTCAATAAAAGCTTTTATCTCATGCTCAGAAAGATTAAGACATTTAATAACATCATTAAAGTTTTTTACATAACCCCTTATATATGACTCATAAATCAAATAAATAGATTTTAGACGTATTTCAAAAAATGTATCAAGTTCTTGCTCTAATACTTCTATACATTTTTCTTCGATTAAATGCATATGCATACCCATAACATATTCTTCTTTAGCTACCATAGCCAACACCTGCCTCTATTTAATTTTGATTACAAATAAGATAATAAACGACCAATGTAAAATTTATTTAAATTTAAAGTTAATTTAATATTAAATGTTCATGTAAATATTGGCATTTATAAGAATACAAAGATTTTCATGAATAAATATTTTTTTGCTGGAAAAAATTTATTTATCTTTCAACAAATGAGGAACATACAATTAACGTAAAATAAAAATAGTAGGAGGAAAAGATGTCTTTAGCTTATAAAATAACTAACAATGAAATACTATATAAAAGAGTAAGGGTGTATATACAATATATTTATAGAGATGCAGAAAAAGCTTTAGATATAGAAAGATTAGCTAATAATATAATTGGAGTTAAGTATTGTAAGGCAAATGCATTTACAGGAAGTTTATTAATTGTTTACGACGATAAACTAATAAATGAGCAATTTGTAAAAAAACAAATATATAGATTAATTTCCACAAGAATAAAAAACAGTGAACCCATAGATATAGAAGCAGCATCTTTAAAACATAGAAAAGCTATAAATTTTGAAAATGTAGAAAAAAACCTAAAAACACATGAAGCAAAAGGAACTCTTAACAAAGTTTCAAGATCACCAAGCAGTAAAGATTATCACGCAATCAAAGTATCTGATATTGAAAAAGAGCTTGGCACTAATTTTGCAAATGGTCTTTTAAAAGCCCAGGTAGATAGTAAAATAAGAGAAATAGGATTAAATGTTATATCAGAAGCGAAAAAAAAATCACTAATTAGGAGAGTTTTTGAAAACATTAATGAATTTTCTACTAAATTACTAGTTGGTGTAGGAACATTATCATTTATATTAGGTCAGATTGCAGATGCAGTAGCTATCTTGGGACTTACAGCTATTGAGACTATACTAAGCACATTACAGCAGCATAAAGCGGAAAAATCTTTATATTCTCTTAAAGAAATGATGGTGCGCAATGCAACAGTAATACGTAATGGAAAAAGGTATATTATAGATGCAAAGTATGTTGTTCCGGGAGACGTAATTATTATTGAAGCAGGAGAAAAAGTACCGGCAGATGCTAGAATAATAGAATGTTATGACCTGAAGGCTTCAGAAGCAGTTCTTACAGGTGAGAGTGCAGCAGTTTGTAAAAGCAGTGATATATGTAATAAGGATGAAGAATTAGCTAATAGATATAATATGATTTACATGGGGACTAATATACTATCTGGTCGAGGCACAGCTGTTGTCGTTGCTACAGGATTAAATACTGAAATGGGAAAAATTGCATTTATGCTTCAGAATATAAAAAATGAATCTGCTCCTATTGAGAAGAAAATAAAGAAATTTACTAACAAAATTACTAAATTAGCGTTTGTAATTTGTATGGGGGTAAGCGCTTTAGGAGCGTTTAGAGGATTATCGTTAGTACAAGTATTTATCTTTGGAGTAAGTTTTGCTATAGGAGCAATACCTGAAAGTTTGCCAGCAGTAGTAACAGCGGCTATGTCTGTTTCGGTTCAAAAGATGGCCTCAAAGAATGCGATTGTAAGGAAATTACAGGCGGTTGAGAGCCTGGGAGCTGCAGATATAATATGTTGTGATAAAACAGGAACTCTTACTGTGAATGAAATGACTGTTAAAGAAATTCATGTTGATAATAATATATATGAGGTTATAGGTTCGGGATATAAGCCTAAAGGAGATATAATACTTAAGTCTGGAGAAATAAATAAAAAAGAATCTTTAGATAAAATAATAACTGCGGGTGTACTCTGCAACAACTCTAACATATCTAACTGTGATGGAAAGTGGCAGGTTCATGGTGACCCAACAGAAGGCGCTTTATTAATAGCTGCATCTAAAAATAATATGGCAGTAGATGAGATAATTAATAAATATAAAAGAGTAGAAGAAATTCCATTTGATAGTTCAACTAGATACATGACAGTTTTAGTTGAAGACAAAGAAGAAAGAGAAGCTTATTGTAAAGGTTCAGTAAGTAAAGTATTAGATAAATGTACAAGAATTTATGAGAATGGTAGTGAAAGATTGATTACCAGCAATGATAAGGAAAATTTACAGCAGATTGCAGATGAAATGGGATCAAAAGCACTGAGAGTCTTAGCTTTTGCTTATAAGAAAATATTAAAAGACAGTAAAAATATAGATAATAATTTTGTATTTTTAGGATTAGTCGGTATGGAAGATCCGCCAAGGGAAGAAGTAAAAGAATGTATAAGAAAGTGCGAAGGAGCAGGTATAAAGGTAGTAATGATAACAGGAGATAATAAAAATACAGCCGCAGCTATAGGGAGAAAAATAGGACTTTTAACAGATGGGATAGTAATGTCAGGAACTGAATTAAATGATATGAGTGATGATGAATTAGCTTCTATAATTAATAAAATACAAGTTTTTGCAAGAACGTCACCTGAGCAGAAGTATAAAATAGTAAAAGCTTTTAAGAAAGCAGGAAAAGTAGTCGCGATGACAGGTGATGGTGTGAATGACGCACCAGCTATTAAAGAAGCAGATATAGGAATAGCTATGGGAAAAAACGGAAGTGATGTTGCTAGAGATACAGCAGATATAATTCTTACTGACGATAATTTTTCAACGATAGTAGCAGCTATTGAAGAGGGCAGAACAGTAAATATGAATATAAGAAATTCAATGAGATATTTGTTTACAGGATGTTTAGGGGAAATAATAGCTATATTATCTGCATCAGTGCTTGGTGGTATTCCAATGCTTCTATCCTTACAAATATTATGGATAGATGTTGTATCTGAATCTATATTGGGAGCAGCATTGACTTTTGAAAAGCCAGCTAAGGATATAATGGAAAATCCTCCAATATCAAACGATTATGAAATTATTGATAAGAAACTTAAGAAAAATATATTAAAGACAGGAGCTATAGTTGGTTTAGCAACATTTGGAGTATTTAAAGGGGCGTTATTGTTTGGAGCCAGTTTGCAAAAGGCGAGGACATTAGCTTTTACTAATTTGGTTATTTCACAGATGTTTACTGTGTACGATTGCAGAAATGATAAAAGTAGGAAAAATAAATATATGAATATTTCAACTATTGCATGTTTAATAATGCTTGGAGGAATATTATATATTCCTAATATGAGTTCATTTTTTTCCACAGTATCATTAAATATGAAAGATATACTACTTATTTCAGGAACTACGACATTATCAAAGATTTAAAGGATAGGGCACAATCAATATATAGGTTTTAAATGATTTAACAGCAAAATTTATTTAAAATCTATATATTTTTTATTTATACGAACATTTAAGTAATGTAAATATTCACTTAAGATTGAATTAAATCTTAGTTAAAGCATAGATTTTAAGTTATAAAATAGTATATATTTTGATTAAATAGTACAAAAAAATAACTAATATCTGAAGCTACTTATTTTAGAGCTTTACATGTCGCTAAAGGAGAGGATATGACTATGATAAAAAAAATGAATTTTGGAACTAAAATAAACATAATTATAGTGGCAGTAATATTTATGTGTTACATAGGGGTATTCTCAAGTATACTAATACAAATAAAATCAAAAAGCATAAATGATAGTGAAACGTTAGCAAAAGAAATAACGTCATCATATGCAACGCAGATTACATCTAATTTTGAAGGATTAGAAGTTATAGGAGAAGATCTAAGAAATTCTTTAATCAAGCAAATAGATCTTAACTTACAAAACAGAGATTTAGTTATTGAAATGCAGAAGGGAATATTAAATGAACATCCTGAAGTATTTGGAGTGACTGTTGCCTTTGAAGCAAATGCATTTGATGGAAAAGATGAAGAGTATAAAGGCAGAAAAGAATTTGCAGAGAATGGAATGTTTATACCATATGCAAGCAGGGATGGTAATCAAGTAGTAGTTTTACCAGCTTATGATGATCAAACAGATATGACTTGGTATAATAAGCCAAAAGAATTAAAAGGAACTTATATTACAGAACCGACAGTCTACAATGTAAATGGACAAGACGTCTCAATGGTATCTTTAGCAATGCCGATACTAGATGATACAGGGAAATTTTTAGGTGTAATATCACTAGATTATAAACTTGATACATTAGAGGAATTAGTGTTAGAGAAAAAGCCACTTGGTGGAACTGTTGAATTAATATCGAACAAGGGGATTTACATAGCTAGTGGGGAAGATCCAAGCTTGAAAATGCAGGATGCTAAAGAAAGTGGTGATGATTTAGGTAAAATTATAAGTGAAACTTCACAAGGAAAAGAGTCTTATACTTATGGAAAGTCAGTAAAAGATAATAAAGAGGTTCTAATGGTATCATATCCTGTCAATTTAGAAAATACCAAAACAAATTGGATTTTATGCAGTGAGATTCCTAATGAAAAGATACTAGAAAGTTACAATAAGATATTTAATGTTATCTTAGCAGCGGCATTAATATCACTGATAATTGTGATATTAGTAATAGGTTTTGTAATAAGGAAAATGACAAAAGGCATAAAATATGCAGAGAAGCAGATGAGACTATTAGCTAGTGGAGATCTTACAATAGAAATTGATAATAAGTATCTTGAGAGAGAAGATGAAATAGGTAAGATGTTCAAATCGGTTAGTGAAATGCAAAAATCTTATAAAAATATAATAACTGAAATAAATGATGAATGTAATATAGTTTTGAGTTCAGTTAATGTGACTAAAGAAAAGATTGATGATTTAAATATAATGATTTCTGATGTATCTGCTACTACAGAACAATTATCTGCAAGTATGGAAGAAACAGCAGCTTCAACTGAAGAAGTAAATGCATCATCAACAAACATGGAAACTGTAATAAAGACTATGGAAGCAAATATAATGACTGGTGAAATGGCAGCAAAAGAAATCAAAGAAAGAGCAATAAATTTAAAATCAGATGCAATTAAATCTAAAGAAGTATCAAATGGTGTAGCATTGAAAATGCAAGATGGTTTAAAAACAGCAGTTGGTAAAGCTAAAGCTGTAGATAAAATAAATGAATTAACAGGTAAAATACTAGAAATAACAGAAGAAACTAATCTGCTAGCACTTAATGCAGCAATAGAATCAGCAAGAGCGGGAGAAGCTGGCAGAGGATTTGCTGTTGTAGCAGAGGAAATAAGAAAGCTTGCAGAAACTTCAAAAGAGACAGCAATAGAAATTCAAAAAATAAACAAAGAAGTAGTTGGGGCTGTAGATGATCTGAAGGAAACATCAAATGAGGTAATTAACTTTATTGGAAATCAAGTAATTGAAGATTATGATAAATTGGTTGATGCAGGAGAGCAATATAGAAATGATGCTGTAGTATTTAATGAGTTGGTTAATAGTATTGGGGAGATATCCAAGGAACTAATTAGTGGGACAGGAAATATTATTACAGCGATAAATGAAGTTTCACAGGCAACAAATGAAGGTGCAGCAGGAACAACTACAATTGCAGCAAAGTCAAATGATGTAGTCTATTTAACAGAAGGGGTTATAGAACAAACAGCTAAAACAAAGGAATGTACAGATAAGCTTTTAGAAGTTATATCAATATTTAAAATATAAGAATGTAAATCACTGTAACATATAATTTACTTACCTCAAATTATATGAATCATATAGATATATATTATTAAGATATGAATGAATATTACTTCAGAACAAATTAGCATTGAAATGTATTATAAATGTTAATTTTGATACATGGAATGTTAATTTATATAGAAAGAAATATATTTATAAAATAAAATCCATATAAATTTATTAAGCTTAGATTCAAAGAATGCAGCATTTAAAATTTAGTCTTATATAATGTTTAGATATGCACTAAACTAAAGGAGCCTTGGACGCTATGAATAATCTTAATTGGAAGATGATTTATACTATATTTGTTTTTGTAACTCTAGCAGCTTTTGATAATGTTATTATAGGATTATTTCCAACATTATTCTCCTCAATTGCAAGTGATTTAAATATAGGCTTATTTGAACTTGGAATTGTTTCGGCTATTAATATTTTAATAACTTCAATATCATCAGTTTATTGGGGATATCTTGCGGGCAGACTTAATAGGAGAAAGCTTATTATTATAGGAACTATTATTTGGTCATCATCGGTGCTTTTAACTTCCTATAGCAGTACTTATCTTGAATTATTGATTTTTCAAGTTTTAACTGGAATAGGATTGGGATGCATATCATCAATTGGATTTAGTACTTTGAGCGATTATATTCCGTATAAATTTCGTGGAATGATTTTAAGCTTTTGGGGAATGTCTCAAGGTTTTGGAGGAATTTTAGGAGCGCTGATAGCATCATTAATTGGTACATCTTCAGGTTGGAGAAAGCCCTTTGAAATAGTAAGCATAGTAGGCTTTTTATTAATTAGCTTATATCTTTTTATAAGAGAACCAAGGCTCGGAGAATCAGAACCTGAATTAGAAAAGTTAGTTAAACAAGGGGAAAATTATATTTATAAGATAGAAATTAGTCAGCTTAAAGAAATAATTTTAAAGAATAGCAATATATTTTTACTTTTACAAGGATTTTTCTTAAATATTTCTACGGGAAGCTTAATATGGCTTCCTACATTGTATATTTCGAAAGTTCAACAGCAAGGGTACAGTAATACGACAGCTATTATTGTTGCTGGGTATCTTTATGCCTTATTTCAATTAGGTGGACTAACAACAGGATTTTTTGGTTATCTCGGGGATAAGTTTCAAAGGAAAACTTACAAGGGAAGAGCGATACTAACTTCATTTTTTGTATGTATAGCAATGCCGCTTTATTCTGCAATGTTTGCAATTCCAATGAAAAACTTAGAAATATACGATGAGAGTACATTAGCAATTTTATTAAGTTTACTGAAACAGATAGTTATGAATCCTTGGATGACTTTAATTTTCGTATTATCATTTCTTGCTTCAGCAGCCCAGTCTGCAAACACACCCAACTGGCTTGCATTAATAACAGATGTGAATCTTCCAGAGCACAGGGGAACAGCTTTTAGTATAGCTAATGTTGCAAGCAGCTTAGGTAGAACTTTAGGCAATGTTGGGATTGGTTATTTACTTACAGTTGTATCAAAATACGCAGGAGAACCAAGCAATTATGTAATCACTCTTATTATATTTCAAATCTTTTTTATTCCAGCAGCAATATTCTATGTAAAAATGGCTGAAAGTAATGTTCAGGATATTGGAAAAGTTAAATTAATTCTTCGTAAGCGGGCAGATTTGATTGTGCCTTAGTAATTACAACTTATCATATTTAATAATCTGAATAATGAGAGGATTGATATTATGATTAAAAATGTACTCATCATTTCATCTGATTTTACAGGTCATGGACATAAGAGTATAACAGAGTCTCTATGTGAAAACTTTAGAGAAAACAAGGAGATTAATGTTAATGTTGTAGATGGATTCTCACTTGGTGGAAGCACATTGCTTAAAATAGGCAAATCCTATGGACCTATAACCAGAACTTCTAAAAATTTATGGGAACTTATATGGGAATTGTCAATGATTAAAGCATCATTAGTTAATGAAGCTGTTGAATTATTAATAGAACATAATTTTATGGAGCTATTAAAGAAAATAAAACCAGATTTAATTTTATCTGTTCACCCAAATTTTAATGGATCCATTATTAATATATTAGAAAAAAATAATATTGAGATTCCATTCATTACTCTAATTGCCGATCTTGTAAGTATATATCCACTATGGGCAGATAAAAGAGCAGATTATATTATAAGTCCAACTTATGAAGCAAAAGAAAAGTGCATAGAATACGGTATTTCTGAGGGAAAAGTAAAAACTTTAGGGTTCCCAGTACGTTCTAGATTTCATAAAGTTATAAGATCTAATATGGAATATAATATGTATAATCCTTTAAAATGCCTAATAATGAGTGGGGGAGAAGGTGTAGGCAACATGAGAAAGATAGCTGAAATTCTCCTTAATAACTTCAATTGTATTGTAAAAATTGCTGTAGGCCGAAACAAAAAATTGAAGAATAGATTAGAACAAACCTTAGGAGAAAAGTATAAGGGGAGGGTTGAAATTTATGGATTTACGGAAAATGTACAAGATCTAATGATATCTTCAGATATTGCATTTACTAGAGGCAGTCCTAATGTCATGATGGAAGCTATTGCATGTAACGTACCTCTAGTAATAACAGGCGCACTTCCAGGTCAAGAAGAAGGAAATCCAGAATTTGTGCAAAAATATAATCTTGGAGTGGTATGTACAGGCAACAAAAGCATAAAGTATATTATAAGTGACTTACTTGCAAATAATGGACAAAGACTGAGTGAAATTAAAATATCTCAAAAAAGTTATTCTAATCCTAATGTTTCAAAAGATATTGTAGATTTTATTTTAAATATGTGATGAGCAGCTTAGTATTGATAAAATGTAAATTTAAAAAATAGAACTATAAAAACAAATCATAAAAGACTGTATATGGATTGAGTGAATCTATATACAGTATTTTTATAAAATTAAAGATAATCATCAATTTATAATTTTAAAAATAGAATTATAATAATTCATGGATAAAATTTACTTAAATTACAATTAGTTGATTTGAAATCAATAATAATGTATTATTAGATATAATAAATTTTGTAATTTTGACTGGAGAGATATATATGAAAAGATATGATGTTCTAAATAATTATAGTATTAAGTCAAAATTATTATTAATATATTTGTTTTGTGTGTTAATTCCTATGATAGTTACCAATTCAGTATTCTATTTAACGATTAAACAAAATGAAGTAAAAGAACAGAAGACCAATATGGAATATGCCATAGATAGAGTTAAATATAATTTAGAGGCAGTGTTAGAAAATTGCGTACTAGTATCAAATCATTTACACAAGGATGTAGGATTAAATCAGTTTATTACTCAAAAATATGATAACCTTCTTCAATATTATGAAGAATATAATTTTTTGCTGCAAAATAATGTAATCAATTACTACTATAATTCACAGCATGTATATCAAGTTACAATATACACAGATAATGATACTATAAGCAATAGCAATAATTTTAGAAAATTGACTCCGGAAATTCGAGAGAGTGACTGGTATAAACAATTTTGTAATAACAATAAAAATATGACTATTTCAGTTTATTATGATAATGATAAAAAGATTATTCAAAATAGTAGTATGCCTAGAACTATTAGTATTATTAGAAAGTTAGACAACTTTAGTTCTAAAAATGAAAATATTTTAAAAATAGATGTAGATTATAATGTAATATACAATGATATTTTGAATGAGAAAATGGATGGCAATTTATATGTTTGCAATAAAGACTTTATTTTGTTTTCTAATAAAGTATCAAATGATGGATGGAAGGAATTTGATACGGTAGATTGTATTGAAAATAAGGCAGTCAAATTAAATGATTCTTTTAGCTTTAAAGCAGCAAATGAGGAGTGGAATATTATTATTACAGAAGATGAAATAAATCTTTTATCTAGAATTGCTGAACGGAAAGAAATATTGTTAGGATTAATAATATTTAATTTGTTACTACCAACTATTATTATTTTTTTAGTATCGTATTCTATTAGGCATAGAGTAACATTACTTAGTAAATATTTAGGTAAGGTAGAAAATGAGGAATTTTTCACAATACAATGTAGTTATGGCAATGATGAAATTGGAAATTTAATTCGTAGCTATAATTTAATGGTTTTAAGAATTAAGGAACTAATAGAAGTTGTATTTAAGAGAGATGCAGAAAAGCAAAAGCTTGAACTAGCTAAAAAGCAGGCGGAGCTAAAAGCTTTGCAAAGTCAAGTCAATCCTCATTTTATGTTTAATACCCTCGAGAGTATTCGCATGAGAAGCTTGATAAAGGGTGAAATAGAGACTGCAGATGTAATTGAAAATTTATCTACATTACTGCGAACTACAATAAATTGGGGGGAGGATTTTATTACAATTGAAGATGAAATGCTATTTGTAGAAAATTATCTTCAAATTCAAAAGTATCGTTTTGGTGATAAATTATCTTATAGCTTTTATATTATGGAAGAATGTAAAAGAATAAAAATACCGAAGTTATCTATTTTAGGGTTTGTTGAAAATGCGTGTGTTCATGGAATTGAAGAAGTATCATATAAAGCAGGGATTAATGTTAACATAATCAAAGATGAGAGCAGTTTATTTATAGAAATATTAGACTCAGGATGTGGAATGAGTGCAGAGGAACTAAATTTGATTATGAATAAATTAAAAGATGCAGAAATGGACATGCTCAATAGAAGTAAGAGTATTGGTATTTTAAATACTTATATGCGTTTGAAGATGTATTGCAATAATAATATGAAATTTAAAATTGATAGCAAGTTAAAGAAAGGAACGGAAGTAAAATTACAGATTTACCTCGATGAACTAATGAAAAAACAATGTAATTAATGAGAAAATAATATTATTAAGGTGGGAAAAAGGAATATGATTAAAATCTTAATAGTGGATGATGAACCGTTTATTCGCCAAGGTCTTAAGATTCTAATTAATTGGGAAAAGTATGGTTATGAAATTATTGGTGAAGCCGCAAATGGTATTGAAGCAATAAAGGAATTAGAGAAAAAAGAGATAGATTTGATAATTGTAGATATAAAAATGCCTGAAATGAATGGTATTGAATTAATTGAACATGTACGAAATAATATATCAAATACAATTAAATTCATAGTATTAAGCGGCTACTATGAATTTGAATATGCTAAAAAAGCAATAAAATACAATGTAACTGATTATGTTTTAAAGCCCATTAGAAAAGATGAATTAATCAAAGTTTTAAATAGCTTCAAAGACGAATATATTAAGCAGGAAAATCAAAAAATCATACAAAAAACAAAAGATAAGGTTTTGTATGATAAATATTTAAGCGAGATCATAAATGGAAAATGTGATAATGCTACTTTAGAATATGTTAATGAATATCAGAATTTTTCAAAAGACTTACGATATGTAATCATAGAAATTAATTATTATGATGACGCTTATAGCAATATTACTGATGATGAAAAACGAAATGGAAAAGAAGTATTTTATAAGAAGATGATAAGATGGCTTGGAGAAAATTGTTATAATGTAATTTTTGATGGAAGCAAGTATAAAAATTATTATGATATTGGATTTATATATGATAAAAAATTAGCAGAAGAGTACGGTTTAAATGAAAATGAATACATTGCAAAATTGCAAAAGGATATGAGGAAAAATCAAAAATATGATTTTTATATTTACATTGGGGAGAAAGTAAGCAGTATTAGAGAATTGTCAATGTCATATAAAACTGCAATTATAGCTAAATTATTTTCAGATTTTTCAAATGGAAATATTATTTCATATTATGATCAAATTATGGAAAAAAAGGAACTTAGCTATGATGTAGAAAAGCAATATATGGATGATTTAATCCATGAAATAGATGAAAATAATAAAGAAGAAATTATAAAATGTGTTGATAAAATTTATGATAGCTTTAGGGAGTGCAAGATAGATTTGGAGATTATAAACATAAATATAAATTATTTGTTGTGTAATCTGGTTAATATTGCAAGAAGGTTAGATCTCGAAGATAATCAGGAAGAGGTTATGAAATATATTAGTTCAATTTCCTTCGAGCAAATAATAAGCAGAGGGAGTGCAAAACATTTAAAAGATTTTTCGTTAGAGTTTTCAAAGTATTTAAGCCAATTGAGGCAAAATTCAGTTCAAGGAATTTTAAGTCAAGTTGATAAGGAAATATCAGAGCACTATATGGAAAAATTAAGTTTAAAGTATTTAAGTGAAAAGTATTTTATTAATAGCGCATATTTGGGACAAATTTTTAAAAAGAAATATAAGGTGTGTTTTAAAGATTATTTAAATACATATAGGGTTGAAAAAGCAGCAGAATTATTAAAAAGCAGCAATGATAGAGTTTATAGTATTGCTGAAAAAGTTGGTTATAGCAATCCGGATTATTTCATTAATAAATTTGTTCAAATTAAAGAAAAAACACCAATACAATATAGAAAACAATTTTTAACTTAATTGAGCTATTGTTATATATAAGAATTATTTAAAGATAGGGAGACAAGTTTATGAGTGAAAATCCGATTATTTGGGCTGATTATCCAGATCTTGATCCAATAAGAATAGATGATACTTACTATATGGTTAGTACCACAATGCATTTTATGCCAGGCTGTGTTATATTGCGTTCATATAATCTTATTAATTGGGAAGTAGCTACTTACGTATATGACATTTTAGAGGATACACGAGAGCAAAAGCTAGAAGATGATAAGCAAATTTATGGAAAGGGGATGTGGGCAGCATCACTGCGATATAATAAAGGAAAATTCTATGTGTGTTTTGTAGCAAATGACACTCATAAGACTTACCTATATACAGCTATGGATATTACAGGTCCGTGGGAAAAGAATAATATTGAAGGATTTTATCATGACTGCTCACTGCTTTTTGATGATGATAGAGTTTATATAATTTATGGCAATAATGAAATTCATATTACGGAATTGAAAGATGACCTTTCAGGTCCTAAGTTAGATGGATTAGATAGAATAATTGTAAGAGAAACGCAAGAGTATTATCTTGGTTACGAAGGTGCCCATTTCTATAAAATTAATGGTAAATATTATGCTTTTTTTATTCACATGCTAAAGTCTAAAAATGGGCATAGAACTCAAGCATGTTTTGTATCTGACTCTATAGAGGGAAAATTTGTTGGTGGAGAAGTATTTGATGATGATATGGGATTTCATAACTCTGGTATAGCACAAGGAGGAATAGTGGATACTCCAGATGGAAAGTGGTATGCTATGCTGTTTCAAGATCGTGGTGCCGTTGGACGTGTACCTGTTATTGTTCCAATGCACTTTGAAAATGATTTCCCAGTATTTAATGAAAAGGCACCTCAATACATTGAGATTCTAGATAATAAACCAGGATATGAATACAAATTACTGGTTGGAGATGATGACTTTATTTATAAGCCTGATAAGAAGGGGAAGATTAAGTTAAAAGAGTTTTGGCAATGGAATCATATACCAAATAATAAATTATGGTCAGTTATGGAAAAACCTGGAGTGTATTGTATTCATTCAGGAAAAGTTTCTCCAAACATAAATTATGCAGTAAATACTCTAACACAACGTGCCATGGGACCAAAGAGTGAGGCAATAGTGACTTTAGATGGCAAGGAACTTAAGAATGGTGATTATGCAGGCTTATGTTTTCTAATTAGTTCGTATGGATTAATTGCACTTACAAAAGAAGATGAACAATTTTACTTAGTAATGTTAGCAAAATGTACTGATGATAAATCAATCTTTGGAAATTTAATAGATAAAGAGCCTGGAGTGGAGTATGGAAGAATTCCTGTAAAACATGCTAAAGTAACACTAAAAGCATATGGTAATTTCGAAAATAAAATAGATGAATGTGAGTTTTACTATCAGGATGGAGAAGCATGGATAAAGCTTGGCATCACACATAATCTTGTATGGAAGATGGATCAGTTTGCTGGATGCCGTTTTGGTTTATTTCTGTTCTCTACAAAGGAAATTGGTGGAAGTGCTGAATTTTCGAAGTTTAAGTATAACATTTTGAAATGAAAAATTAATTTATCAATTAAGAAAGGAAGAAATATTTTATGATATATAAAGAGAAAGAAGATTTAAAATATGTACTTTGTTATACAAGAAAACCACAGGAAAATTTGATTTATTCTGAAAAATTAGCATATAGTATGCATCTTGCTTACAGTGAAGATGGAGTGGGATTTCAGGAGTTAAATCATAATTCGGGAATTTTATTTGCTAAAGCAACAGAAAATGATAATGGATCTCTCAATGCAAAAAGCTTGAAAAATCCGTATATTTTCTATTTGGCAGACGGCACTTTTGGAATTCTTGCTGTACGTACAGGGGCAGAGGGTGAAAATGATGAGGAGAGTAAAGGACGAGTGCTTCTATTTACTTCAGCAGATCTTTTGCAGTATAAGGAAATTGGATTGATTGATTTAAAAGGAGACACTTATATAAGTGATATAAAATGCCAGTATGATGAGGATAAAAAAGTTTATATAATTTGTTGGAGTGACGAAAGTGGGAATTATTATAAGAATTTTACTGCTGATATATTGAATATAAACAGTGCTTCGATACCTGAAAAGACAGAAGCCTTTGTTATAGAAAATGTTAATACAGAAATAGAGGGAGTAGTACCAAGGAATGTTATAAGTGTATCGATGGAAGTGGCACATCACCTTATTTGTAAACTTATAGTGCCTACTAATGTGGAAATAAAAGTACCTGAAAGTGTGAATATTACATCAGAAAAAGAACTAAAAGTTGTGAAGGCTACTGCTATTTATAGTGATGGAACAACAGCCATGAAGAATGTAGATTGGAATTTATCAGAAATAGATTGGAATAAGTCAGGAAAGTATAGAATAACTGGTAAAGTACATCAAGATCATTATGAATTCCCTATTGCTACTGACCGTGCGGACCCATGTATAGGAAAATGGAAGGGAAAGTATTATTTTATTGCAACAAATGATGCTGATGGAAATCACAGCTTATATATGAGAGAAGCAGATAACATACCAGATTTATTAAAGGCTGAAGAAAAATTGATAATTGATTCTAATATGTATGAGGATATTAAAGGTCTTTTATGGGCACCAGAATTTCACATAGTTGAAGGAGATTTATATATCTTACATGGGGCAACCTCAGGAGAGTTTTTTTATGAAGAATCACATGTTATGAAGCTAAAAAAGGATGGAAATCCAATGGATGCAAAAGATTGGTCTAGGCCACACCGTGTAGTAAAGAAAGATGGAAATTATTTATGTGAAGAAGGGAAAACCATTTCTCTTGATATGACAAATTTCGAAATAGACGGAGAGTATTATGTAGTTTGGTCACAACGTGAATTTTTACCAGAGGATATTGGGGCATGGCTTTATATTGCTAAAGTTGATCCAAAGGAGCCATGGAAGCTAATAAGTGATCCAGTAGTTATTTCTAAGCCAGATTATGGCTGGGCAAATAACAATGTTTTTGTTGATGAAGGACCATTTACTTTGATAAGAGATGGAAAGGTATTTTTAACTTTTGCTAGTGCAATGATAGATGCTACTTATGTTGTAGGAATTCTATGTGCAGATAAAAATGCAGACTTGTTAGATCCTGCTAGTTGGACAAAGGGAAATTATCCTCTACTTACTTCTAGAAGTGCACTAGGAGAATACGGTCCCGGTCATAATTCTTATGTTATAGATGAAGATGGAAATGTATGGAATGCTTATCATGCGAGACCAGGAGTTAATGGACCTAGATCTTCTGGACTTCGTCGTGTTCATTTTGATATTGATAATTATCCAGTGCTTGATTTAACAGAAGAAAAGGATTTAAATCCAGAGTTAAGAAATGTGATTATGGATATTATTGTGAGGTGATATGTAACGCCCTGTATCCTATGAAAAGTGGGCAGAACTAATTACAGCTACATTAAATCATTTAATAGATAGATATGATAGAGAAGAAATAGTCATATGGCCGATTGAAGTATGGAATGAGCCTAATATTGCATCTTGGGCTGGAACCATGGAAGAATACTTCAGGCTTTATGACTATTTCAGCATTTATTGTTGGTTGGAATATATGTACAAATGCATAATTTTTAATGTTTTTTATATAATTTGTTAGGTTGTTGGATGTATGCACAAATGATAAACTTTATCTTGTAAACAAAACGTTTACAAGATAAAGCTCATAATTATTAAAATATAAATATCTAAATAATATGATAGGGGGAAATTTAATGAAAAAAACAAAACTCATTACTAGTATGCTTTTAACAGGATTTGTATCATTAAGCCTTCTTGCAGGTTGTGGTAATCAAACAAAGGATACAAGCACTAGTAATGGAAAAATTAAGGAATTTACAGCGTTCTTTGCTGTTGCAGGAAAGGAAATTCCTGATAATGACAGAGTGAAAAATGTAATAGCTGAAAAAATAGGAGCTAAAGTAAATGAACAATGGCTTACAGGACAAACAGCTAAAGAAAGAATCGGGGTAATGATTGCAGGAGGTGAATATCCAGATTTTATTGAGGGAGGAGAAGGAACTCAAGCGCTAGTAGATGCAGGTGCACTTGTTCCATTGGAAGATAAGATAGACAAATATCCTAATATTAAAAACTATTTAACACCTGATGAATGGGAAAAATTAAGAAAGCCTGATGGGCATATTTATTATATACAGCAGTTTGGAAAGACTAGAGGAAAAGATACACAAGTACAACACAATGATGAGGCTTTCTGGATTCAAAAAGCAGTTCTAGAATGGGCTAATTATCCACAAATAAAAACTGTTGATCAATATTTTGATTTGATTGAGAAATATAAAGCGGCAAATCCAACAATAAATGGACAACCAACCATAGGTTTTGATATTCTATGTGATGATTGGAGATATTTCTGCTTGGAAAATCCACCTCAATTCGTAGCTGGATACCCTAATGATGGAAAAGCAATTATAGATAAAGAAACACTTACAGCTAAAAACTATAATACAATTCCAGAAGCACAAAAATATTTTAAAAAACTAAATGAAGAATATAATAAGGGAATTATAGATCCTGAAACATTTACATTATCTTATGACCAATATAAATCAAAGCTTTCGACAGGAAGAGTGCTTGGAATGGTTGATCAGCATTGGGAATTTGAAGATGCAGAAAAAGCATTAAAGCAACAGCATATGGATGAGAAAACTTGGGTGCCATTAGGTTTGACCCTTGATCCTAATGTAAAACCACAATATAGAGCTCAACCAGCCTTTAATACTGGAAGTGGACTTGGAATCACAACTAGCTGTAAAGATGTAGATGGAGCATTAAAAGTTATAAATGATTTATTAGACAATGATGTATTAGCATTAAGATGGTGGGGAGAAAAGGATAAAGATTATAAAGTAGATGATAAAGGTGTATTTTATATGACAGATGAGCAGAGAGAAAATTATAGAAATCAAGATTGGATGCAGGCTAATCAATGCAGATACTCTTATTTCCCTCAATATGCTACAGGTTATTTAGATGATGGCATTAATTGTATATGGCCAGAACAACAACAAGGTGAATTTGAAGCCACTTTATCAGATGATGATAAGAAGGTTTTAAATGGATATGGTTATAAGAAATGGACTGATTTTTTAAATGTTCCAGCAGAAAAGAATGAACCTTGGTATCCAATTTATTCAGCAACTGGTGGTTGGTCTGCGGATGATCCACAAAATATGGCAATGATAAAAATGGATGATATTAAAAAGAAATGGCTTCCAAAGGTTGTTATGTGCAGCACAAGTGATTTTGACTCAACATGGAATGAGTATCAAACAACATTAACAACTCAAGCAGATATAAAGGCATATGAAGATGCTCTTACTAAAGAGGTAAAGAGAAGAGTAGAAAAATTCAAGAACTAAATAATATATAACAAATAGGGTATCTTTTTAGATACCCTATTATTAAAAAATATAAGAAAAATAAGAAAAGGGAGAATTATTATGGAATTAGGAGTAAAAGATCCGAAATTACATGTAGAAATAAAAACAAAAAAGAATATATTCGAACAAATGAAGAAACAGAAAACTCTAATTATTATGTCTATTCCATTTGTAATATGGGTTGCAGTATTTTGTTATGCACCTCTTATTGGGTGGGTAATGGCATTTCAAAAGTATAAACCAGCAAAAGGCATCTTTGATCAGACTTGGTGCGGTTTTGACCAATTTAAAATTTTATTCAAAGATCCAAGTTTTTTAAATGTTTTAAGAAATACATTATGTATGGCCATAATTAATTTAGCCTTGAGTTTTATTTGTTCAATTGGCTTTGCATTATTGCTAAATGAAGTGAGAAGAGTTTTGGCTAAGAAATTTGTACAAACAGTATCTTATCTTCCACACTTTCTTTCATGGATAATCGTAACAGGTCTTGTACAAATGATTCTTTCACCAGATCCAGGCATTATAAACCAAATATTAATGGGATTACATGTAATAAGTCAACCTATTAATTTCTTTGCAAATCCCAAATACTTTTGGGGAATTGTTGGATTAACTAATGTTTGGAAAGAAGTTGGCTGGGGAAGTATTATTTATCTTTCAGCGATCACAGCTATTAATCCGGATTTATATGAAGCAGCGGAGATAGATGGAGCAGGAAGATTTAAAAAGATGTTACATGTTACATTGCCAGGTATTAAGCCAACAATAATTATATTACTTATTATGAATCTTGGAAATGTTGTAAATGCAGGTTTTGAAATTCAATATATACTTGGAAATGGTCTTATTCTAGATGTATCTCAAACAATAGATATTTTTGTTTTGAAATACGGTATTAGTTTAAGTAATTACTCCTTGGCTACAGCAGCAGGTATATTTAAAAGTGTAATAAGTATAATCTTAATATTTATAGCAAATCGTTTTGCAAAATCAGTTGGAGAAGAAAGGCTATTCTAAAGGAGGAGAATTTAAATGGTAGGGACTAAAAAAAGAAGCAGACATGATAAGATATGGGACACTATTATAGGAATATTTATGGCAATATTTGTGGTTGTAACTCTATATCCAATATTAAATACATTAGCTATTTCATTCAATGATGGTGTTGATTCAGTAAGAGGTGGTATTTATATATGGCCAAGAGTATTTTCGCTTCAAAACTATAAAACAGTATTTCACAACCCTAACTTAACACAAGCAGCATTTATATCGGTTTCAAGAACTGTAATTGCTACAGTAGTACAAGTGTTTTTAACAGCAATGCTCGCATATGTTTTAAGTAGAAAAAAATTTATATTTAAAAAGCAGCTTTCAATAGTATATGTGTTAACAATGTATGTTAATGGTGGAATGATTCCAACCTATGTATTAATGAAAGATTTACACTTAACAAATAATTTTTTGGTATACATTTTACCAGGCTTAGTTGCTGCATTTAATATGATTGTTTTAAGAACTTATATGAATGGCTTGCCAGATAGCTTAGTTGAATCTGCAAAAATTGACGGTGCAGGAGAGTTTAGAATTTTTATTCAAATTATCTTACCATTATGTAAACCTGCACTTGCAACAATTGCATTGTTTATTGCAGTTGGACAATGGAACTCTTGGTTTGATTCTATGCTTTATTGTGCACAGAGTCCATCTTTAACAACCCTTCAATATGAACTTATGAAGGTTTTATCGGCTGCAACACAACAAGGGGGGGCTGGTACTGCTGATATAGCAAAAAATTCTGGAAGTATTGTAACATCACAATCTATTCGTGCGGCTATTACAATTGTAACAGCATTACCAATCGTTTTCATTTATCCATTCTTACAAAAATACTTCATTTCAGGTCTTACTATTGGTGGGGTAAAAGAATAAAAATTAACAAAAATTTAAGATGTTTAATTATATTATATGAGGAGTAATTGTAATGAGTGCTTATAAAACAAATTCGTATAGTAATGTATTTAAGGAATGCGGATATGCTCCATGTGATATTGAAAATAGATTAGAGAATATCTACAATACTATATTTTATGGAGATGATGATGAAAGACTATACCATCCCTTTGGGGAGGATATGGCATATTTCGTGGATACAGGAAACAATGATGCAAGAACAGAAGGAATGTCTTATGCCATGATGATGTGTGTTCAAAGGAATATGAAGGAAGAGTTTGATAGACTATGGAAATGGACGAAAACCTATATGTATATGGATAAAGGCTTAAATAAAGGTTATTTTGCATGGTCCGTAAGTCCTAATGGAGAAAAAAATTCATATGGACCAGCCTCTGATGGTGAAGAATATTTTGCTATGGCATTATTTTTTGCTTCGCATAGATGGGGCGACGGAGACGGGATTTTTAATTATTCAAAGGAAGCAAAAGATATTCTCCATGAATGCATACACAAAGGAGAAAACCAAGATGGAGAACCAATGTGGGATAAGGAAAATAAATTAATAAAATTTGTACCAGGAGTTAATTTTACAGATCCATCATATCATTTGCCTCATTTTTATGAATTGTTTTCTATTTGGAGCAATGAAGAAGATGGTCAATTTTGGAAGAAAGCAGCAAAAGCTAGCAGAAAATTTCTAAAGAAGGCTTGCCATCCTATTACAGGCTTAGCTGCTGAATATTCATATTATGATGGAAAGCCATATAATAAAAATAAGCATGAAAGATATTATAGTGATGCATATAGGGTAGCAGCAAACTTAGGATTAGATTATGAATGGTTTGAAGCTTATGATTGGGAATGTGAATGTGCTGATAAAATTCAAACCTTTTTCTGTGAGACAGTTAAAGAGAAGAATGATTTGGTGTATGAAATTGATGGAACTATCATTGAAGAAAAAGCGCTACATCCAGTAGCTATTATTGCAACTAATGCAATGGCCTCATTAGCCAGTAAGGGGAAGTACAGGAAAGAATGCGTTGATTTACTTTGGAATACACCTCTAAGAACTGGGAATAGAAGATATTATGATAATTGTCTATATTTATTTGCTTTTTTAGCGTTAAGCGGAAATTATAGAATTTGGATGTAGGAGGAGACAGGTATGAGTAAAATAAGAAATCCAATTTTATCAGGATTTTATTCAGATCCATCAATATGTGCAGTAGGAGAAGACTTTTATTTAGTTACATCTACATTTGCGTACTTCCCAGGAGTTCCAATATTCCATAGCAGGGATTTAGCTAACTGGGAACAGATAGGAAATATACTTAATAGAAAATCGCAGCTGGATTTAACAGGTATAGAGCATTCACAAGGAGTATATGCACCAACATTACGTTATTATGATGGAATATATTATTTAATAACAACCAATGTTCCTCATGGTGGTAATTTTATTGTTAAAGCAGAGAAATCAGAAGGACCATGGTCTGATCCCTATGTGTTAGAAGGAGCAGAAGGTATTGATCCAAGCTTATTTTTTGATGATGATGGAAGAGCATATTATGTTGGCACAAGACCAAATCAAAAAGGTGTACGTTACAATGGAGATTGGGAAATTTGGATTCAAGAATTGGATTTAAACAATCTATGTCTTGTAGGAGATAGCCATAAAATTTGGAAAGGTGCCATGAGAAATGTAATTTGGCCAGAAGGTCCTCATTTATATAAAAAGGATAATTATTATTATTTAATGATAGCAGAGGGAGGAACTGCATCAGAACATTGTATTACTATTGCCAGAAGTACTTCAATTTACGGAGAATACGAGGGAAATCCACGTAATCCAATTCTTACGCATAGACATTTAGGAATGAAATATCCAATAAAAAATGTTGGTCATGGAGATTTAGTAAAAACGCAAGATGATAAGTGGTTTATGGTAATGCTCGCAAGTAGAACATGTAATGGGTATTGCAATACTGGGAGAGAGACATTTTTGGCAAAGGTAATATGGGAAGAAGATTGGCCAGTAGTTAATCCTGGTTCAGGCGTTTTACAATTAGAACAGGAACATGAACTCGAAGAATATGAAATAGAGCCCAAAGAATGTTGTTATCATTTTTATGAAAAAACATTAGAAAATAATTGGATGTTTTTAAGAAATCCAAGTGAAAATTTATATTCTCTTACAGAGAGGGAAGGTTGTTTACGTTTATATTTAAATGAGCAGTCATTAAAAGATTTGGATAATCCAGCTTACATTGGAATTAGGCAAAAAGATTATTATTATGTTGTATCTACTATGATGGAATTTAAGCCTATGGCTGAAAGGGAAAGCGCAGGAGTAGCTATAGTACAAAATAATAAATATCATATTAGGTATGAATATATAAAGAAACATGGGAATGATGTATTACAAATCGTAGAGTGTAGTAATGGAGAAGATATTGTAATTCATGAAATTCAAATAAGTTCAAATAGATTGTATTTAAAATTAGTAAGTAAAGGACAAAATTTATCTTTTTATTATGGAATCGATGGAGCTGACCATAAGTTATTATATAAAAATTTGAATACCACAAATTTAAGTACGGAAGTGGCTGATGGATTTGTTGGATGTACTATTGGGATGTATGGAAGCGGCAATGGAGAAAAAACTAATAATTATGCGGATTTCTTTTGGTTTGAGTACAATCCTATAACAAAGTAAAGGCTAAATTGAGGAGGATTTAATATGTTAGAAGAAGTTAAGATACCAGCTTCAGGCAGGCCCTTTAAAAACAACGTAACATATTGTGTTGGCACTGGCAGAATGGGGCTCGCTCTTCAAAAGGAATATATTGACCATTTAAAAATAGTTAAGCAGTCCATAAATTTTAAGTATATCCGTGGTCATGGATTATTTTGCGATGATGTTGGAATATATCGTGAATGTGAAATGGATGGGAAGACATATCCGTTTTATAATTTTACCTATTTAGATAGAATAATAGATACTTATCTTGAAAATGGCATCAGGCCATTTTTAGAGCTTGGATTTATGCCAGAAAAGCTCAAAACTGGAGATAAGACTGTGTTTTATTGGAAAGGAAATGTGACTCCACCAATATCCCACGAAAGATGGGCAGAACTCATTACGACTACATTAAATCATCTAATAGAGAGATATGGCAGGGAAGAAGTAATTACATGGCCAGTTGAAGTATGGAATGAACCTAATGTCTCGTTTTGGGCAGGTACCATGGAAGAATATTTCATCCTTTATGATTATTCAGCAGAGGCCGTTAAAAAGGTTGATTCACGAATACAGGTTGGTGGACCAGCAATCTGTGGTGTCGAAACAGAAAAATGGCTTAGATCATTTTTTGAGCACTGCATTGAAAAGAATTCACCGCTAGACTTTATTACCCGTCATTGTTATACTGCCAATCAGCCAACTAAGCGAGGGCATTATATATATCATACTGTGAATAAACCATCACAAATGATTGATGAACTAAAAGAGACTAGAAGAATTATGGGGGATTATCCACGTATTTCTAATATGCCTCTTCATATAACGGAATTCAATAGCTCATATGTTCCAATTTGCCCAGTTCATGATACGGATTTTCATGCAGCATATATTGCTCGTATTCTAAGTGAAATAGGAGAGTATGCAGATTCTTATTCCTATTGGACATTCAGTGATGTATTCGAGGAGATGGATGTTCCTAAATCAGTGTTCCATGGAGGATTTGGGTTGATTTCAATGAATTCCATAAAGAAACCAACCTTTTATGCTTTTGAATTTTTCTCTAAGGCTGGGAAAGAGCTGCTTTACCGTGATGATAATTTGATTGTTACTAAAAATGAAGACAGATATGTAATTATTGGATGGAACTTCAATGACTTTCAGGATAGTAAAGAATCATCTGATGAGGCCTATGTTCTAAAATTACCTGCAACAGGGAAGCAGGCAGTTTTAGTTAAAAAGGAAGTGGGAGGAGTTCATGCAAATCCAATGCAGACTTGGAGCAATCTTGGAAAGCCTCGTAGTCTAAACAGAGAACAATTAAAGATAGTGCAGGCTTCAGCAGAACCGCTTCAAATGGATTATAAATTACTTGAAAAAGATGGTGTTTACAAAATAGAATTGAAAATTTCAATTAATCATCTGTGCATGCTGGAAATTATTCCTGTAAAGGATCAAACTGGTACTTATATTGGATATAAGAAGGAAGAATTTTATGGAATGGAATAAGAATTTTTTATATTAAGTAAAAATAAAGGAAAGGATACAGAATAAAACATGAAGAATATTGATGTGACAACTGTACCTAATGAATATAAAAAAGCAGTTAAAAAGGAGCTTCAAGGAACTATAACCGAGGTTTCATATGGTGTGAGAAATTATATTAATTTTTCACGCCAATTAGTGACGGATCAAAATATAAGTTCAGAGGAAGTTGGAAGAGAAACTGTTAAGGGAGAGATGATAACAAAGAAATGTAATGTTTACTTGCCAGCAGGTTATGACCCAGATGATAAAGATACGAAATATAATGTATTGTATCTACTCCATGGAGTAGGTGGAAATCGTTATGAATGGTTAAACAGCAACGGTAAGGTTGATGGAAATTTTATTATATGTAACATATTTGATAATCTTATTGCAAATGGTGATATATATAAAATGATTGTGGTATTTCCTGAGGGTAGAAGTACATGTGATTGGACAGACTGCTCATTTAATTCAGAAGGAATCAATATGCTTGGCTTCTATTATTTTGATTATGAGCTAAGATATGATTTGATACCTTTCATTGAAGCTAATTATAATGTGTATGCAAATATAAAAAATACGTCGCTAAAAGGAATCGCATATAATCGAATGCATAGGGCCATCGCTGGTCTTTCAATGGGTGGAATGCAGGCACTAAATTTGATTGTTGGTGGCTATAGGTGTGATTCAACGGTATATACAGGAACAAAGAGTGATTGGGATAATAAACTTGATAAGACTGTTTTAGCGCAAGGTATGAAAGATTTGTTTGCTTATATAGGTGCTTTTTCAAATGCGCCTACATCAAGTGATGGTAAAGTATTGGGTACTAATATAGCATCAAGTGAATACAGGTTACATTTACTTTACCTTACCTGTGGAGACGATGATAAAATAGCAGGTAAATATGGATATGAGAAAGCGGTTCAAAGTCTTGCAGATATTGCCAGGGATAATATTGATAATTATTATGAGATAATTATCAAAGGAGGTATCCATGATTTTAACGTATGGAATAACGGTGCATATAATTTTATTCATTTGTCTTTTGGAAAAAGGAAAAGAAATTTAAATTCATATATTGTTAGAAAAATAATTAATTTATATTAAATAATTATGTATATAGTTTGAATAAATTAGCGAAATTTATGATACATCATGCAATAACATTAATAATTATGCTCAATTAAAATTAATTACAGATATATTTCTGTTGACTCAGCCTAGCAGGATTAATAATAAGGAGGATAAGAATGTGAAGAAAAAAGAATTGTTAGAAAAAATAGCTCCATGTTCTTTAATGTGCCATACCTGTAGTGCTTATGAACATGGGATGATTTCTAGAGTAGCAAAACAATTATCAAAATATATGGAAGGTATCTATGAATTTTATGAAAAGCATTCTTCAAATGAGCTTGAAAGATTTAAAATCTTTCAAGAAGAGTTGGTAAAGTACAGTGCTGGTAAGTGCTCAGGATGTCGCAACAGAGAACATCATGGATGTAGTATAAAGGAATGCTTTATTCTTGATTGCACAAAAGAACATGATATTGATTATTGCGGTGAATGTGCTGAATTTCCCTGTGATAAAACACAGAAAATTTTTGAAGAAGAAGTATATCTGCAGTGGCTCCAAGGTAATCTAGAAATTAAAAATTTAGGAATAGAAGGTTTTTGGGAAAAGAATTGTGAAAAGCCACATTATAAGGTATATAAAAATAATAGGTAAAGCTACAATTATAATCTATTCATGATAAAAATTATTCCCATAAATGATGAAACTGATACTTATATTGGATATAAGAAGGAAGAATTTTATGGGATAGAGTAATATTTTTTGAAATCAGATGTTATAGAAATATCAATAAGATACCTGCAAGATATAAAATTTGTATCTTGCAGGTATCTTATTGTTATATAGATATAGTTATTATAAAGACAAAATTTTTATCTAAGTTTACATAATGCTTGAGGATACTTTTTGAACTAGATATTCTGAAAGCTCTTCCCACTCAGCATCACTAAATTTATGATATTGATCTTTAAGGACTTGAACTTTTTTGCAATTATAATAATCATTTATAGCAGTACGTATAGTTAAGTTATTATTCATTAAATATAATGGATTTAGCATATCTTTAAAAAATGCCTCATCTTGCATAATTAATATAGCAGGATTTAAATCATTAAATACTCCAAAGTTAATTCCCTTTTGGTAAAAAACAATTAACTCTTGCTTATATTTTTGAGAGGCAATTTTAATCTTTTTAATACAATATATGTCTACATTAGATTAATATATTGCCAGCATAATTCATTAAGTAAGTGTAGTATACTAATTGGTAAGAAAATTTTGATTGTATTTATATGTAAATTATAAGTATTAATTAGGAAGGAAGGTGTATAAAATGGATAAAGTAAAAATTGGAGTTATAGGTTGTGGAAATATAAGCTCAATATATTTTGAAAATTTAACGAAGGTTTTTGTGAACACCGAAGTATATGCATGCTCTAGTTTGAATGGGAAAAGTGCAAGAGCAGCTGCAGAAAAATATAGTATTCCTCATGTTTTAACAACTGAAGAATTGCTCGAGAATGTAGAAATTCAAATAGTACTAAATTTAACAGTGCCTAAGATGCACTTTGAAATATGTAAGAAGGCCCTACTTGCAGGAAAACATGTATATGTGGAAAAGCCCTTAGCCCTTACTCTAGAACAAGGAAAGGAACTTGTAGAGCTTGCAAAGGAAAAGCAACTTATGCTTTGCTGTGCTCCAGATACATTTTTGGGAGGAGGACTTCAGACTTGCAGAAAGCTTATAGATGATGGAATTATTGGCATTCCTGTAGCAGCCACAGCCTTTATGACTTGTCATGGACATGAAAGCTGGCATCCAGATCCAGAGTTCTATTACGAAGAAGGCGGTGGACCAATGTTTGATATGGGACCATATTATCTTACAGCTCTAGTATCATTGTTAGGAGAAGCAAAAACTGTTTGTGGAATGGCAAAAACCTCTTTTTCTAAAAGAACTATAACAAGTGATAAAAAGTTTGGTAAGGTGATGGATGTGAAAGTACCGACTCATGTGACAGGTACTATTGAATTCAGAAACGGTGCAATTGTTACAATGATAACAAGTTTTGATATATGGAGCAGTACGTTACCACGTATTGAAATCTACGGTACACTTGGAACTCTTATAGTTCCTGATCCTAATACATTTGGAGGTCCTGTACTGCTTAAACTAGCTCATGAAAATGAATTTAAAGAGTCTCTCTTACTCATATGTATATAGAAAATAGCAGAGGAATTGGAATTGCAGATATGGCAAACTGTATACAAACAGGTGAAAAAACAAGAGTAAGTGGGGAATTGGCTAATCACGTACTTGAGATTATGCATGCCTTTTATATTAGTTCTAGAACAAAACAGTATGTTGATTTATTAAGCAGGTGTAATAGGCCTAAGGAGCTTCCTGTTGCATTAATCAAGGGATATGTATAAGGAAATGCTGTATTGAATAATTGGGTATATAGTGTAAGATATAAATATGTGAATAATTTTGGTATTATGAATATAAGTTGACAAAAGAGGGAGAGTTTTAAATTATGTCAGTAAAATACGTAGATGATATGACAGAAGGGAATGAAGTTTCTCACATTATAAAATTTACTTTGCCGATGCTTGCTGGAAACGTATTCCAGCAGTTTTATAACTTAATTGATTCAATTGTTGTAGGAAAGTATGTAGGTGCTAATGCTTTAGCGGCAGTAGGAGCTTGTGGTTCCTTATGCTTTCTTTTTTTCTCTGTATGTTTAGGGTTATCCGTTGGAATAGGAATTCTTATTTCACAATATTTTGGTGCTAAGGAAGAAGAACAAGTAAAAAGAGCTATAGCTAATTCAACTTATGTAATTGGAATATCTGGAGTAATTATGAGTATACTGGGAGTTGTTTTGGCACGTCAGGTGTTACAGCTTTTGAATACACCACCAGAAATTTTAAATGATTCTGTAGCTTTTTTAAGAATAGCATCTGGAGGGATGATAGCTGTGGCTGCTTATAATGCTATAGCGGCTATGCTTAGGGCTCTGGGTGATTCAAGAACACCTTTAATTTTCTTAATTGTTTCCTGCGCAATTAATGTTGTTTTGGATTTGATTTTGGTTCTTAAATTTGGATTTGGTGTACCTGGGACAGCTTTTGCTACAGTTATTTCTCAGGCATGTGCTGCTGTTGGCTGCATAGTTTTTGCAGTACTTAAAAACCCATATTTTAAATTAAAAAGGGAACACTGGAAGGTAAATAAGTCAATGATTACTAAATGTATAAAGATTGGCGTCCCAGTTGCAATTCAGAATTCAGCTATTGCAGTATCTCTTGTGGCTCTGCAGAGCGTTGTAAATGGCTTTGGAGAGACAGCGGTTGCAGCTTTCACTGCTACAAGCAGAGTAGAGCAGCTCATACAACAGCCATTCAATTCTTTAGGTGCAGCAATGTCCACTTTTTCAGGGCAGAATATGGGTGCTGATAAATTGGATAGAGTTAAAAAGGGATATCATAAAAGCATTTTAATAGTAGCTGGATTCAGTATTTTGGCACTCTTAGCAGCTCAGCTTGGAGGACGGGCTATCATGGAAGTGTTTGTTAATGATGAAGCTGTAATAACTCTTGGAGCTAGTGCAATAAAGATTACCAGCTGTGCATATTTCCCTCTTGGAATGATTTATATTACAAGAGGATTGCTAAATGGCACTGGTGATGCATTTTATGCTATGATTAATGGTTTTGTGGAAGTAGCAGGAAGAGTTGGATTTTCAGGAGCCCTGTCAATAATTCCTTTTTTGGGAGTTTGGAGCGTATGGACAACCAGTGGATTGACTTGGACTATAACAGCTATAGCAAGTGTCATTCGTTATAAGCAAGGAAAATGGAAGAAGAAATCACTAGTTAAGGTTGCTGTTTAAAGCTATATATAACAAAAATAAATTCTAGAGACTATATATAGTCTCCAGAATGGAACTCACGAATATTTCAAGTTTGGATTTTTCGTGGGTTGTTTTAGTTTATCTGAGTTAGGTATAGCACTTATAATGAGTCACTAATTTTTATGAGAGAGTATAAAAAGTCAACATTTGAATTCCTGTTCCAGTATAGGATATCATCCGTCCAAGTAATAACAATATAAGAGTTGTATTAGTAATTTTCTTTTCTCTTTTCATGAGTATGTACCTCCAGTCTTAGAGTTTATGAAAGCGGCCCAGATTGGGTCGCTTATATAGTTGTACTTTTTTATTCCTACTGAAACAGAAAATTTTATCTTCAGGCTATAAGATTTCTATATAACCTTCAGTTCCATTTATTCTAATTTTTTGACCATCTTTGATAAGTTTTGTAGCGTCATCTACGCCTGCCACTGCTGGAAGACCATATTCTCTAGCAACAACAGCACCATGAGTCATCATTCCACCTACTTCTGTTACCAAACCTTTAACAAGAACAAAGATTGGTGTCCAGCTTGGATCGGTGAATTTTGTAATTAAAATATTGCCTTCTTCTATTTTTGCTTCATTCATATTTAAAATAACTCTAGCTCGCCCTTCAACAATACCAGAAGAAACAGGAGTTCCAGCTATTGCTCCTTTTGGCATATTACCTGTATCGTATTCGCCTGAAATTATTTCTCCATCAGAAGTCATTATACGAGGTGGTGTTAATTTCTTATAAATTTCATATTCTTCTTTTCTCTTAGTTATGATGCCGTAGTCAACATGTTTTGTTTTAACTGCTTCTTTAAGTTCATCAAAGGTTAGATAATATATATCATCTATGTCTTTGATTACATCATCTTGTTTTAAGGTTTCGGCTTCTTTGAGTAATGCCTGTTTTACAATCCAGAAATAACAGATTAAAAGATATTTATTGTACTCTCTATAGCCAGCAAAATTACGTAAAACACTTATGACTTTCTTTGTCTTTTTTAACTTCCTATTACCACCAGGCAGCTGCTTCAAGCGACTTAATATTTCAGATTCTTTTTGTTTAGCTTCAAGAAGTCCTTGTTCAAATTTAGCACTGTAGGCATTAGGTTCAAAATTCTTTATATTGCTTAGTATTAGTGGAACAAGAAGCATTGGGTCTTCGTTCCATCTTGTTCTGGTAATATCAATTTCTCCAGAGCAGCGCATACCATATTTTTTAAGATAACTGTGAATAGAGTCGCTGACAATATTACCTCCATCTATTTTACTTAAATCTTCAAAGAAAGTTTCTCTTTTTGCATTCTCAAGATATTTAATTACAGCTGGATACTGTCTTATTACATCAGCTACATCAAGGAGCTCTAATCCCATTTCGGAAGTAACGTTGTTTGATACTGATTGAGCGAGGGTATCTGCTACACTTTTTTCACCAAGCCATTTCTTCATATTTTTGTTTATCCAGTTAGAGGCATAAGAGCCTGCAAAATAAGCTCCATAGACTTTAAACATAGCAGCCCTTATATCCTTCATGTCCTTTACAATGAAATCAAAGAGCTCCTCTCCAGAAATAGAAGAAAATATTTGTTCTTTATTCCTAAGCAGTGCTTGATTTTCAGCTACAGATTTTTCAACAAAAGATGGATCATTTCTGAGATATTCTTTTATCATTTGAATTCCGAAAGATAGGATACCTCCTTCTACATTCAAAGATGTCTTTCCTTTAGGAAGCGATTTAAGGTATTCTTTTCGTTTTTGAAGATTTATAAGTGCACTCTTCATCAAAACATCTACCTTGTCTAAACCACTGATAAAAAGATTTCTTGCTATTGGTGAAGCAAGATCATGGGATATATCCATATACAATCTTCCGCCTATCACGGGCATATTTGTTTGTATTCCAAATTGCTTAAAGAATATTTGGAAGAAACTTAAACCTAATGGTCTCATGGCTTCTGTCATCATTTGTCTATGAGCAAAGGATAAATAAACATGGTTTTTATTATCATTAACTTGTGGTGTAGGATATAAAGTAGTAATTGGACGACTTTGAACAACATAGAATTTATCATCATAAAGGCACCACTCAATATCCTGTGGACGACCAAAATAAGACTCAATCTTTCTACCCATCTGCTCAAGCTGCAAAATTTGATCATCTGTCAGTGTCTGAATATTTTGACGCTCGCCTTCAATCTCTCTTTCTTCAGTACCGCCTTCTTTTAATGCATAAATTGCAAGTTTTTTAGCAGATACTTTTTTATCAATAATTTTATTTTCCTGCACTTTATAAATATCAGAATTCACGAGTCCTGAAACCAAAGCTTCACCAAGCCCAAAGCTGGCATCAATAGATACAATCTTTCTATTAGATGTAATAGGATCAGCTGTAAACATAATTCCTGCAGCTTGAGGAAACACCATTTTTTGAATAACTACAGATAACTGAACCTTGCTATGGTCAAAGTCATTTTGCATACGGTAGATTACGGCTCTATCTGTAAACAGTGATGCCCAACACTTACTAATATGTTTAAGAATAGAAGGCTTTCTCATAATGTTTAAATAAGTATCCTGCTGTCCTGCAAATGAGGCAGTTGGTAAATCCTCTGCTGTAGCACTAGAACGTACAGCATAAGCATTTCTTTCGCCAAGTTTTGAAAGGTGAAAGGTTATTTCATCATCAATGTCCTTTGGAATTGTCATATCTTCAATGACCTTACGAATCTTTTCGCTTATTTCACTGATTTTTTCTATATCACTAGCATTTAAAAGGGATAATTCATTTAGTAATGAATTAAATTCACTACTATTGCCAATTATTTTTTTATAGGCTTCAGTAGTAACACAAAAACCTTCTGGTACAATTATTCCATCAATTCTAGATAACTCACCAAGGTTAGAGCCTTTACCTCCAACAATTGCTAGCTTTGTTTTATCAATATCTTGAAAACCAAGTACATATGGATTCATAGTTATTTTCCTCCTTAATTCAATGAATAAAGCAATTGGATAATTTTATTATTAGTTCCTATTTATTTTTGATTCCTTCTTTGATTATATTAATGGCATCGATAACCTTTTTTAAATACTCATTTTCATCAAAGCCACTTTTAAAATATTCCTCTAAGGTATATGAGAAAAGCATATCCAAAACTATATCAGTATTAACTTCCTGCCTTATAAGCCCGCATTCCTTATTATGTTTTAGTTGTTTTCTATACTTTTCAATGGAAGCAGTACGAAATTTAGCAATAAATTCAGAGTTATCCATTTGCATGAGCATGCCTATCTTGGTGTATTCAGGTTTAGCTTTACCTAATTCAAGTGACTCTTTAGTTTTTTGTATAAAAGTTTCAAAAAACTCATCATCTGGATTTGAAACTCTTTCAGGGATAAGCTTTTTCTTTTGATTTGAAATTTCTTCTATCATATATAAGTAGAGGTCTTCTTTATCATTAAAGTATTGATAAAAACTTCCACGTGGTATTCCTGCTGTTTTAATAATCTGATTAATAGATGCATCACTGAAAGAACAAGTAGAAAATTCTTGTACAGCTGCATCAAAAATTCTTTGCTTTTTATCTTCATT
Organism: Clostridium sp. DL-VIII; assembly: GCF_000230835.1. Classification (NCBI taxonomy): domain Bacteria; kingdom Bacillati; phylum Bacillota; class Clostridia; order Eubacteriales; family Clostridiaceae; genus Clostridium; species Clostridium sp. DL-VIII. Next base: position 2,186,724 of record NZ_CM001240.1, read on the forward strand.
CAAATTTTTGAAAGTATCTTTAGGCATAAAATCATCTCCTCTTGAGGACATCATAGCATAAATTTTTCTGCATGACAAGTATGTCATATGACAAAGTTGTCATGCAGAAAAATATCAAACAGAGAAATAAGAATTATAGGGCGTAACTTAACTAGTGGTACCAGTTAAAGTTATTAGAACTATTTATAAAATATAATTTTTAGTAGTATTTAATTGTTGATTTGATTCATACAAGAAATCAATTATTAAAAAAATACTATGAAGATAGATAACCATATATTGACACTATTTACTATAGATGCTATAATAGGTTTAACGTAAAACTGAAAACGTTATTAAGACTAAAATGACTAAAAATGTACAAGCTTTGGATTCTTAAATATTATTCTATTATAAAACGCTAAGTTTAACGTTAAACTTTAAAAGTGTTTATCAAAAAATAGGAAGGGGAAAAGTTATGAAAAAAATTAAACGAATCTTAGGCATGGTGTTAATTGCATCATTAGCAGCCACATTGATTACAGGGTGTGGTTCAAAGTCTCAAGGTACAAGCGGCACTGCAAAATCAGATGGGAAGATTCAATTAAAAATGGGTCTTTGGCCAGAAGATACTTTGAAAGATGAGATTGAATTACACAAAGGGTATAAAACAAAATTAGAAGCAAAAGATCCTAATGTTGAAGTTGTTCCTGATTATTATAAGTATTCTACAGAAACATTTGTACCTATGGCTGAGGCGGGAAATTTACCAACTGTATTTGAAACCTGGTATACTGAGCCTCAAAAACTTATTAAAGGAGGATATGTTGCTGATATTACGGATATATTGAAGAAACGTGGATGGGACACTGCAATTAACCCACAAATTAAGAAACTTCTATCAGATAGCAATGGAAGAATATATGGCATTCCACGTGATGGATATGCATTAGGTGTCATGGCAAATGTTGAATTATTTAAGGAAGCTGGACTAGTTGATAGTAGTGGATATCCTATTATTCCTAAGACCTGGGATGAATTAGCAAAAACCGCACAAACAATTAAGCAGAAAACAGGTAAAGCAGGATTTTGCCTTTTAGCTAAGGATGCAGCAGGTGGATGGCATTTTTCAAATATAGCATGGGCATTTGGAGCTACATTATGTACAGTGGATTCAAATGGAAAATATAAATCAAACGTTGATAGTAAAGAAGCTATAGAGGCAATGAATTTTGTAAAAGATTTAAAGTGGAAGTATGATTGCCTTACAGCAGATCCTACAAATGAAGATTGGGGTACAGGTTTTTCAGAATTAGGTACAGGAGCCGCTGGCATGTATATTGCAGCAAATGATGCAGTTAACCAACCTACTGAAAATAATGGTCTTCCTGCAAAAGATTTAGCAATGTTTGCAATACCAGCAGGACCAAATGGTGCTCAATTTTCATTGTCTGGTGGTACACCTTATATGTTCGCAAAAAATGCAACAGAGGATGAAATTAATGCTGCTTTAGATTACATTGAAATTATGGGAAAGGCGCCTACTGCAACAGAAGATTCTATTGCAGGTATGGAAGCTGATGCAAAAAATAAAGTTAATAGTGGAGTTCCTGTTATTCAAAGATTCCCATGCTGGGTTAATAAAGACGTAATGGATGCACAAGATAAGGTTATTAAAGATAATAGCAATGTTGATGAAAAAATGTATAGCTCATACTTTGATGCCATTAGTAAAGATGGAAATCTTAGAATGGAAGAGCCAGGATCAGCGCAAGATTTATATTCTGAATTAACAAAAGTAATTCAAGCAGTAATCACTGATAAAAATGCAGATGTTCCAACATTAATGAAAACAGCTAATGAAAATTATCAAAAGATTTTAGATGAAAAAGTTAATAAATAATATTATTTTAATTGCACAATACACAATATTTTAACTAATTAATGTCTATTTAATTCATCAGGAGGGTATTCTTTATAAGATTACCCTTTTGAATTAAAGATCTCTAAGGAGGTGAAAAAAGTGGAAGAATTGATACCAAAGTTATTAGAGCCTGATAAGAAACCTCAAACTAAGGTTAAACATAAATTTTTTAAGAAAAATGATTTGATGGGCTGGATTATAATGCTTCCAACACTTGTTTTATTTGCATTTTTTGTATGGGATCCGTTACTAGAAAACATTAGACTTTCGCTATATAAAGCAGATGGTATTAGGCTTGTTAAATTTGTGGGCTTAGATAATTATTTTAGCATATTATCACATCCAGATTTTTGGGCTGCATTTAAAAATACTTTTTCATATATTGGCTGGTCACTAATTATAGGCTTTATAGCACCTATAATTTCAGCTATTCTCATAAGTGAAACGGTTCATTTTAAAGGCTTATTCAGAGTTGGAATTTATTTTCCTAATATTATGCCAGGACTTGCAACAGTAATTATGTGGGGATTTTTCTTTAAACCTGGACAAACAGGTACATTAAATATTTTATTAGAAAAGATAGGCGTCAATCCTCAGCTATGGTTAACCAATCCAAAGTTAACAATTCCTCTTATTGTAGTGAGTATGACTTGGAAGAGTGCAGGTGCTACAGCTTTAATTTATATGGCAGGTATAAGCAGTATTAATCCAGAATTATATGAAGCTGCAACAATAGATGGAACAACAGTATTACAGAGAATAAGACATATTACTCTTCCTAAAATATTTTCACTTGCAAAAACAATGCTTATTCTTCAAATAATATCAGTTTTCCAAATTCTTTATGAGCCAATGGTTATGACAAACGGTGGTCCAAACAATGCAAGCATTTCAATTATGCAATTAGTATATAATTTCGCATTTAGAGATTATAATTTTCCAGCAGCAGCAGCGTTATCAGTTGTTGTATGCATAGTGCTTATAGCACTAAGTGGACTATATTTTAAGCTAACAGCAAGCAAAAAATAGTGGAAGGGAGATAATATAATGTTTTTTAGTAAGTATAAAGAAAAACAAGATGGAGCAATTCGTTATTATGATGTTAAATCTAGTAAAACAAAAATACTTTGTGTGATCATTTTTATACTATGTCTATTAATGGTCGCAGTATGTCTATTCCCTTCCATATGGGTATTCTTAGCGAGTTTTAAGGATATTAAGGAATTTAGAATAGATGCTACTATACTTCCAAAACTTTTTGATATAAAGCAATATGTTGATACATGGGAAAAATTAAATTTTGTTAATTATTATGTGAATTCTGCAATAGTGGTAGTTGGTAGTGTTATATGTTCTGTAATATTTAATGGGCTTTTAGCTTATGTACTAGCAATAATAAAGCCAAGAGGGCACAAGATAGTACTAGGACTGGTAATGTGGAGTCTGTTAATTCCAGCAACATCAAGCATTGTGGCATTGTTTGTAAATATAAACAAAATAGGATTAAATGATTCTTTTATACCATTATGGTTTGTATTTGGTGCAAATGCATTTTATGTGGTTTTATTTAAAAACTTCTTTGAAGGTTTACCAAATGAATTAATAGAAGCGGCTAAGTTAGATGGATGTGGGTTGTTTAAGATATTTTTTAAAATCATATTGCCACTTTCAAAGCCAATAGTTATGGTAGTTGTGATTTTTACAATTACAGCAGCATGGTCTGATTTCTTGTTGCCATATTTAGTACTTAATGGTACTGAAAAGGAAACTGTTATGGTTAAATTATTTGCATATCATAATTCAAATAAGGTTAATGATATAGACATGCTAAGGGCAGTAGCATTCTCAATTATTCCACCAATTATTTTATTTACAATATTCCAAAAACAAATTACAGATGGTGCCACAGCAGGTGCAGTAAAGGAGTAAGACATGACAAAGATTGCAGATAAATATTATATTACAGACCCGTGGAAAATAATAGAAGAAGGATTTAATAAAGATTATTCAGAGGTATCAGAATCTATATATTCTCTTGGCAATGAATATATGGGTATAAGAGGATATTTTGAAGAAGGATACAGTGGAGAAAGCCTCCTTGGAAGTTATTTTAATGGTGTATATGAAGAACAAGCGGTAGTTGGTCCTTCATATAAAGGAATAATAAAGAAGACTGAATTTATGGTGAATTCAGTAGATTGGCTATATACTCGTATAATTATTGATGGCGAGCAGCTTAATATAAATAAATGTATTATTAAAGATTTTAGAAGAGAACTTGATTTAAAGACAGGTATTTTAAACCGCTCATTTATATGGAAATTAAATAGTGGGAAGGAATTGAAATTAGAATTTGAACGTTTCTTATCAATGGAAGAGGTTCATTTAGCAGGGCAAAGAATAAGTATTACACCAATTAATTTTAACGGTGATATTGAAATTATTTCAGGGCTAGATTTTACAAATATTCATTATATGGCAGGTGAAAACTTGTGGAAATGCAGTAATTCTGATAGTGGAAAAGGTTATTTAAGCATATTAGGAACTACAATAAATACAAATCAAAATGTATTTTCTTCTTGTAAATTTGATTGTATATATAAAAATGAAGAAGATATTATTGAAGAAAAAAGAGTATTGAAGAAATTCACAATAAATCTTATTAAAGGTGAAAAATCTATTTTTACTAAAGTTATTAACAATATAGTTAATAAGAATAAAAAGTATATGGTATTTAATGAGTTAAAAACTAAGTGTGAAGAAGAGAAGAAAAATATTACAGCACTTGTTTATGATGATATTAAAAGTAAAAGTATAGCTTGGTGGGATAGAATATGGGCAGAGTCAGATATTGTAATTGATGGTGATGAACTAAATGAGCAAGGTATAAGATTTTGTATATTTCAAATGCATCAAACTTATCAGGGGGCTGAGCCGGGGGATATAATAGGCGCAAAAGGGTTGACTGGAGAAGCATACAGTGGTAATTCTTTTTGGGATACAGAGGCATACTGCCTGCAATTTTATATTTTTAGCAACGTTGAAGCGGCTAAACATTTATTAAAGTTCAGACTTATTACATTACCAGAGGCACAAGAAAGAGCAAAACAATTAGATTGTGAAGGTGCATTTTTTCCGATAGCAACCATTAGTGGAAGGGAATGCTGTAGTTTATGGCAGCATGCTAGTTTACAACTTCAGGCATCAACAGCAGTTGCATATGCAATATGGCATTATGAGAATATAACCGGAGATGAAGAATTTGTATTTAAAACAGGAATTCCATTATTAATAGAAATAAGCAGGATGCTTGCAACAAGAGGAGACTGGAATAGTGATAAATCTAAGTATGGTTATTATGGCGTAATGGGACCTGATGAATTTCAAATGATGGTCAATAATAATTGCTATACAAATTATATGGGGAAAGTTACACTCGAATATACTCTAGATGTATTAAAGAGATTAAAGAACAAGAATAGAAGTCTCTATGATGCTATAGTTAAGGAGTTTAATATAAAACAGGAAGAAATGGCAAATTGGAATATAATTGCTGAAAAAATGTGCATTCCTTATAATGAAGAAACTAAACTTTTTGAGCAGCATGAGGGATATTTTAATTTACCACATATTGATGTTCATAATATTCCAGTTGAGGATTTTCCATTATATAATCATTGGACATACGATAGGATTTATCGTAATGATATGATCAAGCAGCCTGATGTGTTAATGCTAATGTTCTTATATAATAACAGATTTACAGAGGAACAGATAAAAGCTAATTATGAATATTATGAACCTAGATGTATTCATGAAAGTTCCCTTTCACCATCAGTACATTCAATACTAGCAGCACAGCTAAAAAAGCATGCAGAAGCCTATGATTTCTTTGGCTTTGCAACAAGAATGGATTTGGATAATTACAATCGCAATACACGTGAAGGCTTACATACAACTTCAATAGCTGGAGCCTGGATGAATATTTTATATGGTTTTGGTGGTATGCGTTCAGATAAAGAGCTTTTAAGTTTCAATCCATCAATTCCTAAAGCCTGGAAAGGATATTCCTTTAGATTAGGTTATCACAATGATGTAATTGTAGTAGAAGTAAGCAAGGAAAATGTAAGTTTTTATACATTAAACGGCACAAAGCTTCAGATTGAAGTATATGGGAAATTGGTAACTTTAAGCGATGAAAGAACATCTATAAATATTCCCATTGAATGGAGAGGGTAGAATGATCAATTGGTTAGTAGAAGAAAATCAATATAGCAAAGATAGAATATCCGAAAATGGAAATAAGTTTCTTATAGGTAATGGATATCTAGGAATACGAGGAACACTGCCTGAATATGAAAAGGAACAATTTGTGGCTATTAATTTGTCTGGAATCTATGATCAAGTGGGAAGTTCATGGAGAGAACCGCTTAATGCACCAAATGCCTTATTCACTTATATTGAATTTGATGGAAAGGAATATCGTCTGCCAAATGCTAAAACTTTAAATAATAGAATGATTTTAGATTATAGGCATGGAATTTTTAAATGCGAAACAACTTTTAGTACTCCAAAAGGAAAATTAAAAATTGAAGCTGAAAGATTTGCAGGAATGGCTGACAAACATTCTATCTTAATGAAATATAGCATCATTACAGAAAGTGCTGGAAACCTCAATATATATACGGGAATTGATGGAGATGTTTGGAATATTAATGGCCCTCACTATGACAAAATTACATGCTTAGTTGAGGATGGCACCTTGATTGAAGAGGCTTTAACTCATGAAAACAAAGATAAAGTATACACCTGTGAGAAAGTTAAATATGCTTTTAAAGCGTGCGAAGAAAAAATAGAGAAAGGTAATAAGTTACTTAGAAAAATAAGTATTGATGCTGAGAATAATTCAAGTTACACAATATATAAATTTATTAGCATATATACAAGTAAAGATTGCGGTGATGCCTTAAAGAAAGCAAAAATGCTCACTAGTGATTTATATAATAGAGGCTACGACGATTTATTGAAAGTTCATAAAAATGAATGGGAAAAGCTTTGGAAAATTTCAGAGGTTATTATAGATGGTGATGATAGGGCAATGGAAGCACTTAATTATTCTATATACCACCTTCACTGCATAGCACCTAGACATTCTGACAGCCTTTCAATTGCAGCAAGAGGATTATCAGGACAAACCTATAAAGGAGCAGTATTCTGGGATACAGAAATGTTTATGCTAGACTTCTTTTTAAATACTGAACCAACGGTAGCTAAAACATTATTAAAATATAGAATTGATACATTAGATGGAGCTAAAAGAAAAGCAGAGTCTTATGGATATAAAGGAGCATTTTATGCATGGGAAAGTCAAGAAGGCGGGTATGATGCATGTTCTGACTATAATGTAACCGATGTATTTACAGGGCGCCCTATGAGAACCTTTTTTAAGGACAAGCAAATTCATATATCTTCGGCTATTGTGCATGGAATTATGAAATATATTGATCAAACAGGGGATTATGAGTTACTAGCCGAAGGCGGAGATAAGGTAATAGTAGAGTGCGCAGAATTTTATTACGATTTACTTTTGACTAAGCTGGAGTCAGAGGTATATGAACTTAGAGATGTAATAGGACCTGATGAGTATCATGAAAGAGTTAATAATAATGCTTATACTAATAGGATGGCTAAGTTTACCTTTGAAAGTGCCATAAAAATAATAGAGATAGCTAAAAGTAAGGAATGGAATATTATTAAAGAATATAATTTAGATGAATTAAAAGTAAGATTTGCTGACGCAGCTAATAAAATATATATACCAATACCTGATAATAAAACATCAATAATTTCACAATTTGACGGCTACGACGGTTTAGAAGATATAGAAATTGATAAATTAAGGGAAAGATTAATAGATGATAAGGAATATTGGGGAGGAGCTTATGGGATAGCATCTCATACAAAGGTTATAAAGCAGGCAGATGTTATAACAATGCTTAACTTGTTTCATGAGGAATATTTAAAGGAAGTATTGCTTAAAAATTGGCAGTATTATGAGCCAAGAACAGAGCATGGATCATCCCTAAGTGCGTGTATGTACGCCTTAGTTGCATGCAAATGCGGATTAGCAGATAAAGCATATGAGTTTTTCTTAAAGTCAGCACTTACAGATATAGAAGGAAAGGGTAAACAATGGGCTGGACTCATTTATATAGGGGGGACTCATCCTGCTTCTTCAGGTGGAGCATACATGACAGTTGTGGAAGGCTTTGGCGGAATATATTTTGAAGATGGAATAGTAAAATCTAAGCCTTGCATGCCAGCTAATTGGAAAAGACTTAGCTTTAAAGTATTATATTTAAATAAATTATATCAAATTGACATAATTAATAATGAGGCTGAGATTAAATTAATTTAGCAGGGGAATATTTCTACTCCTCTGCTGAATTTAAATAGTTTTTACACTTTCCCGCTCTACAAGTCTGACCGGAAGAATAGTTTCTTTCCTATTAATAGGCTTATTTTCAAGTTTATCAATTATGTAGTTTACCGCAAGTCTACCTTTTAATGGAGCATCTTGATGAATTGTAGTTAAGGCAGGTGATATTAAATTACATAAATTAATATCATCAAAGCCAACGACAGATATATCGTCAGGAACTCTTTTACCAGCTTGCTTTAGACCAGTAATAATACCAGCAGCAAGTATATCAGCAGTTGCAAATATTGCAGTAAAATCATTTCGCCTTGCTAAAGATATTCCAAGGTTAATAGTTGTAGTAGTGTCAATTTCCTGTTCAAAAACAAGTTTATTGTTAAATTCTATGTTAGCTTCTGAAAGTGCTTTTTTGTAACCCTCAAAACGTTCTGAAACAACACCTTTATATTTTATAGAAGGTGAAGCAAAGGCTATATTTGTATGACCATGATCAATGAGATATTTAGTAGCAATATAACCACCATTAAAGTCTTCAAGACTTACATTGCAGATATTAGGATTAGAAATATAGCTGTCTATTAAAATTATTGGAATATGAAGTTTGGCCAATACATCATAAAAATCGTCCTCAAAAATACCAGCCAAAATTAAACCGTCAACATTCCAGTTTCTAAGAAAAAAAATCAAGTCTTGACTTGTCTCCACAGTACGTAACATTAAATAATAACCATTTTCTCGCAAAGTAGATTCGATTGCTCCAATAAATATAGAATGAAATGGATCTTCCATAAAATTGCTATTGTGGTTAGTAACTATATGGTTTATTACACCAATAACTTTTGAAGAATTGGAAACTAGTGAACGGGCCGACATGTTTGGAACATATCCTAATTCTTCTATAGCTTTATTAATTTTTATTATAGTTTCTGCTGAAACACGACCAGGTTTACCATTAATTACATTAGAAACAGTAGTGAAGCTCACGCCAACAGCTTTAGCTATATCTTTAATTGTTGCCATTATTTAAACCACCTCTTTGAGAAGTTTAAGGTTAAACCTTGTTTAATATTTTAACATTAAAACCCAAAATTGTATACCGAATAAATAAAATCGATAGTGTACAAGCAAGTAAAGTAGATATGAAAAGGAGATAGATAAAATGATTAAAGGCGTAATTTTTGATCTTGATGGGGTATTAGTATCAACAGATGAAATGCATTTTGATGCGTGGAACATGTTGGCTAAAAAACTAGGCATTATTAATTATACAAAGGAAGATAATGAAAGACAAAAAGGTGTAAGCAGAATGGAGTCCTTAGAAGTTGTACTTTCAAAGGGAAAAGTGATTTATTCAAAGGAAGAGAAAGAAAAGTTTGCTGAAGAAAAAAATAATTATTACATTGGATTATTGGAAAAATTAGATTCTAGAGCTGTTTTAAAGGACGTTATAGAAACATTAGAAATGCTTAAACACCGAGGAATAAAAATAGGAGTTGGCTCGGCTAGTAAAAATACACATCTTATCTTAGAGAAGACTGGATTAAATAAGTATATTAATGAGGTGAGCTGTGGGCTTGATGTTAGTAAATCAAAACCAGATCCAGAGGTATTTATTGTAGCAGCAAGAAAGTTAAATTTAAAGAATGAAGAGTGTCTTGTAGTTGAAGATTCAAAAGTTGGGATAGTAGCAGCGAGAGCAGGCCATATGAGATCCTTAGGAGTTGGGCCGGAACATGATAAGCTCGGAGCAGATTATGACGCATTAACTATGCAAAGTAATTTGGACTGGAATGAACTTCTTAAATAATATTTATTTAGTTTACATACAGAGGGCTGGAAGGAGGGATGGGAATAAAATCATGACTGATAGCTATTCAAAAGCCAGCTAATGCTTATTCAGTAACAGATTATGGAGCAGCTCCAAATGATAATAAGGGATGTCTCACCTAGAAGCTATTTTCTAGTCTGAGACATCCATTTGCAATTATAAATACTTAATAATTCATTTTTTTAAACGATCGCTATGCAATTTTCTTAATTGATTCTATATACTTTTGAGCTTTTATAGAATTATATTTCCCCTCCCACTTTGATACAACAACTACTGCTAAAGAATTACCTAATACATTTACAGCAGTTCTAGCCATATCAAGTATACGATCTATTCCTGCTATAAAAGCTAAACCTTCGGCTGGAATTCCAACAGAACCAAGAGTAGCTAGAAGAACTACAAAAGATACTCCTGGTACGCCTGCTATACCTTTTGAAGTAAGCATTAATACAATCATTAAATTAATTTGGGTAGGTATAGATAAATTAATACCATATAATTGAGCTATAAATATAGCTGCAATAGCTTGATAAAGGGTAGAACCGTCCAAATTAAAAGAATAACCTGTTGGTACTACAAAAGTTGCAATGGCTTTAGGACATCCGAATTTCTCCATCTTTTCCATGATTTTAGGTAGAACAGTTTCGGAACTTGCAGTACTATAAGCAAGTATAAGTTCGTCTTTTAATATTCTTATGATTGAAAAGATACTTGTCCCAATTAATTTCGCAATTAATCCAAATACTATTAGTATAAATAAAATCATTGAACTGTAAGTAGTAAGTATTAATTTTCCTAGTGGAATTAAAGATGAAAGTCCAAACTTAGAAACTGTTACACCAATTAAAGCAAATACTCCAAAAGGTGCTGTCTTCATTATTTGATTTGTTACCCAAAACATTGCATCAGCTGTACCTTGAGCAAATTGTATAACGGGTTTTCCTTTTTCACCAATTGCAGCAGCTCCTAAACCGAACATAACTGCAAAGAAAATAACTGGAAGCATATCCCCCTTTGAAAGTGAATCAAAAATATTAGTAGGCACTATATTTATAAATGTATCTGCAAAGCTATGATGAGATACATTTTCTGCAGTACTTACATAAGTATCAATGCTAGACTTTGCAAGGTCTTGCATATTTATTCCTGTACCTGGATGCACTACGTTGGCTATGAAAAGTCCTAAAACAATAGCAATAGTAGTTACTATCTCAAAATAAAGAAGGGTTTTTCCTCCAAGTCTACCTACTTGTTTAATGTCTCCTGTTCCAGCAATACCTACTACAAGGGATGAAAAAACAATTGGAACCACTATCATTTTAATTAGTCGTATAAAAATATCTCCAATAGGCTTTAAATATGCCTCAACAGCAGGATTACCATAAAACAATCCACCCACTATAATTCCAAGTATAAGCCCAACAAGAATTTGTAATGCCAGGCCGAATTTTATTTTCTTCATTCATATTCTCCTTCTTTTATTCTAAATTTTAAATTTAATAATTAAAAGCAAAATTCAATATGACATTTTACTTCTTATAAATTGCAAATTGATATATAAACTTTAACAACACTAGAAATTATAACATGATTAATGAATCTTGTCTCTATAAAAAATTCATTTTTACAAATAAGGAATATTGTCTTAGAGTATTATTCAAATATTAGTTAAAATTTGGATGCGTAAATTTTATTTCACTTATTTATATACAGTAATTTTGTTACTTTAATTGATTATTGCAGCCGTAATAGTCTTTATTTCGGAGTAATTATCGAAATTATGGTACAATATAAGAATTAAGAAGTTTGGATGAGAAAGATTACTTTGGATAAAGATGAATTATTAAATAACAATAAATTGAAAGGTTTAAATGCAGTTGAAACTTGGAAAATATTACATGAAAACTTAAAGGCAATGAACATTCAACGATAGAGTGTTTATTGCCTTTTTATCGTATGATTTTAATGGAAGCATTTATTTGCAGCTTAAAACTCTGTTGATATTACTTGTGATTAATTATATATAGTATTATTGGGAACATTATTACAAAAGTAATGATATATATTAATTAGATTAACATCCGTCTAGTAAAATATTGTTAATATGTAATTAAATTGAAATCAGTATAATATAATTAAGTCGTATGTAATTGTATACAACAAAAGGGGATGAGTAAAATTAAAAAGCCTATTAAGAAAGTATATATGATAAAAAAGATTCAACTTACTTACATAGTCATTATTATATTCATTTGTATTGGATGCATTTTTTCATTGTATGAAAGGAATGTTATATCTAATAAATATGATGAGTTTGCAAGTGTTAATATTAAGCTTAATAATTTATCTACAGAATTTTTAAAAAGTTCAGATGCTTTTAATTCATTTATAAAAACAAAAGATGACAATGATATTATAAAATATAATGACTCAAATTATAGGATCACAGATATAATCAATGAAATTACTCCAGTTATGAAAAATGATAAAGAGAGCGGAATTTATTTAAGGATTTTATTGAACATGTTTGATAATTATAAAGATAGATCTCTTGACTTAATAAATCAAGTGAAGAATTCAAAGCAGATGGCTTCACAAATTTATGATGGATTAATAGAATTGAAGACAGCAGATTTATATATTAACAATAATATAAGCCTTTTAGAAGTAGCATACTTAAATTATAGCAGTAAAGAGTATGAACTTAAGTTAATAAATTATAAGAATGAACAAATAAATATCTATAGTTTTCTAATATTGATTGTGATAATTGGCTTTAGCTTTACAATAGTGATAAGTAAAAATTTAAATAAAACTATTGGAGAATTATGCAGTTATGCAGAAGCATTATCTGCAGGAAGATGGGAAATAACTGATATTGAGGAGCAGAAATATTATGACTTGAATAGTTTAGCAAATGCTTTTAACAAAATGAAAAATAATATTAGACAGTTTATAAATGAAATAAACGAAAAAGCTGAAATAGAGAATAATTATCAAATTGAAATGCGTAAAAGTGCAGAGAAAGATAAATTGATTAAGGAAACACAGCTAATAGCACTTCAATCTCAGATAAATCCCCATTTTTTATTTAATACATTAAATACTATAGGAAGAATAGCAATGTTTGAATCAGCTGATAACACTGTAAAGCTTATAGAAGCTACATCAAGGATATTGCGATATAACTTATATTATAAAGATAAATTGGTAGAGTTAAAAGATGAAATAAATGCAATTAAAGCTTATATTACAATTCAAGAAACCCGCTTCCAGGATCAGATGTCATTTGTATTTGATATAGATAATAATATAGATGGAATAAAATTACCACCTATGCTTATACAGCCTGTTTTAGAGAATGCAATAATTCATGGTCTGCAGGAAAAGGACAAGGATGGGATAATAAGCATTTGTATAAAAAAAGAACAACAAATTATTTCTATTAAGATTAAAGACAATGGAATAGGCATGGAGAATGAAATATTAAGGAAGTTATTGGATAAGCAAACTGATGAAAAAAAAGGACTAGGAATATTAAACGTAAAAAAGAGGCTGGAACTATATTATAGCAGAGATGATTTATTACAAATTAGAAGTCAAAAAGCACAAGGGACTGAAGTAGCAATATTAATTCCAATTTAGGGGGATGAAAGTTATGTTAAAGCTATTAATTGCTGAAGATGAAATCTTGGAAAGAAGAGCTTTACGTTTTCTTTTAGATAAGCATTATTCTCATTGTATACAGATAGTTGATGAGGTATCTAATGGAAGAGATGCAGTAGAAAGAGCACTTTTACTTAGACCAGATATCATATTTATGGATATTAACATGCCCATATTAAATGGATTAGAAGCAAGTAATATTATAAAAAAACAATGTAAGAATACAGAATTCATAATATTAACAGCCTTTAATTACTTTGATTATGCTAAAAAGGCAATAAATATTGGTGTCAGTGATTATCTATTAAAACCATTTTCTAATAATGAATTTTTTCATTCCCTTGATAAGGTTATTGAAAAAGCAGGATCTAAGGTATCTAGTGAAACTAAAAATCAAAAATTAGAGAAAAACTATAGTAAATTAATTCCATATATAGAGAAACAGGTTATAGAAGATATAGTACTTGGAGTGGCCATGACAGAAACACAATTTAAAGAATATGCGGAAATTTTAAGCATTAAGTGTACTGAGTTTTGTTGTATATTATTTAGTCTGGATACGATTGGAAAACTTGAAGAAAAAAATGTTAGAACAATAAAGAATAAACTTAATGGGATTTTTAACAATAGCATAGTTGGATTGTGCTTAAATAACATTATTGCTTTTGTTTTTGATGAATCCTTAGGCAGTAAGATTTTAGGTGTAAGATTTAAGAGAATTTTGAATGATTTGTCATATGAACTAGAATTAAATGAAGGAGAGAATTTAGCAATTAGCATTGGATCTATAAATAACGGGACTAGTAAAATGTACTATTCATACAAAGAGGCTAAAAGATCAATTCCATTAAAACAAATATCAAAAATCATAGAGAAGAAAGACATAGGGATTAACAAATATAATATTTTGTGTGGCAAAATCATAAATGAGGATTTAAATGGGGCTAATATTGAATTTGATAATGTTTTAGATCATTTAACAATGAAAAAAGAGAATTATGATTTCTGTGTAATTAAAGAAAGTATATCTAATATGCTGAACATTGTAATTGATAATATAAATGAATTTACTGGTAAAGAATCTGGAAAAAATGCTCTTTTGAAAGAATTAGCTAACTTAAGTGAACTGGCAGAAGTAAGAAGTTATACAAGTATGGCAATTAAAAACTTAATAGGCTTCATAAAAAAATATAAAAAGAGCAACAATATTGATGTTGTAGAAAAAGTAAAAAAATATATAGAAACAAACTATATGAAGGAAATAAGCTTAGATACCTTAGCGCAATATGTGTCTATGAGCACTTTTTATTTAAGCAGAATTTTTAGTAAAAATGAACATATGCCTATAAGGGAATATATTATAAAAATTAGAATGGATAAGGCAAAAGCTATGCTTCAAGAAAAAAATATACCTATTAAAAAGATAGCTATGGATGTTGGATATGCTGACGTAAATTATTTTAGCAAAGCCTTCAAGAAATATGAGAAAATATCGCCTAAACAATATGTACGCCAATTAGAGTAAAAATGCTCAGGTTATTTATTTTAAGGCACAATCAAAAAAATAACAGTCCAGTATACTTGCATATTTGGTCTATTATTTTCTTTCATGTGCCTAAGCTGGGTATTTTTAAAATATTTCAAATTATTTAAATAGGACAAGAAATTGCATAAATTCGCAAATGGTTCTCGTTGAAAATGTTTTCAGGAAAATTTATGATTAAATCAGAAATACATAAGGGGGAACAAAAATGAGTAAAAAGAAAATTATTGCTTTAATTTCATGTGTTATGTTTACAATAGGAGTGATTTCTGGATGTGGAAATAAAACTGCTACAACAAGCACAGATACAGCAAAACAGGAAACTCCAGCGATGACATTAAGAATGGCTGATAATCAGCCAGAAGGATATCCTACAGTACTTGGAGATAGAGAGTTTGCAAAGCAGTTGGAAGAAAAAACAAATGGAAGAATTAAAGTTGAAGTATATATAGGTGGTCAGCTTGGAGATGAAAACAGTACTACTGAACAAGTCCAGTTTGGAGCTATAGATGCTATTCGTACAAGCTGCTCGCAATTAGCTCAATTTAATAACTTAATGGGAGCAGTAGCACAGCCATATTTGTTTAAAGATAAAGATCAAATGTTCAGAGCTTTAGAAGGAGATGCAGGAAAGAAGCTTCTTGATAGTCTAGAGTCTGATAGTAAAATGGTAGGCTTAGCATGGCTTGATGCTGGTTCTAGAAACTTTTACAATACAAAGAAAGATGTAAAAACTCCAGATGATTTAAAGGGATTAAAGATTAGAGTGCAGGAAAGTAAACCTATGCTTGATTTAGTTCAAGCGTTAGGAGCATCACCTACGCCTATGGCATACGGAGATGTATATAGTGCATTGCAGACTGGAGTAATAGATGGAGCTGAAAATAATTGGCCAAGCTATTTGTCTACTAATCATTACGAAGTTGCAACTCACATTACAGTTGATGAACATACAAGAGTACCTGAACTTATGGTAATGAGCAAAATGACTTGGGATAAAATTAGTACTGATGATCAAAAATTAGTAGTAGAAGCAGCTAAAGCAGGAGCTGAAGTAGAAAAGACTGAATGGTTAAAGCAAGAAAAAGAGGCTGAAGATAAAATTGCAGCTGCAGGAAAAGTCACTATAACTAAATTGGATGACAAACAAGCATTCCAAGATAAAGTTAAATCGTTATATGATCAACATCCAGAGTGGAAAGAAATAACTGATTTAATTATAAATACAAAATAGACTTTTAAATAAGATAAGCCATAATCAAAAATAATAGATAAACACATTAACCTATTATTTTCTTTCATATACCTAAAAGTAAATTATATAATAAGGGAACCTGATTAAACTAGTTTAATAATCCTAAGAGGGTTCCTTTATTAATTTAACTGAAGGAGTGAGATAGTATTGGATAAAGTAAAAAAGTTTTTAAATGGAATTGACCTCATTATGGAATATATTTGTTCAGGAATTTTAGTGTTTTTAGTTTGTCTTGTTTTTTCACAAGTATTTTGCAGGTACGTATTGAAGTTTACGCCAAGCTGGTCAGAGGAAACTTCAGTAATTTTAATGATTTGGATGGGATTTATAGCTTGTGCAATAGGTGTTAAAAGAGGTATTCATTTAACTATTAGTGCATTGGTTAATTTATTTCCAAGAAAGATACAAAAGATTATTTATTATTTCGATGAAATTGCTGTACTTATTTTTGGTTTGATTATGATTTTTTATGGTGGACAATTAAGCAGTCATACTATGATGTCTATTATGCCAGCTACACAGATAAGAACAGGCTTTTTATATATGTGTATCCCTGTTTCGGGTGTAATGATAAGTTTTTATTGTATAGCAAGAATCATGAATTTGGTTTTAAATAGAGAAAACTAATACGGAACGGAGGAGAGTTATGGTAAATACAGTGGGGATTTTAATACTATTAGGTGTGTTCTTTGGTTTATTATTATTAAGAGTTCCAATAACTTTTTCATTAGGATTATCAGCTGTTGTGGCAGCTTTATATATGCACATTTCTATTATGTCAGTAGTTCAGCAGATGGCAAAAGGTCTTAGTTCATTTTCTTTAATCACAATTCCTTTTTTTATACTTGCCGGAGAAATAATGGGTCAAGGTGGAATTTCTACAAGACTTGTTAATTTTGCAAGGGTATTAGTAGGAAGAATAAGAGGTGGACTTGCTATGGTTGATGTGCTTGCATGCTTTTTCTTTGGAGGATTATCAGGTTCATCAGTTGCAGATACAACATCCATAGGCTCAATTATGATTCCAATGATGGAAAAGGAAGGTTATGATAAGGATTTTGCAGTTGATGTAACAATTGTTTCAGCAACTCAGGGAGTTCTTGTACCTCCAAGTCATAATCTGATTATATATTCCTTAGCAGCAGGTGGTTTATCAATAAGCAGTTTATTCATAGCAGGTATTGTGCCTGGTGTATTTTTAGGGTTATGTGTAATGGTATTTAGTTATATTATAGCACTAAAGAGAAAGTATCCTAAAAGTGAAAGAATTCCCTTTAAACAAGGATTATCTATGTTAAAAGATGGTATTCTTGGACTTATGACTGCCGTAATAATCATGGGTGGTATTATGTCAGGGATATGTACAGCTACAGAATCAGCAGCTTTAGCAACAGTTTATGCCTTTATAATTACATTTTTTGTTTATAGAGATGTACCTTTATCAACAATGGGACCAATATTAAAAAAATCTGTAAAAACAATATCTATGGTAATGGGACTTATCGCTGCTTCAGCTGGCTTTAGCTATATGATTGCTGTAACTAAACTGCCAACGTTAGTTACAAACGCACTACTTGCAGTTACAGATAATAGAATAATAATATTCATTATAATAAATGTAATACTTCTATTTTTAGGATGCATAATGGACATGGCACCATTAATTCTAATTGCAACTCCTATTCTTTTGCCAGTAGTAACACGTTTTGGAATGGATCCAATTCAATTTGGAATAATATTAATGCTAAATCTCGGAATAGGATTGCTTACACCTCCAGTTGGATCAACACTATTTGTAGGTTGTTCTATTGGAGAGATTTCTATAGAAAAAATCACAAAATCGTTGATGCCATTTTATGGACTTATGGTTGTAGTTCTAATGATCTTAACATTTGTTCCGCAGATTTCATTGTTTCTTCCTAGTCTTTTTAAATAATTAATACTATTTTATTAGTTTTATAGTGCAATTAAGTAGAACAAAAATCATATGTATTACGCTTATGATTATAAAAAGCAGAATAAATAGTGAATCCTGATTCTAAGATTTAATATTAAGCATTCTTAGGAATCAGGATTTTTATTGTAATAAAAATTAAAATATTTATATGAGAGGTAAAATCATGCTTAATATGAGAATATGTTATAATTATTTTATTATGGTAAAAATTGCGTGAGCATTATTGGATTGATGAAAACAAGTATGATCAACTTATTTATTCAATTTTGAAATGTGAATGGTTGTAAATAAAGTTATCATATACAAAAAATTACTATATATTTTATAAAATTTATTAATGAAAGAAGTGAATTATATGTACAATTGTGCTTTATGTGCTATTCATGCATGCAATAAGAAGGAATTAGATAAAGCGCCTAAGAATTGTCCAAGTCTTGATAAACAAATTGAAAAAATTAAAGAAGTTTATAAGGATGAAGAAAATCTGAAAATAGCTAAAGCATCAGCATTAGTTGTGAGTGAAGGATATTGTGAGAAGACAAGATTAGAAGAGATAATGGATTTTGCTAATAGATGTGAGTTTAAAAATATAGGTATTGCATTTTGCATTGGTTTATCAAGCGAAGCTAAAATTTTAAGTAAAGTTTTAAGTTATAATGGATTTAATGTGAATTCAATAATCTGTAAAAATGGAGGCGTATCAAAAGATTTTATTGATATAAAGTCAGAAGTTCCAATGTGTAATCCAATTGGACAAGCAGAATTTTTAAATAAAGCTAAAACAGATTTAAATATCCTATTGGGATTGTGTGTGGGACATGATTCTTTGTTTATAAAATATTCAGAAGCTCCAATAACTATCTTTGCAGTGAAAGACAGGGTTTTAGCACATAATCCATTAGGTGCTATATATCAAGCTGAATCTTATTATAAGGATAAACTATTTCCTGAAAAATTATCAATGTAAAATTCAAATTTGGGGGGATATTAAAGATGAAATTATCAATTATTTATTTTAGTAAAACAGGAAAGACACATACAATGGCAGAAGAAATTCCTAAGGGTATGAAAACTACTGAAAATATTGAAGTAGGAATATTTGATGTTGAAAATATAGATTATGAGTATATAAAAAAAGTAAAACAGTTGTTTTTGCAACTCCAACTTACTATGCTAATACTAGCTGGCAAATTAAAAAATGGTTTGATGAATCTTGGAACTGTAATTTGGCTGGTCAAATGAAAAGGAATTAGATTATATTCTGTCATCAGATTTGTATGAATTTTGTAATCAATGATTTAGAAGGTTTTAGTTTATTTAATTATGACAAATCAATCTAAAATGGTGAGAGTGATATTTATTATTTTACTTTTTATTTCAGTAATTTGATTTGTACACTAATTTGATTATTTTTTTATGAAGATAAATTAATATTTATAAGAGCTAATGACACGTTGTGAAGAGTAGATACTCATTTACATTGTGCCATTAGTTTTTTTATTATATTCATCTGCCCAGCTTTTTAATTTATGTTAGAAAAGCTGGATAAGTAAAAAAACTTTGACTTCACAGTCGTCTGTGATTTTATTCTCGTATTAATTATAATTTGCTAATACTTTGCTCATTAAAGTAATAACTTATAATTGAGAGGTTTTAGTGAATTTTGATAATAGCTAAAGAATAAAAATATTATTGAATTCCGAAATTAGTATTGACAATTCTTATCAAAATGATTAGAATTAATTGAACAAAATACATAAATCCTATTGGGCTAGTAGGAAAAATGAAACGAGTTTATATGAGGGGATTAGCAAAGTTACTTTTATGTTAAATTAAAAAGTTTATACGAACTAAAAATATTAATTAAGGCAAGGGGAAATACAAATGAAAATAGGAAAATTATCAAAAATTTTAATCGCAGGAGTTGCCGCAATGACAATACTTGCAGGATGCGGTGTAACTAGTAATAACGCAAAAACAGAAACAAGTTCTTCAAACCAAGATACCTTTACCTATGGTATTGATGGAGATCCAGGTAATTCTGTAAATGTAATAACAACCAGTGATCGTTATGGATTGATGGAAATAAAAGCTTTATACTCACCCTTATACATGTATAATGCAGATAAAGTTGAGTATTTTTTAGCAGAGAGCATGACACCATCAGATGATAAGCTAACATATACTGCAAAACTTAGAAAAGATGTTAAGTGGAGTGATGGTACTAAATTTACAGCTGATGATGTAGTTTTCACATATAATGAAATGTTAAAGGAAGAGAATGCTGGATGGGCATATAGTCAATTAATATTTAATGGTAAACCTGTAAAAGTTGAAAAAGTTGATGACTATACAGTTAATTTCATACTTCCAGAAGTAAGTGCACCAGCAATGGAGCTTTTAGGGGATATTTTCATAATGCCTAAACATATATATGAAGGAGAGACAAACTTTGAAAATAGTGAAAAGAATGCAAAACCAGTAGGAACTGGGCCTTATAAATTGGAGGAATACAAAGCAGGGCAATATGTTAAACTTGTTAAAAATGATGACTATTTCTTAGGTGTACCAAAGATACAAAATATTGTGTTTAAGACTATACCAGATGCAAATACTGCTAAGCTTTCTATTCAAAAGGGAGAAATAAATGCGCTAGTTGTTCAATCTGCTGACTTAAAAGATTTAAAGAGCGATAAATTATCAACTTATACCTATGATGAAGGTAGAATTGCCTATATGGTAATGAATTCTAAATCACCTAAACTTCAAAATGAAGATGTAAGGAAAGCTATATTCTATGCACTTAACAGAAAAGATATGATAAATGCTGCTTTTGGATCAGATGAATATGCTAAAGAAGCCTATACGTTCCTTCCAAATGAAAGTAAATATCATACAGATGATGTAGAAAAATATGATTATAATCAAGATAAAGCAAAAGAACTTTTAACAAAAGCTGGTGTTTCTGGACTTAAGCTTAAACTAGGATATGTTGGGAATAATGTACCTTATCAAAAAGAGGCTGCTATAATTCAACAAAACCTTAAAGCAGTTGGAATAGATGTTGAACTTGCTGGAGGAGAAGATGCGGCTATAACTCAAAAAATGAAAGATCAAAATAGTGATTATGATATGTTCCTTGGAGGATATATTATGGGAATAGATCCAGATACCTTTAATTCACTATTTATACCAGGTGCACATAACTACAGCCATTTCGATGATAATAAATTAGTTGATTTATTTAATGCAGGAAGAGTAGAAAAAGATGATTCTAAGAGAAAAGAAATCTATAATGAGATTCAAAAACAAATTCAGAATGATGGATATTTCTATCCTATCCTTGAAAATAAGAGAATACTTGTTATGAGCTCTAATATAGATGGGGTAAAAGATGCTGCATTAGTTCCAGTATATACTTTTGAAGATATGTCAAAATTGCAGTTTAAATAATGCAAAATCAATAAAAATTTTAATAGGACAATCATAGGAGGCTGTTGCAAAATGAAGAATAGCACAATATATTAGATCCACGGAAATAGTGCTAAAAATTAATTTTGTAGCAGTCTCATATAATTAGTTTGTAAAAAGGAAGTGAAATTGGATTGACTAGATATATATTAAAGAGAATTGTACAAGCAATTCCATTGCTTTTAATAATTTCAATAATATGCTTTACTTTTATTAAGTTGGCTCCATATAATGCAATTGATGCGATGGCTACTCCGAATATGCCAGAAGAAACTGTGAATTTAATAAAAGCAAAATATGGATTTGATAAACCAGCTTATGTTCAATATTTTTTATGGCTTAAAGGAATATTAAATGGACAATTTGGATATTCAATAGTTACACATGAGAGTATAGCTAATGAGTTGGTTGCAAGAATACCAGCTACTGTAAAATTGGTTTTTCCATCATATTTATTGGCAGTCGTAATTTCGATAATTCTTGGTTTATTAGCGGGAGCAAATAAAAATAAAGTTATTGACAAAATCATTGATGGTTTTTGTTCAATAGGTATAGCAATGCCAACTTTTTGGCTTGCCATGATAATTATATTTATTTTCGGATATAAGCTTTCAATATTTCCTATATTGGGGATGAATACTATTGGTGGACAGCAATCTTTTTCTGATTTTCTAGTTCATTTTATAATGCCTTGTGTTGTTTTAACTATGTACTTTTTGCCACAACTCACAAGGTATGTAAGATCCTCAACCATTGGCCAGATATCTCAAAATTATGTAACAGTTCAAAATGCCTTTGGCGGAAGTACTCATGAAATACTATTTAAGCATGTATGTAAAAATGTATTACTTCCTATAATCACAAAGATAGGAATAGCATTACCTATGCTTGTAACAGGAGGTATGATAACTGAAACTGTTTTTGGATGGCCTGGTGTTGGTCCATATTTCATAACAGCTATTAAGGGAATGGATTATCCTGTCGTTATGGCAGTTTTAGTGCTATCATCAACACTAGTTATACTCGGAAATTTATTATCTGATATATTATATAGCTTGGTTGATCCAAGAATAAGGGGTGTAAGATAAATTATATGGAAAATAGACGAATAAAGAATTTTATAAACGAACTTCAAAATAGTAGGAGTGCTATTTTTTCAATAATTTTTCTGATTTTTATAGTATTTATTTCAGTGTTTGCATTTTTTATACCTATAAACCCTGATGCAACAGATACAGCTAATATGCTGCAATCTCCAAGTTTAAGTCATCTATTTGGGACAGATGAACTTGGAAGAGACTATTTAACTAGAACTATATATGGAGGCAGAGTGTCACTTATAGTTGGAGTTCTTGCAATGATAATATCTACATCCATAGGAGTCTTGGTTGGTACAATAAGCGGATATTTTGGAGGGAAAATAGATAATATTTTAATGCGTTTTGTTGACATAATATCATCTATTCCTTGGCTAATACTTGTAACTGTAATCAGTATATTTTTAAAGCCAGGATTACAAGCTATAATCATAGTAATAGGTTTATTTACATGGATGGAGATTGCAAGACTTGTACGTGCAGAAACACTTTCAATAAAGGAAAGGGAATATGTGTTATATGCTATTTCTATTGGACAATCTTCAAAAACCATAATATTTAAGCACATTATCCCAAGTGTATTTCCAACTATTATAATAGCTTCAACAACAGGCATAGCTGATGCTATAATGACAGAATCTTCATTGAGTTTTTTAGGACTTGGAATTCAGCAGCCAATGTCTTCATGGGGAAATTTACTTCAAAATGCACAGGCTAATTTACAAAGTGCTGCCTATATGGCTATATTACCAGGCGTATTAATAATTCTAACAATATATTCTTTTAATAAACTTGGAAATACTCTAAGAGTAATTGTGGAGCCTAAGACAGCAGGAGGTGAAAGATAATATTATGAGTAATGAAGCTCTTCTTAAAATAAAAGATTTAAAAACTAACTTTTACAGTAAAAATAATAAAATAGAAGCTGTAAGGGGTGTAAATATTGAAGTAAAATCAGGAGAGATTTTAGGTGTCGTTGGGGAATCAGGAAGCGGAAAAAGTGTTCTTATGAAATCTGTAATGAGAATACTACCTCAAAATGCTAAAATAGATTCTGGTGAAGTTTTATTTGAAGGCAATGACATATTAAATTTATCTTTAAAAGAAATGAGAAAAATTAAGGGAAAAGAAATAGCTATGATATTCCAAGATCCAATGACAGCCTTAAATCCATTAAAGAAAATAGGGGAGCATATTATAGAGGTTTTAGTAAGGCATAAAGGCGTTAATAAAAGGGAAGCTAAAAAAATGGCCATTGACATTTTAAATGATGTAGGAATACCAATGCCTGAAAAAAGAATTAACCAGTATCCTCATGAATTCAGTGGAGGTATGAGACAAAGAGTATTGATAGCAATGGCACTTGCATGCAATCCTAAACTGTTAATTGCCGATGAGCCAACAACAGCTCTTGACGTTACTATTCAAGCTCAGATATTAGCACTTTTAAATTCGCTTAAAGACAAGAATAATATGTCAGTAATACTTATAACACATGACTTAGGAGTAGTAGCAAGTTTATGTAATAGGATTGCAGTTATGTATGGAGGTTTAATAATGGAAGAAGGAACTACAGAAGAAATTTTTTATTCATCAAAGCATCCATATACAAAAGCATTATTGAATTCAATACCAAAGGTACAAGGTGATGAGAAAATTAGATTAGAGCCAATAAAAGGTTCAGCACCTTCTCTTTTAAATCCTCCAAAGGGATGTCCGTTTGCAGAAAGATGTGTATTTGCAAAGTCAGAGTGTGTTAGTAAAATGCCGGAATATAACAGTTTTAGTGAAACACATAAGAGTAGGTGCCTTTTTGCTAAATAATGTATATTAGATTAGGTTAATCTTATAAAAGAAGTGTAAAACCGAGTATTTATTATTTATCTTTAAGAAAGAAAAAGTATTAAAGTTGAAGTTTGTTATTTTCTTTCATATGCCTTAACTTAACAAAAACAATTTGCAGAAAGGAGAAAATATATGGATAAAATTAATGACATATTAATAGAAGTAAAAGATTTAAAAAAGTATTTTCCAGTTAAAAGTGGAATTGTTAATAATAAAAACAATGTTATAAAAGCTGTAGATGGAGTTTCGTTGGAAATAAAAAGAGGAGAAACATTTGGATTAGTTGGAGAATCAGGCTGTGGAAAATCTACCTTGGGCAGAACAATAACTAGGCTTTATGATGTGACGGATGGAGATATATTTTTTGAGGGAACTAATATTGCAAAATTAAGCAAAAAGCAAATGAGAGAATATTATAAAAAAATGCAGATTATATTTCAAGATCCATATTCATCACTTAATCCTTATATGAATGCTAAAGAGCTAATTGATGAACCATTAGCTTTACATACGAATTTAAGTAAAGCAGAGAGAACAGAAAAAATTGAAAATCTTCTTCAAATAGTGGGACTAAAAAAAGCTGATATGGAAAAATTTCCGCATGAATTTAGTGGAGGACAGTGTCAAAGAATTGGAATTGCAAGAGCAGTATCAACAAATCCAGATTTTGTACTCTGTGATGAGCCAATATCAGCCTTAGATGTATCTATACAAGCTCAAGTTGTTAATATGCTTGAGGATTTGCAAAAAGAAATGGGTTTAACTTATCTTTTTGTTGCTCATGATTTATCTATGGTAAAGCACATTTCAGATAGAATAGGGGTAATGTATCTAGGTAGCATTGTTGAAATAGGCAGAAGCAATGATTTGTACAAAAATCCACTTCACCCATATACTAAGGGACTCTTGTCGTCCATACCTATAGCAGATCCTAAAAAAGCAAAAGAAGCTGCGTCCAATATAATTGAAGGTGATATACCAAGTCCAATGAACGTTCCATCAGGTTGTAGATTTCACACTAGATGTCCACATGCAAAACCTATATGTTCTGAAACTGCACCAACTTTAAAAGTAATGGAAGATGAGCATATTGTGGCATGTCATTTATATTAGGTATAATTAATATAAATAAGTCTATTTACTTAGAATATTTTATTTAACGAATGTCTAAAGAATGGCATAATAGTAATGCTATAACAGTGCTTAGTCGGCTTGATTGGAAAACATGATATATAGGATATCTTGGCGTATAGATATCCAAACTAAGGATTATACTTATTCTTTGGATATCCATAATATATGCCTTCAAAGAAGGAAATATATCTTTAGAGCCTTTATTGTTTTGTTCTCATATGGACTCTGTAGAACATTGCGATGGTAAAGTAGCTGTGATTCATAAAAATGGAGAGATAAGAAGTGATGGAAAACTGTATTGGGAGCTGATGATTGTTCTGGAATAGCAGCAATATTAGAAGCACTACAGACAATTAAAGATAAAAATATATCACATCGTCCCATAGAAATTTTATTTACAGTTGCAGAAGAAGTATATTGTAAAGGTATAAAGGAATTTGATTTTTCTAAAATAAAATCAAAGGAAGGGTATATTTTAGATTTAACAGGTCCAGTAGGTTTAGCAGCATTTAAGGCGCCTATAATTCTATCGTTTTCTGCAACAATAAATGGAAAGGCTTCACATGCTGGCTTCTCGCCTGAAAAAGGTATACATGCAATTTTAGTAGCAGCAAATTCAATAAATGGGTTGAAAATGGGGAGAATAAACGAAGAAACTACCATTAATATTGGAGTAATAGAAGGCGGAATATCAACTAATATAGTACCTAATAGATATATAGTTAAGGGTGAAATTAGAAGTTATTCCAATGAAAAAGCTATGGAATTAGCAGAACAGGTTAAACAAAAGTTCATTAATTCAGCTTCAACAATTGATGCAAAAGTAGATTTTAAGATTGAGGTTCATTGTGAAGCTTATGAAGCACCTAGAGACCATTCTGTAATAAAAAGATTCCTGAAAGTATCCGAGGAACAAAATCTTAAGCCGCAATTAGTTGAAACCTTTGGTGGAAGCGATAATAATATATTAGCCAAAGAAGGCATAAAGGGAATAGTTATAGCTAATGCTATGAATCAATGTCACTCATGTGAGGAGTATACTACCATACAGGAATTATGCAGTATTGGAGAATTGACTCTTTCCTTAATGTCTTCCAGAGATTGAATTTTAACTTTGTAAATATGGTAATATGGAGTAAAATTGCTATAGATAATTAATATTATTTATAGCAGTTTTACTTGTTCCTATATTTTACTCTAATAGATTTATATATAATTTGATGGATATTATTGATTATTATGATGTTTTATGATGTTTTATGATGTTTTATGATGAAAAGTAAAAAGTGTGAAAAAATATATTGACAATTCAGACAGAAATGGTTAGAATTAAAAACAATAAAACACACTAATCCTATGGGGAATATATAGTAAAGTCTTTTTATTATATATAAAGGGAGGACTTTTAATGATAGAGTTGAAAAACATACAAAAAATATTTAATAAAAAGGGTGCAAAAGTAGAAGCTTTAAAGGGCGTTAACTTACAAGTTGATAAAGGAGATATTTTTGGTGTTATTGGATTTAGCGGAGCAGGAAAAAGTACGTTAATAAGGATGGTAAATTACTTGGAACAACCTACTTCAGGCGAAGTGATTGTTGATAATAAGAATTTGGGAAAGCTTACAACTAAAGAACTTCGTGAAGTTAGAAAGCAGATAGGAATGATATTTCAACATTTTAATTTACTTGAGTCTAAGAACGTTTTTGAAAATGTTGCTATTCCTCTTGTATTAAATCATAGACCAAAGGATGAAATTGAGAGCAGGGTAAATGAACTATTAGAGTTTGTTGGACTTGAGGATAAAGCTAAAGCTTACCCTAGTGAATTATCAGGAGGGCAAAAACAAAGAATTGGTATAGCGAGAGCACTTGCTACTAATCCATTAATACTTTTATGTGATGAGGCAACTTCAGCATTAGATCCTCAGACAACAGGATCTATATTGCAGCTACTGAAGAAAATAAATAGAGAGTATAATATAACGATCTTAATGATCACTCATGAAATGGCTGTAATTAGAGAAGTTTGTAATAAAGTAGCTGTTATGGAAAATGGAGAAATTATTGAACAAGGCAATCTATTAGAAGTATTTGGTAATCCAAAAGAACAAACCACAAAGAATTTTGTTAGGACTGTTGTCCATGATGAGGTACCACAAGTTATATTGGATGAAATTAATGGTGAAGATGAGAATAGCAAAGTCTTAAAACTTAAATTTATAGGTGAAAATTCAAAGAAGGCTATACTTGCAGAAGCATGTAGTGAATTTAATGTACAGCCAAATATATTATTTGCTAATGTTACAGAATTACAGGGGAATATACTTGGGCATCTTATTGTGGAATTAAAAGGTGAAAAAGAAGATATAGAAAATGCTAATAAATATATGAAAGATAGAAAAGTTGGAGTTGAGGAGGTTTTGATATGACAACAATAACCGGAACGCAGATTATTAAGGCTATTATTGAAACTTTACAAATGGTAAGTGTATCGCTTTTGGTTGGATCCCTTTTGGGAATTCCTCTTGGAATATTGCTTGTTATTACTAATAAGGGAGGAATTATTAAGAACAAGGCTATATACTCAGCGTTAAATAATGTGATTAATATTGTTCGTTCAGTACCATTTATAATTTTGCTTGCAGCAATTGTTCCATTTACAAGACTTATTGTTGGAACTTCAATTGGAACGAAAGCAGCAATTGTTCCGCTTATAATATATATAATTCCTTATATTGCAAGGCTTATAGAAAATTCTTTGCTGGAAGTTAATGATGGGATAATTGAGGCTGCAGAGTCAATGGGGGCAACGCCAGTACAAATAATATGGCATTTTCTTTTACCAGAGGCAATGGGATCTTTAATTTTATCGCTGACAACAGCAACAATTGGATTAATTGGAGCAACTGCAATGGCAGGAACCATCGGAGCTGGGGGAATAGGTGATGTGGCTATTTCTTATGGATATCAAAGATTTGATACAAAAGTAATCCTCATTACGGTAATAATATTAATAATTTTTGTCCAAGCCATTCAGAATTTTGGAAATAAATTAGCTAGAAAGGTGAGAAGGCATTAACAAATAGGATGTCAATCATTATAAATTTATAAGAATAAATAGAATTATTATGACCTTAAATGCTACTAAAACGATGGGAAATATAAAAATAGAACTAAATAATCAATAAGTTAGGAGAATAAAAATGAAAAAGAATATATTTACTAAAATTATTATAGGACTAACAACAAGTCTGTTTGCTTTGGGGTTAGCAGGATGCGGAAGTAGTGCAAGTACTGCAAGTACTGATACAAAAGCTACAGAAAAGAAGGATTTAACAATCGGAATATCCCCTGGACCTTATAGTGAACTATTCACTAGTGCTGTTAAGCCTATATTAGAGAAGAATGGTTATACAATTAAAGAAGTGAATTTTTCAGATTTGAGACAAGCTGATGTAGCATTAACAGAAGGAAGTATTGATTTTAATGTAGATCAGCACAGTGCATATGCAAATAATTTTAATAAAGAAACTAATAATAAACTAACTCCAATTACGCCTATTCCAACAGTTCCAGCAGGAATTTTTTCAAATAAGCATACTTCAATTGATCAAGTAGCTAAAGGTCAAAAAGTAGCAATTCCTAATGATCCATCAAATACAGCAAGAGCTTTTAGACTGCTAAAAAAAGCTGGATGGATTAAATTAAAGGAAGATGCAAACCCAACAACATTAACTATAAATGATGTCAGTGAAAATACTTATGATCTTGATATAACACTAATGGATTCTGCACAAATTCCACGTGCATTAGATGATATAGACTTTGCAGTACTTCCAGGAAGTATGGTTTATGCATCTAAAATAGATCCTTCAAAATCATTATTATCAGAAGATGTTAGTAAAGAATTACAGCTTCAAGTGGTTGTTGATGAAAAGAACAAAGATAGCAAGTGGGCAAAGGATATAGTAGAGGCCTATAAATCTAAGGATTTCAAAGATTATATGGCAGAACACAATAAGAATAATTACTGGTTTATACCAGATGAAATAAAATAATATAGTGCTATATAAGCAATTATAATTAATATTTAATGTAAAAATGGTTACTCTGATTAATTTTTTTAAGAGAGTAGCCTCTTAGATTTATTGAATATGAGATTATAGAATTTCAGTAATTTGAAAAAATGATGAAATTAAGATTGTTAAAAATTGGTAAAAAATTCTCAATTCACAATATAAAAAAACAGCATAAGAACTTTTTAAAATGAGAATTACAGAAATTACAGAGTAATTTTATCAAACAATTATAGAATGCAAATTGTGTATTTTGAATTAAAAGTATATAAGGATTTGTAAAGAAAATAATAGGCAGGTACTAATAAAATAGATTGAAATTTTGAGGAGATTATAGAAGGGGAGAATAATGATGGATAAAATTGAAAAAAGGATTATAGATATTATTGATAAAAATAGAGAGAAAATTATTTCTTTTGCAACAGATATATATATACATCCAGAACTTGGATATAAGGAAAAGAGAACATCAGAAAAGGTATTGGAAATTTTAAAAGAGAATAGTGAAGAAATTGAAACCAATCTTGCAATTACTGGTATAAAGGGGTATTTAAAGAGGAGAAATACAGAAAAGATAAATTTGGCATTAATTGGAGAATTAGACGCTGTTGTATCACCAGATAACCCATTTGCTGATAAAAAAACAGGAGCTTGTCACGCATGCGGGCATCATACTCAATTGGCAGGAATCATAGGAGCAGCAATTGCGTTGTCAGATGATGAAATAAAGAATTCATTAGATGGAAATGTAGTGTTTTTTGCGGTACCTGCTGAAGAGTATGGTGAAATAGAGTTTAAACTTTCATTAAAAGAAAAGAATTTAATTAAGTATGGAGGAGGTAAAAGCGAGCTTATTAGAATAGGAGCATTTAATGATATAGACCTTTCTGTAGTACATCATTCTGATCCTACAGGAGCAGATATTGTAGTAGGAGATAGTACAAGCAATGGATTCGTATCAAAAGTTACAAAATATAAAGGAAAAGCATCTCATGCAGCAGGAACACCACATTTAGGTATTAATGCTGTAAATGCAAGTTCACTGGGTTTGAATGCAATAGCATATCAAAGAGAAACTTTTAAAGATGAAGATTCAGTTAGAGTTCATTCAATAATAACTAAAGGAGGAGGATTGGTGAATGTAATTCCTGATGAGGTAGTAATTGAAAGTTTAGTCAGAGCAAAGAATGTTGAAGCTATTAGAGATGCTAACAGAAAAGTCGATAGAGCCTTTAAGTCTGGAGCTTTAGCAGTTGGAGCGGAGATAGAGATAATTACGGGACCAGGTTATCTTCCAGTAATACCTCTAAAGCCATCAAAAGAAATTTTAGAAATAGCACATGAGATACTGCCTAATGGAATGGTTGAGGAAGCTGATCCTAATAAACATACAGCAGGTTCTAGTGATGTTGGAGATTTGACTCATATTATGCCAGTATTAAAATTTGCAACAGGAGGAGTTGAAGGTGGATTACATTCAGAATATTTCAAGGTAGTAAATGATGAAATAGCTTATATTGCTACTGCAAAAATCATGGCTTTAACGGCCTATAGATTACTAAAAGAAAAAGCAAAGGAAGCTAAGAAAATTAAGGAAGAGTTTAAACCTAAGTTTACTATTGATGAATATAAGAAATATATGGAGAGTTTTGAGGAGATATTTAAGGGCGATTATAAAAATGAATAAACTTTTAGCACTATGATAAGTCTAGCTAATGAGAATAGCTAGCCTTATTAAATGGTGCCTTTATATAACTTACATATTTGTAATTTGTCTAATCCTAAAGTAGTGAAGCAGCAGAAGTATTATTTGCATGAGTGTGAGTATAAATTACATGATTTACAATAAAACCTTATTTCCAAAATGGTTAAAAGACGATATCATTAATAATTAAGGAGAAGAAAAGAATATCAGCATTTCAATGGAAAGAAGAGTATAATTTAAATATTGAGGAAATTGATAAACAACATAAGAAGCTGCTTGAAATAGGAAAAAGAGCATATGATATTGCAATAATAGATGATGGATATGATAGATATGATGAAATAATGACAATAGTTGATGAGCTATTAGAATATACAAAATATCATTTTGAATATGAAGAAAAGATGCTTAAAGAATATAATTATGATCATATTCATGATCAGGAAGAAGAGCATGGATTTTATGTATATAAGATAAAAGAAGTTGCATCTAGAGATGAAAAAGATATAGATGATAATCAAAGAAAGGTGATCTTAGAAATTATCGATTTTCTATTTGAATGGATAAGTGAGCATATTAATGTTGCAGATAGAAAATATGCAATATTTCTAAAAATTGTTGAATAGAAAAAAGAGAGGAAGGTAAAATAACCGACTTCTCTTTTTTTGCAAAAGTGATTCTATCAATGAAGTTCAGATTTATTAATAACAGAAAAATATGTTTCAGGAACTTATGATACCGTAATTTTTGAATTTAAAGATACCGAAGTACGTGACGTATTAAATCACATACAAAAAGAAGAACAAAAACATACGAAGCGATATTTAAGTATATTGAGTAAAGGCATGTATAATGTTCAGTAGCATTTGAAGGCATTATTAAAAGTACAAGAAAGTTTAGCTTCTTTAGGCTAAGTTTTTTTATGCTTTTTATCATGCATAATCTTAGGATTTGAAATTAAATAAGGTCATATGGAAATAATTAATATATACTTAAAATGCAGTATAAGGAAAAGATGTGCATGTACATAAAATGTTTATGATGCTGCTTAAAAAATAGATAAATTTATAAGATATATAGGTTGAAGATAAAAAATCATGAATAGTGAAAGTATGGATTTGTTATTGTATATGCTATTTGAAGCTTTTTATTAAATTGAGTATAATGAAATAGTTAAACAGCGGAAACAGATTTTAGTATTATAATAATTTAAATATATAATAATCCAGGGAGGATAAAAAAGTGGCAAGACCAACAAAATTCCGAAGAGTTGAGTTTTTTCCAGAAGATGATTACTTTGTACCATGGGGAAAGCCAAAATGTCAAATTGAAGAAATGATTTTAAAGGTAGAAGAGCTTGAAGCAATGAGACTTAAAGATATTGAGGAATTAAATCAAGAAGAATGTGCTGAAAAAATGCAGGTATCAAGACAGACCTTTCAAAATATAATAGATAGTGCAAGAAAAAAAGTAGCTATAGCTTTAACAGAAGGAAAGGCAATAAGAATAAACGGAGGCCACTATACTACAAAGCTTTGCAAATTTAAATGTGCAGAATGTGAGACGATCTATGAAATAAATTATGACCAGGATAGAGTTATTTGCCCAAACTGTGGTTCTGATAAAGTTATGTGTAGTAAAAAGGCAGGATTTTGCAAGCACTGGTGCAAAAGCAATAGCGTAGAAATTAAGAAATAATTTGAGGTTTTGAAATTTATATGTATGAAATATAAAATAACAATAGATCAGTATTCGAAAATATTGGTCTATTATTTTTTATTTAAACATTATAAACACTGTTGCATCTATTCCTTAAGCTTTGTTTATCAATAATAATGGATATATATTGCAATGTACAGTTCACAATTCACAATTATTGAAAAAATCCTGTAAGGATTTCAACCATAATTGTGAATTGTACATTGTAAATTTTCAATTGCAACATATATATTATTAAAGATTACATGGGGGAAATAACTAAAGCAGAATTGGATAATGAAATTAAATCATTATTAAGTGATTAAGTCACAGAAGAAGAACAGGAATGAAAATATAATTAAAGTATAAATAAATTGGAAATTATAAAGTATATAATTTAAATTGGAGGAATTAATTATGGCAAAAATAATAAATAGTAATGAATTTGCTAAAAACGTTGAAAATACTAAAGGGATAGTAGTGGTTGACTTTTTTGCAACTTGGTGTGGGCCATGTAAGATGTTAGGTCCAGTATTCGAAGGTGTTAGCAGTGAAATGTCAGATAAAGCTAAATTTTTCAAATTAGATATTGATGAAAGCGGTAATGTAGCAGATAAATATGGTATATCAGCTGTTCCAACAATGATTATATTTAAAGATGGAGCGCCAGTAGAAAAGTTAGCAGGCTTTATGCCTAAAGATAATATAGTAAATAAGGTTAATGCTCATCTATAAAATTGCATAATTTAGTATTAAACTTCACATTGTTAACAAATAAAGCTAGCATGTGGAGTTTAAATTATAACTATAATAAATAGATAATGTTTTAAAAATATGAATAGTTTTAAGGGAATGAAATTCTCATTTAAGCATATTTTTGAAAACTCAGAACTTCTACTACAATAAATGCAGTAGGAGTTTTTTTATTAGTATTTTTAGTAATAGCGTATAATTATTTGCCTGTATATGGCATTTTTGATAGACCAATATTTTTTGCATCTTCTTCTAATTTGCTTATTGTATCGTAATAAGCAGGAAATTCTATTAAATGAGCCAAGGCCATTTCCTCTCTCTACAGTGACCATGGGTGGAAAAAATGAAAAATAATTTATCTCTTTTTTAGTTGGTTTATATACATTTTTACAATACTATAATCATAAACTTTTAACTGAAAAGATGTTTATGTACCTTCGTTTTAATATTAAAAACATTTTAAAAGCTGATATTGTAATTATTATAACTGATAAGAAGAATTCAATACTTAAAGTGCAGTAAAGTAATATCCATTGGAGGAATTAAATTGACTAGTGGAAAAGTATCATGTCCACTCACAAAGGTTAAAATTCATACTTCAAAAAGATTTGCAAATGATGTTGCAAAAGCAATTGAAAATAAAAATATCAAAAAGATGAATGTTATTTGGCTAGAAGCAACAGGCTGCTCAGGAAATATAATATCTTTACTTAATAGTGAAAATCCTGGACTTTATGATATCTTAACTGATATTGTGAATTTTACTTATAATAACACGCTTATGGGCTTAGAAGGAGAATTCGCATTTGAAAAATTTTTAGAAACACTAGATACAGAATTTATATTATTAGTAGATGGAGCAGTTTCTACAAAAGAAAATGGACGTTATAACATTTTGGCCAATTATAGTGGGAGAAATATTACAGCATTAGAGGCAATACAATTAGCTGGAGGAAAAGCAAAGTATGTTGTAGCTGTAGGGACTTGTGCTTCTCATGGGGGTATATCTGCTGCAAAACCGAATCCATCAGAAAGTAAGAGTGTACAGGAAGTTTTAAATCGTCAGGTTATAAGGCTGCCTGGATGTCCGTGTCATCCAGATTGGGTAGTTGGAACTATAGCACATTTAGTTGGTTATGGCATGCTTGAGTTAGATGATGAAGGAAGGCCACTTATTTTTTATGGAGTTACGATTCATGATAATTGTACAAGACGAGGATTTTTTGATAAAGGCATATTTGCACAAAAATTTGGAGAAGAAGGTTGTATGTTCAAATTAGGCTGCAGAGGTCCTGTCACAAAAACTGATTGTCCAAGGAGAAAATGGAATGGCTACGTTAATTGGCCTATTGGGGATAATACAAATTGCATTGGATGTGCGCAATCACAGTTTCCGGACGGGATGGAACCTTTTGTAATGTATTAGGTACATGAAATAAAATAATAGACAAGCATATTAATTGTTTTATTGAGTGTGCCACAAGGAGGAGGATATGGGAAGAATAATAACTATAGATCCAGTAACTAGAATAAGCGGTTTTTTAGAAATAAAAGCAGAAGTAGACGGAAACACAATTGCTAAAGCAGATGCTAGTGGATTGCTTTTTAGGGGATTTGAAAAAATGTTAAAAGGAAGAGCACCTTTAGATGCTATATATTTTACAGAGAGAATTTGTGGAATATGCTCTACAGCTCACTCTATGGCGTCTACTTTAGCTTTAGAAGATGCATTTAAGATAACCGTTAGTTTAAATGATAATTATATTCGAGATCTTTTGCATGGCTTTGAGTTTATACAAAATCATTTAAGACATTTTTATTTACTTTCTATGCCTAGTTACGCAAAAATAGAGAGTATAAAATTAGTAGAAGAACAACAATATACTGAGTTCAGGCTTCCAGAAAGAATAAATAAAAAAATAGAAGAGGACTACGTAAAAAGTATTGAATTTAGCAGATTAGCTCATGAAGGATTAGCACTTCTAGGAGGAAAGGCACCTCATAATCACGGGATTTTTGCAGGAGGAGTAACTGTAAATATAGATGCATATAAGCTAGAAAAAATAAAAAGTATCATTAAAAATATAGAATCCTTTGTAACAACCAGAATGAAAGAAGATGTAGAGAACATCTCAAAATATTATTCTGATTATTTTAAAAAAGGACAATCTTATCCATATTTTATGACTTATGGAGTATTTGATAAATATGAAGATCCAGAGATCACTTATGTTAAGCCAGGAGTAATGAAGGATAATATTAAATATAATTTAGAACCAGATAAAATTACAGAGCAAATTCATTATTCCTGGTATAAAAAGGACGAAGGGTTAGAAGAAGTGGATTTATCTAAGCCATATGCATACACTTTTATAAAAGCTCCTCGTTATTTAGGTCTACCTATGGAGGTTGGACCATTAGCACGCTTAATAGTTAGTGGAGAATACACAAATGGACATTCATGCATGGATAGAAACATTGCAAGGGTGCTAGAAACAGAAAAGATACTAGGAATAATAAAGAAACTTGCTGAAAGAATAGAACTAAAACCAAATAATCAAAAGGCTTATGATATTCCAGAAAAAGCTTATGGGGTGGGTTTAACTGATACTACTAGAGGTGCTCTTGGACATTGGATTGAAATAGATAAAAAAGTTATCAATCATTATAATATCATAACACCTACTGTATGGAATTTGTCGCCTAAAGATGAATCAAATCTTCCTGGAACTGTAGAAAGAGCACTTATTGGAACTAAATTAGACAATGTTAAAGAGCCTATAGAAATTGGACGTATTGTAAGATCATTTGATCCATGCGTATCGTGTGCAACTCATTTAATTGGAAGCACAGGTGATACAGAAATAGTCGAGGTTTTGGTTTGAATACAGCTGTAAATGGTTTTGAAAGCAAAGAAGAGGATACTCACAAAAATGTATGCTCAAATATTAAGGTTATTGCTATGGGAAACATTTTAATGAAAGATGATGCTATAGGAATTGAAGTAGCAAAAGTTATAGAAGAGAGGCTTTTAGAAAGAGAAATTGAAGTTATTTATGTTGAAACTGATGTTCAATATGGAATTTCTAATGTACAAGAAGATGATTATATTTTTGTTTTGGATTCAGCATGTTATGGAAAAGAGCCTGGCGAGATTACATGCTTTCCACTAAATGCCTATATTTCTAAGAAAAAAGGATACTCTCAGCATAAGTATAGTTTTTTGGATCTATTAAAACTTTATTATCCTAGTACTAAAGGAGAAGTTTATGCAATTGAGGTAAAGGAAGTTGAATTTGGTTTTGGATTAAGCTTTGTATTGCAAGAAAAATTAGAAGCTATTTCTAAAGAAATTTTGAAGAGAATAGAAAAATATATAATTAAGAATAAGGTATATGAAAGAAAAGGGGAGTGAAAATATGCATGATACTATTTTATTAAGTAAGATTTCAGAGGAATTAAAAAACATATGTGCAGCCAATAATATTAATAAAGTTAAGACGTTTACTGTTATAGTAAGTTCTAGAAGTCATATACATTCTGACAATCTTTATGATCACCTTCAGCATACTTATGGGAATTTAGTTGGGGAATGGACAAAAATCAATGTAGAAAGGGAAGAGATACAAGATCAAATTGCTATTCTTAAAAGCATCCAAGGAGAACAAAGTGAAAATTAAGAGTCTAGCGTAGAGAAATATTATATCTAGAAGCACATATGCTACCTAGAATATGTTAAGACATTTAATTTGTTTATATAACAACCATATTATTATATATGCCCCTAGTGAAACATATTATATTTGTTTCACTAGGGGTATACATTCAAGGTATAAAATTTATTTAGACGTGTCGAAAAATAAATGGATAATTATTATTAAATACTATTGAATATTATAAAAGAATATGTTAAATTTAAATCATACAAAGGATATCAAAGTGATGAACAAAAGATAAATATTAAAAAGTTATAAAATATTGTGAGGATAAAATATGTTTAAAATAAATAATATCTTAATTATTCAAGGAGATGATGAAAATGGGAAATCTAATAAAGATTAATATGTATGCAGAACTCAAAAAGAAAAATGGAACAATACTAAATTTAAAGAAACTAGAAGCTAATATTACAAATTATAATAACTGGTTACAAATGAACAATAGAGAGGATAAAATAGAAACTTATGAAGAGTTTTTACAAGCTAAATAAATATTTTTAAAGGCAGATTAAATTTAAATGATTTAAGCTGCCTTTAATTATGTATTCTAATGATTAATATTTTGGAAAAACAAAATAAGGTCTCTTTACAATAGAATCCATGTTAAGTATAATTTTAATAAGAATATACGTTCGCACTAAAGCTTAGTAACATGAAAAATGTTTCTAAGAATGTAGCTTAGTTTATTTTATGAATTAAACTAAGCTGTAATTATTTATGCTTTAATATAATATTTAGTAATTTAGCAGAATAGGAGCTATACTTATGAATATAAATGAGTTAATCATATACAATAAAACAATTCCTAAAAGAGAAGCTGTTTATGTGGATTACCCAAATAACTTATCACAAGAATTATGTACTTATCTTTCTAAAAAGGGTATTGAAAAGTTATATTGCCATCAAGGGGAAATGTTTGAAAGAGCAGTAGAAGGAAATAATATTGTAATAACTACATCTACAGCCAGTGGAAAGACTTTAAGTTTTTTACTACCAGTTATTCAAGAAATTTTATCGAATCCTTTAGCAAGGGCAATTTTTATATATCCTACAAAAGCTCTTGCAAGTGATCAGTATCGTGCGATTTTGCCTTACTTAGAATATTTCGGGTCTAACAGGATTTCAGCAGGAGTTTATGATGGGGATACTCCTGTAAACGAACGAAGCAGAATTAGAAAAAATGCTAATATCATTTTAACTAATCCTGAAATGATAAATGCTGCATTTTTACCGAATCACAGTAAGTTTGGTTTTGATTTTATCTTTTCTAATTTAAAATATATTGTGATTGATGAACTTCATACTTATAGAGGTGCTTTTGGCTCACATCTTGCGAATGTATTTAGAAGACTTGGCAGGGTGTGCAGATATTATAATTCATCTCCTCAGTATTTATGCAGTTCAGCAACTATAGCAAATCCAGTTGAACTTGCAGAAGAAATATGCGGACATAAATTTCTTGAGGTTTGCATGGATGGTTCACCAGCTCCAAAGAAAAATTATAAGCTTGTGCAGCCACCAAAGATTATGGGGAATGATAAAAAATATTATGGACAGGTGCAATCAACTTCAGTAGCTGCTGATTTAATACCTGATTTAGTGGAAAATGATAATAGCTTTATTGCTTTTGCCAAATCAAGAAGAAATGTTGAGGTTGTATTAAAAGAAGCAAGAGATAAATTAGAGACGGAAAACTTTTTTGGAGCGTCTTTAAAAGATAAGATATCTGGATACAGAGGAGGATATACTCCACTTGAGCGTAAAGAAATTGAAAATAAAATGATTACTGGAGTTCTGCGAGGTTTAGTATCAACAAATGCTTTAGAGCTTGGAATAGATATTGGTAAAATTGATACAACTGTAATTGTTGGATATCCAGGAACTAGGGCATCTTTTTGGCAGCAGAGCGGAAGAGCAGGAAGAAGCGGAATTGAAAGTACAAATTATTTAATTTTTGATAACCTGCCTTTTGACCAGTATATAGCAATTAATCCAGACTGGCTTTTTGAAAGTGGAAGTGAAAATGCAGTAATTGATAAGAATAACCTTTTAATAGAACTTGCACATATACGTGCTGCAGCTGCTGAAATCCCATTAACTTTAGATGATATTTCAATTTTTCCAGATTTAGGTGAAACAATTCCTGTTTTAATCAGAGCAAGTGAATTAACAAATCAAAGTGGAAAGTTTGCATGGTGTGGTAATTCATTTCCAGCAGGGGATTTCAGCCTAAGAAATATCGATAAAGCAAGGTACAAACTTATAAATAAAGATAACAATAAAGAAATTACAGAAATGGATGAAATGCAGGCTTTTCGTGAAATTCATAATGGAGCAATTTATATGCATGATGGAGTTCAATATCAGGTTGTAAAGCTTGACTTAGAAAGTAGAACTGCTTTTGCTATTCCTTTTAATGGAAATTATTATACAATGCCAGGAGGCACTACAAATATAAGAATAATTCAAGGAAGCAAGGATATGGAATATGAACGTACTAAAGTGACTTTTGGAGATGTAAATGTTGATGAAATAGTTTATATGTATAAAAAGCTGCAATTTCACAATCATCAAAATTTAGGTTTTGAACAGTTAGAAAAACCATTATCAAAGGATTATGATACAGAAAGCACTTGGATAAGGATTCCTGACAATGTTGTTACAGTATATAGAAGGCTCCTTCAGGAAAGTCAAAATGGAGGCTTTATAAGAAATAATCATTTTGAAGGTGTATGTTATGCAATTAAAAATGCAGCAATGATGGCAACTATGACAGAACAGGAAGACATAGGTGTTGTAATGTCTAACAATGCAATTGAAATAAGTCAAAATTATGATAGCGAAGTTTATATGTTTATTTATGATAAATACGTAGGTGGTCTTGGCTATTCTGAAAAAGTATTTGACTTAACTGCAAATATTATTGAAAATGCAATCAAGATGTTAGGGGGATGTACATGTGATGATGGCTGCGCTGCATGTATTGGAGATTATCAATTAAATAAAGCTATGGTTCTATGGGGGCTTAAGAATTTATTAGAGGAAATAGAGGCACCAAAGGATATTAAGTTAGCACAATATGCTCCAGCAACATTTATTAAGAAAGCATTTAAGTTTAATGAATTACAGGAAAAATGGAAAGAATTCTGTGAGTATATGCAGGAGAATGGAGATGCTTTTGCAAAATTTTTAAGTACAATTCCTAAGG
Source organism: Clostridium sp. DL-VIII (assembly GCF_000230835.1). Classification (NCBI taxonomy): domain Bacteria; kingdom Bacillati; phylum Bacillota; class Clostridia; order Eubacteriales; family Clostridiaceae; genus Clostridium; species Clostridium sp. DL-VIII. The sequence continues at coordinate 2,228,026 of NZ_CM001240.1, forward strand.
TTGAAATAGATAATAGTACTTTAATTTTAGTTTTAAATAATGCATTTTATAGAGAATGGGTAATGGAAGAAAGTAATAAAAAGAGCATAATAAATATTATTTCTTTCCATACAGATGCTCCAATGGGAATTGAATTAAGTGTCAGACTTGAAGAGATAGATGAAGATAGAAAAAATGTAAAAAGTAAATTACAAAGAAGATATGAAGATCTTACAGAATAGGAGAATAACATGCATTATGAAAAAGAGCTAGAAAGATTAAATGAATATCAAAGAGAAGCAGTACTTGATGAAAGTGATGCATGTGTTGTAAATGCAAATGTTGGAAGTGGAAAAACAACAGTTTTGATTTCAAAAATCGTGTATCTTCATTATGCAAAAAATATCAGTTATAAAGATATGATTGTATTAACTTTTACTAATAAAGCTGCAAATGAAATTAAAGAAAGATTAATGGTTTCTGATGAGAGTATAAAATCAGAGGAATTAGAGGGGTTTGGAACATTTCATAGTGTGGCCCTTAATTTACTTAAAGAAGTATTGCCAATTGAAAAAATAAGATATGAAAAAGACTTCTTAGTAATAGAGCCAGATGAGGAATTAGACATTGCCTTGCAGATAATTCAAGAAGAAAAGCTCAAAATTAAATATAAGAACCGTTTAAAAAAGAGACTTGAGCAAGCTATGGTTATTGAGAAAGAGGAAGAAAAGATTTCTCCTTATGATGATGATATATTTAAGCTTATAGAGCTACTAAAGGAAGAAAAGATAAAACAAAATAAGATGTCTTTTTCAGATATATTGCAAAATGCAAATTTATTATTAGGTGAGCATAAAATAGAACCTAAGTGGATTATTATTGATGAGGTTCAAGACAGCGATAAAATACAGCTTGATTTTATTGATAAGTTAAAAGGTGAAAATACTAAGTTATTTGCAGTTGGTGATCCAAATCAGGTTATTTACACCTGGCGTGGAAGTTCTTTAAATGTGGTTTATACATTAAAGCATAAATATAATGCAAAGGAGCTTTCCCTTCCAATAAATTATCGTTCAAGTAATGCTATTTTAGAAGCAGCAAGGTGCTTTCAGCAAAATGGAAGCCGCTTAATGGGTGCTAGAGAAACTGAAAATAAAATCATAGTTAAAAATCATTATAATCCTTTTAATGAAGCATGTTATTTGGTAGATAAGATCAAGGAAATACATAAATCAGGTGTGCCTTATAAGGAGATTGCAATTTTTTATAGACTACAAAACCAGTCTCAGGTCTTTGAAGATGTGTTTTTAAAAAATGATATTCCTTTTGAAGTATCAATGAAGAAAACCATAAGTGACAGTCCAGTGTTAAATTGGATGATCAAATTATTTCGTTTTTGCGTAAATCCTAATGATTTTTCCTCTGCAATTTATGTTCTTAGCAATAAAGAATATGGAGAGAAAATGACAGAAAAGACTGCAAGAAAGATAGTTAAAGAGCAGAACATAATTAAATCAGAAATACTAGAAAAGATGCATGAATTTTTAAATAAATGTTCTGAAATTAAGATGGCAGAAAAGATTTATAATTATTTTGAATTTGATAAGTATATAAAGCCAACTTCAGCTACATATATAGATGATAAAGAAGCTATAAATGCGTTGCTTGATATAATCATAGAATATGTGAAAGAAAAACAAATGCCATTTTTAGATGGACTTAGAGAGTTTATAAATTCATCAGCTTTATATGGAGTAAATATTTTAAAGAAGGATATAAATAGCGATATAGACGCTGTTAAGCTTATGACTTTACATGCATCTAAAGGTCTAGAGTTTTCTTATGTGTTTATTACAGGAGTTAATTATGGGTTAATTCCACTTCATACAAGAGATATGGAGGAAGAAGAGGAACAAAGATTATTTTTTGTTGGAATCACTAGAGCAAAAGATTATCTAGAACTTTCTTATTATACAAATCCAGATTATCATAAGGCAGCGCCTGGAGAAAGTAGATATATTCATATGATTCCAGAGAAATTAATCCAAAATGATAAGGTTAAAAATAATAATGTAAATCTTCAAGAACTTAAAAAACAAATTCAAGAGGCAAAGGCTCAAGGAATTAAAGAAGAAGCTTCGGTTACTGAAAAAGTGGAATTACCAGTAGTTGAAGAAATAAATGAAATATCAATTAAAAAGGTAAGCCACAAGAAATACGGAACGGGAAAAGTCCTAAAGGAAGATGATATGATGATTGAAGTAGAATTTGAGAATTATGGAGTGAAAGAATTTATAAAAGCGTTTAGTGAATTGGAATTTGTGTAAATTAAATCTTATTTAATTTAGTAATACATAGTATATAAATTTTATGTATTAGACAAAGCAAATATTAACCACTTACATATATTTAAGTTTAATACTAAGATTAATATCATAAACTTTAAATATTATAAGTTATAACTATAAATACCTAATATTTTATCGTAATTTTAGAAATTGTTTATCTAAATTAAATTTATTTGTACAATAACATTAATTAAATAAATTTAAAGGTGGCTTAATGTTATGGATACAATTGATTTAAAAATTATTGATGTATTAAAAGAAAATGGTAGAGCATCTGCTTCAGAAATAAGTAAAAAAGTAAATCTATCTATTCCTGCTGTAGCGGAAAGAATAAGAAAGATGGAGGAAGCAGATATAATTGAAAAATACACTATAAAAGTTAATAGAGATAAAATTAATTTTAAGCTTTTAGCGTTTGTCTTTGTTAACATTGATAAGACAGAAAATATAGATGGATTTAGAAAAGACATTGTTAAATACAATTCTGTATTAGAGTGTCATCATGTTGCTGGTGAGTATGATTATTTATTAAAAATCCTTGTAGAAGATACCAAGTCACTTGAGTATTTTATATCAAATATGTTGAAAAATATAAAAGGTGTAATTAAATCAAATACAATAATAGCTCTTTCTTCATTAAAAGAAGACATTAATGTTTAAGAGGTAGTAAAGTGATTTTTAAAGGTTTTAAATTTGGCATGTTATTACAATTTGCAATTGGACCTGTTTGCTTATTTATATTTCAAATGGCATCATTAAATGGCTTTTATATTGGGGAAATAGGTGTATTAGGTGTTGCTTTAGTTGATGGCTTTTTTATTGTTGTTGCTGTCCTTGGTATAGCTTTAATAATTGATAGAAAGAACGTAAAGATAGGTTTAAAAATGTTTGGTTCCATAATTTTGCTTATTTTTGGTCTTAATACTATATTAAATCAATTTAATATTGAATTTATACCAAGCTTAAATATACATGATATTTTGATTTCTACTGACGCATTTACTAGTGCAATTATAATTACTTCATCGAATCCGTTAACAATAATTTTCTGGGCGGGTATATTTTCAACAAAAGTTACAGAAGAAAATATAAAAAAGCAGGATATTTACTCTTTTGGCTTTGGAGCATTCTTATCTACAATATTTTTTTTATCACTAATTAATTTAATAGGAAGCTTCACTAAAATATTCTTATCAACTAATGGAATACAACTATTAAATATAATTATAGGACTTCTATTAATATGTTTTGCCATTAAAATGATTTTGAAAAATGTGTAAGGCACACAATCAAAAAATAACGAGTCCATTTGCCAGTCTATTTTCCACCATGCTGCGACGGCAAATTGACCTAATAAGCCCGCTATGAGGTCAATTTGCCTCCTTGCCTGATGAAAAATATCCATTGCAACTTTGGAATTGTTATTAATTTTCATGTGCCTAAAGTAATTTTATTAATTTGTGATGTATTTATGAATAATGTTGCTAAAGGCAGCAGATAACATAAATTTAGTTTTGCCATATTATTGTCACAAATCTCAAGTATTATATAAATATAAAGTAGTTAAACATTATTTATTCTCCTATTAAATAAATGTTAATCAGTATTCAGAATGGTCTATACACCCTAGTAGATCATTCTTTTTTATTTATGAAATAAAATATATATTGGTTTTTAGGATTTTCTATATTTGCAATAGGTGAACAAAGCAGTGATAAGCATTATTATCCAAGTCAAGAAAGTACAGCAGTTATAAGAAATTGGTATAGTTAGAAATCGTAAATTATTACGCATAATTTTCATTTTAGCCGTAAAAATTAAAAAACATATTGACTTAGTGTTAACTCTAAGTTGTAAAATTAGTATGTCATTTAAGAAAAAAACATATATGTGTCATAATAAAGGTTATTAAAAGATAAAGGTATTTAAAAATTATTATAATTTAGACATAGTATGTTTTGCCTACAATTAGGCAAGGAATTGACTTTACTGAAAATGCAACATGGAATTAAGTAATTATTCGTCAAACAAAAGAAAGTAATGTGGTAGATAATATTTAAAACTTTAGCTGTGGTGTATTAATATTTATACGCTGCAGCTTTTGCTTTTTAAGAGATATAGTAAGCAAATAGCATTATTTATAATATGGATTAGCTCCATATTGTTTTTGAATAGTTAATTTTGAGGAAGAGCTTTTTTATAATGTAATGCTTGGAATCATTTTGTAATATGATTAGGAGGTGTATCATTTGCAAGTGGGATATTTATTCAAAGAATGAAGTTTGCATATAGATTGTATAGTGCAAATTGAAGTTTAGTTAGGAGGATTTTTCAAAAGATGAATAAGAAAGGAATTTTAATTGTAACACTGGCGTTATTGCTATCAAATGCAATGGCAGGTTTAGATGGGACAATTGTTAACACTGCTTTGCCAGCAATTATAAGTGATTTACATGGAATTCAATACATGGGATGGATAGTAGCAGTTTTTTTATTAGGAATGGCAGTGGTAACTCCACTTTGGAGTAAATTAGGGGAGCGTATCGGAAACAAAAGATCATATCAAATAGCCACATTATTATTTGCAGCTGGTTCAATATTTCAAGCCTTATCGAGTAATATTATTCTTTTCTTGATTGCAAGAACTATTATGGGAATAGGTGCAGGTGGAATGAATACTATCCCGTTTATTATTTATGCAGATTTGTATACGAATTTGAGGAAGAGGTCAAAGGTTATTGGATATGCTACAGCAAGCTTTAGTGCAGCAGCAATTATTGGACCGTTAATTGGTGGTTGGATAGTAGATACTTTTAGCTGGCATTGGGTATTTTATATTAATGTCCCAATTGCGTTAATCTCAATACTAAGTGTTCAAATTTTCTTTAAAGAGCCTAAACGAATTTCTATAGGTGAAAAAATTGATTATTTAGGTGCTGGTATTATGATAATTAGTTTAGTAACACTATTAACGGGAATTCAAATTATAGAAACAGCTTCATTAAGCTTAGTTAGTATATTGATTATAGTTGGTTTAATTTTATTGATAGTACTGTTTAAAGTTGAAGAAAAGGCAGCTGATCCTATAATTCCTAATAGATTGTTTAAAAATGGTCCGTTAGTAGTTGATTTCATATTATTCGCTCTTTTATGGGGAGCATTCGTTGCTTTTAATATTTACATACCAATGTGGGCACAAGGGTTGATAGGTTTGAGTGCTTTAATTGGAGGTGCGACTCAGATTCCAGGTTCTATTACAAACTTTGCTGGTGCAGTAGTTGGATCATCCATGCAATCACGATTAGGAAAATATCGTATTGTTGCTTTAGGAACTTTAGCTTTTATAATTTCATTTAGTATAATGGTATTAGCTGGAGTAAATATACCATTATGGCTATTATTGGTATCAGGGGCATTTGAAGGTTTTGGTTTAGGTTTGAGTTTTAATATTTTGCAAATTAGTGTACAACAAGATGCGGAGAAGCGAGATATTCCAATTGCAACTTCATTTGCGTACCTTTTACGTATTTTAAGCCAAACATTTATGTCGTCAATATATGGCGTAATTTTGAATAATGCTCTAAATAAAGGTGTTGCTGAAACTCAAGGAAAGATTACAATTGATATGTTAAATAAATTAAGTGACTCTCAAAGTGTAGGCGATTTACCTAAAAACTTATTACCGCTTATGAGACAAGTTATGTATAGTGGTTTACACAATATTATGCTAATTGCACTAGTTTTATTAAGCATAGCGTTGATTTTCAATGTAGGGATGCAATTAAAAATTAGAAGAGGAAAAACTGTTCGGTAGAGTAATCAATGTAATTTAATTTAACTCGTTGTGCTAGTAAATTGAATTAGCACAACGAGTTAATTAATATTTAATGTAATAATTAGATATGCAGATAAGTTTAATAATTCTCTGAGAATACTTCAAAGTATGATTGTGGATGTGCACAAGCAGGACATGAAATTGGTGCTTCAGTTCCTTCATAGATATATCCGCAATTAATACATTTCCAAAGGGTCACTTCATCTTTTTTGAATACTTTTCCTTCTTCAATATTCTTAGCGAGCTTTTTGTATCTAATCTCATGACGTTCTTCTACTTCAAGTATTTTTCTATAAACTGCTGCAACTTCTGGATACCCTTCCTTCTCTGCTATTTCTGCAAAGGATGGATAAAGTTCTGTCCATTCTTCATTTTCACCAGCAGCAGCTGCAAGCAAGTTCTTATGAGTTTCATCATGGAATGAAACTGGGTAAGACGCTTGTATTTCTATTGGCTCGTCCACAAAATCATTTTTAAGAAATTTATAAAATCTTTTAGCATGTTCTTTTTCTTGCTCTGCAGTTTCCATAAATATATTTGATATTTGAACAAAACCCTCTTTCTTAGCAATACTTGAATAATAAGTATATCTGGTTCTTGCCTGACATTCTCCTGCAAATGACTTCATTAAATTTTCAGCTGTTTGACTTCCTTTTAAACTCTTCATTTTCATTCCTCCTAATATATTATTATTTATATATTTTAATTATATCATTGCTTCATAAAAATCCTACATAAATTCCTCTACAAACTTTTCTCCATCAATTGGAATCCATTTTCTATCAACCATTATATTCTCACTTTTTAATACTGGATGCAGATCATGAAATGTAGGTTTTCCTTCTTCTTTATATAAAATTCCTAGTGGAATGCCATCATCTCCAAACTCCATAGCTTTAATAATGGCTGCACCTTTATCATTAGGATTATAATTTTCGTCTAAATAATAAACTCTGTCTTTATACCATTTAAAGGTATTAACCTTATTAAAGCTAACACAAGGCTGCATTATATCAATTAAGGCATAACCTTTGTGATTAATTGCTGCTTCTATCATACTCTTTAAATGTTCCTTGTCTCCAGAAAAACTTCTAGCAACAAAGGTTGCACCAATCGTTATGGCTAAAGCTAAAGGATTTAGTGGTTCAGAAATCACACCATCGAATTGCATGGAAGTTTTCTGTCCTCTTGCTGTTGTTGGTGATCCTTGACCTTTTGTAAGTCCATAAATTTGATTATCATGCACTAATTGAACAATATCTAAGTTTCTTCTTATATTATGAATAAAATGATTTCCACCTTCACCATAAGCATCTCCATCTCCTGAAGTAACTATTACGTTAAGCTTGGGATTTACCATTTTTATTGCTTGAGCAGGTGGAAGCGCTCTTCCATGCAATCCATTAAATCCATTTGCTCTTATATAATGAGGAGTTTTTGCAGCCTGACCTATACCAGATACCATCATAAGTTTTTCTGGTTTAATATTTAGCTCTGATACGGCCTCTTTTATTCCTTGTAGTATAGAAAAGTTGCCGCAACCTGGGCACCAAGTATTATCATCTTTACTATCATATAATTTCAACTCTATCATAAATTACACCTCCTTATATAATCTTGTAACTATCTCATTTGAAGTTATCTGAGAACCACTGTATTTTAAAATACTGTCATCCATTAAAATTCCTGTTTCCTGGGTTATAAGTTTTCCTAGCTGTCCTGTAAAGTTTTGTTCTACATTGATTATTTTCTTTGCTATAGCACTATACTTTCTTAAAAGTTTTTCGGGTAATGGGTATATATCACCAAAAGAAATTCCTCCTACTTTTAAACCTAAACTATTTAAAGTTTCAGTTGATTCTTTTATTGCTCCGTAAGTAGATCCCCATCCAACTAAAAGTATGTCTATATCTTCTTCTCCAATGTATTCTGGTTCTTGTATGTCCTCTTTTAGATACTTATCTAATTTTCTCATTCTCTTTTCCATTTGAGTATTTCTTATTTCAGCATCTTCTGTTATATGAGCATACTCAGTATGTTCATCACTATCAATCAAAACTACTTGTCCATCAATTTTTCCAGGAATTAATCGTGGTGAAATTCCGGATTCGGTCACCTTATATCTCTTATACTCTTCATCAATTCCATTTCCATCGCTTATATGCCTTTCGATCTTAAGTTCTTCAAGAGAAAATTTTGGAACAGTAATTTTAGAATCTGCAAGATATTGATCTGTTAATATTATTACTAGAGTTTGATACTTATCAGCTAAATTTAATGCCCTAAAAGTTTGATAGAAGGCATCTTCAGCATTCCTAACACTCAAAACTATTCTCGGAAACTCTCCTTGCGAGGCAGCTAATAAGAAACCTAAGTCACTTTGCTCCGTCCTAGTTGGTAGTCCGGTAGCAGGACCAGGTCTTTGTGAATCGATAACAACTAAAGGTGTTTCTGTTATTCCAGCCAAACCAAAAGCTTCAACCATTAACGAAACTCCTCCACCGGATGAACCAGTCATAGCTCTAGCTCCAGCATAGGATGCTCCAATTGCCATGTTTATAGCGCTGATTTCATCTTCTGCTTGTTCTACAATTATGCCAGCCTCCAATGATTTCTTAGAAAGATATGTCATTACACTAGTAGCTGGAGTCATTGGGTAAGCTGAATAAAATGACACCCCGCCAACTAGAGCACCTAGCCCTATAGCATCATTACCGTTTATAATAAGATGTTTTGATAGATCTTTTCCTGTAAATGTGAACTTTTCATCAATTAAATCATTACCTCTTTTAAAGGCCTCTATATTCTTATCTCTTATAATATCCGGAAGTTTTTTTGCTATAAATTCATCAAATTGGCCTTTTATGCCAAAATACTTTAATATCGCTCCTGCTGCAACAAAAGTAAATGACTTTGGTAAGCCTATATCTTTTGCAATTTTCAGTAATGAAAAGTTTTTTAGTCTGCTATCCTCATCTTGAATAGATTCATCAGCAATTACTATTCCATCACTATTTAGATTATTTCTATGAATTTCTATTGTATCCTTATCTAATGCAAGTATTAGATCCAATTTTTCAATATGAGAATAAATTGGTTCATCTCCAAATCTAATTTGTGTAAAATTGTGCCCTCCTCTTACTCTAGACATATAATCTTTATTGGAAAAAACATAAAAGCCAGATTTCTTTAGAGCTTTTTCAATGAAATCACTCACTGTATCCATTCCTTGTCCAGCGCTTCCTCCAATTAATAAGTTACATTTCATTGCAACCACCTCTCTTATAAAATAATTTTAGGCAATCCATCTCTTACCTTATTATCTAATAATATACTTTATTTTGCATTTTGTAAATATTAATTATTAATTAGTTTACATTATTTATTAATAGTATATATAATTTAAATCTGTTTATACTATAATAAAAGTTTATTTTTACTTGATTGCATTTATCAATAGTATTTATTTTTAAACTCTATATAATTAAAATAAAAAGATTAATGAAGAAGTGAAAGGCGTGAATTAACTTAACCTTATCTATTTTTAAAGAGAGAATTAAATGTGTTTGTTGGTTCTATTAAAGATATAGATTTTACATTTCCAAAGTCTAAAGATTATGTATATATTTGCAAAATATAATTTGATAAATCATTATGTAGGGTATATAATTTAAGTAGACAATAATAATTATTATTTAAAAATAAGTAAATATAGAGTATAAAATTAAATTTATATAATTTAAATATTTTTTATTAAGGAGATGTTGATATGTTAAGCGAAAAATTACTTAATAGTCTTAATGAACAAGTTAATTTTGAATTATACTCAGCATACACTTACCTGGCAATGGCAGCTTATTGTGAATCTATTGATTTAATTGGATGTGCTAATTTTTTCAAAGTTCAAAGTAAAGAAGAATTAGATCATGCGATGAAATTCTATAACTACATATTCCAAAAAAATGGTGTAGTAGAATTAGAACAGATTGAAAAACCGCATACAAATTTTGATAACGTATCGCATGTTTTTGAAATGGCTTATATTCACGAACAATTGGTTACAAGAAAAATATATAATATTGCTGATATAGCAGAAGAAGAGAAAGAACATGCAACTAAGAGTTTACTTAAATGGTTTATTGATGAACAAGTTGAAGAAGAAAATAATCTGAATAATATTATAAAGAAACTTAAGAGATCTGAGAACAATCCAGCAGCATTATATATGTTAGATGATGAACTTGCAGCAAGAGTATACGTGCCACTTACAACTACTAATGTATAAATAAATTAACTAAAAAGTATCTATAGAAATATAGGTACTTTTTGTTATATAATTATTTCTATATGAATTTAGCCAATCTAGTTCTTCAAAGAAAACAAAGAAGAGTTCTATAGGAAATGCAAGTGTAATGAAGATTAATAGATGAAAATTATATTACAAAAATTATAATAAAAAATAAGACTGAAATAAGATTTCAAAACTAAATCTTATTTCAGTCTTTTAAGTTTATGCTACATCAAATTTAGTAACTTGTCTTTGAATAAATGGTAAAGTTCAGCCTGGCAAATAGCTTTGTAGTAGAACTTCTTGTCAGACTATTTTTTTGGTTATTTCCAAATATCAAGAATCATTGTTGCTGCACAATATACAAGTAACAACGCCATGATTACATTTAAGATTTTACCATAGTTATTAAAGAAGCTTTCAAAAGCAGCACCAAACATAGCCCAGCAGCAGGTGCCAGCAAAACCAATTACAGCAAGAATCAAGACAAAAACGGCAATGATAGGTAGATTCTGATAATATGGCAAGACAAAAGAAGACATGGCAGTGATTCCGTATAAAATAACTTTTACATTTACAAATTGAAGGATCATGCCTGAAGTTACTGTATTTGTTAATGACAGACCTTTCTTTCCATCATGAGGCTTATCACGCCAAATTGTCCAGGCAAGCCAAAGTATGTAGGCTGCTCCAATGCAAAGCATCACGGGCTTTACAGATGGGATGAAACCATATAGGGCTTTAGAAAATGTAGCACAACAAGACATGACGATTAAAAATCCATACAAAACTCCCATGTTAAATGGAAATGATTTTTTAAAACCGTATTTACTTGCATTTGTCATTGACATTATATTGTTAGGACCAGGTGTCAAAGCTGTTAGAAAAACATATGAAAAGAATGCAGCAAAGTTCATAATTAATTATTTACCTCCTTAATTTCGTATGATATAATGAACACAAAAAACAGTATATCATACATTGTTTAGTATATTGTACAACTTGTCCAATATACTGTCAATGGTTTGGAGGTAAAAATATTGGATAATATAAATTCTATTGTTGCTGATAATCTAAAGCGGTTACGAGAGCAAAGAAGGATGAGTCTTGATTCAGTTTCAAAATTATCAGGAGTAAGTAAAAGTATGCTTGGGCAAATTGAGAGGGGAGATGTCAATCCTACGATTTCTACAGTCTGGAAGATTGCTATGGGGTTAAAAATTTCTTTCACTGAACTAGTGAGCAGGCCAGAAGCAGAATACGAGGTGATTCCTATGGAATCTATTCAACCTTTACTTGAGGATAATGGACATTATCGTAACCATCCCATATTTTTATTTGATGGGAGCCGTAGATTTGAAATACTATATATTGAACTTGATGAAGGAAGTCATTTGGATGCTGAGGCGCACCCTGAGGGAACCCAAGAGTTTATCACTGTGTTTTCTGGAAGCCTGAGTGTGGAAGTTAATGACAAAGTCCTATCTGTTGAAGGTAGTGGTTCTATACGTTTTAAAGCAGATAGACCGCATAAATATAAAAATTCGGGCAATGAGCTTTGTCGCTTGAGCATGGTAATTTATTATCCGGAATAATTATAATAGACTATAGAATGTAAATGACTTAAATTTGTGTCAATGCATTAGGAATAAAAGGTGAACTGATTAAGTTATTGCTTTGTAGCTCTAAATGAAATCAATATTGAGATGGTAAAGTCATTATACCATCTCAATGCAGCTATATCGGAAGCTTTAATAATTTTATATTTCTCATAACTAATTATGAAGCGACTTGTTTAATTTACTTTGACTATTCGTTTTTTCAAATATATTATTGTATTTAGTATAGAGACTGGAGTGATATTAATGGATATTAGACATTTTAAAACATTTAAAAGCATTATTGAAGAAGGAAATTTTACAAATGCTGCAGCAAAATTAGGTTATACACAATCTACTGTTACATCACAAATTCAGCAGTTAGAGCAGGAGTTATCAATAAAGCTATTTGAAAAAATTGGACGCAATATGATATTAACCCCACTTGGAAAAGAGCTGATACCACATGCGGATGAATTACTTAATACAGTAAAAAAGATTGAAAATATCGGCAAATATAATAATAATATAACAGGAGAACTAAAAATCGCTGTTGCAGAATCATTGATGTCTTATAAGTTACAAGATGTTTTACGTTTATTTAAAGAAAAAGCCCCTAATGTAAAACTTTCTATAATGGCCATGAATTGCTACTCAATAAAAAATATTATATTGGATGGAAATGTGGATCTTGGCTTAATGTATGATGTAGGTGCTCAAAATAATAATTTGCTTTCAGTAAAACTTTCTAATTTTAGTCTAGCTTTGGTATGTTCTCCAGCATTTTTAGAAGAAAATATAGATTTTTGTAAACAAAATCAAAAAGTTAGGACAAGTCTTGTAATTAATGAAGTTGAATCTATTTATAGACAAATAATTGAGAATTATTTTTTTAGTAATAATATATTTCTAGATAATACAATTGAGCTTTGGAGCATAGAAGCAATAAAAAAATCTGTAATTAATAATTTAGGAGTCTCATTTTTACCGCGATTTACGGTAGAAGAAGAGCTAAAAAGTGGAAAGTTAAAAGAGATAAAGATAGGTTGCTCAGATGATAAAATTACAGCAATATATGCTCACCATAAGAATAAATGGATCAGTCCTGCAATGTCATTATTTATCCAATTAGTAAGAGAAAATTTTAAGGTTGAAAAATAATTTCAACCTATGTTTTATATGATGTTAAAAGATTGTCTAAAAATTATAATTTATTATGTAGTTATAATTTTTTTTTGAGGTGAATTTAATCTTAAAACAATAAATGAAGCAAGTAAGCAGAATAAACCACCTGAAATAAAAGTAATAATGTAATTACCAGTTAGTGTATATAATGTCCCGCCATAAATTGTTGCTACTGCTGATCCTAGTTGGTGAATAGCCATTATCCACCCAAATACCATATTACCATTTTCCTTAAATATATCGTTACATAGGCGTACAGTTGGTGGTACAGTTGCCACCCAATCTAAACCATAGAATATTACAAAAATATCAATACCTAGATGACTTGATCCAATAACAAACGGAAGAAGTATTAAGGAAAAACCACGTAAACTATAATACCAAAATAATAACCATCTATTATCAAAGCGGTCTGATAACAATCCTGAAAGAGTGGTTCCGAAAATATCAAAAATACCCATTACTGATAATAATCCAGCGGCATAAACTTCGGTACTTCCACAATCCATGCAGGCAGGTATAAAATGAGTTCCTATTAATCCATTTGTAGAGGCACCACAAACGAAAAAACTAATTGACAATAACCAAAACTCTTTAGAATGGATACTTGTTCTTAAACTATGAAAAACTAATTTAAACGGATTATCTCCAGTTTCTACATGGTTAGAAACTTCCTTAGGCGGATCTTGCTTTAAGGATTCCATATTATTTGGTTTGTCACGCATAAATATAAATATTAATATACAAGTGAGTAGAGCAGCACAAGAGATAATGTATATTAGAAATTTCCATGAGTGATTTTCTAATAATTTTGCAAATAAAGGTAAGAATACAAGCTGACCAGCAGAGCCGCTAGCACCAAAAATTCCAATTACCAAGCCTTTGTGTTTTGAAAACCATCTATGAGCAATAACTGATCCTAAAACTTGAGTGGTTAAACCCGATCCAATTCCGATAATTATTCCCCAAAGTATTGTCAGGTGCACTGGCGTTTGCATCCAAGAAGATAGATAAGTACCCAAAAACAATAATATTAGTGAAATAATCATTACACGTTTAGCACCATAAATGTTAGTTAAAGCAACAGAAAATGGGCCAAGTAGACCATATAATGCAAGATTAATTGCTAATGCAAAACTAATAAATGCTCTATTCCATCCGAAATATTGCTCAAATGGTATTATAAGTAATCCTGAAGTTGAACGAATTCCAGAAGATATTAACAAAGTAAAAAAAGTTACTAGCATTATAACCCAGCTGTAGTGAAAGTTTAGTTTATTAAATTTTAATTTAGTTTGAATATACCTGATCATTGTAACCCCCAATAATATAATTTAAATATGCTTCTTAATAGCATTAGAATTAGTATATTATCGGTATTAACATTTGTAAAATTGAAATAATCAAAGTAATAGTTCATAAAAAATGAACTATTGAGGTGAATAGAATTTATCCTATATACATTTTAAAATATAATAATACATTTATAAAAATGAAATGTATTATTGAAAATATCAATTATACAAATAAACTTATATTTGCTAGTATTATGATAATTAATATGTTTTTTATAGAGGAGGAAATGATATCATGGAAAAACCAAAAGTATTTATTGCAATGAAAATACCTAAAGAAGTAGAAGCATATATCGGTGAATACTGTGAATATGAAATATGGCAGGCTGACAGAGATATAACTAAAGATGAATTAAAGCATAAACTTTTTGATAAAGATGGAGTGTTGCTTATGGGTATTAAAATCGATGAGGATTTGCTTAAATATGCTCCAAGGTTAAAGGTCGTAAGTAATTTTACAGTTGGATATAATAACTTTGATATAGAAATAATGAAGAAAAGAAAGGTCATTGGTACTAATGTACCAAATGTAATGAATAACAGTGTTGCAGACTTAGTTTTTGGATTAATTTTATCTGTTTCACGTAAAATAACTCAATTAGATAAATATGTAAAAAATAATAAGTGGAAAAATAGCATTGATAAAAATTTTTATGGGATAGATGTTCATCAGTCAACTTTGGGAATTATAGGTATGGGAAGAATTGGAGAGGTTGTTGCTAAAAGAGCAAAATTTGGATTTGATATGAATGTTTTATATCATAACAGGAATAGACGCATGGATTTGGAAGAGACATTAGGAGTAGAATATTCAGATTTTAAAGATATTTTAAAGAAGTCTGATTTTATTGTGCTCTTAACTCCATTAACAGAAGAAACTTATCATTTAATAGATTTTGAAGAATTTAAATTGATGAAAAATACTGCTGTTTTTATAAATGTATCAAGAGGACAAACCGTAAATGAAACAGCACTTATAGATGCTCTTAAAAGTAATAAAATATTTGGAGCAGGGTTAGATGTATATGAAAAAGAACCCATCAGTTTGGATAATGAATTAATTAACATGCCTAATGTAGTGACACTTCCACACATTGGAACTGCTACTCAAAAAACTCAGTTTGATATGGCTATGGTTGCTGCTAAGAATCTTGTTGAAGCCGTATGTGGAAAATCACCTGAGAATGTTGTGAAAGAATTAAGAGATCTTTAACAATTAGACAAAGAACTAAAGGAGAAGAATATGAATGGTGATATTATACAAAAAAGAACTATAAAGAATTGGGATATTCGTTTATTATGTATTGCTCTTATACTTATTTTAATAGGAAGTATTGGTGCTTACTTTATTCAGACTGATGGGAATAAAATTGATGTTATTGGAATTAAGATACCTACTGAAAATGGCCAGTGGGTTAAAGCTGATTTATTTAAACCTAAAATAGCAACAGCTAGTAATCCGGCTCCTATGGTAGTTATAATACCTGGGTTCTCACGAACTAAAGAAACTCAAATAAGTAATTCACTTGAACTAGCTCGTCGAGGAATAGTTACACTTGCAATTGACCCCTATAATCAAGGTGATTCAAGTACCACTTTAAGTGAAGACAGTGTTAGAGAAGAGGGATATGGTGCTATACCAATAATAAAATATATTACAGAAACTAATGTGTTTAATTATGTTGATAAAGAAAGAATTGGTGTAACTGGGCATTCAGCAGGTGGAAATGCTGCTTTGCAGGTGGCAGCTTACTTTGGTGAAGAAGCAAATAGAGATAAAAAACCAAGTAAAATATCTTCTGCTTTTATTGTTGGCTATGATCTTAGTTTAACTAATAAGACGTTAAAGAATATAGATTCTAATCTAGGATTAAGCTACGGTTATTATGATGAAGGCTCATACAGAAATCAAAATCATAATGCTCACATGAAGAATTCACCAGAGGCATTAGAAATGGTTAATAGTATTTTTAGTGAATCAGATAAAATTTCATCAGTTGAAACTGGTAAAATGTATGGTGATTCAGATAATAAAACATTAAGAGTGGTTTATAATGAAAAAATAGATCATATATTTCAGCCATACGATACTTCAGATGTTTCTGATATGCTAAAGTTTTTTACAACTAGCTTTCATATAAATAATACGCTTATGCCTACAAATCAAATATGGTTTATAAAAGAGATATTTAGCCTTATAGCACTTGTTGGTGCATTTTTGTTTATTGTTCCATTTGCAGGTATATTGCTGCGTACAAAAATATTCAGTTCACTTGTAGAGAATATTCCTAAACCAATTTTATATAACAAGAAAGAGAAGATAATTTTTGCAGGTACATTTATTGCTGCTATTTTAATTGCGTTTATTTCATATAATTCAATTCCCAAAATATCATATCTTCTGTTTAGAAATGCTAGTAAAGGAATAAATACTTTGTGGTTTCCAGAAGAAGCTAATAATACTATTCTACTTTGGACTCTATTCAACGGAATTGTTGGATTAATTATCTTTGCTTTTACATATAAACTTCATTGGAAGAAAAATGAAATATGGAATATAAAAATAGATTTAAAGAAATTAGTAAAAACTATTGTATTAGCTATATGTATATTTAGTACATTTTACGGATTAGTAGAAATAACTTATAAATTTTTTCATACGGATTTTAGATTTGTATTAATAGCTGTAAGACCACTTAATACTACTATTTTATTAGTTTCACTTATGTATTTGCCATTTTTCATTATCTTTTTCCTTTATAATTCAATCCGCGTAAACTATGCCAGTCGCTTTGGTGGACAAAAAGAGTGGATAAGTATACTTATATGTGCTTTGGAAAATTGTTTAGGATTACTTATGCTTTTGATTATTCAGTATGTACATCTTGCAGTTACTGGAAAAGTATTTTGGACTACAAATTGGTTGTTTGTAGGTCAACTTTTTGGTTTTATACCATTAATGTTTATTATTCCGTATTTCAACCGTCATTTCTTTAGAAAAACAGGAAATCCGTATCTTGGGGCAATGGTAACTTGCCTAATATTAGTTATGGTTATGCTTAATAATAGTATTATTCATGTACCACTCTAAGTTGTATGATAAGAACATTTTAAGACTTTATTACAAAATCTGTATCTACAGATAAATCTGGATTAGCTTCAGAGGGACTTAATATGATTGAAAATATTGTCATTGTATTAGAAAGAGGTGTTTACTCTTAATAGCAGAGTTTCAACTGACTATAAAATTATTACAGGATGTGATTAAATATTATGAAAACAATTGAAAAAATGATTCAACAAAAAGCTTATGAACTTGGATATGAAAAGTGTGGTATTATTCCTATTAGCTTAATGAAGGGATATGTTGAAAAATTTGAGGAGCGTATGGAAAAAATTCCTCAATCAAGACCTTTTTACGAAATGCAACATCGTTTAATTGATATATTTGAAATATATCCATGGGCAAAGTCGGTTGTAGTAGTTACGGCTGTATATGGTAAATATAAGATCCCGGAAAAATTGAAGGGAAATATTGCTAAGGCTTATTTGGTTGATACACGTGTAGATAAAAATACAAAAGAATATCAGAATAACCGTGAATTGGATAAATATATGAAAGAGCTTGGTTTAAAAGTAGAAACTGACCAGAAATTTGGAGTGGTTGGAATGCGCTGGGCAGCTAAGGAAGCTGGAATTGGAATAATTAGAAGAAATAATTTTTTATATACTGAATCGGGTTCGTGGGTTCATTTAGACGCTTGGGTTACAGATCAAGAAATGGAATTAAAGGAAACTAATAATGTTCCAGAGTGCCCTAAAGGATGCAGGCGTTGCATTGAGAGCTGCCCAACTAAATCTCTTTCTGAACCATATACAATGCTGCCTAATACTTGCATTTCATTTCTAACTACATTTGGAGGCCGTAATCTTCATCAGGAACCATTAAGAAAAACTTTCGGAAATTGCATTTATGGATGTGATATTTGTCAAGATGCATGTCCTATGAATAAAGGAAAGTGGAAAGAATCTGAGGAATTTTTGGGTCTTGAAGAATTAGCTTCTCAATTGACTCCTGAAAATATTTTGAGTATGGAAGAAAGTTTTTATCGTGAGAATGTTCAACCTAAATTTTTCTATCTTTCACCAGATGAACTTTGGAAATGGAAGGTTAACGCACTGAATTATATGAGTAATAACTATAAGGAAGAGTATAAACCTTATATTATAAATGCTTGTAACAGTGAATATGAAAAAGTTCGCGAAATAGCATTGCTTATTTGTAAAGAACTAAAGAGGGGACTATAAAAAAGCTTTATTCCATCTCCCATCTTACTCATTATTTCAAGAGTGTTTAGACCTTGATGAGAGAGTAATTCGTATAAAGTTTGATAAAGAAAGTTTTGAAAATGATAACGGAGAAATTCAAGAAGAAATTTGCAATAGGATAATACAATATGATCAGGTTTAGTATATATCTTGGTTATTTAATATTTAATTAATCTAAAAAAATATCTATGTATATAGAGACTAAAACCAGGGTTAGAATACGTGTACAAAAATATCCTGAATTTAAGGATTGAGTATACGAACATGTCATCATGAGATGATAAAAGCTACGGCGAGTAATTTTATTAATTTAAATTGCAGATGTGTAAATTATATAATTAAGATATTAGTAATATCAGATTGAAGGACTTTATAATAAAATTAATTGTCCGCGCAGACGATTTGGGATTAACAGATGGAGTGAATAACGGTATATTCTAATTAATTAAAGATGAAATTGTTACAAGCACAGGCTATTTTATACATTTGAATGAATTATAATAATAGATAAATCATATACCTTGTTTTCAGATCGTATTTTTCATTACTAGGATATAGTGGCAGCATTAAGAAATAGATTTATGATAAGCACTGTAGACATTTTAGTGAAGAATATTATATGAAAGACTATGGGTCACAAACGCTAGTTGTTAATATTAATAAGGCCGCCAAGCTGTTATTAAAATGGGAATGAGTAAAGATAATCTAGCGTTTCAAGTAAATGCACGTGATGGTTTTGCAATTATGATACCTGCTGATACATGATATAATATTATAAATACTGGTAATAAGCCGCTTAAAGTATACTCTATATATGCACCACCCCAGTATCATCATGGAGTAGTTCATGTGACTAAACAAGTTTTAGTAAAAATCATAGGTAATTACTATAGTCTACCTGTATGTGAATTTATGGCATGGGGTAGGCTTTTTTTATGGCAGGTATTTATTCCATGTGCTTTTAATCCGGATGCTATTTTACTATAGTTTGATTTTTTAAAGTTACATTTTTCATGTTTCAATTGTTATAAGTGAAAGGTAATGTTACATAGAGGAATGAATTATATTAACGTAAGGGGGGGACGTATAATACACTCTATCACTAAAGATAAGTTATGAGGTAAGAACATGTATATTCATCATGGATTATGAATAAAAGAAATTTGTGTTACTATACGAAACTTAGAAGGAGTATTATAATAATTATAGAATAATAATTACAAGATAATGATTATCTGCAGAAGCTTAATATTATATATTAAATTAAAGAATAGTATACAGTTACTTATCGCTAAAATTAAAGGAGGGAACTTATGAAAAAGAAATTAGGGATTACAATTATTCTATTAAGCATGGCAATAACCTGGATAACATGGTTATTTATTGAACCAACAAGAGAAATTTCAGCCATGACTGGATATTCACAATTATTAGCATCATTTGCTTTAATTGCATTTGCATTTATTAATTTTATTTCTACTAGACACAAGATTTTGGATAATTTATTTGATGGTTTAGATAGATCATATATTTATCATAGATATTTAAGTATATCCGCACTTCTTTTAGCTATTTTTCATAATATTACAATGGATATTGGAAAAAGAGCTGAAAGAGCATCAGGCATAAAAGGAGTAAAAGATCCTTATGCTATGTTTGGAACTTTTAGTATGTATTTATTTATAGCTCTTATAATTATAGCCATCGTTGCAAAAAAACTAAATTATGAAAGATGGAAGACTATTCACAAATTCATGATTATCCCATATGCATTTGGAATTTATCATTATTATGGAAGTGCAACTTATGCTGTATTTTCAATCAGACCATATGCTATATGGATGGACATTATAAATTTAATAGGATTAATATCTGTAGCTTATAGTACATTCTTTTATGAAAAACTTTCCTTTAAATACAAATATAAAGTACAGAAGTTAGAGAGTGTAGCTAATGGAACTCTAGAGATAACAGGAACTGCACTTGGAAATGATATGGAATTTAAGCCTGGTCAATTTGCTTTCTTAAAGATATTAGATAAGGATAATAAGTTTTTATCTCATCCATTTACCATAAGTCAGGCACCAAAAAAAGGATATATACAGTTCACAATTAAAGCGCTGGGAGACGATACTAAAGCATTATATGATAATCTTAAAGTAGGAAGTGAATTTTCAGTATCAGGACCACACGGTAAGTTTGATTATAGAACTGGAGCAAAAAATCAAATATGGATTGCAGGAGGAATAGGTGTAACACCGTTTAGGAGCTTTGCTCAGTCTAATATAGATAAGAATTTTTCAATAGACTTTTTCTATGCATATAATAATGAAGCAGAGGGAGCTTATACAGATGAATTGCAGGCTTTAAGTAAGGATAACTTAAGAATACATCTATGTAACTCAAAGGAAAAAGGATTTTTATCAGTAAAAGAGATAAGTAATTTTGTAAATATAAAAGATGACATAGAGGTATATTTTTGTGGACCCAAACCAATGCGAGAGAATTTAAAAAAGCAATTTAAAGATAGTAATTTTAATATTTCAAATTTTAACTATGAACATTTTCAATTTAAATAATAGCAAATAAAGCGATGTAGTTAATACATCGCTTTATTTGTTGTAAGATAAATAGACTCTGGTAATCTTTTGATTGTGCCTTAGTATAAGTACTATAAAAATTTCATAATACTATTTTGTAACAGTAATTTAGTTCTTGAATAATATAACTATATAGATTGTTGTATATTTAGTTGTGTTAAAAGTAAATTAAGTAACTAAGTCATATTGACAATGCATCGATGATGTTCTATATTGAGTATATAGACATATATCTATATAGGAAAGGTATGAATGAAGATGGATTATGAAGAAAATGCAAAAATTTTCAAAGCACTATGCGATCCAAGCAGATTGAAAATAATTGATATATTATCCTGTGGTGAAAGATGTGCATGTGATATTCTAGAATATTTTGATTTTACTCAACCAACCCTTTCGCATCACATGAAAGTATTAAGTGAATGTGGTCTTGTAGAAGTTAGAAAAGAAGGGCTTTGGAATTATTACAGCTTAAATATTAATAATTGTAATAAGCTAACATTGTTTATGATGAATCTTGTGACAGAGACGAAAGATTGCATTTGTAAGAATAAATCAAATTGTACTTGTAAATAAGAATTAAATTATATTTATAATATAAAGGAGTTAATGAAAATGAAAAAAATGATAATATTTGATCCAGCAATGTGTTGTTCAACAGGTGTTTGTGGACCATCTGTAGATAAAGAATTATTGAGAGTTGCAACTGTCTTAAATACCTTAAAAAACAAAGGAATAGTAATTGAGAGATATAATTTAACTAATAATCCACAGATATTTGTAACTAATAAAGTAATAAATAAAATTTTAAATACTAAGGGAGTCGAAGCTTTACCTATAATTATGGTTGATGGAGTTGTAGTTAAAGAGGGCAAGTATCCGACTAATGAGGAATTCTGTAGTTTGCTTGGCATACCTTCAGATACTTTAAAGCTTACTATAAAGAAAGCTAGCATAAAGAAATCAACAAAAAGTTGTGGATGTAAGGATGGATGTTGCTAGAAAGAGGAGGAAAATTATGTTTAAAGCATTTGATATAAAAGAGGTAAACTTAACTAAATATTTATTTTTTACAGGAAAAGGTGGGGTTGGTAAAACTTCAACAGCTTGCGCTGTAGCTTTAAATTTAGCAGATCAAGGAAAAAATATTATGCTTGTAAGTACTGATCCTGCTTCTAACCTTCAAGATGTATTTAATACGGAATTAAATAACAAAGGTGTTCAAATAAAAGAAGTTCCAAACTTAACAGTAGCAAATTTTGAACCAGAAGTTGCTGCAGCTGAATATAGGGAAAGTGTAATATCTCCATATAGAGGTAAATTACCGCAATCAGTTATAGATAACATGGAAGAGCAATTATCAGGTTCGTGTACTGTAGAGATTGCAGCTTTTAATGAATTTTCTGGGATGATAACTGATGAAAAAGCTTTTAATGAATATGATCATATCATTTTTGACACAGCACCAACAGGTCACACTTTGAGAATGTTACAATTACCTTCAGCTTGGAGTAATTTTATAAGTGAAAGTACTCATGGAGCATCATGTTTAGGCCAGCTTGCGGGACTTGAAGAAAAGAAAGAAGTATACAAAAAAGCAGTACAAACTTTAGCTGATAAAGATAAAACAATTCTTGTGCTCGTATCTCGTCCTGAAAATTCTCCATTAAAAGAAGCTGAAAGAGCTTCCAGTGAACTTCAAGAAATAGGAGTGAATAACCAAATATTAATTATTAATGGTGTACTTCAAAATCATGATGATGAACTTTCAACAGCTATTTACGAAAAACAACAAAAGGCTCTTCAAAATATGCCAGCTAAATTTAAAAATATAGAAACTTTTGAAATTCCTTTAAGACCTTATAATATAACTGGACTCGATAATGTAAGAGCTCTACTAAAAGAAGATCATATTAAAATTAGTGAAGATACGATAAATACTATTGATATGCTAAAACTTAAAAATGTCATAGAAGATCTTTATAATAGCAACAAAAAGGTTATATTTACAATGGGTAAAGGGGGAGTTGGTAAAACAACTATTGCTTCAGCTATAGCATTAGGCTTAGCTAAAAGAGGTAAGAAAGTTCACTTAACAACTACTGATCCAGCAGCTCATTTAAAATTTGTAATAGATGAAAGTTATGGAATTTCTTTAAGCAATATTGATGAAAAAGAAGAACTTGAAAAGTACAGACAAGAAGTATTAGCTAAGGCAAGAGAAAACAATATGAGTGATGAAGATATTGAGTATATCGAAGAAGATTTAAGATCTCCTTGTACTCAGGAAATAGCAGTATTTAGAGCATTTGCAGATATTGTTGAAAGATCAGAAAATGAAATTGTAGTAATAGATACAGCACCAACAGGTCATACTCTATTGCTTTTAGATTCAACAGAAAGCTATAATAGAGAAATTTCTAGATCAGAGGGTGATATACCAGAATCAGTTATAAAGTTATTACCTAAATTAAGAAATGAAAAAGAAACTGAAGTTATAATAGTAACTTTAGCTGAGACTACTCCGGTATATGAAGCTATGAGATTACAAAAGGATTTAGATAGAGCGAAAATTTATAGCAAATGGTGGGTAATAAACTCAAGTCTTTATGCGACTAATACGACTAATGAAATTTTAAAGGCAAAAGCAAACAATGAAATTCAATGGATAAATAAAGTTGATGAAATTTCAAATGGAAACTTTGCTGTTATTGAATGGAAAGCAGAAGATATAAAAGAAAATAATTTAATTAATTTAATTAAATAAACTTTTCAAGGGAGAGATAAAAAATATGAAAACAAAAGTAGCATTTATATGTGTACACAATTCGTGTAGATCACAAATGGCAGAAGCACTAGGAAAACTTTATGGAAGTTCAGTATTTGAAAGTTATTCAGCGGGAACAGAAACAAAACCTCAAATAAATCAAGATGCAGTCAGAATTATAAAGGATTTATATAATATTGATATGAATGAAACACAAAAATCTAAACTTTTAAGTGACATTCCGGAGGTAGATATTGTAGTAACAATGGGGTGTAATGTTCAGTGCCCATTTTTACCATCTAAGCATAGAGAAGACTGGGGGCTAGATGATCCAACTGGTAAAAGTGATGAAGAATTTATACTAACAGCTAAAAAGATAGAGGAAAAAATAAAAGATTTAGCAAAGAGAATTAAAGATAATGAAATTAATTTAGATTAATAAAGTAAATTAGGGGGGATTTAAAATTGAGTAATAAATCATCGAGACTGTCATTTTTAGACAGATACTTAACACTGTGGATATTTGCAGCAATGGCACTAGGAATAATACTTGGATGGGGAGTGCCATCATTATCAGAGGGACTCGCAAGTTTATCTGTTGGAACAACATCAATACCTATAGCTATAGGACTTATTGTTATGATGTATCCACCACTTGCAAAAGTAAATTACAAGGAACTTGGAAAAGTATTTAAAAATCCAAAAGTTCTTGGATTGTCATTAGTGCAAAATTGGTTTATTGGGCCAGTTTTAATGTTTATTCTAGCATTTGTATTTTTGAAATCTGATTCAGAATTAATGACTGGACTTATTCTTATTGGTCTTGCTAGATGTATAGCTATGGTAATTCTTTGGAACAGCTTAGCAGATGGAGATAGTGAATATGCAGCAGCATTAGTAGCATTTAATTCTATATTTCAAGTAGTATTTTATTCGGTATTTGCTTATTTCTTTATTACTGTGTTACCACCTGTGTTTGGACTTACAGGATATGAAGTTCATATTTCTATGGGACAAGTAGCAACATCTGTTGCAATTTATCTAGGTATACCATTCTTGCTTGGAATGCTTACTAGACTAATATTAGAACCTATGAAGGGAACAGAATGGTACGTGAAAAAATTTGTTCCTAAGATTAGTCCATTAGCTTTAATAGCTTTATTATTTACAATAGTAGTAATGTTCATGTTTAAGGGCAAATATATTGTAGAGTTACCTATGGATGTTATTAAAGTAGCAATACCGCTTGTAATATATTTTATAGTAATGTTTTCTATATCATTCTATATAAGTTACAAATTAGGTATAAATTATCACCAAACTACTACTTTATCATTTACAGCTGCAAGTAATAACTTTGAACTCGCAATAGCTGTTGCAGTAGCAGTATTCGGAATTCAATCAAGGGTAGCATTTGCTGCAGTAATAGGACCGCTAATTGAAGTGCCAGTAATGATTGGACTTGTAAATGTAGCATTACACTGGGGAAGAAAGTATTTTTCGTATTCTAAAGAAGAAAATGCATAAAGTATAAAATTTTATATTTAATTTAGTTTTTAATTAAATTAACTTCATAAAGATATAAAAAGCCATATTCAAAATATATAATCTTATTTTTAAATTAATTTAAACATATAGAAATTAATAATTTAAAAGGAGATTGAAATATGAAGTATTATTTTATGACTTATAGTGCAGAAGTTACACTTAGTGGTAATAGAATTTATTGGAGCAAAGCTATAAATATTGATCCTATAGATTATTTTATAAAAGTAAAAGAAGAAGAGGAAAGAAAACCACCAATTAATCATTATAAAAATTTTGTATTAAACTTTTTTACTGAAATAACTGAAGAACAATATTTAAAATTGAATAGATAACTTGGATATGAATTTAAAATATTTATAAGTACAATAATATTGATGAAAGCATCTATTCTGAAAAAGGATAGATGTTTTTATAAATTAACTAATATAAGAGGAAAGGGATTACTTTTAGCCTTTGATATTCCAGAAGATAAGGGAAGTGAAATTGTCGAAGAATGCTTAAATGCAGGGCTCTTAATAAATTCACCAAGACCATCAATAATTCGCTTAATGCCTCCTTTAATAATAACTGAAAATGATACTGATAAGATGCTTAATATTCTTTGTAGCGTATTAGATAAAGTATTAGTGCAATAAGTATAATTTAAAAAATACAATTAAAGAATTTATTAACCAATAGAGATGTATTAAAAAATATGCTAAACAAGAAAAAATAAGATTTAAAAATATTTAAACTAATAATAGATAATCAAGTTAAAATTTTACTTTGATTATCTATTATTAATTTTATTTATGAATTTATAATTAATTGATTCCAACTGCTTTACTTCTACGTTCCATTAAAACAGTATCATGCCAGATACCATTATCCATCTTAGCAACTTTTTCTCTTATTCCTATTTCTCTAAAACCGCATTTTTTATGCAGCTCTATGCTAGAAGTATTTTCTCTAATTATTCCAGATTGTAAAGTCCAAAAATTATTTTCTTCTGAGAGATTAATTAAATTTGTTAGTAGAGCTTTACCTATTCCAAGTCCTCTGTAATTTTTACCAATGTAAATACTAACTTCAGCTACACCAGAATAAACAGCTCTGCTTGAAGTAGCACTTAAAGCAGTAAAGCCAAGGACTTTTTCATCTGATTTAGCAACTAATCTGCAAGATTTAATATGTCCGTTATTCCACTCATCATAAGTTGGGATAGAGTTTTGAAAGGTGGCTATACCTGTATTGATTCCTTGAAGATATATTTTTGAAACTTCTTCCCAATCAGATTCTTTCATTTCTTCAATTGTATAATTCATAATACTTTCTCCTTTATAAAAATAATTAAATTTTTTCTCCATATGCGGCGAAAATGCTAATGCTAACTTTCTCACATCCACATTTTGAATCAGTACAACAGTTGCTTCCTACACAATTTACAGTTACATTCTTAAGCCCGGCATCTTCAAACCATTCTATAATATTATTTCTATCAAACCCCATCCAAACATCATATTGCTCAGTTTTCAAAAATTCGAAGTTATGCTTATCTAAGTCAGTAATTACAAGTTTTCCTCCAGATTTTAAGATTCTTTGCATTTCTTTTATTACTAAACTTGGATTTTCAACATGATGTAAAAACATGTTTGCAAACACATAATCTACTGAGTTATCTTCAATAGGTAATTTTTCACCGACTCCTTGAATGCATTTAAGATCTTTGTAATTTGAAAACTTGTTTTTTAATAAATTAAGCATTTCTTCTGATTGGTCAACAGCAATAACTTTAACATTTTTATTGATTAAACCTTCTGTTATAAATCCAGTACCAGCTCCTATATCTGCAGCTACTTTTCTTTCTTGAACGTCAGCAGTTTTATAGGCTACCAATCTTACTTCATCCGAAAAAAAGTCATTTCTCATATTGTCCCAATTAGATGATACTTCATCAAAATATTCTTTACTTTCTTTCATTATTAACCCTCCAATATTTTTATTAGGAAAGAGTTCTTTAAGTAAAAATAAAAATGCGTAAACTGAACGTCTTTTCCGGTTTATTTATTTTCACTATTGTTTAAACCCTTATTGCAGCAGTTAGATATGTTTTCATTTTTTGTTAGTGCTTCAATAATAATGTTTAATCCATTAAAAACAGTTAACTGGTCTTCAAAAGAAATTTGATTAAAAATATTATTAAATTTATCATCCATTTTGTTTTCAATATCTCTAAAAAGTACTAATCCTTTTTCTGTTAATTCAATATCTACACTTCGTCTATCCGTTTCTGATGGAGTTCTAAATACAAATTCTTTTTTTACAAGGCTGTCTACAGTTCTACTCATAGTACTAATGTCTAGGTCAATTAAATTGGCTAAAGCTTTTAGTGAAATATTTTCGGCACGTCCTATCTCAACTAATGCATGACATTGAGCTAAAGTAACTTCTAAACAGCAGCTATCTTGTTTGTTTAATAATCCCAGTTTTCGCTCTAGTATTCTTATTAATTCTCTAAAATCTTTACTATCTGCAGCATTCAAAAATATCACTCCTTAGGAAAATAATAGCATAATTAATTGCAATATACAACTATTGTACTTAGAAAGTAATTTTTAAATTATATTAGATGAGTTATAAAATAGTAGTAATATGATTAAGTCTACTCAAGAAATCCAATCACTAAGAATAATATAAAGAAATATTTAATCATAAAGAAAATTAACCAATAGTTAATTTTCATGAACAAAAAATGAAAATACTTCAATTGTTAAAATTATGTAGCTTTGATATGATTTAATTAACGAAGGCCGAAGTTAATTAATGTATAGATAAGTGAAGGTGTTTATTTTATGAGAATAGGTGAAGTTATTAGAAAATGTAGAAAAAAAGAAAATCTTACTCAAGAGCAAGTTGCTAATTATTTTATTTCAAAAAGAATTTTCCTATGATTTTTAAAACTATTCCATAATAATGGGAAATAATTTTTATTATTATAAGCTGATATTTCTTCACAATCGTTGACTAAAGTTTCATATCCACCTTTACTTGTAAGAATTTTTCTATAATTTTCAGTAATTTCAATATCAGTGCTTTCTGGCGATAGTATTAGTAATTCACGAAAGGCTTCAATAATATTTTCTGTTTTTGATCTTTGTTTTTCAATTATATTTTGTAATTTTTCTTTACCTCTATTATGTATTGTACCAGTTCTTTTAATAAACATAGTTATGAGATTGTCACATGTTTTAATAGTAGATATATAGATAAGGTAAAGTATAATGGTATATCTTTTATTTTCGGAAAAATCTTTCATTTCAGAAGCATCTAATGCATTTCCTTGAGCTGCAAAAAACTTAATTTTTGAAGGATGAATATTTTTTAAAATCTCTTTCCCATGGTTAATATTTTTAAGATAAAGATAGTTTTTTTTCAATTTCTTTCATATGTTTTAATGTTGGACTTTTAGGAAGCTCCTTTATATAATTAAATCCTGAAATTCCTTTTTCATTAGTTTCTAACATTAAATCTAATGCTTTCTTAGTGATTTCATTTAAATTACTCGAAACATACTCAAATATATCTTTATTAATTGTAGCTCTTTTACTGTTAATTAATCTTTCAAGTGTACTAAATGCGGGCAATTCACAATTGTTTTTGATTAAAATTTCAATTATTGCATTAAAAACGTCCGCAGGATGTTCCATGATAGGATCGAACTCCATAACTGTTTTTAATACCAAATTAGTTATAAATTCCTTATCATCTATTACATTTAAGTATATTTTTATGATTAATTTATATTTTTGAATAGTTTTTTCTGATACATTTATCTCAATATTATCACATATATTAATGCTTTCTTTTATATGTTCAATTATTCTATTATGGATACTCTTATAACTTGGAAAATAGTTAAGTAGTTTAAATGTTTTTAACATTATAATAAAAACAACTATGTTAGGTAAGCCTTTTGCGTATTTATATGCAATTGAAATGGAGTATACAATTTTATTAGTTCATTTTTACTTGTCATTTTACTAAATCTTGGATATATAGTGCGTTCAATTAAAGCCATTAGCATCCTTCCTGATTTTCAATATTTTTGTACAAAAAATTAAATATATTCAATGTTTGTTTATGATATAAAAAACTATAAAGTGTTGATACCTTATAGTTTTTTAGTTAAAATAAGCACGCTTTATTATAAGCCAACATTTATGTGATTATTTATAGTATCTTCAATCCAATTAAAAATGCGTTCACCTGCAATTAATTTAGCTCCAACCTGACAATGTTCTTCAGCACATTCATCTTTGGTAAATAGCATAAAATCTTTTTTACATTCAAGTTCATCATAAAGTACTTTAGCCTGTCCAGGAAAAAAGTTTTCATTCTCAGTATCAATAACAAGTGTAGGGCATGTAATTTTTTCTGCTATTCCTTTAAGATAATATTCTTCAGTTTTTAAAATGAATTCAGCAGGAGTTTTTGCATCGGATACGTACATTCCATGTGAAATTGCCCATCTCATTTCTGAGTTCTTTTTAATTTCTTCATAGTTAATAGCATTAACTTCGTCCTGATTATTACGTACGTATGCAAAAAAGTCTTCTCTTGAAAAATTAGAAGGTTTTCTGAATCCCATAAAATCATATACTCCGCCATTAGCAATACAAGCAGCAATACGTTTATCAAAAGCTGCGGCTCTTGGCGCTAGATATCCTCCAAAACTTTCTCCCATCAACACTATTGCATTTGGATCTATTTCTTTTCTTGAAAGAAGATAATCTAAAACAGGAGATATAACCTTTTCATAGTCATATCTAAAAAATAAATGCTGTTTACGAACCACTTCACCCTGTCCAGGACCTTCAAAAGTAAAAAAGTTCATCCCATGCTCAAGCGCAGACATCGCTAGTCCATAAAATTCTTCTTTAGTACCATCAAACCCATTAACTAGAACTAAAGTTGGTCTTGGTTTATTATCAATATGGTAAAAATGTCCTGGAAGAGTTGTATGTTCATATGGTATTTCAATAGCTTCAATGGCAGGAGTATTTAATTTCATTACATATGAAAAACAGTATATACTTTTATTATATAGATCATTTATCCTTGGATCATTTGGATTCTCATGTAAATAAAATTCAGCAGTTCTATAATAATTTGATGCTCTAAGATATGCCTGTCTTGCACTAATTAAATGTCCATTTGAATAACATACATTAGCAAAATTTTCAATCCTTTTTGCAAGTTCTGTCCACTCTTTGCACCAGCTTTCAAAATCCCCTTCTTTTATTTTTTGAGCAGTTGAAATAACTTCACCTATGTCAGAGGTGCATGAAGTAGCACCTCCAAGAAGTCTCAAAATCTGAAATGAAAATTGATTGTCTTTAAAAATTGCCTTCATATTAATTTTCTCCTTTCGATAAATACATAGCATTTGGCGACTTTAAGCTATTTTTAGAAGATCCAAGTATTCTTTCACTTATATCTTCTGCTGCTTTAGATTTTATCTGTAACTCTTCCAAATTGGTGTTAAATATTCCAGGATCAAACATGAATTTAGTAGCTACTAGCATATATTCTGCAGCTTCTTTAGGATATTGGATATCAAATAATCCCTCTTTTACTCCCTGTTCAATAACTGAAGTATAAATTGGAACAAGCTTGTGTATTGTATTAATAATGAATTGCAGATGAATTCCTGAATTTTTTTCAAGGTGTAATTGTAGAATTAAATCATCATCTGTACGATTTATATCAAATTCAAGTCTTATAATTAAATTCATTTTATCAACTGCATTTAAATCATTTCTCTTTTGTACATCAATAAGCTGTTCAATGATTTTCTCTCTTGTATTTTCAATTACTGATATAAAAACATCTTCTTTGTTTTTAAAATAGATATAAAAAGTTCCTTGAGCTATACCAGCTGCTTTTACAATGTCACTTACAGCTGTTTTCTCATAACCTTTTTCTTTAAATAGTTCCATTGCTGCTTTTAATATATCATTTTTTCTCTCTTCCGGATCTTTAATTACTCTAGCCATTTTTCATCCCCCTTGTTAATGACTGATGTCATTCATTAGGATTAATATATCATTACAAACAATATAAGTCAATACAAAATTTACCTAATAAAAAATATTAAAATTAAATAAAAAAACATATATCCCCAAAGGTATACCTTTTAAGATACCTATTTTCTCATTTAATTTACGTTTATAAATATATACAAATTTATTTATAAACGTTTAATAAATAATATATACTTTTTCAAACTGATTTTGTATAATAATCTTAAAATAATTTGGAGGAAAAGTAAAAATGAGAATTTATGGATATTGTAGAGTTAGCACTAAAGATCAAAATTTAGATAGACAATTAATAGAACTCGAAAAGTATGTTGATGATAGATTTATTTTTACAGAAAAACAAAGTGGTAAAGATTTTGACAGACCTCAATACCAACTACTTAGAAAAGTTGCACAATCTGGAGATATTATATATATTAAATCATTAGATCGTTTAGGAAGGAATAAGCAGCAAATTAAGCAAGAGCTAGAATACTTTAAAACTGAAGGGGTCAGACTTAAAATATTAGATATTCCAACAACTATGATGGATATACAACAAGGTCAAGAGTGGCTATTGGATATGATTAATAATTTATTGATTGAAGTTTTATCTACAATGGCAGAACAGGAAAAGTTAAATACAAAATTAAGACAAGCTGAAGGTATTGCAGCTGCAAAAGAAAAAGGAAAACATTTAGGAAGACCCAATATTAATTTTCCTCCAAACTGGCTAGAAATATATACAGATTGGAAAGATAAAAAGATAACTGCAGTAAAAGCCATGAAAGAGTTGAACTTAAAGAAAAATACTTTCTATAAATTAGTTAAGCAACATGAGGATTTGATAGAACTATAATATGAATTGTAAAATATATACATCATGTTACCGCTTTTTACATGTATCTCGGCGTGTACCCTATACTGCAAGAAGATGGCAGATAATATAAATAATATTTTGCCATATTACTGTCACAAATCTCAAGTATTATATAAATATAAAGTAGTTAAACATTATTTATCCCCTATTAAATAAATATTAACCAGTATTCAGAATGGTCTATAACACTCTAATAGATCATTCTTTTTTATTTATAGATTTTTGCCTCATAAAGTAAAGCTGCAACCAATTGCTTTTTAAGTTCATCAAATGTATCGAATTTTCTTAGATAGTACATTTCAGATTTTAGAATGTCCCAAAAGCCTTCCGTTGGATCATTATCTATATCTTATCAGGAGGTTGCTCTGACAATTTTTTACCCAGCTCATTTAAAGATTCGTAAGCAGGCTCTAAATATTTACAAATATCCGTCAAAGAATATTCCACATGAGGAGGAATTTTATTAAATTCCTTTCTTTTCACAAGACCATGTTCTTCCAAAGACTGCAAGGAACGGGTCAGCATAATATTAGTTATTCCAGGTAGATTTCGCTTAAGTTCATTATATCTAATGCTTTTTGTACGGTATATAACGAACAAGATAGGCAGTCTCCACTTTCCACCAATGATTTCAAGAGCGTCAATAATGTGACATTCGTCTTTGTAATAAATTATCTTGTTTCCTTGTTGATCTGTCATTAGTAATACCTCCGATTTTAAGGCACAAAAATGTGCGTACTTGTTATTATGTTACCTATGAAACTATAATAACACTATACATCAAAAGCAAACTATATGTAAATAATACATTAGTCAAAAATTAAGAAAATAGGAGGAAATTTGATGATTACTACAATTCAAAAAGAGAAAGATATTTCGGCAAACACTATGAAGGCAATTCGATTCCATGAGTTCGGTGGTCCTGATGTGCTACGTTACGAGGATGTGCCGCGTCCTGAACTTAAGACAGGCGAGGTGCTCGTTCGAGTTCACGCAATCGGCATCAATCCACCAGACTGGTACATGCGTGAAGGGATGAAGATTCTTCCTCCCGAGATAAGGCCGACTATACCATTACCTTACATTCCAGGAACAGATATATCCGGAGTTGTTGAGGCTGTAGCTGCGGATGTGAAGGACTTTTCCATAGGCGACGACGTTTTCGGCATGGTTCGTTTCCCTAAACCTGGGAGTAATGCTTATGCAGAGTATGTTGCTGCTCCTGCGTCGGACCTAGCACTCAAACCTGCTGGCATCGATCACGTGCATGCAGCGGCGGCGCCGATGTCAGGGCTCACTGCGTGGCAGTACATGATTGATCTTGGGCATAATGAACTAAACTCCCTTCAACTGGCGCCGCATCGCCCGGTTCCGCTTAGCGGCAAGACTGTGCTTATAAATGGTGCTGGAGGCGGAGTGGGACATTTCGCCGTACAGCTGGCCAAATGGAAGGGGGCTCATGTCATAGCGGTGGCATCAGGTGCGCATGAGACGTTCCTTCGCGAACTTGGTGCAGACGAATTCATCGACTACACCAAGAACCTTCCTGAGGATGTCGTGCATGACGCTGATCTCGTTATCGACACCATTGGTGGTCCAACAACCGGTCGTTTCTTGCGCACACTCAAGCAGGGCGGCGCTTTGTTTCCGATTTTCTTTGGTTCTGCTGACGCTGAGGAGGTTGCAAAGCTTAGTGTAACAGTATCAATGCTCCAAGTCCACTCGAACGGTTCACAGCTCGCAGAATTGGCACTCTTACTTGATTCAGGCACAGTGCGCGTTGCAATTGACAGCACGTTCCCGCTTGCTGATGCTCGCAAGGCGCACGAGCGAGCTGCCCACGGGCATATCCAAGGCAAGATCGTGCTTACAGTTGTGTAAGGCCGAAAGCGAGAATGTAGCTTTCATTAACAGATGGAAGTTTAGCGTGCAAATTTAAGGAAATCAATAGCTATGCAGACTAAACAACTTAAATAAATAAGTCATAGGACGAGTCATCGCCTTAATAGAGGTGATGGCTTTTCTTTTGGTAACTTTGTTACATGTTTATAAGTGGTTCTATTTTACTATTTTATCATGTCACATTTTCCAGTAAGTTTACTAATTGTCTTTTTTGAACCAACTAAAGCTATTCCAAGGTACTTCATATCTTCTGATGGTATATCTCGTGTAATAGATAGAAATTCTTCATAATTCTTTGTCTGCTGACCTTCAACAGGGAAGTCTATAACATCGCAGCCTTTTTCCAATGCAGCATTACGAAGTGCTTTCAAATTTTCTTGATTTGTGCACAACATAGGAATTCCTGTAGGAATTAAACCAGGATGTATTTCACCTGATGCATCAATGAGCTGTTCGCCAAGAAGTACAGGGTGACGTCTGCCTGCTGTTAGTGCTATTACAGCAATTGCATTAGCAAGAAGTCCTCCTGATAAGGAACTGTCCATTATAATAGTGCAGCGAGTAGGGATTTCTGATAATATTGTTAAGAATTCGTTATTTTCATTATACATTTTAATTTTCTCCTTTTTGAATAGAACTTAATATAACACCTATGATAACAATAACTCCGCCTGATATTTGGAGGGCAGATACACTTTCATGTAAGATTAATATTGAAAATATTAAACCTAAAACAGGAACTAGATTCATAAGAGATACTGAAATACTAGCGGAGAGTTTTCTGAGTCCTAAATTATATAATAGAAATGCAACAATAGAGCAACCTACACTTAGATAGATCAATGCGCTTGCTGAAGTGATGGTAGGCATTCTCCATGTTTTACCCTCGATGATGACAAATGGCAAAAGGAAGATGAAGCCTGCTAGCATCTGATAATATGTTAACGTCATTGCAGAATATTTATTTGTCAAATCTCTTGTGATAAAGTTGTAGAATGCCCATACAATTCCGGCTCCTATTAGGATTATATTTCCTAACATAGATTTAGAATTACCATCTACATTAATTTGAGTTAGAACTGCAACACCAATGATAGCGAGTATAATTCCAAGTACTTTTTTTATATTTGGTTTTGAATGATAAATAAAAAATTCTAGTAATGTTGTAACAGCAGGAAAAGAAGCTACTATCAAAGCAGAATTTGAAGAAGAGGTCATACTAACCCCAATGTTTTCTATTGCAAAATAAAGTGTAATCCCCAAAAATCCACTTAATGCGATACGGATACGATCTTCCTTTTGTATTTGTTCATTATTTGATGTGATTTTCCTCATGAACCAAAAGAGAAGCACAGCAAAAAGAGTTCTAACTGCAGCGAGTTGAATAGGAGCAAAAGTTTCATAAGCTAATTTTGTTGCGATAAAAGATGCACTCCATAATACAACAGCCCCAGTACTAGCCAAGTAATAGTAAGATAAAGTTCCATTTTGTATATTTATTTTTTGATTATCTAGTAATGATTTGGCCTTTAACATAGAAATATATATCCCCCTTTAAATTTAGTGACTACTATTGTAACTACTTGTGATTACAATATCAGTTTTAGTTGATTGTGTCAATAGATTTAGTTATAATATTAGTTACTAAAGTAGCGACTAATATTATTGGAGGATTTATGGAAGATAACATTTTAGAAGTATTAAAAAATTTAAATTTTACAGAATATGAAGCAAAAGCATACCTTACATTATTAGAAGAATCACCATTAACAGGCTATGCAGTAGCAAAAAATTCAGGTGTGCCACGTTCAAAAATATATGAGGTTTTAGATAGTCTTGCTATGCGTGGAGATATTTTAATTAGCCATGGAAATACACAACAGTACGTTCCAATTCCAGCAAAAGAACTTATTAAAAATCGCAGGGTAAAAGCTGAAGAGAGTTTTAAACTTGCAGAAAAATCTTTAGAACAATATAATCAATCTGCAAAGAATCGTGAGAATATCTGGAATATAACTGGTCATGACGAAATACTTGATAAAGTAAAAGAATGCATCCTCTCAGCAAAACATAGAATTCTGATTGAACTTTGGAAAGAGGAATTCAAAGAATTGAAAGCTGAATTAAAAAAGGCAGCTGATAAAGGAGTAGTAGTAACAATCATTGCTTATGGAGAAATAATAGCTGATTTTGCAAATGTTTACTTACATGATATGAGTACAGAAATTACCGATGAATACGGAGGACGCTGGCTTGTAGCTAGTGCTGATAATTCAGAAGTTGTAGCTGGTATTGTATCACTCGGTAAAGATAGCAGGGCAGCATGGACAATGCATCAAGGATTGGTTATGCCTATAACAGAAGTCATGATTCATGATCTGTATATTATGGAAATCATGGAGAAGCATAGAGAATTATTAGAAGAAAGTTTTGGCAAAAATCTTATTGAACTTCGTAAGAAATTTTCTATATACCAAGATTTAAAAAAACATTATGTATAATTAATCTATGAAATCATAATATTTTAATTTCAAGAGCTATATCATTGAATATAAATTTAATAAAACAATGTTTTTTGGGAAAGCAATTATATCAGTATAAAATAAATAGTGTCAAGGGGTGAGTGCTCACAATCCCCTTAACACTATTTATTTTATATAGAGCTTAAGTATTTGCCCCCAAAACAGCAGAGGTTTGTCCTATAATTTTGGTAATTAATTATAGATTTTATTTGGGCGCTTTAGCCATCAACAAACTGTTTTTATATTATTAGATTATAGATGTTGCAAATTTTGCTCCCATTTTAAAAGCTTCTTCACAATCCTTTGGGAACACTTCTTTGCGTATTTTTGCTTTCTTTTCAGGATCAACGCTTGTAACTACTTTTGAATAATCTTCGAATTGATAAGTATCAAAACTGAAAAGAGTTTCTGAAGAACCAAATATTTTAGTCAACATCATTTGGTTAAAATTAATATGATGATCCCAGCCTTGTGCTTTCAAGATTTCCTCTGTTGCATTCATGGTATAAATAAAACCTGTGTGAATCTTTTTAGGAAAAAGAGATTGAGGCTTGGCACTATATACAGAATATTGAAAGAACAAACGCTCCATAAACGAATGTATTTCACCGGTTACAGTTCCAGCATATAAAGGAGATCCTAAAATGATAGCATCAGCCTCTTCAATTTTTTTAAATATTGGTTTTAAATCATCGTTTATAGGACATTTACCATAACTTTTACCATTTTTTGTTTTACAAGCAAAACAGCTCATACAACCTTTGTAGTTCAGATCATAAAGATTTATAAGTTTGGTACTTGCACCTTGTGAGGCAGCACCTTCAAGAGCTTTATTTAACAATGTACCTGTATTGTTATTTTTTCTTGGACTTCCATTAAACGCTAATATATTCATAAAATAACCTCCATTTTTAATATATTGTTTGACTTCATGTTCTAAATTATATATTATGTAGAATAAAAAGATAGTACGCACTTTTTAGGTAGATACTATATAAAAGGGGAGTGAAGTATGAATGGCTAAGCCACATGATTGTTCAATTAAATATACACTATCAGTGATGAGTGGTAAGTGGAAATGGATAATACTTTGGTTATTACATAGAGATAATGTGAAAAGATATGGTGAGATTAAGAAAGATTTAGATGATATTACACATAAAATGTTAAGTCAGCAGTTAAAAGAATTAGAAAGTAGTCTGTTAATAAACCGTAAAGAATATAATCAAATTCCACCAAAAGTAGAATATTCGTTAACTGAAAAGGGTAAAACATTAATACCTATCCTAGAATTAATGGCATTT
The DNA here is from genome assembly GCF_000230835.1 of Clostridium sp. DL-VIII. Classification (NCBI taxonomy): domain Bacteria; kingdom Bacillati; phylum Bacillota; class Clostridia; order Eubacteriales; family Clostridiaceae; genus Clostridium; species Clostridium sp. DL-VIII. The sequence goes on from NZ_CM001240.1 coordinate 2,266,525, forward strand.
TGGGGAGATGAGCATCATCCTGAAAATAGTTAAAATTATATAGAACACGATTATATTACTTATTTCGGTGAGTTATATAAGTCAAAGTCACGGTTATGTTATCTATATGGAACCCTATATAAAAATAAAGGTTAACATACTAATCTGGTATATAAAAATTTGGAATAAACTTCAGATATAATCATTTATTTTGTATAAAAATTTTTTTCGGATTATAAAGATAATAGTTACCTTTAGGTGCCTATACCACTTTGAAGTGCTTACTTTACATACTGTATATATAACCGTATTATAAAAACATAGATAGATAATATCCAATTAATTACATTGAGGAGGCTTTCTCTATGAAAGAACTTACTATTAAAAATTTAAATGCCATTGAAGCAATTCAAAGAAAACAAAATGATAATGAATTTTACATTAAACCAGTAGTCGCTGGTTCTGATGCTAACCAATGTACAGTATCATTTATTGAAGTGCCACCTGGAAACCAAGCATTTGGTTACCATTATCACGAAAAAAATGAAGAGGTATTCTATATAATTAGTGGGGTTGGCTCAGTTAGAACACCTGACGGGATAAAATCAGTTAAGGCGGGTGATATTATAACTTTTCCACCAGGTAAAGAAGGTGCACATGTAATTAGTAATGCTTCCGATACTGAAAATCTTGTTTATGTTGATTTTGACACACACAACGTACCAGAAGTTGTCAGCTTACCAGATAGTAACCAAGTAATGGTTTTGGGAAATCATATAAAAGGTACATTTAACATGGAAAAATAGGATTATTAGCAAAAATAGTACTAAGCTTTTGAAAGCAAGGTACTATTTTTATTATATATTGTGCTTATTGAATCATAGATTATTATTGATCTTCTGTTTATATTGATTTCCCCATGTAAGCATAGAATTAAGTACAGGTTTTAGGCTCATGCCATCTTCGGTAAGTGAATATTCAACTCTCGGCGGTACTTCAGCATATACAGTTCTTTCTACAAGCCCATCTTCTTCCATTTCTCGTAGCTGCTGTGTAAGCACCTTTTGACTTATAGAATTTATTGATTTCTTCAACTCTCCAAATCTTTTAGTTCCATTAATGAGGTCTCTTAATATTAACACTTTCCACTTCCCACCTATAAGTAATAGTGTTGTTTCAATTGAACAAGCGGGTAATTCTCTTTTCATAAATTGCACATACTTTCTTTTTATATTTTAAGATAAAGAATAAATATTTAGTGATTTGCACTTTAGCATCCATGCATTAAAATACTAAAAAACTATTAGTTACTTTTTAAGTGCTATAGTACTTTTGGGTACTTAATTATAATAGTATACTATTGAACTTATTATATAGCAACGTTCTTTGGAAATCTAATAATATTTATAGTATAGCTATAATTAATTAGTTAGTTATGGCTTTTACTATGTATTATTGATATAAGAAACTTTTGTTATTTAACAATGAATTGGTGTTGACTCTGCCCTGAGGGAAGGATTTAAAATAAATTTAAATGGAAAAGATAATTATTTTATTAACTTTGGAGGCTGATAAAAGTGATAAATGGATATTGTATTAGTAAAGATAAATCTAGATTACAGATTGAGAGGATAAAGGATTTACTAAAGCAAACATATTGGGCATGTGACCGTGCAGAAAAAACAATAGTTAAATCAATTGAAAATTCGGTATGCTATGGGGTATTTGATAGCCATAATAATCAGGTTGGATTCGCCAGAGTTATTACAGATTATGCCACAGCTTATTATCTTTGCGATGTAATTATTGACAAGGAGCATAGAGGACAAGGTTTAGGAAAGTCAATGATAGAATTCATTGCAAAAGATGATGATCTGAAAAATTTGCATGGACTTTTGCTTACTAAAAATGCACATGGATTGTATGAAAAATATGGATTTGAAAGAAATGCTGAAAAATTCATGCATAAAATTGCTGTATTATAATAACTATATGTATTTATAGTTAGCTCACATGTGTTAAATTATATAAATGAAATAAAATAATCCTGAAGAGAAAAGCCTCTCCAGGATTATTTTATTTCAAATTCAAGCTGTATTGGTCTTGTATTAAGATACTATTCGTATTCCATTAGGAGGTAAAAGAACAATTAAAGATATAGATCTTAGACTTTAATTTTATTTTTTTAAACTTGCTCCATTTGTTGCGATTACTTCTTTATACCAATCAAAACTCTTTTTCTTATATCTTTCTAAAGTTCCACTTCCATCATCGTTTCTATCTACGTAGATAAAGCCATATCTTTTTTTAAGTTCAGCAGTTGATGCACTAACTAAATCTATACATCCCCATGTAGTATATCCCATAAGTTCAACACCATCTTCAATAGCTTCTGCAACTTGAACTAAGTGATCATTTAAATACTTAATTCTGTAATCATCATTTACTGTCTTATTACCATTTTCATCAGTTATTAATTCATCCACTGCACCTAAGCCATTTTCAACTATAAATAATGGTTTTTGATATCTATCGTAGAATTGGTTAAGAATATATCTTAAACCTTCAGGATCTATTTGCCAGCCCCATTCAGATGCTTTTAAATATGGATTTGGTATACCAGGAAAAATGTTTCCTGCTCCAGCTTTATTCTTTTCTGAATCTGCAGTTGCACAGAAACTCATATAGTAACTAAATGAAATAAAATCTACTGTATTTTTTAATATTTCTTTATCCAAAGCTTCCATTTTTATTTCTATATTATTTTCTTTAAAGAATCTATTCATGTATCTTGGGTATTCTCCTCTTGCATGAATATCTGCAAAAAATAGATTTTCTCTATCCTGTTCCATTGCTTTAAGTACATCACTTGGCATTGGAGTTAATGGGTAATTTGGCAATCCAAGAACCATACATCCTATTTTAAAATTTGAACTCATTTCATGACCAATTTTTACTGCGAGTGCACTTGCAACTAATTCATGATGCATAGCTTGGTATAAGTCTTGCTTACTTAATTTTTCTTTTGGAGTCCATATACCAGCACTCATATAAGGCTGGTGAACTGCTGAGTTTATTTCATTAAAAGTAAGCCAATACTTTACTTTATCTTTATATCTTGTAAAAATTGTTCTAACATAGTTTTCAAAAAATCCAATAAGTTTTCTATTAACCCAACCATCATAATTTTTAGCTAAAGCAAGTGGAGTTTCATAATGCGAAATTGTAACTAAAGGTTCAATTCCATATTTAGCTAATTCATCAAATACATTATCATAGAATTGTAGTCCCTTTTCATTTGGTTCTTTATCATCACCATTTGGGAATATTCTTGACCATGCAATAGATAATCTGAAAGTCTTAAATCCCATTTCAGCAAATAATTTGATGTCTTCTTTGTATCTGTGGTAAAAATCAATTCCTATAAGCTTCATATTATCTTCTGTAGGTTCATCAGTTAATGGACCCATTAATCCTTTTGGAGCTATATCTTGAGTTGATAATCCTTTACCATCTTCATTATATGCACCTTCAAATTGGTTAGCAGCTGTAGCCCCTCCCCATAAAAATCCTTCTGGAAACTTAATTGACATATTTTTCTCCTCCTCAGTCCACTCTATAAATAAATGAAAATTTTGCATAATTTAAATTAATAACAGCAATACACAATCTATAGTACTATAATTAAAAGTATATATACTATGTATTGACAAAAGCTGATACATAACTTAATCATAAAATTTTCTCATATTAGAAACTATTAATATTCTAAGTATAAGATAATTTTATATTATCATTCCTAGCCTCCAATCAAATTATATTATGAATTAAAGTATAAAAACCCCAATTAATCAAAAGAGATTAATTAATATCTCTTCTCATTAATTGAGGTTTCGCCTGATCAAATCAGTAACAATCCTGACAATTGTATAAATATTGTAATTCGATGATAACGTTTATACAATTAAATGTCAACAATTTTATTTTAATTTTCTTAAATATTTTTGGGCATTCAAATAAGTTACCCAGCTTCAAATTTTATAAAAACAAGTAGAGTTAATGGCTAAAAGAGTGGCAAGGATTTATGGTAGTTCTCCATGTGTTAATAAATTTGAATTAGATGAAAAAATATCGAAGTTCTATGTACCATATTTATTCTTAAGAATATTACCATAGGAGAATATATATTCTACAACATATTACCATATATATTCTGAAGAATATGCGCCTAAAATGCGGGATGAGAGTGCTTTGATAAAAAACAAATAGCTATTATAATTAGAAATTCTACTTTTGAAGATGAGCTTAAGTGTTAAGTATTAATAAAGAGTTTACAAAAGAATAGAAACAACTATAATACAAGTAAGGGAATAACAGTAATAAGCATTACTGTTATGTACAATATTAATCATAATACATCGAATTTGCAATAAGCGCAAGTATTATAAAGTTAAACAGGCTAAATCGGCACTCTTTCATTTTTATATGTGCCGACGATAGTCGTAAGGGGGGCTAAGATGGATATTAAAAAATACGAATTGTTTGTAGATGTTGCAGAAACTGGAAGTTTTACAAAAAGCGCTGAGAGAATAGGATATACCCAGTCAGGAGTTAGTCATTTGCTTAAGAGTCTTGAAAGTGAAATTGGTTTAGCTCTATTTATTCGATCTAAGAAAGGTGTTACATTAACCCATAGTGGTGAAATTTTACTTCCACTTATCAGAGGTCTTTTATCCAGCAATGAGTATGTTGAAGAGACAATTCAGGATATTAAAGGCTACGAAATTGGTAAAATTAAGATTGGAACTTTTACAAGTGTCGCAATTAGTTGGCTACCGCAGATTATATATCTTTTTGAAAAAAAATATCCCAAAATTGAAATAAGCATCAAAGAGGGTGGAACAGATGATGTAGAGCAGTGGATTGATGACAATACAATAGATATAGGTTTTTTAAGTGAACGTCATATTAATAAAATGGAGTTTATTCCTTTGTACGAAGATCCGCTAGTTGCAATACTGCCACTTAATCATAAATTTAGTAAAAATAAATCGGTTCAAATTGAAGAATTTAATGACAAGCCATTCATAATATCTACAATAGGAACTGATTATGATATTCATAATGCATTAACAGATGCAGCAGTAAAACCATTTATGAAGTACTCCTGTACTGATGATCATGCGATTATATCTATGGTTGCAAATAATCTAGGAATTAGTATATTGCCAGAGTTGATTGCAAGAGACTATAAAAATATAATAGCTATGAGACCATTAAATCCATATTATTGCAGAAAACTTGGGATCGCATATAAATTAAATGATATGCTTACACCATCTGTCAAAAAATTCATAGAATTTGCCAAAGACTATATAACAAATCAGTAAATTTTAATATAAGGCACAATCAAATAAAGTTAGATGACTGGGTACTTTTTATTTTAGCTAAGTACGCAGTTATTTTTTATTCTTTAGGAATTTATAGAATTCTATAACTTGAGCAAAGTCATGAGGGTAGCGAATTTTCTTAAAATAAACATGACAATTACTAATCAATAACAGAACAAAAAGTCGCTTTACTAATTAAATATGCTGCCGTATACTGAATTCATAACCAGGAAGACAAAGAAACATCAAGCAATATTGACGTAGATAGGAGGTTATAATGAGACATATTTATGAATATTTGTTGAAACAACACATTGGTGAACAAGTTGTTTCCGCAGTTGTCAAAGGTGACAACGTAAAGCGGGGACAACTTGTTTCTTTTCAAAGGGAAAATTCACTTGGGGCAAATATATATGCAAGTGTATCTGGAAGAGTCTGTGAAGTCTCAGATAGTAGTATATTTATTCTAGCAGATGAAAAGCAGAGCACTGATTATATTCCTCTAACACAATCAACTCCTCTGGAACTGATAAAAGAAGCAGGTATTGTAGGCGCTGGAGGTGCAGGATTCCCTACTTATGCTAAATTATCCAAACCGTTCAAGAAAAATGGAACAGTTGTGATAAATGCAGCAGAATGTGAACCAATACTTTCACATAATATAGGGAAAATAGAAAAGAAACCAAAGCAATTACTGAGGGGCTTAGAAATTGCTATGGAAGTTTCTAATGCATCGTCAGGAGTCATTGCAATTAAAGAATACCAAAGCGTGGCAATCAAAAAGCTGGAAGAAGCAAATACAAACAGTAATATACATATTGTAACCCTAGATGATATTTATCCTATGGGTGAAGAAAGAGCTATTATTCGAGAAGTATTTGGGAAGCTGTTGCCAGTTAATTCACTTCCGCTGGAGGCAGATGCAATTGTAATTAATGCAGAAACAGCATGCAGAATTCAAGAGGCTGTTGATGAGAAAAAACCCTTTATTGACAAAGATCTTACGGTAGCTGGAAAAATCGCAGATAATTCAAATGACAAACTTATTCAAGTTTTTTATGATGTTCCACTAGGAATAAAGGTTTCAGATGTATTTGAGATGGCAGGCGGTGTTTCTAAAGACTACGGTGAATTAATAATGGGTGGACCATTTACTGGCAAGAGAACAACAATGGATTCTCCAATTGTCAAAACTACAGGTGGTCTGATAGCTTCAGAATGTTTCATAAAGGGTCCATCAAAGATAGGGATTTTGGTATGTGCATGTGGCGCTGATAAAGACCGTTTATGTGAGATAGCAGAAAGTATGGGTTCACAGGTAGCCGGAGTTGAATATTGTAAACAGGCTATCAAAGTAAATGGAAGCAGGAAATGTGAAAACCCTGGAAAATGCCCAGGACAGGTACAAAAGGTAATGGCATTAAAAAAGAGTGGAGCAGAAGCGGTTTTAATAAGTAATTGTACAGATTGTTCTAATACAGTTATGTCATGTGCACCCAAATTAGGGCTTCCAGTATACCACTGTACGGATGGTGCGCTTAGGGCTGTTAACCATAAATTAATAAGAAAATTTAATAAAAGCTAGGGGGAAACGATATGTCTATTACAAATGAAACATTAAAACTTCATATGAAAGATCCTGCTATTTTTTGTTGCAGGAGACAAAAGGGACTTGTAATAAGTGCTGCAGATTTAGAAGATCCAACATTATTTGATGATATGGAAGAGGCTGGATTATTAACCCTTAGTCCAGATGGTCTTAAGATTGAACAAGTCTTAGGAAGTACGCTTATTAAAGATGTTGAGGCATTAACACCTATTACAACTGATGTGTTAGACAAAATAAACGATACTGCGCCAGTAAAAAATGATGCATCAAAAAACATGGTTAAGGAAGATAAAGATGATTTGCTAAAAAAGATAGTTCATACGACAACAGGAGGGAATGGAATGATTCATATTGAGATTGAAAAGGCAGAAAATATCACAGGATTAAAATTAGATATTCCTGTATTTGCCGGGGGAAGTAATATAGAAGAAGTTGCTGCACCTACTATACCAAAAGCAGTAGCAGGAGAAAAGAAATCAATTAGAACTCTTGTGAAGAAACATATGAAAATCACAGATGTTGAAATAGGAGAAAAGACATTTATAAAAGATGGAAAGATCAGCATAGATAAGAATATTGTAGAGAAAGCAGTGAAAGAAGATCCTTTATGTAAGAGTATAAAACTTGATGTTATATATCCAGATAAGCGTCATGTTTACACTGAAACAATTATGGATGTCTGCCCAATTGCTACAAAAGTGGAAGGTGAACTTGGAGAAGGTATTACTAAGGTTGCAGATGGAGTTGTATTCATGTTAACAGGTGTTGATGAAGAAGGAGTTCAGGTTCATGAGTTTGGTTCATCTGAAGGATATCTTGATGAAAAGATGTATTTTGGTCATCCTGGATGTGCAGATGAAAATGATATTATCATTCGATGTCATGTTGTTATACAAAAAAATACAGGAATGACTCGTCCAGGTCCATTTTCAGCACATAAGTGTCAGGATTATATTATTCAGGCAGTCCGCGATGAGCTTAAGAATTATGATGGAGAAGTATTGCATGAGGAAGTATGTGAAGATGTAAGACGTAGTGGAAATCCTCGTGTTGTACTTGTTAAAGAGATTATGGGACAAGGAGCCATGCATGATAATGTAATTTGTCCTACAGAACCTTGTGGAATTCTAGGAGGCCAAAAGAATGTTGATTGTGGTAATGTACCAATTATGCTTACACCAAATCAAGTAAGAGATGGTTCAATACATGCATTAACATGTATAGGACCGGCTACTAAGGAAATGACACGTCATTATATTCGTGAACCTTTAGTAGAAGGATTGGCAGCTGATGATGAGTTTGATCTTATCGGAGTTGTATTTGTTGGCTCCCCTCAGGTAAATGATGAGAAAATGTGGGTATCAGAGAGATTAGGTTCTCTTCTTGAATCTTTAGATATAGATGGTTGTATTATAACAACAGAGGGATTTGGTAATAATCACATTGACTTTATACAGCATATTGAACAGGCTGGAAAGAGAGATATACCAGTAGTAGGAGTATCATTCTGTGCATATCAGGGCCAGCTAGTAGTTGGTAATAAATATGCAACAGCAATGGTTGAAGAAAATATGGATATGGGAGGATTTGAAAATAATGTAGCTGGATGCTCATGTGTAACAAAAGAAGTTGCAGCCCGTGCAATTCAAATGTTGAAAAACAAGATGGCAGGTGTGGATATTAAGCCGGCATCAAAAAAATGGAGTAACGACATTATTAATGCCAATAATAAGCTTTTAGGACTTTCAGAAACAAAATTGGTTGATAATGGAACACTACATTGATGGATTATATAATCAACCCAATTAAAATGGGAGGGCTTGTAAAAAAGGTATCGGATAACCAGATAAAAGTCCATTTGCACGGGAGGCTTGGAGTTATTTCTATTCCAAAACATCTGGTAATACCCTGCGATAATTTGCAAGAAGGCCTAGAAACAGAATTTTATTTTAGTTATATACAGGTAGTTGAAGATCCGTATGATTATGATTCATCGGATATGATTACAGATCATGAAATAAGTCCATGCCTGCTTGGAGGAAAGATTTCAGAGGTAAATGATACAGCAGTAAAAGTAGAAATTATAAATCAATTGGGAACTATTGCAGTGCCAAGGCGCTGGGTATTTACACCTGTACCGCTAAAAGAAGGTCAGAATATAGAATTTTATTTCAGCTGTATGCAGGTAAGTAGGTAAGAAAAACATCCCACTTGAATCAATATAGGAGGTAGAATTATGAGTTTAACAACAGTAGAAGGAATGCAGTCAGAAATTTTTGTACCAATTACACCTAAACCGGTGTTTACAGAGTTAAAAAAGCCATTAAGTGAATGTAAGGTAGCATTTATTACAGCAGGAGGAATACACATCAAAAGTCAGGTGCCATTTAATACTTCAGGTGATTTTTCTTACAGAACTATTCCGTTTGAGATTCCATCAGATCAGTTAATGGTAACACATGGAGGTTTTGATAATTCTGATATTAATAAAGATGTAAATGCAATGTTTCCAATTGATCGTCTTCATGAACTTGTAGATGAAGGCTTTATAGGATCACTTTCGACAGAGACATACACATTCATGGGTGGTGGTGGAAATGTTGAGAAATTTAAGAATGAGACAGGCCCAGAGATTGCCAAGAAATTAAAGGAGCAAGGAGTAGACATAGTACTTTGTACTGGTGGTTGTGGAACCTGCCACAGATCAGCAACTATCGTTACAAGATGTTGTGAAGCTGAGGGTATGAGCTGCGTAGTTATAGCAGCACTTCCTCCGATTGCAAAGCAGCAGGGAGCACCTAGAATTACAGCTCCACATGTACCAATTGGGTCTAATGCAGGAGAACCTAACAATATTCCACAACAAACAGCAATTATAAAAGAATCTTTGGAGTGGGTTCGTGATTGTCCAAGTTACAATGCTATAAAAGTACTTCCATATGAATACAGACATAATGTATAAATTAAAGTTATAATAATTGCATTTTTTAAGCACCTTAACAGCCAAATGTTTTGATGCTCACTTGTAATATATCTTATGTGGGATGACTCACATAAGATGCAAAGCATAAGTGATAATAAAAAAAATATTAGGAGGCTATAATAATGAGATTAAAGGATTTAGGATTAAGTGCACAGGATATTAAAGATAAAGTCAACAAATATATGATAGAGACATATGAGCGTTTTGACTTTTTGGCAGAAACAGCCAAAGATCAGTATATATATGATGAAAACGGAACTGCATATTTAGATTTTTATGCTGGTATTGCAGTAAACTCTGCTGGAAGTTGTAATGAAAAAGTAGTGGAAGCAGTAAAAGATCAAGTATCAGATATTATGCATACATTTAATTATCCATATACTATTCCACAAGCACTTTTGGCGGAAAAAGTATGTACAACTATTGGAATGGATAAGATATTTTATCAGAATTCAGGTACAGAAGCCAATGAAGCTATGATTAAGATGGCTCGTAAATATGGAGTCGAAAAATATGGTCCTAAAAAATATAATATCGTAACTGCAAAAATGGGATTCCATGGAAGAACATTTGGTGCAATGTCAGCCACAGGTCAGCCTGATAATGGATGCCAGATTGGTTTTGGTCCTATGACAGATGGTTTTACATATGCAGAGTATAATAACCTTCAGTCATTTAAGGATGCATGTAGTGAAAATACAATAGCTATTATGATTGAACCTGTTCAGGGAGAAGGTGGTGTTCATCCAGCAACACAGGAATTTATGAAAGGATTAAGAGAATTCTGTAATGAACATGAAATGCTTCTTTTAATTGATGAGGTTCAGACAGGATGGTGCAGAACTGGTAAGTTCATGTCGTTTATGCATTATGGTATCAAACCAGATATTATATCTATGGCTAAAGCTCTTGGGGGTGGTATGCCAATTGGTGCTATATGCGCATCCAAAGAAGTTGCAAAAGCATTTACTTCTGGTTCACATGGTACGACATTTGGTGGTAATCCTGTTTCGTGTGCAGCAGCTTTAGCTGAAGTGAACGAACTTATTGATAGAGATCTTGCAGGTAATGCAGAAAAAATGGGTGCTTATTTTATGGAAAAATTAAGCAAACTGCCACACGTCAAAGAGGTAAGAGGTCAGGGACTTTTGATTGGGGTTGAATTTGATGAAAGTATAAGTGGTGTTGATGTTAAACATGCATGTTTTGACAGAAAGCTGCTCATTACTGCAATTGGTGCTCATATTATTCGTATGATTCCTCCGCTTATTATTTCAGAGAAAGACTGCGATAAGGCTGTTCAAATAATTAAAGAAGCAGTTGAATCTTTATAAAATAATAGTTGCGCAGACCTTTTAATATATTGTAGTTGCAGGAATGGGGTATATTATGAATGAGTTTGATTTTCTGCAGGTATTGCATTTTCATTTGCAAGATTAGGAAATGTTCATGCTATGAGTCATCCGGTGAGTGCATTTTTTAATGTGCCTCATGGAGTCGCTAATGCAATAGTACTTCCAACAATTATAGAGTATAATGCACTTGCTGATAACGGTGAATATTATAAAATATATAATTATAGAGAAATGCTGGTTAAGGTGTCATGACAAAATTTAATGATATATATAATAAAATATCAGTTTACAAAAGAGGAAATATATGAGTATAATGCATATATATAATAAAATATAAGGTAGGCAAAGGTGCTTAAAAAAAGTAATTTGCCTGCCTTTTTTTTATATCTTATAGTTAAAAAACATAAAACAACTTGCTGATAGGTCAATAAAAAAATTATTAAAATATGGGGAGGAAATATTATGAAAAAGAAAATATTAGCTGTTTTGATGTTAGGAGTTATGACATTATCGTTTATGGGATGTGGAAGTTCTGGAAGTGATTCAGCTTCAAAACCAGCAGATGCTCAAAAAGCATCAACAACCGATTTAGAGGGGTCAATGAAAGATGTTTCAATTAAAATAGGTACTTCGGGGTTATTTGGGCCATTCTCGTATTATGATAAAGATGGAAAAACATTAATTGGGTATGATATTGACTTAATCAATGATATCCAGAAAATTCTTGGATTTAAAATTGATGGCGGCGGTCTTCAGGCAATGGATTATTCTGCACTTACAACTTCTATTGCAGAAGGAAAGTTAGATGTAGGAGCAGCAGCTTTATGTGCAACAGATGAAAGAAAAGCAGTAATGAAATTCTCAGATACATACTGTGATTCAGGTCAGAAAGTTATGATCAATAAAAACAATGATGAAGGTATCACAGGTGTAGATTCATTAGCAGGAAAAACAGTAGCAGTTGAAAAAGGAACAGCGTCACACATTTATGCACAGAAAAATCTAACAAATTCCAAAATTGAAGTTCATGATACTATTACAACAGCTTATGAGTCTTTAGAACAAAAGAAGGTAGATGCAGTTATTCAGGATGCTCCAGGATGCGCATTCTATATAAAGACAACAAATGGAACAGCATTAGAGACAGTTGGAGATGAGTTTAATAATGGACAGGCACCATATGCAATTGCGTATAATAATAATTTTAAGTATAAAGATAAGTTCGATGCAGCACTTGCAAAATTAAAAGAAGATGGAACATTAGATAAACTTTACGATAAATGGTGCAAATAATTAGATAAGTCTATGCAGCCTAAAGAAAGGACAGGTATAATGTATGAATATACAATTCTATCAAACAATTTTACCAATGCTGTTTTCTGGAATTAAAATCACATTTTTCATAGCAGTATTAGGTATTTTATTTGGATTAGTAATTGCTGGTTTTTGCGGTTTCATTTTACAGTCACAATTAAAAGGTTTAAAGATTATTGCAGAAGTTTATATTTGGATTATTCGTGCTACTCCATTAATGGTGCAAGCTCTCTATGTATATTTTGTCATTCCTAAATTGACAGGAATAGATTTTGGGGCAACAACAGTTGGAGTTATTGTAATAGCATTAAATTCAGGTGCATTTATGTCAGAAATAATTAAGGGTGCGCTTCAGAGTGTTGATTTAGGTCAGAAAGAGGCGGCAGTCTCTTTGGGACTTACAAAGATTCAAGTTATGATTCATGTTATTATTCCTCCAGCAACAAAAATTGCACTTCCAGGGTTGTTTAATCAATTTATTATTTCTGTAAAAGATACAGCGCTTCTATCTGTTATTACAGTAAGTGAAGTAACTCATCAGGCACAGACGTATGCAGCATTAAGTTTTCAGACAATTCCAACATATACAGTACTAGCAGCATTTTATTTAATTGTTATATCAGTTCTGATTATTATTCAAAAATTTATTGAAAAGAAAATGAGGTGAATAATTAATGATAGAAGTTAAACATTTAAAGAAAAATTTTGGTGATTTAGAAGTTTTACGTGATGTGAATATACACATAAAGCCTGGGGAAGTAGTATGTGTTATAGGACCATCAGGTTCAGGTAAAAGTACATTTCTGCGCTGCATAAATCAATTGGAAACAGTTACAAGCGGAGAAATATTATATAATGGCAAGAATATTATTGATAAATCATATGATATTCGTAAATTTCGAGAAGAAGTTGGAATGGTTTTTCAGAGGTTTAATCTTTTCCCATTAAAAACAGTACTGCAAAATGTTATGATGGCTCCAATGCTAACTAAACATAAATCAAAGTCTGAAGCAAAGGAACTAGCAATAAAATTACTAAAAAGGGTTGGACTTGAAGAAAAAGCAGATGTCTATCCACCTACACTTTCTGGTGGGCAGCAGCAGCGTGTGGCTATTGCAAGAGCACTTGCAATGGAGCCACAAGCACTATTGTTTGATGAACCAACCTCTGCGTTAGATCCTGAACTGGTTGGAGATGTGTTAAATACAATGAAGGATTTGGCAAAAGATGGCATAACAATGATTGTTGTAACTCATGAGATGGGCTTTGCCAAAGATGTAGCAGATCGCGTTGTTTTTATGGCAGATGGACTTATTGTAGAAGAAGGCAGACCTTCAGAAGTATTGGAAAATCCAAAGGAAGAGCGTACGAAATCATTTCTTGCCAGATTCTTAACAGCATAAGGGGGAGAGGTAAATGAGCAAATATGTAATTACAATTACTAGGCAGTTTGGAAGTTTAGGGCGTCCAATTGCCAAACGTTTATCAGAAATTCTGAATATAGAATACTATGATAGAGATATTGTGGAAGCATCAGCACAGAAATTAAATCTTCCAATATCTGTTATAAGTGATCAGGAAGAGAGCAGTTCTGATTTCTTTAAAATGCTGTTTCCCCTTGGAACAGAAAATTTAAGTCAGCAGAAAAAAATATTTGAGACACAGTCAAAGATCATTCAGGAATTAGCAGATAAGGAAACCTGCATCATTGTAGGAAGATGTTCTGATTATATATTAAGAAATGAAAAAAATGCATTTCACATATATATTTATGCACCTTTGGATGCTCGTATGAGAAACTGTGTTGATAGTTTGGGAATGAGCACATCAGAAGCAGAAAAGATGATTATGAGTGTCGACAAGGCAAGACTGGCATTTCATAAACAGTATGCAAAATATAGTCCTGGAGAACCAACGTCCAAGCATATTCTGGTAAATAGCGCGTTTCTCGGAGTTGAGGGTACGGCACAATTACTGGCATATGTTGTTAGAAAAAAATTTAGTGAATTAAAAGCCCTTTGACAAAAGAATATAGGAGGGAATGAATATGAAGTTCAATCCAAAAACAATGGACTATAAATATAAATTCAAAACAATAGATTCTCATACCATGGGAGAGTCAACTAGAATTATATATGAAGGTTTTCCAGAAATTCCGGGTAAAACAATGATGGAGAAAAAGCAGTATTTAGAGAAGCATTATGATAATTGTCGAGAAGCAATTATGCTTGAGCCACGAGGACATAGAGATATGTTTGGGGCACTTCTTACAGAACCAATCCATGAAGAGGCAGATATAGGAGTAATATTCATGGACAGTGATAATTATTTAAATATGTGTGGGCATGGCAGTATTGGGGTGGCTTCTATGGCTGTTGAAACTGGCATTGTTGAAGTAAAAGAACCATATACTGAAGTGGTTTTAGATGCCCCCTCCGGGATAATACAAACAAAAGTTAGGGTTATTAACCATAAAGCAGTAAATGTAAGCATTATAAACGTTCCATCATTTTTGTATAAGAGTAATTTGCAAATAGAAGTACCTCAATATGGAAACATCACATATGATATTTCATTTGGAGGATCATTCTTTGCTTTGGTAGATGCAGATGCTATTGGTCTGAAATTAACAGAGGAGAACATGAAGGAGATTACAGATCTTGGAATGAAACTAAGAAAGATGATTAATTATACACAGAATATTAAGCATCCATATTTGGACATAACAACTGTGGATTTAGTGGAATTTTATACGCATGATTGCAGTGACAAAGCCAGTATGAAGAACTGTGTAATTTTTGGAGGTGCTCAGGCAGACAGATCCCCATGCGGAACAGGAACAAGTGCTAAGCTTGCAGCACTGTATGCAAAAGGAGAGCTTGAAATTGGAGAAGAATTTGTTTATGAAAGTATTATAGGTTCTTTATTTATGGGAAAAGTGACAAAAGAAATTGAAATTGACGGAAAAAAGGGAATTATACCACAAATAACTGGAAGCGCATATATCACCGGAATGAATACATGGATATTAGATGATGACGATCCGCTGGAATTTGGTTTTAGCATTGGTACTAAGGTACAATCAAATAAATAACAAGTCCATTTGCCAGCCTATTTTCCATCATCAAAGGAGGTTAAATTGCATGTGCAATTTAACTAAGTTCGAGAAACCAAATACAAGATTTGGACTCTCACTTATAATAGGCCCACTATGAGGGCAATTACTTTCTTGCCTGATGAAAAATATCCATGTCAACTTTGGACTTGTTATTTATTTTCATGTGCCTAAGGAGATGAAGAGGGAAGAAAGTATTCAGTAATGAATTTGTAGGCATTACTATGATAATAGTAGGAATTGAAATACAGATAAGAGAATCGAAAAAATACAAAAAAAATTATGATTATAAGTAATTAAAATGAAATTTTAGAGTGGGGGAAATCTCACTCTTTTTAAGAATTTAAGTGAATCTTAGTTGAACTTGAATAGTTGAATAGTAAAGAAAGTTTTAAGATATCGTTATCCAAAAAGAATTGAGGAGTTAATTTTGAAAAATGTATATATAACAAATATTCAAAAATATTCAATACATGATGGGGATGGAATTCGTACTACTATATTTTTTAAAGGCTGCCCTTTACGATGTAGTTGGTGTCATAATCCTGAGACTCAAAATTATGAGAAGGAAATAATGTACAATAAAGAACAGTGTACAAAATGCAGGCAATGTATTGAAATATGTCCACAAAAAGCAATACATGTTAAAGAAGAATATATGTTTACAGAAAAAGAAATTTGCAAAGCTTGTGGCACTTGCACTGACTATTGCTTGCAAAATGCTAGAAATATAGCTGGAAAACATTACTCTGTCTCAGAGCTTATAAAAGAGGTAGAAAAAGATTATTTATTTTATGAAGAATCAGGAGGTGGAGTTACTTTATCTGGTGGAGAAGTTATGGCTATGGATATGGAATACGTAGAAAAACTTGTAAAAGAATTTCACAAAAGAGGAATCAGAGTTAATATTGATACTTGTGGCTTTACTTGTTATGAAAACTTTGAAAAAATTCTAGCGGTTATAGATACATTTTTATATGATTTAAAACTTATAGATAATGAACTTCATAAAAAGTATACAGGAGTAGATAATACACTGATTCTGGATAACTTAAAAAAACTTTATAAAGATAAAGCCAAAATTTATATTAGGATTCCTCTCATTGAAGGTGTGAATGCTGAGGAGAAGCATATAAGAGATATAATAAAATATTTGCTAAGTAACAATATAAGGCCTCATAGAATTAATCTTTTGCCATATCATAATACGGGAATGAGTAAATATTACAAATTACAAAAAATATATGAAGGTGATAACTGGCGTGCTCCAGATCCTAAGAAGATGCAAGAATATAAAAAAGAATTTGAAAAGTATGGATTTATAAATGTTATTATAGGAGGTTAAATTATGGAAAGAGGAATGAACGATCGTATTAAAAAACTTAGAAAACAAAGTGTAGATACAGAAGCGCATATATATATGGAAAGAGCTAAAATTATGACTGAAACATATAAAGAATATGAAGGTACAGTATCTGTACCAGAGCTTCGTGCTATTTGTCTTAAAAATTATTTTTCAAAAAAAACTCTATGTATTAATGAAGGTGAACTCATTGTAGGAGAAAAAGGTGATGGTCCTCAAGCAGCTCCAACATTTCCAGAACTTTGCTGTCATACTATAGAAGATATGCATGTTATGAATGATAGAGATTTAATTAGCTTTAATGTTAAAGATAAAGATTATGCATATCAAGAAGAAGTTATTATTCCATTTTGGAAAAATCGTTCTATTCGTAACTTAATCTTAAGAAATATGAGTAATGAATGGAAAAATGCTTATGAATGCGGTATTTTTACTGAATTTATGGAACAAAGAGGGCCAGGTCATACTGTGGGTTCTGGAAAAATATATGAAAAAGGATTTTTAGATTACAAAGAAGATATAAAGAAAGCTATAACTGAGTTAGATTTTTTAAATGATGCCGAAGCATTAGACAAAAAAAATCAATTATCAGCAATGAGTATAGCATGCGATGCAATTATTATTTTAGGCGAAAGATATGCAAAGCTTGCAAGAGAAGAAGCAGAAAAAACATCAGATCCTTCATGGAAAGCGGATCTTTTGCAGATTGCAGAAAACTGTGAAGTAGTTCCAGCTCATAAACCAAAAACCTATTGGCAGGCCTTACAGATGTATTGGTTTGTGCATCTTGGGGTTACTTCTGAATTAAATCCATGGGATGCATATAGCCCAGGAAGATTAGATCAACATATATATCCTTTCTATGAGAATGATATTGAAAAAAATATTTTAAATGATGAAAAGGCAAAAGAACTTTTAGAATGTCTTTGGATAAAATTTAACAACCAGCCTGCTCCACCTAAAGTAGGGATTACACTAAAAGAGAGCAGTACCTATACAGATTTTGCAAATATTAATACTGGAGGAATAACTCCAGATGGAGAAAATGGTGTAAATCCTGTTAGTTACTTGATTTTAGACTGCATGGATGAAATGAAACTTTTGCAGCCAAGTTCAAATGTTCAAATCAGTCGTAAAACTCCACAGAAGTTCTTAAAAAGAGCTTGTGAAATATCAAGAAAAGGATGGGGACAGCCTGCCTTTTATAATACGGAAGCAATTATTCAGGAATTATTAAATGCTGGGAAAAGTATTGAGGATGCGAGAACTGGAGGAACAAGTGGTTGCGTAGAAACAGGAGCTTTTGGAAATGAAGCTTATATTTTAACTGGATATTTTAATCTTCCCAAGATATTTGAACTTACTTTAAATAATGGATATGACAAGGTAAATGGTAAACAATTGGGTTTAGAACTTGGGTATGCTGAAGATTTTAATACTTATGAAAAACTTTTTGATGCTTACAAGAGGCAGATTGAATATTTCCTTGATATAAAAATTAAGGGAAGTAATATTATTGAAAAAATATATGCAGATAATATGCCTGTACCGTTTTTGTCTATAATTACTAATGACTGTATTAAAAAAGGAAAGGATTATAATGCAGGAGGAGCACGTTATAATACAAATTACATTCAAGGGGTTGGCATAGGAACTATCACAGACAGCTTGGCATCTGTAAAATATAATGTATTTGATGAAAAAAAATTTACTATGAAAGAGCTCATGAATGCCCTTGAAAATAATTTTGAAGGCTATGAGAGAATACTTAATTTAGTTCGTAATAAAACACCGAAATATGGCAATGATGACCCTTATGCAGATTCAATTATGAAAAGTGTTTTTGACTTTTATAGCAAAAGTGTTACAGGCAGGCCTAATATGAAAGGTGGAACATATAGAATTAACATGCTTCCAACTACATGTCATGTATATTTTGGAGAAGTAATGATGGCCAGTCCTAATGGTAGATTTGCTTATAAACCGGTATCAGAGGGGATTTCACCTGAAAAGGGTGCTGATACAAAAGGTCCTACTTCAGTGATAAAGTCAGCATCTAAGATGGATCATTTAAGAACAGGGGGAACATTATTAAATCAAAAATTTACTCCTAGTGTTGTAGCAGGGGAAAATGGTTTGGAACAAATGTCAAATCTTATACGTACTTATTTTAATATGGATGGACATCATATTCAATTTAATGTTATTGATAGAGAAACTTTGATACAAGCACAAAAAAATCCTGAAGAATATAAAGATTTGATTGTGAGAGTTGCAGGCTATAGCGATCATTTTAGAAATCTTAGTAAGGCACTACAAGATGAAATAATTGAACGTACAGAACAATCATTTAATTAGGAACAATTAAAAAAGAAATAAAACTTATAAGAACTATGGCTAAGAAGAAAAAACTAAAGGAAAAATTGTAGCAGCAGCATGGAGTTTATTTAAAAAGCAAGGATATGAGGATACAACCATAGATGAAATTATTGATGAAGCTGATGCTTCAAGAGGTACGTTTTATTACTATTTTAATGGGAAAGATGATCTTTTAAGTTCACTTTCCATTTTTTTTGATGATAAATACGAAGAAGTAATGCAGCAAATAGATCTTAAAATTAATAGTTTTGATAAACTTTAAAATTTAAAGTTCATTTAGATCTTAAAAGAATATATAAAATTTTCAATTATGCTTCTAACTGAAAATTTTACAAAAAAAGTCAAATTTATAAACATAATATTTCTTAATTCTCCTAAAATATTAGTAAATGTTATATTAATTACATCTTTTAAATTCCATTTCCAATACTGTATTAACCGTGTGCTTGCCCACATAATCTAAGGAATTGTATTTATCTAATAAAGATTTCTCTTCTTCAGTTAATTGTGATTTTATGTCAATTTTTTCTTCTTCCCACCCCATTAAGTATGCTGGTGTTGTCTCTAAGATAGCTGCGAGTTTTTCAATTTTATCAGAGGGTATATTGGAAATTACACCACTCTCGTATCGTTGAAGAGTTGGCTTACTAACAGATAGTTTATTCGAGACTTCCTCCAATGTGAGGTTCAAATCTAAGCGTCTTTTTTTTATATTTTCTTTTAATCCCATAGTTTTTATCTTTCCCCTCATAATTTAATTCAAATTAATTATATTATAACATTTGTTTCTGTATATGCAACAATTATTTCCTAAAACTTGGAATAAGTTACTTGTTAAGTATTGACAGCAATATCCAAATAATGTATTATATTACTTAACAAGTAACAAAAGGGGGATTATTATGATACTAGTTAATGAGTTGAAAGGGAAAATAAAATCAAAAGGCTATACTCAAGAAAAACTCGCGAGAGAATTAGGAATTTCTCCAAAAACTTTATGTACTAAACTAAACAAAGGGATCTTCGGATCTGATGAAATTGAAAATATGATAAGAATATTAGAAATACAAAATCCGATAGAAATTTTTTTTGCCTAGTAAGTTACTTAGAAAGTAAAATATATAATTTAAACATAGATAACTAGAGATTAATAACTATTAATCAGCAATGGCTTGAAAATATCTCAAAAACACATCAGGAAGTAAGAAGATAATAAATTGAAAAGATAAAAAAATAACTTAAACAAAGGTTTAAATTAATGCATTGTCTATACAGTGTAAAGGTTTAGATTAATTATTAAATGAGGTGATTTATAAAATGGGAAAATTAGAATGCCTAGTAAAAGAAACCGAGAAGTTTGAAGGAAAAGATATTGGAGCAATTCTTGGTTTTGATAAATACAGAAGTATTGAAGATGTCTATGCAGAAAAGATTGGAGAAATTGAATTTTTAAGACAAGGTCTTGAAGTTATATATTGGACAAGTACCTTAGAAGAAGTAGTTTCAAGAGAATTTATGATTAGAACTAAAAAGAAGATACGGAAGAATAATATAAATTCAGTTGATAAGGATTATGAATATATGGTTTCTAATGTTAATAGAAAAATCATAGGAGAAAATTCAATTCTGGATTGCAAAGTAATTAATGGAATAGATGAAGCTCAGATAAATGATAAAAACTTTATTAGGATGAGAGTATTAGAGGCTCAACATAATATGAAAGTAAAAGAAGTAGATAAATGCTACATTGCAATGCTTATTAACGGTCGAAAATTCATCTTAAAAGAAATTAAACGTGATGAAAGTTTAATTTCTAAGATAGTTAAAGTAGAAGAAAAGTTTTGGAATTATTATATAAAAAAGAAAGTCAAGCCTAATGAATCATTGAGTTTGGATTAATTAATGCTCAAAATTTTAAAATGGTAAGGAGAGTAGAAAGAGAGATTTTATAAATGAATTTCAAAATCTTTAAATCTTATATCTACGTTTGTAATTTTATTGGACTAACTCCATCATGGGAAGGGCTTGAAAGGTTCAGGTTATTTTGTTTAAGGGAGCGTGGAAACAGTGGCAGATATCAAATGGATTAAGTTATCTACTAATATGCATGATGATGAAAAGATGAAATTAATAGATGCAATGCCAAAGAGAGATACAATACATTATGTTTGGATAAGAATACTTTTATTGGGTGGAAAGCTTAATGCAAACGGAGAGATATTTTTATCAGAAGGAAAACCTCTTACAGCTAAAATGTTAGCCGTATTATTTTCAAGATCATTAGAGGACATTAAACTTGCACTAAAAGTATTATCTCGATTTGGCATGATTGAAATAGCTCCTAATAAGGTGATTAAAATTGTAAATTGGGAAAAGCATCAAAACATAGAAGGAATGGAAAGAGTTCGTGAACAAAATAGAAAAAGAGCTGAGAACTATAGAGAAAAGAAAAAATTAGATGAGAAAGCTTCACAAAATAACAAAGAGAATGATGCAAATATTTTTGAAGCTGAAAATTTAGATGAGATGGAGGCTGATGAAAATAAACCAAAAGACGATTTTGAAACTAATGAAAGTATAGCAATTGATTCTGATGATAAAAGTAAAATTGATTCAGAAGATCCTGCTAAGAATAATTCTAATAATGATGAGATAGCTGATCTCAATTCTATAAAAAACAATAAAAATAAAGGAAACATTACTCAAAAAAACAGTAACGTTACAAAAAATGAAAGTAACGCTATTGTAACGGAGCAGAATAAGAAAGAGATAGAGAATAAGAAAAAGAGGGATAAAAAAGATATAGAAATAGAGAATACAAATTTGATTTCTAAGATAAATAATGAGACTTCTACAAGTCAAAAAGTAAATTCTGTAATATCCATGGTACCAGAAGTTATGGCAGATCAAATAACTACATCACATAAGGATGATGACATAAACGCAAGCTCTATGAGAATTATGTTTTATTATCAAAAAATAACGGGAATACCTGGTGGAGCCTATAGCTTTGCCATTAGGAAAGCAATTGATACTTATGGTGAAAAAGTAGTTAAGATGGCTATAGATACAGCCTTTGATCAAAATCAAACTGGATTTAAGTATATTAATGGCATATTAAAAAATTGGAAGAGAGATGGATATCCAAAAGAGGATAAGGAGGTAAAGAAAAATGGGGTTAGAAGCTATGGAAAGAATATCAAAGCAGATAAAAACGAATTTGCAGGATTCAAACCAAAGGAATCACGAAAACTTACAGAAGCTGAAAGAAAGAGAATTCATGCAAACCTCATATAAGTGTGATAAATGCTGTGATACTGGATGGATTTTAATACCACAGGAACATATGCAGCCACTTGCGGTAGCCTGTGAATGCAGAAAAATAGAAAAGCTGAAAAGTGAGTGGAAGTATTCTGGAATAAATGTTGAGCAAAGTAAATATACTTTTTCAAATTTTGAGGTATGGAATGAAGCATCTAGTAGAATAAAAGATACTGCAGCAGCTTATTGTACTGATTTTGATGATATAAGAGATAAGAGAAGAAACAGTCTATTGCTATGTGGTCAGGTTGGTTGTGGCAAAAGTCACATGAGTGTTGCAGTTGCACTAAACTTTTTAAAACAAAAGATTAAAGTTGTTTATATGCCGTACAGAGATGTAATAACAGAAATAAAGCAGAATATGATTGATCAGGAATATTATAAAAAAGCAATCTCAAAATATCAATTATGTGAAGTATTGCTTATTGATGACCTCTTTAAAGGAAAAATAAACGACAGTGATATAAATGTGATGTTTGAGATTATAAATTATAGGTATCTTAATTTTTTACCAATTATAGTAAGCAGCGAATTTTCAATTGATAGGCTTTTAAACTTTGATGAAGGGGTGGGGTCACGCATATATGAGATGGCCAAAGATTATGTTGTAGAAGTTGAAAAGGATATAAGGAATAACTATAGACTTAAGTGAAACCTTTCTAGTTGAGTTTTACTTAATCTCAAACTACTAAAACTTATGCATATCTTTAGATGATAATAACAATGTTTGAGTGGGATAAATAAAATTTTGGAGGCGTTTGAGCATGAAAGCATCGGGAATAGTAAGAAATCTTGATAATTTGGGAAGGGTTGTAATACCCAAAGAAATGCGGAATTTAATGGCGATTAAGGAAGGAGATCCAGTGGAAATTATTAAAGTAAACAATGAGGTGGTTGTTAGGAAATATAGCAAAGGATGTATCTTTTGCGGAAGTAGTCAGGAGATTTCTGAATTTAAAGAAATAATTGTTTGCAACGAATGTAGAAAGGCTTTAGGTCAAGAGTAAATATTCAGAGTAAAAAATAGAAGCTTATCTGCTAAAGGATAAACTTCTATAATTTTACTTAAAATTAAGCTATATCAAATTTTGTGACTTGTCTTTGAGTAACTTGAGCTCCAGATTTCTTAGCTAAACCACCAGAATTTGTTTTGAATATATCTTTTGCTATTATAGTATCCATAAGTGAATTGACTTCAGCTTTAGTAAGATCTGATTTAACACTTGGAATATTTAAAGTAGTCTTTTCGCCATTTTCAGTTA
The DNA here is from genome assembly GCF_000230835.1 of Clostridium sp. DL-VIII. Taxonomy (NCBI): domain Bacteria; kingdom Bacillati; phylum Bacillota; class Clostridia; order Eubacteriales; family Clostridiaceae; genus Clostridium; species Clostridium sp. DL-VIII. The sequence continues at coordinate 2,290,595 of NZ_CM001240.1, forward strand.
GAAAAGTCAAAGATAAGGTATATTCCATTAATAGGTCCTCCTTTCATAAAGTTCATTAAGTTAAGGAAACTCCTACTCCTAGCGTCGTAGGAGTACTCACATAGTAAGCGACCATCATCAAATCATAGATTCGCGATGCCTGCTTAAGCATTAACTAAACTAGAGGCTTCATTTACAAAGTAATCTCTAGTCTGAACTGATAAAACAGCTTTTATAGCTTCAGCAACATCATAGATGTTTTGGGAAGCAGCATCTGTTCTAACATTGGAAAAAGTTTTCTTGGTAAATATCGCGTCGCCCGCTTTATCAGTTCCACTTTGGATCTCAATGCTTAATGATGTTGTTTGAAGTGATTTTGTTACAGCCATAGTCTAAACCTCCTTTATTTTTATTTCATATAGGATATATGTAAGGTTTAGAAATGTCACATTAATATTAAAAAAATTTTTATATTTTTTATAAGTTTTGAAAGGAGCATGCATGAAAAAGGTAGAGTAAATAGACTGAAAAATATTTATATATGATTAAATACTTAAAAATAAGGAAAGGATTAAAATAAAAAGATCTAGGAGGGACTTATGGCTGATATGATAAATAGCTTATATAATTTAACACTAGTCTTATTACGTGGATGTATAGTTACGGTGCTTATTACAGGAGTGTATATAATAGGAATAGTAAAATATGAGAGAAAATATATATTACTTACTCAAGAATTAGATAAGAAAAAAGTTGATGATATAACCTATAAAAGTAAATTTTAGAAAAGTTAAAATGTAGCGATGCAAATAAGTGTTGCTACATTAACTATGTACAATTTATGTTATAATTAATAACAGTACAAGGTTACAAATAAAAGGGGAATTTGGATGATAAAAGTTAAAATGCTTAAATTAACTAAAATAATAGTTAGTACATTAGTAATAGTTTCAGTATTAATATTAAATCCAATAGGAGCAAGTGCGGAGTGGGAGCAAGATAATCAAGGTTGGTGGTATACAGAAGGTAGTTCATGGTCAGTTGGTTGGAAGCTAATTGATTGGAAATGGTACTATTTTGGAGAAGATGGGTATATGAAAACAGGTTGGATAAAATATGATAGTAAATCATATTATTTAAATTCAGATGGAAGTATGGCCCATGATACGACAATAGATGGATGTGCAGTAGGTTCAGATGGCGCATGGAATCAAATTGCTGGAACTAGTTCAATACATGTATCAAAGGTTAATCCAAACGCCACAACAATAAGTGGTGTAACTGGTATAAAATTTGATGATATTACAAAAATAGTTTTTTGCGACGGATCATTAAAAAATAACACAGTAACAATTGAAGATAAACAAAAGATTAAAGAATTTATGGGATATTTAGATGCTTATTCTGTTAATAACATAGATGTTCCGGTAGTAACAGGTTGGCTGCATAGGGCATTATTCTATATCAATGATAAAGAGGTAATGGATATATCTTTTGATAATCCAATTGATATTAATGGAGAACAATTTAATGTCACAAAAGGTAACTTAGATATTAAAACAATTGACAGGTATCTAAAATCAATTGATTCGTCTTATATAGAACATTAAAGTATCCAGGAGGATGTAGTATTTTGCAACATCTCTATAAGTAAAATAAATAGCAAGTTAAAATATCACACTATTCATAATAAATAAATGTGTGGTATTTTTTAACTGCGTAATTCTACTCAAAGGTAGCAGATAATTAAAATTTGATTTTGTCATATTGCTGTCACAAATCTCAAGTATTATATAAATATAAAGTAGTTAAACATTATTTGTCCCCTATTAAATAAATACTAACCAGTATTCAGAATGGTCTATAACACCCTAATAGACCATTCTTTTTTATTTATGGAGTTAGATAATTTATGGTAAATTGTATAAATGAAATAATCCTGAAGAAGACCTTTCTAGGATTATTTTATTTCAATTTCAAGCTGTATAGGGTTTGTATCAAGGTAATGTTTATATTCTAGCTTATAGTATAGAACTAATTTTCTTCGGCTTTCGTAAGGCAATAAGAGGCTACATGAAATTATGTATTAGAGAATAAATTATAAATAGTAAAAGTGCCTAAAAAGGTGCTTTTTTGTACATAAATAATGTTTGTAATACATATTAAGAAATTGTAAATATTGCTATAATATATATAGTAAAATTATTTATATAATGAATAGACCAGTAGTAATATATAGAGAAGGTGAAATCATGAAGACATTTTTACGTATGCATCCAAAGAATGTATTAACCTCTGTGCAACTATAGAATTAATATTGTGCAGAGGAGTGTATATTAAATGGATAGATTAAATAAACCAGTTATTACAAAAGAAACAATAAAAGCAATGGAGGATATGTCATTTTTCACTCATGCTAAGATTTTTGACGATTTGCTAATTGTTGCACAAAAGCAAACAAATTGTTTTATATTGAAGACGAGTGATGGTTTAATAGTGATAGATGCTATTTGGCCAGCAGAAAAAGCTTTTGAGGCAATAGTAGACGCGATTAAAGATGTGGGATGGAATCCAGATACAATAAAAAAACTGGTTTTGACACATGGACATGTTGATCATACAGGATGTGGGAGATGGTTTGTTGAAAAGTATCATGTTTACACATACCTTTCTAAAATAGATGATGCTTTCTGGGAGGAACATCCAACGAAGCCTAATAGACCAGAAACATGGAAAGATTATAAAATTGATGTTTATGTTCAAGATGGAGATACCATAACATTAGGCGATAAAACAATATATATTTACGGTACCCCTGGTCATGCTCCAGGAGGATTAAGTTACATATTTCCTGTAAAAGAAGATGGAGAAATCCATATGGCAGCATTATGGGGAGGTACGACACCACCATGGACAAAGAATGAAGTTAAACAATATCTCAAGTCATTGGATTACTTTATCAGTGAAGCAATGCATAAAAAAGTAGATGTAGCTTTAAGTAATCATACAGCTATAGATAATGGTTTGGAGCGTATTATGTATTCAAAAGTTAGAATGGACTATATGCCTAATATTTATATTATTGGGCAGGATGGATTTCAAAAGTACTGTCAGGTATTTCGTACATTGAGTTATGAGATAATGGAAAAATTATGAGTATAACGCGAAATCGGCAAATTATAACTTGAAGGGGAAAATTAACTTGATGTCTGGAGTTAATGATTTAGTAGAAAATCCTAAATTAGTTTCTTTAGAAAGTAAATATAAGGTATCTAAAACAGTGATGTCATTACATTTTTTCTTGAAAGAATTAGAACCGTAAATTGTAATTTGTAGTGGAGACTAGTTATATATTACAGGGAGGAAGAGTGGTTGGAACGTATTTTAATTATTGGTGGTAATGGATGCGGAAAAACGACATTAGCACAAACATTAGCTAGTAAATTAGAAATTCCTTTAATTCACCTTGATAAGCTATATTGGAGAGACAATTGGGAAAGTTAAGAATATAAAATAAGTTATTGAAAAGCAAAAAATCACTGGAAATTCTCCAGTGATTTTTTAAAAAACTTATGACATTATGATAACACAATGGAAATTATAAGTCTAGTAATATATGTATAAAATGATAAAATTTTAATATCAGGTTAACTCGCGAGTGCATTTGATTATAAAAAAAGTATCAATTGTAAAGGAGATAAACTTAATGAATAAAGATTGTCATATAGAAGTAGTATATTTACAAAAGATTTTATGTAAAAACTTAAGTCAAGACTTTAAAATACTCAAAATTATAAGAATTTATGGAGGAGCACGGAAAGTAACATATAAAATAGAATGTAACAAAGGCTTCTCCTGTATTCTTTATGTTTGGGATAATTCTATGGATTATTTTAATGAAAAAACAGATGAGGATGATATATTTAAATCAAATGGGGCAGATTTGTTTGAATTAAATAATAAATTCCTTACACAAAATGGGATTAGGACACCAAGAATATATTATATAGACAGAAATAAGAAAGAATACTCATTTGATTTTGCACTAGTTGAATATATAGCAGGTGGAGAAATAGAAAAATATTTTTATGCTGATGAAGAGACTAAATATAAAGTATTTACTGATTTAAGCAAAAACATTAAGAAAATGCATTTTATCAGAAATAAACTTTATGGAAATCTTAAAACTGAAAAAACATTGAAGTTTGGAAGTGAAAGAATATTACTGGATAGAAATATAAAAGAAATTGAATATTCATCAAGATTTCATGAAGGAATATTAAAAAATAAGACCATGTTAATTAATAAAATACAAGAATTGTATGATAATATGAAACCTAGAAATGATTATGTATTTATACATGGGGAATTAGGCCCAAATCATGTTTTGGTGGATGAAAATCTTAATACTTACTTAATAGATATAGAGAGCGCTATGTTTTTTGATGCAGAATATGAACATAGTTTTTTGCAATTCAGATTTGGTGAGTATTATAAATATTTTAATAAAGATAACCTTGATTTAGATAGATTAAAATTTTATAAAATGCATTTGCACATTTCATGTCTCTCAGGTGCATTGGAGCTTAAACAAAAATTACTGAGGTTAATGATATGATTGAATATAATTCTGAACAAGCACTGAATTTCTTAGGAAATGAATAAATAAATTTAAAGGCGATAAACATTAAAAAAATCAATGTCTATCGCCTGTTTCTTATGCAACCTTATGAGAATCATCATTAGAGCCATCGGTATCTATTCTATAGCTACTCCAAGCTTTGCAGATATTATGGTATTTGATTTATTTATTGATGTTGATAGGTTATCAATACAAAAGACAAGCTTTTGGTTCTCTGCTTAAGCATTGACTAAACTATGTATGACGTTATTATCAACAGTTGTACTTAATATGCAGATCGCGTGATGCACCCAGTCCAGCAAATAAGCATAACGCGGAAGCACCGATTAAGACAATAAGTGGTAATTCCCAGCTGTTAGATGCATCATGTAGAAAACCAAAAAGCATCGGTCCAAAAGCAGCGAGTAGGTAGCCGATTGACTGTGCCATGCCGGACAATCTTGCCGCTTCATCTGCATTTCTTGTACGAGAACTAAAAAATATCATAGCTAGGCAAAAAGTAAGTGTTCCACCAATGCCCAACATAATCATCCATAGGAATATAAGCCCTGTCCATTTTAAGAATATGCCCAAAAGTCCCACCAAAACACATAGAGAGGCAATGATAACTAATGGACGTTGATTGGCTTTACGTTGAGCAAGGACAGAACCCCAAAATGATACAGGGAGCGATACCAATTGATAAAGGGAGAGCATCCATCCTGCTTTGTCTGAATTCATACCTTGCTGGATTAAAATAGCAGGCAACCATGCAACCATGCAATAGAGTAGCATAGACTGTAATCCCATATATACCGATACCTGCCATGCCAAAGTAGATTTCCATAAGTTAACTTTATTAATGACATCTCCGTTAATACTCTCTATTTCATTTTTTTCTTCATGGATGTCTTTTACTTTTGTTTTAATGTCATTATCGATCGTTCCTTTATCAATGGACATTTCTTGCTTTCTATGTATTATTTGAGGTATCCAGATGATAATGGATAAGAAACTAAGTGCAGCCCAAATGCTTAACGCTCCGCTCCATCCAAATCTCGATTTTGCCGCAACAGGGACACTGATACCGGATGCTATCGCCCCAAAAAGGCTCATAGAAGCAGTATAGATGCCAGTTATCAAACCGACCTGTTTAGAAAATTCACGTTTGATTAGACTGGGTATTAGCACATTGCCGACAGAAATGGACAATCCAAGGATTAATGTTCCAAGAAATAGTCCCACCCCTCCAAGCAATGAACGTAATATAATTCCGAAAGTCAGAAAAATAAGTGACCAAAGCAGCACCAATTTAGTGCCAAATTTTCGCGCCAAACGTGGAGCGAAAGGTGAGAACCCTGCAAAAGCGAATAACGGAAGGGTTGTAATCATACCTGCTAATGTATTTGAAATATGTAAGCTACCACGAATTTGATTGACCAACGGGCCAACCGCTGTTAAAGGTGAACGTAAATTTGCTGCAATAAATACAATTCCAATTATCAGCATTATTGGTGTATTTCTTTTTGAATATAGGTTCTTTTTGTGTTCGTTATGTAATTGATTCATTTATATAGTCTCTCCTTAAAATATGATACGATTTTTTTACATTAAATATAATATTTAGAGTCTCTCATTGCATCGTTTTAGCTACAAGTATTTTAAGTTTATACTTTTGTTCACTCACTTCACTATTATCATAACTGATATATAGCCTTGATGAGTTTTTCTTTTTGATGCTAGCCCTCCTAACTTAATTACACTGAAAATGTGTATAGCATCCATACACTTGCGTAAAATTTTTATTCATCAAAATTTTCGTTAAAAAATTTAACCTTGTTTATCAGGCTCGACAAAAAGTTTGACAAAAACTCTAATTCATGTTCGGAGGCATTTTGTAGTTCATCTTCAACCATATTATTTATAATAGAATGATAGAGAATATGGTTGCTATGAGCTTTTTTACCTTTTTCAGTAAGACTTAATGAATATCTAGATAAATTAAGATCATCAACTTCTTTTATAACCAGAGCCTTTCTCTCTAGCTTTTTGAGAATTTCAGAAACAGCCCCTTTTGTTACTCCTAGAATATCGGCAAGTCCACCTACATGAATGCCAGGATGTCCGGCAATAGCCTTTATTACATGTATTTCAGAGTGAAAAATCGGTACATCCGTTCCGAAGTAGCGAGTCTTTTTATCAAGGTCAGTCAAGGCAAACGCTAAGTCCATAGAATTATATGCAATTTGATGTTTGTTATTTATAAATTTATCCATGTTAATAGTATATGGTTGCTATACACTTTTGTCAAGTAATTTTCTTATATAGTGACGAGATGATATATAGTAGGGGAAAAGCTAAAAAACTGCTTTTGTAAAGTAACGCTCTCTTTTTTTAAGGCGTATGAAAACAGCCTTAAAAATCAATTTGGACTTGATTCACAAGATGCATGCTTAAATTATTATGTCAGGGGAGCATATTATGATCAATTCATAGAAAATTATTTTCAAGAGTGCAAGTCATATGGTTTTTGAAGTCATCTTGGGTATTTGAGTAGAAAAACAGTGATGGAAAGGATGAAGATAATTTGGGAAAGGCTTTAAATGAAGAGATTAATACGTGATTGGTTCTTACATTTTTAGCAGAAGAGCAAAAGCATGAGCTAAATAAAAAAGGATAACCACAAAAAAACGCGGTTATCCTTCTAAGAGGCTTCCCTCACTGTCGAGAAATAGTAGCTCATAGTACTTTTGGGGTCTTCCTTTGCCGCTGTCTCTTTTTTCAAATACAGTTCTCGCATATTCTTTTTCTTCGATTTTGTTAAGAATACGGTTTGCGCCTCTGACGGTGATGGACAGGCATTGGGCGACATCCTCAGAAGATAGTTTGTTTGTTCTCATAATTTCTGCATAATACATGATTTTCTGTAGGTTGATATTATTTATTCCAATGCGTTTTGCCAATGCCATGATTGCTGGATCGCCCTTTTCAGAGAACTGTATAACATTCATGTTCTGCATTGGTCCGATTACCTTCTGATCCTCGTTTATAAAAAAGCTGCAGCTGCCTGTAAAGGCATTGGCCTGACGGTGAGCTCTGACGGCGTTTTCGTTAGCCTGATAATATTCATGCCCAGAGCCCCATCCGATTATTACCTTGTCGCTTGCATACTCTTCTAAATATTTCAACAGTGCACAGTTCTGTGCATTAGAGGTGATTTTTATAAAATTTCCGTAGGTGGTGTATAGTTTGACAAAGCCTTCCGAGACTTGGGCCGTATCTGGAAGATTCACATTGCGCAGAAACCTGCCGGCTAGCACTTTCAGCTCATGAAGTTGCTCTTCGGACTGTGGGTGCGCCGTTTCGATCGATAAGCATGCCACAACTGCACTCCTGCTCTTGAGCTCGAGGATGGTAATTTCGTTGATGATCCCACTTATGGTTTCTTTAACGTTTTCCAAAGTGGGTCGTATTAAGATATACCTTACCCCGTGTTTTTTTAGTTCTGGAACAAAGTGGCTGAATGCCGTAATCGACAAGTCTATTTTATTCTCTTCCCACAGTGTTATATGGTTTTCAAGCATTGTTTCAACTCTTTCGAACAGATTATCGCTATCAATAGGCTTTCCCTGATGAGTCAGATACTTTTGGAATTCACTGAAAGAATCGATAATATATGCAAAATCCACATAAATTCTTGATATGTCAAGCCCCGGTTCAGTAAGCAGCAGCCTAAATAGTTCTCTGTAAAGAAGGGTTTCATTATCCTGCAAAATGTGCGTAGGTACTTTCGTATCTAAACATTCCTTATCTATTGACTCGTAAAGAAGCCTGCCGCTGATAACAAATCCGTCCACCGAATCTAAGTTGTTTAGATATAAGTCTTTTGTTTCCCTAAAGTTACTGATTGTAAGAATCCGAAACTTACATACCGACTGCAATTCTTCTTCAATTTCACGGAAATAGTCTATATAAGATTCCGTCGTGATTATACCAAGTCTGATTTTCATGGCAAATTCCTTTCATAAACAATTAATGACATGAATTATAACATAAAAAATATGATATTTCAATGATGCCAGTAGTTGGAAAAAATATGTTCTTAAAATGTCTTATTTTATTATTGACAACTTTTTGTGCTTAAAGTACAATGAAAGTGTTCTTAAAATGTCTTAAAATAAAAAATAAGAAAATTTCAATCTGTTATTCACTAATACAATTTATTTTTAAGGAGGTGTTAATTTTGGCTGAAAAAACTGAAGAATTTTTAAATATGGCCAATCAGTTACAGGAAAAATTGGTCATGTACAGACATCATCTTCATTCGATTCCGGAACTTGATCTAAGGTTACCTGGGACAACTGCTTATGTAAAAGAGGCGTTGGAGTCGATTGGCCTTAAGCCCACTCCCGTGGGAGAATCAGGCTTAATGGTAACCATCGGCGGACAACGCCCCGGGAAGGTGATTCTTATTCGTGCAGATATGGATGCGCTGCCAATTAAAGAAGAAACGGATCTTCCTTTTGCGTCATCCAACGGAAATATGCATGCATGCGGTCACGACATGCATACTTCAATGCTGCTAGGCGCTGCAGAGATACTAAAGGCAAATGAAGGAAAGCTTTTAGGAACGGTCAAACTTATGTTTCAGCCGGGCGAAGAAACCTTGCATGGTGCCAAGATGATGCTTGAAAATGGGATCCTCGAAAATCCTAAAGTGGATGCGGCAATGATGCTACATGTAATGACAGGAATTCCGTTTCCAATTGGATTATTTATTACGCCTGAGGCTGGAGGAGCGAGTTCAGCTTCTTCAGATTGGTTCGAAGTCATCATCCAAGGAAAGGGTGCACATGGAGCGATGCCTAATGCCGCAGTAGATCCATTAAATGTAATTGCTCACCTTCATCTGGCGCTACAGGGTATCATAAGCCATGAAATTTCTCCAACTGATAGTGCAGTTCTTACGGTTGGAGTAATGGAAGGCGGAACTACAAACAACGTGATTCCCGATACTGCCAGGATTAAAGGCAGCGTACGTACTTTTGACGCCGTATTGCGGGAAAAAATCGAAACCCGTATCCGGGAAATTTCCACAGGTATTGCGAAAACATTTGATGCAAAGGCAGAGGTGATTTATACCAGGGGCTGTCCCGAAATAAAAAATGACAGCGAGCTTAGCCGTCAAATGAGAACCACTATAGCAAACACTTTTGGTGCAGATTCCTATATCTATCTATCACAACTAATACCCGGTGGTAAATTAATGGGATCTGAAGACTTCTCATTTGTAACGCAAGAGGTGCCAAGTATCTCGGTGTTTATTAATGCAGGCAATTCCAAGGAGGGGTATAGTTACCCTATGCACCATCCAAAGGTAATATTCTCGGATGATGTGCTTAAGAAAGGTGCTGCCGCTTACGCGGCTTTCGCCAGAGATTGGCTTGAAAATAATTAATAATATTAAAACAAAATTAGGAGGAATTAAAATGTCAGAGAACCGTATGATTGGACCAACAAAATTCGAAGAGTACTCAGAGAAGTACAAAGACTTTTTATTAATGACCCGTCGTGATGGAATAATTGAAGTAAGATTGCACACTAACGGAGGACCATATGAACATAATTGGGAAGCCCATACCGCATGGTCTCATGCATGGTCAGATATTGGCCGTGACCCTGAAAACGAGGTAATGATTATTTCTGGAACAGGGGATAAATGGGTAGTAGGAAACCCCGATGTCTGGAACACAAAATTTATGGATTGGCCTAAACAAAAGAAACTTGAACAATATCATGAATCACTAAGACTACTTGAAAATATGATATTCTGTATTGATATCCCTACAATCGGGGCGATAAATGGCCCTGGAACTCACTGTGAAATTGCATCTCTTTGCGATATTACGATTTGTACAGAAGACGCGGATTTTTTTGATCCACATTTTATAGGAGGCACACCTCCTGGAGATGGAATGATTCTTACATTGCAGAACATGATAGGTTTTAAGAAAGCAGCATACTATGCATACACTGGTAAGAATATTAATGGTCAAACAGCATTAGAGCTTGGTATAGTCAGTGAAGTGTTACCAAGCGAAAAGCTTCTTCCACGTGCTTGGGAACTTGCAGAGATGATAATGCAAGCACCTCGTTCAGCGAGACATCTTACTCATTCAATTTTATCACGTCCTTGGAAAAAAGCCTTAGTAAGTGATCAAGGGTTCCAACTTACTCATCAAATGTACGACATGGCCATTGATGAAGAAGGTGTTCATGAAAGATTGACAAAAATGAAAGGGCGCTTAATGGGCAAATAAGAACAATAGTATTAAATTGATTTTTAAGTAAAGAATAGTGACAGAGGGGCTATATGTGTTACCTCTCCAGCATCTAAAGGTGATATTCTCGGATAAAGACTTAATAAAGGTGCTGCCGCTTACGCGGATTTTGCCAGAGATTGGATTGAAAATAACTAATAATATAAAATCAAAATTAGGAGGAATTAAAATGTCAGAGAACCGTATGATTGGACCAACAAAATTTGAAGAGTACTCAGAGAAGTACAAAGAGTTTTTATCAATGACCCGTCGTGATGGAATAATTGAAGTAAGATTGCACACCAACGGAGGACCATATGAACATAATTGGGAAGCCCATACTGCATGGTCTCATGCATGGTCAGATATTGGCCGTGACCCTGAAAATGAGGTAATGATTATTTCTGGAACAGGGGATAAATGGGTAGTAGGAAACCCAGATGTGTGGGAAACAAAATTTATGGATTGGCCTAAACAAAAGAAACTTGAACAATATCATGAATCACTAAGACTACTTGAAAATATGATATTCTGCATTGACATCCCTACAATCGGGGCGATAAATGGTCCTGGAACTCACTGTGAAATTGCATCTCTTTGCGATATTACGATTTGTACAGAAGACGCGGACTTTTTTGATCCACATTTTATAGGAGGCACACCTCCTGGAGATGGAATGATTCTTACATTGCAGAACATGATTGGTTTTAAGAAAGCAGCATACTACGCATACACTGGTAAGAATATTAATGGGCAAACAGCATTAGAGCTTGGCATAGTAAGTGAAGTGTTGCCACGCGAAAAGCTTCTTCCACGTGCTTGGGAACTTGCAGAGATGATAATGCAGGCACCTCGTTCAGCGAGACATCTTACTCATTCAATTTTATCACGTCCTTGGAAAAAAGCCTTAGTCAGTGATCAAGGTTTCCAACTTACTCACCAAATGTACGACATGGCTATTGATGAAGAAGGTGTTCTTGAAAGATTGACGAAAATGAAAGGGCGCTTAATGGGCAAATAAGGACAATAGCATTAAATTGATATTGGAAGTAAAGAAATAGTGATAGAGGGGCTATATGCCTTTAAGTATAAAACTAAAGGCAAACGGCCCCTTTGTTAAGTTTTTTAAGAAATACTGGCATTTTTGCTAAGGAGGAATCGAAATGTCTGATAGATGTATGGTGGGGCCTACAAGGTTCGAAGAATACTCAGAGAAGTACAAAGACTTTTTCATAATGACCCGCCGTAACGGCATAATCGAAGTACGTTTTCATACTAATAGGGGACCGTTTCAATTTGACTGGCCGGGCCAAACCGCATATGGTAATGTATGGTCAGATATTGGCCGTGACCCTGAAAACGAGGTGATGATTCTTACGGGGACAGGGGATTTGTGGCAAATAGGAAATCCAGAAGTCTGGAAAACAAAATTTATGGATTGGCCGAGAAACCGTAAGCTGGAAATGTATCATGAATCCTTGAGAATGATTGAAAATATGATCTATTGCATCGACATTCCAACAATTGGGGCGATTAATGGTACAGGATCACACTGGCAACTGGGAACGTTTTGTGATATTACAATTTGTGCTGAAGGCACAGAATTTTTCGATGCACATTATCTTGGTGGTATACCTCCTGGAGATGGAATAGTTTTAACATTTCAAAATTTACTAGGGATTAAGAGAGCGGCATTTTACGCATACACAGGTATGAACATTAATGCTCAATCGGCATTAGACCTCGGTATGGTTAGTGAAGTACTGCCACGTGAAAAGCTTCTTTCACGTGCATGGGAACTCGCAGAGATGATAATGAAGGCACCTCGCTCTGCGAGACATCTTACTCATTCAATTTTATCTCGCCCTTGGAAAAAAGCCTTAGTCAGTGATCAAGGTTTCCAACTTACTCGCCAATTGTACGACATGTCCATTGATGAAGAGGGTGTGCTTGAGAGATTGATAAAAATCAAGGGACGTTTTCAGGGGAATGAAAGATAGTCCATTTTGTTAAAAGGATTTGGTAATTACTCGTTTTGTCCGATTCGACCAACTAGCCTATAATTAGATGAATATATTGGTCAAGGGAAAGGAAGGTCTTTTGATCTTCAAACAGCACAAAGAAAGGAGATAAGGGCGATATGAAATCATTGACAGAATTATATAAGATCGGCAGTGGGCCGTCCAGTTCCCATACAATGGGTCCGGAAAAAGCCGCTAGAATCTTTAAAACAGAAAATGAGGGCGCAGAACGCTTCAAGGTATTGATTTATGGTTCCCTTGCAAAAACGGGCAAGGGTCATATGACTGACAAGGCCATTATTAAGGCACTGTCACCAGTTCCAACTGAGATTGAATTTATTACTCACGCAGATTTTATTCTGCCTCATCCCAATACCATTGATTTTTTAGATTACAAAGACGGGCGGCAAACAACATCAATGCGTGTTGTAAGTGTCGGCGGCGGGGATATAGTTATCGATGGGCGTGAGGAAATGTTGGTACCGGATATATATAAGGAAAATACCTTTGCAGAAATCAGCAGCCTCTGTAAAGCAAACAATATCAGCCTAAGCGAGTACATCGAGCAGTGCGAAGGCAAAAAGATTTGGGATTTTCTCTATGAAATCTGGGATGCGATGAAGCATTCCATTAACGAAGGGCTTATATCCACAGGTGTTCTAGAAGGTGGTCTCAACGTAGAACGAAAGGCGCAATTTCTTTATAACCAGCGGCATATCGATGAGAGCCCGGAGACTCGTGAAAACAGGATTGTCTGTGCTTATGCTTTCGCTGTCAGCGAGCAGAATGCCGCCGGTGGTACAATCGTAACAGCCCCAACATGTGGCGCAAGCGGTGTGGTGCCGGCAGTGCTCCGTTATATGCAAGAGAAGAAAAATGTGACGGACGAACAGATCATACGGGCTCTGGCAGTTGGAGGTCTAATTGGCAACCTAATCAAGCAGAATGCATCCATCAGCGGTGCTAAATGTGGCTGTCAGGGGGAAGTTGGTACTGCTTGCTCCATGGCATCGGCAGCTCTTTCAGAGTTGTTTGGAATGGGTATCGACCAGATTGAGTATGCAGCGGAGGTCGCGTTGGAGCACCATTTGGGGTTAACCTGTGATCCAATCTGCGGACTTGTTCAGATCCCTTGCATAGAGCGGAACGCCGTGGCTGCGATGAGAGCTATCAATGCGCTGAGTCTGGCAAATTTCTTGTCAAACACCCGTAAGATATCGTTTGATCTGGTTGTACAGACTATGTATGAAACTGGCCTGGATATGAGCAGCGATTACCGCGAAACTGCAGATGGTGGGCTCGCCAAACTCTACAAAATAGACATCTAAACTCAGACATGAGCATTTTCCTTTACTGGTATTCTTGCTTAGAATATATGCTAAATTGCTGTATATTCTAATATGGTTTACCATAAATATTCTCTACCATATTTATTCTGAAGAATATTACCATATAAGAATATATATTGTGAGCCATATCACCATAAATATTCTTAAGAATATGCTTGAAAAATGCGGCTTGAGAAGGTTTTGACATAAAAATATTATTGATTTTTAATGTTATTTTGAGCTTAAAACATATATCCATAATAGCAGCAGATAGAGTTTTACTCATCCAGGAGCGTGCAGCCGTTAGCGTCACTTGAAGAAGTGAGTGTGTTACGGATGCTAGCTATCGGATAAACTTCTTTGAAGCTGCAAATAAATTATTGTTATTTAAATGTGAGGGATGTTCTCTCAAATATATTTGCAATGGAATTGATAAAGTAGCTGAAGATTATATTAATAAGACTACGGAGATTGTAAATAGCTTTTCTTTTGAATAAAACAATGTCAAGTAAGATATATTGTAAAGAAAAACCAAGGCTCATGTGACCTTGGTTTTTAAACATAGATATTTTAATAATCTAAAGAAATATAATCATAAATTTTCTTTAATGTAATTTTCTTTTTAAGGCAAGCTGTTGAGTAACACATATTTTTATAGTACGCATAATCTTGAATAGTATTATTTTTAAAGAATATAAAATCAATAAGTTCTTTTTCCTCTTCAGTCAAATTATTTATGGCCAGCTTTAAATCTTCAGAATCGCATCTATCACAAAATAAATCTTCCAGGCTTATACCTTGAGAAGGTAAATCTTTTTCAACATCAGCATGAAGGCTTAAAGCATCATCGCCGTTAGTTGAGCTTCTAGTTTTAATATGCTTAATTAAGTCATTTATGTTATTCTTTATTCCATTAGAAGCATAAGCAACAAATTTATGTTTCTCTAGATTGTATAAAGAAACACATTTAAAAAGTGACTGATAGCACTCATTCTTTATGTCATTTCTATCAAATCCATCTATAAAAGTTCTTTTTGAAATATTAATAATTAAAGGTCTAAATTCACTAGCTAAATTTTCTTTTGCTATCACATCTCCATTTTTGCATTTGTAAACTAAGCTTTCAATATAATCATAATCCATATAGGCCGCCTCCATTTAAAAAATAAATTTATGGTAGAAATAATAAAAATAACCTCTACATTTAGTATATATGGTAAATGAACATATATCTTATATGTAAATATAAAATTTTGATATGAGATAAAATTTTTAAAGGAAGCTCGACTTACATGCGTTTGCTAAGAATTTTCTTATAAAAAAGATTTTGGGGGAAAGACAATTTATTTTCTAAATTATATGGTTGATAAAAAAACTAATGATAAAATATTTATTATTAGAAACGTTACACCAATTCCATTATGGTTACACTAGCAGTTTTTATGTTATAGCAAAATATATTATTCAATCATATGTTATTTATTGATAAAGTTCCAGGAGGAAAATAATGAATAACACTTTAGAAAATTGTCCGCTTACATTAAATACTACAAGAATTTGTAGCGCTGATTCTATAGATACAGCTGTAGAAGTATCAAAAATTGGCTTTAGTAATATGAGACCTAATGCTGTCATATTAGTTAACAAAAATGAAATTTTTGATGCAATAGCAGCTACTTCATTAATTCATTTTCCAATTAACGCTTCTCTTTTATTTACAGATAGTAACAGTTTGAATGAAGAAACAATAAAAGAAATTCAAAGATTGTCCCCTAAGGGCTACAATGGAATTCATGTGATTTTAGTTGGTAATATTTCAAAAAATGTATTTTCAGAATTAAATCATTATGGGTTTAAAACACATCATATTGGCGGTAGTAATCATTATGAAACTGCATGCATGATAGCTAGGGCAAGGAGAGAATTTAAAAATATTCTTATAATGTCTGGCGAAGATTACTCTGAAGGAATTGTTTCTGGGTATTGGGCAGCACATCATGGAGATCCAATTTTGTTTGTACAGAAAAATAGGATTCCAGAATGTGTACTAGAAGTAATCAAAAAAGTGAATGATATTAATATTTATATAATTGGTTCCACTAAGACTGTATCAAACAACTTTGAAAAATACTTTTCACAGTTTGATAATGTTAAGCATGTAGATAGAATAAATGGCGATAATCCTTATGAGATAGCAGTAAATTTTGCTAAATACAAAGATTCTAAAACTGAATTTGGATGGGGGAGAGATTATCGAGAAGGTCATGCTTTTACATTTGGAGTGCTTAATAAGCCAATGGATATTATAGCTGGTGTATTATTTGCTCATATGGGTAAGCATACCCCATCTCTTTTAGTGGGAAAAGATAGAACACCTGAAGTAGTAGAAAGATATGTTAAATCGGTGAAACCTATGCTGCCAAAAGATATGCCTAAACCTCCATTTATGCATGGATTTATTTTAGGATCTACTCAAAATATTAGTTATAAAGAACAAATAATGATTGAAGAAATGCTTTCTATTGATCATGAAATGATGGACATGGATCATCACATGATGGAGATGAACCATAAGATGATGAACACGAAGTATGAAATGTATGATGGAAAGATGGGTATGGATTGTGACATGAATAAGATTATGAGTATGAACCACCAAATGATGAATATGGAACCCGGTAAGCATTGCTCAAGTTGCATGCATATGGATAATATGAATCAACAAGGTAAAATGATGAAAATGGAACATGGAATGACTGACATGCATGATAAAATGATGGGGATGGAAGAGGAAGAAAACATGGAATATACGCATGAAATGCATATTCATGAATATGATGACAAAAATTATAAAAAAACTACTTGTAATTGTAAAAAGAAAATGAATAAGGGGCATAGATGTGAATTCGGTAATACTGATTATAGAGTAATTTGTATAGATGAATTATTAGGATAAAATAAAACGATTTTATCTCTAATGATCCAATGAAAATCCTTAATGAAAAATTTGCAAGTGGAGAAATGAGTCAAGAAGAATATGTAAAGAGAAAAGCCATGCTACAAGGTATCTAAACCAAGTAATATGGCAATTCACTAAAATTAATGGTGCCGCTCTGGCTAGAGTCGAATTGCTAATTAAATCATTTGCTATAAATAATATAAAGCAGTAATCAAATTTATCATTTAAGAAGTAATAGAACATTAATAGATGAAAAGCAGGCAGCAAAACGCGGAAATTACACTCTAAGGATCTAGAAATCATGAATTCCTTAATTTTTATACTCTAAAGTGTGTCCCCATAGGTAAAGTAGAACTAAAAAGGCATAAGTGCCTTTTTAGTTCATGGACAATACCTAAATACTCAGAAATGAACCTTTTGGGAACTAATTACAGAGAATTATTTAACATAGTTTACTACGTTTTTTCTCCTCTCAGGTGCTTTCGTATCCGCTCCAGCGTTGTATCCCAACAAAATAACACACACAGGTTTATAACCTTCAGGAATGTTCAGCTCTTTTATGAATTGGTTATCGGGATCTGCATCAATAAGTTGTGGCAAACCGCTAACCCAGCATGAGCCAACATCTAAAGATTTAGCGGCATTCATCATATTTCCGGCAGCAAGAGAACAGTTTTCTGCTGTGTACATTTCTGTTTTGTCACCTGAAATCACAACAATAGTAGGGGAATTATGAAATAAATGAACTTTTTCATTGTTTCCTATCTTCTGTAAAAACTGAGCTTTTTTATCATTTTTCATCTGCTCTAAAAACGAAACTGGCATCATTGCGTATACTTTTTTTATTGCTTCAGATAATTGATCAATTAAACGCTCATTTTGAACGACTGTGAAATGCCATGACTGTTGATTCGAGGCTGAAGGTGCATATGTTCCGGCTTCCAAAATAGCTTCAAGTTCAGTGTCCTTGATTTGCTCTGGCTTAAAACTCTTAATACTACGTCTGCTTTTAATTACTGACAATGTTTCGTTCATAATAAAATCCTCCATTAATTTATTTCTGCTTACTTTATATGCATTTGCTTATAAATACTTTTTCATATTCCTAAGCACAATTTCATACCCTGCGGGATACATGTGCCCCCCATCAAATGTGAGCTCTTTCCGCAAATTTCCGTCAGCATCGGCTAAGCCATCATTGACATTGATAAATTTATAGTGATACTTTTGCGCAAGCAGCGCCACTTTACTGCTTGCTAATTCAAGTATTTCATTGTTTCGCTTCGAAAAAAATGCCTCGTGCTCGGCTTCTGACTCACCGAAATCTGCCACCGGATTGACCGGATAATAAGCCATCACAAATACCTGTGTCTCGGGCAATTCTTCCTTGATTTGCCGCAAAATTTCGTCATAATTTGAGAGAAAAGTGTCTTCTGGAACGCCGAAGCCCGCATCATTTGAACCAATATTAATAAAAATTTTGCTCGGCGCCAAATCGAAAATACAGACATCCATCGTCATCAGCAGCTCCGCTGTCGTCGTTGCACGAATCCCTCGATTATAAATCAGTTTGTCCAAGCCAAGATTTTGCTGCATTTTTTCAATTGGGAACATTTCCATAGTGGAAGACCCGACGAAAACAATTTGTCCTTTTTGGGCTGTTTGATTCTCTTTCGCAAAGCGTGCTCGTAGGTCACTTTTATATTGCTCGATATCAGGGTTCATATTCGTTAGTGATGTTGATTGTTCTGACATAAATAACAACTCCTTTTCGTAATTACTATAGTTTTAGTTTACGTGTGGTTCAGCATATCTCACCAAAAACTCTAATTTATTACTATAATCAGCTGACAGAGTTATTTGATTTTATGACATGGACAAATGGGTACAATATTATTATTTAGCTTGGAAACTAGAGAATGCTGCGTGAACTTCGACTCTCATAGGCATTTCGGCCAAAAGTTCCAAAACTTGATCGTGACCATCTTCGATAGCTGGATTAGTGAAATGGCGAATGAATGAATCCGCATCTTTGTAAAACTCGAATGCCCACAAAATGTCTGAATCCTTGTCATCTTGGCAAAGTATCCAGTCTACTGGACCATCTGGGTCACCATTGTAATGTAGTTTATTGGTAAGTTCAAATAGAGCATCTCCTTTTCCAGCCTTCGCGCGCATTTTAAGCACTGTACCAGGCTGCTTTGGGCTAATCATCATATTTCCTTTTTCTGTTGCAATCATAATATACCTCCAATATTTATTTCTTACTGACTAATAAAATAGATTATAAATTTACTGCATTATTATTTTTACTTAATCCTGCTATTGTATGCAAAATTAAGTATTGCCGATGATTTTAATTGGTTAAAATTATTTACGGTGCTGCTTTTTAAAATGTTGTTCCATCATTTCAAGCATCTTCGGAGGTACTTCGCCGTTTGGTCCCATAGCATCACGAAAAGCCTCCCATAGGTCATCAAGCCCACCGTTTTCACCCATTTGTTTTTCAAGCTCTGCAGAAATTTTTGATAAGTATTCACTCAAATTATTTTTCTCAACCTCACTGAGGCAATTAAAAATTTGATCTGAGTTCTGTTTGCTTTGTTCCGCTTGCTTTGCAGCGTCTTCACCCATCTTGGTAAGTTCTATGTTCATAACCCTCCTGTCTGTCTCTGATTGTGTCCGACTTATATACCCGGATTTTTCAAGCTTGGTAAGCAGCTGACTTAATGCCTGATTACTCATATCTAGATGATTCGAAATTTCTTTCTGGCTAATTTTTGGCTGTGCTTTAAGCAACGCTAAAATGCGTCCTTGCCCTCTGTTCGGGTCCGTAAATGCTTCATTTTCATTTCTAATGTGATGCGAAAATCTGTGAAAAAGCATCGTCACTCGGGAAAACTGTTCCATTAAATTAATTTTGCTATTCATTACCTTATCCTCCAATAACATTATATTTTGTTTTTTATCAACTGATTAATTATCAAGTACTTGTTTATATATTATCAAGTACTTAACTATCTGTCAATACTTTTAAAAAAATTGTGATAATTTATTGATGGAGAAAATTGAAAAACAAAAAAGCAGCCCGCATATAATATTTGCGCACTGCCCATTATATAAATTTTCAAACTCTCGCAATATTTGAGTTAAGCCGATATACATGTAAAAACAGGTTACTTTAAAGAAAAATATAGGATTTAGCTGTTGCATATAAATGCTTCATTTTTATTATTTTCATAATTTCTTGCATCAATAGCCGTCGAATAATCTAGAGATGCTCTAGAGCTTATTTTTATTTTATCATCAAAAGCCAGAGTATTTAAATGCCTTGAATCCCTTTGGGGTCATATACTGGATTATATACAGCACTAGAGATATGTGACAAAACATTTGGAATTTCAATATCAACAAATTCACTATAAATTTATTTATGACTTTTCTTGAATTTAAAATATTAGTATCGTCATTACAAAGCTTTTTTAGATTTGTAGCTGAATCGGGAACAGTGATTTCAATACGATCTGAGTGTTCATAGTAGGTGCTTCCTTGACCATGTAAACAAATCATAATATCTATATCATCTAGAGAAAAAAGAAGAAAAAGAAAAGTTAAACCTCTTGTATTGATTGTATCTTAAGGTAAAGATACAGAGATTAATTATTTTAAACAATTTAATCAGAAATATGTAAATATTGATGTTAAGCCAGTTGATAAAAATTCTGCAGGAAAGAACAAATCAAGGAAGACTGATCCATCTAATTTAGTTGATAAGGCTATTGAATATATAGACAATAAATATGATATAAATAAAGAAGATGGCGATAGAGTATGGTGCTCTTACCTGGTGGAAAAGTAATATTTGTAGAACTTAATACACTAGGCAAAAAAGCTAGAAAAATTCAAGAATATAGGGCTAGAGAGCTTAGAAAACTTGGATTTCAAGTTGAATGTATAGATACAGTTGAAAAAGTAGATTTGTTTATTAAGGAAGTAATGCTGAATATGTAAATAGAAAGAAAAGGCAAAGTGATTTTATGCTGATGTTATACAAAATCACCTTATTATAATTAATTAATATTTTATTGCATTCTTTAATAAATTAGTTGAATCTTCTATTGATAATTCTTTTGCATAAGAAATTTCTTTTATTACAGAATCTTTCGCATTTTTTAAAACCTGCTTTTCTGTTGCATTTAATTTACTATTTATTTTAACTTGAGTTAGATCATATATAATCTCTAGAGTACTTCTCAGTGATCCTGATTTTATCCTTTTTGAATTAGCAGCCATTCGCTCTTTTGATGTATATTCCGTATAGTCGTTCGTCTCTGACATAGCATTATTAATACTTTCTAATCCTATATCTATAGCCTCTGAATCACTTATTAATCTGAGGTTTGATACACCAGCTCTACTAACTGGTAAACTTAATGTCATAGTATTATTAAAAATTTTTATTTTATAATAATCTTGCTTTTCACCTTTAAATTCTCTTTTTTCAATGTTACTTATTATTCCTATTCCTTGGGTTGGATAAACCACTTTATTTCCAATATCAAACAAAAAATCTCCTCCTAAATTGAATAATATATTTAGTATATCACATTTAGAATTTTTTTGCTAATTTTTTATTTTATCACGATAATTTATCATAGTCAATATTTTTTTTTGGAGATATATATTTAAGCTTATGAAGTTCAAAGAAAGAAGGTGATAATATGGATTTTAAACTTTGGGATTATCAAAAATACGCGATCAATCATGTTATAGATCATAATCCAGCAGGTTTATTTCTAGATATGGGAATGGGCAAAACGGTTAGTTCATTAACTGCAATAGATAATTTATTATTCTTAGGTGATACAAATAAAGTTTTAGTTATAGCTCCAAAGAGAGTTGCAGAAGATACTTGGTCCACAGAAGTAGACAAATGGGATCACCTAAAAGAATTAAGGATATCAATAATCTTAGTAACTCCAAAACAAAGAGATGAAGCAGCAAAAAAGGATGCAGATATTCATGTTACAAGCAGAGATAATGTTGTGTGGTTAGTTGAAAATTATTTATTTTTAAATAGCCAAAGAACTAAAACAGATGTGAAATGAAATGATAAATATGAAATATATAAAGTGTGCTTATTTTTAAAGATTTAATAATCAGCCTAATATCTGATTTAGGAAATATTTTATGCAAGCTAAAAAATGAGCTATCGCTAATGGAGTTTAATCCGCTAATGCGACAGCTCTTATAATGTCTATTTTGATTTTTTAGTAGGATTTACTTACTAAACCATGCCTTACTAAGTAAATTAATACCTTCAGCAATCTCACTCTCAGTCATTCCACCAAAACCAAGAAAAACCATATTATTAGAATATTTATCCTTTCGTAACCAATATGTAGATACAGGAGAAACTATAACACCATATTCTTTAGCCTTTTTTATTATCTCTTCTTCAGATAATCCATTGTTTAATTCTATCAAGATATGCAAACCTGCATTTTTACCATGAATAATAACATTGTCTCCCATAAATTTATGGATAGAGTGGATTAACATATCATGTCTTCTTTTATTTAGAAGAGATATTTTACGCAGATGACTATCCCAATGTCCTAAATGCATAAACTGTTGAATTATTTTTTGCTCAACTATTGGAACTGAGGTTTGGTAGCTACTAAAAAAATTATCATATATTTCTAGTAATGATTGAGGTAATACCATATAATTCAATCGCAAGCTTGGGGAGAAAGACTTTGAAAAAGTACCAATATATATAACACAGCCTTTTGAATCAATACCTTGTATTGAAGGTATTGGCCTTGAATTGTAACGAAGTTCACTATCATAATCATCTTCAATTATAATTCCATTTTCTCTTCTTGCCCAATCTAATAATTGTAATCTTTTTTGAATTGGCATCACTGATCCAGTCGGAAATTGATGTGAGGGGGTTACATATACTATCTTTGTGGAGCTATTTTCTAATTCAGTAATATTTATTCCATCCTTGTCTAAGCTAATTGGAACAACATCATATCCGTTATTGTTAAATATCTTTCTTGCACCAATGTAGCCAGGATCTTCTAAAGCTACTTTAGAAAAATTGTTTCTGAACATTTGGCATAGTAAACTTAAACACTGCTCAAAGCCTGAAGTAATAATAATCTGTTCTGAGGTACATGAGACACCCCTTGATTTATTTAAATAATTCATTATTTCTATTCGTAATTCTTTTTCGCCTTTACTGCTAGTATAGGATGTCATAACTTCAGCATTTATAGAGGCCAAGCATTTATTTGATATCCTTCTCCATAAGCGCAAAGGAAAATCAGAAGCATTTAACTTTCCATATTTGAAATTATACTTATAATTATTATCAGAATTCATCTTAGGTAAAGTAGTTTTTATATATTTTTCAATATTGACAGAGTTCTCTATCTTTAACTTAGTGATTAGCATACTATCTAGTTTTTCAACTATGAATCCGCTGTTTGCTTTACTTGTGACATATCCTTCAGAAGAAAGTTGTAGATAAGCACTTTCTACTGTATTTCTACTGACATTTAATGTTGTTGCAAGCGTTCGTGTTGAATATAGCTTACTGCCTTCCAAAAGCTGTCCTGAAATTATCTCTTCTTTATAACTGCTCATAAATTTGCAAATATAGTGGAACTCTTGAATCGTTATCTAGAACAATCATTTTTTTAAACACTCCCCTTATGAACTGTATCCTATAAAATAAAATAAATTGGCACTTTTGATGAGTACACATTGATTGTATAATTGTTTTATAGAAAAGTCAATGTGCACAAATTAAGACTTTTTAAAATATTAAAATAATTAAATTTGTAGAATTACAGAGGAGGAATTTAAATGTTAAATGAAAAATTGCTTGAAGTTATATCACATGAAGGTGTAGTAGCTATAGTATCTTGTAGTAACAATGAGGCGCATGTAGTTAATACTTGGCATTCATTTCTTAGTGTTACTGAAGATGGTAGGATATTAATACCTGCAGGAGGCATGAGAAGAACTCAAAAAAACATAGAAGCAAATAGTAAAGTTAAAGTTACTTTAGGTAGCAAAGAGGTTATGGGACATCAAAATCCAGGAACAGGATTTTTAATAGAAGGAACTGCAAAATTCCTTGTAGAGGGTCCAGACTTTGATATGGTGAAGAATAAATTTCCTTTTTTAAGTAGAGTATTAGAAATAACTGTTGCATCTGCTAAGCAAACATTATAGTTATAAGATAACTTGATTTTTGAAAAGAGTACTTTATATTAGTGAAAGAACTAAAAAAGTGCTCTTTTATGCTATTCATTTTTAATATTTTTAACTTAATTAGGGTAGTAGGAGCAGCTGTGTCATGCACTTAAAAGAAAATATTGTTGAAAACCTAAACTAGATCATAATAAAGAAAATACTCAATTTATTGAGATAGGAGGAATAAAAAATGACCGAGGACTTAATAACAATTAAAGAATTAACAGAAGAAGAGCAGTGGAAAGATGCTTTTTTAGTAATGAAACAATTACTAACTGATTTAGATGAGAAAAAATATTTACAACTTATAAAAGAGATGTACAAGGAAGGCTATAAGATGTTTGCCCTATTTGAAAAAGGGAAAATTGTTGCACTTACAGGTGTGATCGAGCTTACAAACTTATATTATGGAAAACATATCTGGGTTTATGACTTAATCACCGATGAAAGTAATAGGTCAAAAGGATATGGAGAAAAACTTTTATTACATATACAAACTTGGGGTAAGGAAAATGGATGTGGGATAGTAGCGCTTTCTTCTGGCTTCGAAAGAGTTGATGCACATAGATTTTATGAAAATAAGATGGCATATACCAAATCAAGTTATGTTTTTAGAAGACAAGTCTAAGAATTACTTGTCTTAGTCTATAATAAAGCTACTGTATAGTAAAATTTTGATTCGTAATATTCTTAAAGATGTAATAGAAATATAACGGGATGATTATAGAATTTTATTAAGTATAATTAAGAGGCAATCATGAAATTAAAATATATGGTGTTTTCATTCTTATGTTAAGAATAAACAAAGTAAATAATAAAGTGCCATATTACTAACATAATAAACATGTAATATATAAACATAAAGTAGTTAAACATTATTAACCCCTTATTGAATAAATATTAATCAGTATTCAGAATGGTCTATACACCCTATTAGATCATTCTTTTCCATTTATTGGATTGTGTGATTTTGAGGTATCTAATGATACCAATGTAGAGGTTGCATATTTTGTGAAAGTGATACAAAAGTTCATGAATTTGAAGAGAAGCTTGTCTGTAAAGACTGTAGAAAGGCTTTAGGCCAAGAATAAGAGATTATAAAGTAAACCTATTTAAATAAAGTGGAGCAATAGAAGTAGAAGCTCATCCATAAATTAAGGACGAGCTTCTATAATTTTACCTAAAACTAAACTACTTCAAACTTAGTAGTTTGTCTTTGAGTTAATTGAGCACCGGATTTTTTAATTAAAGAGCCAGAATTAGTTAAGAAAATATTTCTATCAATTATGGTATCCTCTAATCCTATACTAATTTCTTTATAAGCTTCTGGCTCTCCAATTTTATCTGATTTAGCTAATAAAAAAAGATATCGGCGTTCATCATCGGATAATCTTAATGCAGCGGCTAAACTTTCCAATACTTCAGAAGAAGGGTGTATGTCTTTACCTTGCTCTATAGCGATGTACCAAGAAATACCGATATTGGCAAGCATGGCATGCAGCCGTTTAGTATGTCTCTCGTTTTATTGCTTCATTATATTTTGGTGATTTGGTGTATTTACAACTAAGCACTAAAACATAAAAATATTAGTAGAACCAGTGTAATAGCA
This sequence comes from Clostridium sp. DL-VIII, assembly GCF_000230835.1. Lineage (NCBI taxonomy): Bacteria > Bacillati > Bacillota > Clostridia > Eubacteriales > Clostridiaceae > Clostridium > Clostridium sp. DL-VIII. Next base: position 2,316,704 of record NZ_CM001240.1, read on the forward strand.
GATTTATTAAATCAAATTATTATCGAATCAAAATACAGCAAAAAGTTACATACTCTTCAACAAGTAAACGTATTTTATCAAGCTGTATCAGGTGATATTATATATTTGTTACAAAATATTGGTACCTTAGGAGGGTTTACATGAAGAAGTTAGAATTAAAAAGAAAATGGTGGAAAGAGGCTGTAGTTTATCAGGTTTATCCGAGAAGCTTCTATGATTCGAATGGGGATGGAATTGGAGATTTGAAAGGTGTTATCTCAAAACTGGACTACATAAAAAGTTTAGGAGTTGATGTAATCTGGTTGAATCCAGTTTACAAGTCACCAAACTGTGACAATGGATATGATATATCAGATTATCAAGCTATCATGGATGAGTTCGGGAATTTGACAGATATGAAAAAACTGTTAGATGAGGCTCACAATAAAGGGTTGAAATTGATTATGGATCTTGTTGTTAACCATACGTCAGATGAGCATCAGTGGTTTGTTGAATCAAGAAAATCAAAAGGCAATCTATACAGGGATTATTACATTTGGAAACCTGCAATTGAAGGAAAGGAACCTAATAACTGGAGCAGCGCGTTTGGAGGAAAAGCCTGGAAATATGACGAACAGACTGAAGAGTATTACCTACACTTGTTCGACGAAAAACAACCTGATTTGAATTGGGAAAATGAAAAGGTACGCCAGGATATTTATGATATGATGACTTGGTGGTTTGAATTTGGTATTGATGGATTTAGAATGGATGTTATCAATATGATTTCAAAGGCTCCGGAAATGCCAGATGCCAACAATTTTATGGATCAATTTAGAGATTTAGCTAATGGACCTCGTTTTCATGAATATATGAAAGAAATGAACCGAAAAGTCTTAAGTAAGTATGACTGTATGACAGTCGGTGAATGTTTTGGCTCTGCAGGTGAAGAAGTAATTAAAACTGTCGGGGAAGATCGTAACGAATTAAATATGATTTTTCGAATGGAACATGTGACTATAGATATGGAGTCGGAGTCAGGCTTTACTGGTATGAAGAAACGAGATTGGAAATTGTCTGAATTTAAAGAGATTTTTAATGAAAAGGATAAGTTACTTGATGGTATTGGATGGAACAGCCAATTTTTAATGAACCATGACCAGCCAAGAGCCTTATCAAGATTTGGGAATGATAAGGAATACAGGGTAGAATCAGCAAAGATGCTTGCTACATTTTTACTTACACTTAGGGGAACACCATATATCTATCAAGGTGAAGAAATTGGTATGACTAATGTATCATTTAATTCTATTGATGATTACCGCGATTTGGCTTCAATAAATTTATATAATTCTGAAGTTGGTGATGGAGTTAATCCGGAGGAAATACTTAAAAGAATTCATACTTTCAGCAGAGACAACTCCAGAACTCCAATGCAATGGGATTCATCTGAAAATGCAGGTTTCACCCAGGGGGATCCATGGATAAAAGTTAACACAAATTATAAGGAGATAAATGTTTCTCAGGCTGAAAATGATGAAGGGTCTATTTATAATTACTACCGAGATATGATAAAACTTCGTAAGAATAACATGGCTTTGATATATGGAGATTTTGAACTACTGGATAAAGATAATGAAAAGGTTTTCTCGTATATTAGAACAAATGAAGCAGAGCAATTTTTAGTTGTTCTAAACTTTTCAGGGGAAGAGGCTAGGTTTTCATGGCCGGAAGGCAATATATACAAATCTCAAGAGATGGTGATTTCAAATTATGCAGATCATAAGTTGAATACGCTCCATGATATCAGTTTGCGTCCATTTGAGGCTGTGGTGTATAAATTAACTCTATAAAAAATCTGAATAAAAGTATTGGGATAGTTATTTTGGGAATATTCAATGATGTGATATCTGGAAAAGTTGAAGAAATGATGATATGGAGTTTGTTTCTTTGGCAATGTATATAAATAATATTTTGGAAAGGAAGTTATTATGAATACAGAAACTAAACAAATCCAAACACCTTATATCAGACTTGTAATTGCCATCTTAATTGGGCAAATGGGAGTAGTCATAGCGATAGTTGCTCCTTTGTATTTACTCCTTGCCTATAAACTTACTCAAATTGACCCGAATAAAGTAACGGTGAACATAGGATTAGTGACGAGTATTGCAGTGTTGTTTGCACTAGTAGGGAATCCTGTTGGCGGTGCTATAAGCGACCGCACTCCGTTTAAATTTGGACGCAGAAGGACATGGATTCTTATTGGTGATCTATTAGGTAGTGCTAGTTTGATAGGGATTGCATACGCTACTAATGTATGGATGGTACTTGTGTTCTGGTGCGCTGCTCAGGCATTTCTTAATTTTAATATGGCTGCCTTAGTTGCTTTAATTGCAGACCAAGTGGATGAAGGAAAGCGGGGCAAAGCATCAGGAATTGTGAGCCTATCTCAGATGCTTGGAATGTTTGTGGCAATTGCATTAATAAACGCTGTTACTAATAGTTCTTTAGTTGTTAAATTCACATTAACAGCCGGTATAAGCTTACTTCTTACAATTATCTGTTGTGTTTTGATAAAAGAAGGGAAAGTTGTATATCAGAAACCGCTAAGTGAAAAGAACTCATTTAGTTTAATGTCTATTTTCCCTAGTCCACGCAAATACCCTAATTTTATGTGGGCATGGATAACTCGATTTTTCATAATGGCTGCAAATTCGTACACGGTTTATAATGTAGTAGTTTTCGCTCAGCGCTATGATTTAACAGAGGCGCAAATAACAGAAAAAATGTTGATACAAACTTTAGTGTCATCAATATTTGCAGTAGTTTCAAGTGCATTGGGAGGATTCTTAAGCGATAAATTTAGAAAACAGAGATTGTTTGTGTTTTCTTCCGCCTTTGTAGTGGCAATAGGTCTTGCTATTATGGCATTTAGTAATAACTTTGAAGGGTTTTTGTTAGGCGTAGCTATCGCCGGTTTTGGACAGGGAATTTACTTTGCGGTAGATTTAGCATTAAATACAAGAATCTTGCCAAGTAAAGAAAATAGTGCTAAGGATCTTGGACTTATTAATATAGCTGCTACTCTGCCACAATCGTTAGTTCCTCTTTTTGCCCCTTTGATACTTGAAAGATTTGGTTTTGTCGGATTCTTCCTGCTATTCTCAGCGTTTGCTATTTTAAGTGGGCTTACCGTTATGCCTATTCCGGAGATGCCAGCAAAGGATGAAGAAGAAAAATTACTAAGAGAAACTACAGTTATATAAGCGAATAACCACTACTAATCACAATATTAGCTCTTTGATATAAAAATAGTTTTTAATGGAGGAAATTATCAATCTTGATACTTGAACAAACGAGATGAAGGTTAGGACTCTTATTAAATGTTAGAAAGTGGACAGTCTGTTTGTTGTTTCTGTTAGATGTTACAGATTTAATTTATATATTGAAACGGAGAAAGGGTAATTGCATTTCTCCGTTTTTAAGTTTACTTGCTCTTGTTGGTGAACCTCTCATTGCTTACTCGACTGAGAGGTCAGAATAGCCCTATCTTAATGGCTCGTTACTATATAAAGAGATATAATTTTGGTGCAAAATTCCGGATGTAAAACCAACTAGGTGAAATATAACTTATCCAATTCTTTAATAATTTGCAAATTGTTTTTCTGGAGTTAGAAATATTTTGTTTTGATATATAATATGGTACAATTAGCTAATATTAATATAATCTCAATATAGTAATCATGTTATAAGTGTTTAATACTTTTTCATGAAAAGACAACAATTTGATGGTTTATATTATTCAAAATTAGACTAATTTCCATTTTGAACCGAAAAAAGCGAGTATGATTATGCTTTCAGCTGAGTAAATCACAAGAATGGTTTCTTAGACATGTCGTGAAGTTATTTTGGTGAAAGCGATTACGCCAAGTGTGAATCGGTATTACTTGGTTCATTTTAATATCAATAATAGGAGGATTAATGATATGTGGTATGAAAAGATACAATATAAGAAATCAATGCCACTAAAAATTTTGCTTGTAGGGAAGGAACGAACTGAGGATTATTGGCTTTACTCTAATGGAGATCACTGGCATAGTGCTATTGAGATAATTCTGGTCTTAAATGGTACTATAAATATAATTGTCGAAGGTGAAGGAAAAAATTTAGAAGCTGGAGAAATGTTACTTATCAACAGCAATTGCGGCCATAGCTCAGAGGTAATCAGTGAAGATAATCTACATATTGTCTTCCAAATTAATCCAGATTTCATTTCAGGATACTATGAAGATATTAAGCATTATATTGAATTTTCACCAGACTCGCAGAAAGAAGTGAACAGAAATGTTTATGAATACATCAGAAGTTGCGCAGCCAGAATTGTATTGGAATATAAAGATAAGAAAGACGCCTATGAAATTGCAGTTATTGGGTTACTAAATGATATGCTTGCTTCGATTATTCGGTTCTATCCACATAATTTACATAAAAATAACGGTTATCCCATGAAAGAAGAGAACTTGAAAAGGTTGGATCGAATTATGTCTTATATTAATGAGAATTTATCCAATGATATAATAATTGCTGATATTGCTTCTAAGGAGCATTTGAGTGTAACATATTTATCTCACTTTATTAAAAACCATATTGGAATGTCAATGAGAGATTACATTATGACCAAGAGAATTGAAAAGGCAAAATTTCTAATATTATCCAGTAAAAAAAGTATCTCTCAGATTGGTGAGGAATGTGGCTTTAGTAATTATCAGACTTTTAGTAAAATGTTTAAGAAGCGTGTAAAAACCTCGCCATCTAACTATCGAAAAATTTATATATTAAGGAAAAATGACTTTGAGGAACTCTGTAAAATAACCTATGAATATAATGATATGTTTAACCTAGATAAAGGTGAACATACTCTACAAGATTTCGATAGTAATGTAGGTTTAGCATTTGGACACTGGGGTGTGCCTATTAATTGGAATACATTGGTTGATAAAGTTGGCCAATTTGTTATTGGCGTTCGTTTTTTGTGAAATAGTTAATTTCTATGAAGCTGTAATCAGAAGAATTATTGAATATTGCACACATCTTTTCAAGGATACTCTCTAATTCCTTTTGCCCATGTATACAGGTACGCCAACGGAAAAAAGAACATCAACATCTCGGTAAATAGTTTGTGTTGAAACTTTGAAGTTTTCAGCTAATTCTTTAGAAGTTATCAGCATGTGAACAAATAATAGAGGCAGGAGTAGATGCTATTGAAATAAGTGGAGTCTGGCATATATTTAAGGATACAGATTCTTTCTATTTTGCTGATTATGCAAAAGAAATCGCTCAAGAGAAAAAAGTGCCGATTATTTTGATAGGTGGAATTAAAGATTTTGATAACACAAGCCAGGTATTAAATTACACATCAATTGAGTATTTAGCTATAGCTACGCCATTAATCTCTGAACTGAATTTGGTAAATCACTGGGCTTCTGGTGATACTAGTAAAGCAAGATGTATTGGCTGCATGAGTCCAGGCCAATGGGGAAGATGTTGTACTTAACAAATAGTATAAATTTCTAAGTATTTATAAATTCTTTTGTTTTAAATAAATGAAAAATATTATTAGTTTATTTTTAATATGACAAACTGTTGCTCAATTGAACCTGCTAAAATGACAACATATTAAACACAAATTTTTATATGAAGAAGATGAATATAATGAAAGATATGAATTTTAGTGATGTGGTTGAAAGCTCTATTAAAGTAAGGAAACTCTATCATAAATTAGAAAAACAGTATCATGGGAAGGAATGGACAGTAGAAGAAGATGCATTAGCTTTTCTAGCAGATGCTGGTTTGGTCCATGCCTCAGCAAGAGCGCTGTATGATATTTTATTTTATACAATTTTGTTTTGTGTTAAGTTAAAAAAATATGGTAATTATGATATAATAAGTTAAAAATGAGTATAAGGGGGAATAATGATGAGAAAATTGAAATTAATAAAAGTAATAGGGAGTTTATTAATAGCAACTTCAGTATTAGCATTAAATCCAATAGGTGCAAGTGCAGAATGGAGACAAGATAGTAATGGATGGTGGTATGCAGATGGAGATTCCTGGTATACTGGATGGAAACAAATTGATGGTAAATGGTATTATTTCTATCCTAGTGGCTATATGGCCAAAGATATAATGATTCAAGGGTATTATCTAAATTCCAGTGGTGTATGGTCAGAACTTACAACAAGTGGAAACCTTAAATTTGATAAATCAACTAGAACAATAGTAAAATATACCAATGATAAAAGTACTACTTCATTAGTTATACCAAGTGAAATTGATGGTGTTCAAGTAAAACGTATAGGAGAAAAAGTATTTGAGGATAGTAAATTAGAAAGCATAACAATTCCAAATGGTGTAACAAGCATAGGGGATTTTGCATTTGCTGGGTGTGTCAATTTAACAAGTATAATAATACCTAATGGTGTAACAAGTATAGGAGTTTGTGCATTTGAGAATTGTAATAGTGCAACAGATATAACAATACCTAGTAGTGTAACAAGCATAGGATGGTGTGCATTTCATCTTTGTGAAAGTACATTTCATGTAGAGAGTGAAAGAACAAAGCAATTATTACTTAAATGTGATGTAAATGAAAGTGAAATAATATTAAATGGTCAATCATCAGCAGTGAATCAAAATGCATCTGCAAATATAAATAATGTAAGCACAAAAGTTAATGAAAATGGTAATGAGCAGATAGTAACATTTTCAGATAAGAAATTAGAACGAAGAGTAAGATATAAAATAAATAAACTTACAGGAGATTTATATAAAAGTGATGTTGAAAAAATTACTTCCCTTGTTGTGCCAGATGAACAAATTGAAGATATAAGCGGAATTGAAAATTTAAGTAATTTAAAAGAACTTTATTTAACTGGAACTAATGTAAGTGATATAAGCAAATTAAAAGGATTAACTAACTTACAGAAACTTGAATTAACTGCTGTTAAAATAAGTGATACAGATAAGAAAGCATTGGAGAATGCATTACCAAACTGTAAAATTAATTTCGGCAGTTAATAATTTTAAAAATAAATACGTTCATTGAAGAAGCACAGGAAAAATTAGTACAAGAGGCAAAAACTAATTATTATACATGAAAGTTTCGTTATGAGGTCGGATCTGATATAAATAGTTTTTCTCAATATTTTGTTGCTTGTGTGATATGTTATTTGTTAAAAAACATTGGAATATCAGAAATAATACCGGTAATGTGTGCCTATGATTTTGATATGGTTCAACTAGGAGGTCCGGTGCTTACACGACAGTTCACATTAGGGAAAAGAGAACCTTATTGTGATTTTCATTATAAGAAAGAAAATTATATTATGTCATATTACTTACATAATCGCCGTGTAATATAAAAACATAAAGTAGTTAATTTATTATTTACCGCTAAATTAAATAATAAATAACTAGTATTCAGAATGATCTATTCACCATAATAGATCATTATATTTTTATGGAACTATGCTGATTTAAGATATATAAAGATACCAATAAGGAAATTTTAGACAAGCTCTATTACTAAAGAGAATTTTGAAATATTAGTATTTACTACAATAAAGAAATGTCTGATTTTCAGTATTAATTATAGAGCTTATCTAAAATAATGTTTTTTGGGAAAGCAAGTATACCAGTAGAAAATAAATATTGTAAAGGGGATTCGAAACTCACCACTGTACAATATTTATTTTCTATGGATCTTAAGTATTTGCCTCAAAAACAACATATGCTTGTCCTATAATTTTGGCAGTAAATTCTGCATTTTGTGGAGATATTAAAAGAAATAAAATAATCCTAGAGAGGACCGCTCTAGGATTATTTTATTTCAATTTCAAGCTGTATTGGCCTTGTATCAAGGTAATTTTGATATTCTATCTTATAGTATAGAATTAATTTTCTTCGGCTTTCGTAAGGCAATTTATTTACAAGTGAATTGTATTGTTCCAGTGAAGAAAAGCCTTTTTCTTTTATAAGCCATGTTGTAAATGTCATTAGATTCAATCCTTTCATATATGGATTTGTAAACAGGAACTAGCAGGTAATATGCTGCTAATCCCATTCAGTTTGCACATAATCTAAAAAATACTGGTATTTCTCGTGATAATATAAATCAGTTTTTCTAGCATCTTCTTTTGATAAAATTGAAAGCCATGATTTATAGTGGCCATATGAATTAAATACTTCTTTAGTAGTAAGCCATTTAGTAAACGAAAAGTATCTCATATATATAAAATCCTTTTTTAAGCTGATATTATAATTATTGCCTAAATTGCGAACGAATATTCGTAGTTGCTTGTACTTATTTGTATATTTTTAAAAAAGATTAAGTATAAGAATTTTGATTATTGGCTAGACTATTTCACAGAGAAGGAGTGGAATAATAATGGAAAATATTAAGAGGATTAAAAAATTAAAATCACCCACAAAGCAGCTTCATGTGGAATGTGAAATTAAGTTATATGAAGACTTTGAAGCATATTGTCATAGGAATGGAAAAGACGTTAGTAAGGCAATAAGAGGATATATGAAACTATGCATTGGAGAATAAATTATAAATAGTAAAAGTGCCTAAAAAGGTGCTTTTTTTATACATAAATAATGTCTAAAATATCTGTAAGTGGGCATAATAAAATATGGGAGGAGAGGAACTAAAAAGAAAAGGAGGTCATAAAAGTGGAAAAGAGAAAATATGAATCAAAAACATTAATAGCAGAGTACAGGTATTTAAGTGAAAATGAAGATTTTAGATTTTCTGAAACAGCTTACAAGTTAAAGGATGGCTCGATAATTATTGAGTATGATGGTGCTCCTTTAAGTCTTTATGGCTTGAAATTAAGTTATAACAAGAACATAAGAAGAAAAGGAATATTTAGTATTACTGAGGATGATTATGAATTTTGGAAGTCATTTAGAGCAAGAATTGAGGATGGTAGTTTTATGGATTATGAAGCTGAAAGAAATGAAGCTTTAGAAAAATCCAGGGAAGAATATGATAAACAAATAGATGTAGAACATGAAAATATATTAGAAAGCCTCTCATGTGAGGAATTGCCATATTAAATACATAGGGGGAGAAATACTCCATAAATGAAGCAATAAGGGAAGCATTTGTAAATCAAATAATTCATGCTGATTTTAAGTGAGAATCCAAATCTTGTATTTGGTTCTTCGAACTTACTCAGGGAGTGAATACGAGTCGAGTTTCCTTATAAAAAGGGAACTTTAAAGATTATAAAAGCTAAGGATAGTTTGGAATTTACTAATCCAGGAAGTTTAAAGATAGATTTAGAAAGTATATTTAAAGGTGGAAATTCTAAAAGTAGAAATCCTAGAATTCAAAAGATGTTTTCTTTAATAGGATTAGGTGAGGGAGCAGGATCTGGATTCCCTAAAATTTTAGCAGCATGGAATGAACAAAGTTGGAGAACACCTGAATTAAAGGAGGAAACTAATTTAATTCAAGTTTCTTTGAAATTGTGGATGATATCTATGTTACCAGAAGAATGCTTAGAATCATTAAAAAGTATATAATGATGGATAAGCATTCATATGATATAACTGGAATATTACATGATTTAGTTGAAAAAGAAACATTAATAGTAGATGGTTATGGAAGAGGAAAAGTATATTATTTAAATAATGATTATAGTTATGGCTTTGCATCAAAAATGGTTGATGAAAGAAGTTTAAATGAAGACGAGATTAAGATTATAGATTATATCAAAAAAATGGATCTATAAATAATCAACAGGGTAGAGATCATTTAGGTTTTGGTAAAGATAAGAATGTTGCTTTATTTAATAGTTTAATTAAAAAGGGAAAGATAAGAAAAGAAGGAGCAAGCAGTAGCACAAGATACTTGTTGAACTAACAGTTATATCGTTAATAAAAGTACGACGATTACCGACGAGCCGACTGAATAAAGCCGATGAGAATAAATATTAAAATGGGTGACTTATTGGCTATAATAAAATATATTAATTTATAAATTAATATAAACAATTAGTTCCCCTTATGTTGAAGTTATTATTCAACATAAGGGGGACAATGTTTTTTTATCATTTATCTAAGCTTTAAAAGTTTTAGTATTTAAAGAATGCCAAATAGATTTACTCAGAACTATATGGAAGTAATTCTTCCAATAAATCTTCCCTTAAGGGAGAAGATGCAGCAAGTTAAAATAAATTATAATGATGCTTAAAAGCAACTAAACATCAGGACTTTTGAAATTAATAATATAACTTAAACATTCCCTTATATAAGTAATTCGTTTGGCATTTTTCTAAACCAATTATAGAAGAGTTAAGAGTTTTGGCATAAAAATAATAATTAACTTATGATCATATTATAATGAAGTTTCCATTAAAGTTTCTCATTTAAGGGAAAAATGGATAATGCTTAGTATATTACCTTGAAATTATGTGTAAAACACTTGCCTCAATTTTCCCTTAAGAGAAAAAATACAATAAGTTATGGAAAGTTATGGTAAAACATAAAAAGCACTCACAAGTACCTAAACATCAAGGTTTCAAAGTATCATAAAATAAAATATGATTTGGTACAAGATATTTCCAATACAGAACTCGCTTATGGTTTATTTAGAACATTAAAATAAAATCAACAGCCTAAAAGATTTGAAAAATGTTTTTTTACTTAATAGTTTTCTTCATTTATTATTTTTATCAGAAATAATAATAAACTTTATGCAAATAGTAATTAAAAAATATTTAATTTCATGTCATAAGAAATTTATTGATAAAGTTATAATTAATATATTTTAACAATTAATGTCAGCTGTGATTACAATTATAGCTAATATTATTTAATGTCCAGAAGGAAAATATTAAGATAAAATGGATTTATAACTAGAATATTACAAAATGCTGTAAATGGATGATTACAGGGCTTAGAGAATTAATCTTCGGTAAATATAGGATTTGCTGCAGAAGTGGGAAACACATAAAAAAAGCCATACTACAAGGTATATAAACCAAGTAATATGACGATTCACTAAAATTAATGATTCCGCTGGCCGGAGTCGAATCGTTAATTAAATAATTCACTATAAATAATGTAAAGCAGGAATCAAATAAATTACTCTTGCTTTTTTATTTTATAAAAGTATTTTTAAGTTCAAGTATAATAAAAAAATATTTTGCTGAAAAATTTAATTATAAATCAAAATGACAAATTATATAGAATACTATTAAATTCTGAGTAAATAGTGTTTTCAATATCTATCCCAAACTTGTGTGGGAAAATAGAAAAAACACCAACAATTTAGAATTCTAAATGCTGATGTTTACTAAAATGGTGACCCATACGGGAATCGAACCCATGATTCAATGAAAAGGAAAATTTAAATATCTATAAGTGGCTATAAGCCTTGAAAATACTAATGTCCATATTTTTGAGAAAATATAAGTGGACATATCTAAATAGAACTATGGTGTAAAAATGGTGTAAAATTTAGATGGCGTTAGTGTAGTATTTTCGGGCTAAAGGACTCTCTTTAATATAAAATTGAAAGGGAAAAATTATTATATATCATTAAAAAATTTTATATTAACTTTTGATAGAAAAGTCTAAACTAAGATTTAGATAACTCGATTTTTGTTAGTACTTGAATTATAATTTTTAATCATTATTTCAAGAGTATAATTAGTATCGTATTCTTGTTTATTTCTAGATCTTTTATAATACCAATCAAATATTAGTGGATTAGTGCTTCTACTCTGAAATATTTCATCTTGTAATTTTCTTGATAGATCTTTAAGTTCATCTTCTTTTTTAGTTTTGTTAAGTATATCTGCCCAAATATTATCACAACAAGTTTTAAGTTTATTGCTATTGTTTATGGATTTACAATTATCCTTGTATTGTTTAATTGTAAATGTTAATAAGCAGAAAAAAGGTGAAAATGCATTTAATAAAAAAGATGGAATAGATAATTCCTTGAATAGACTTATTATTGTAACTAATAAGAATACAAAAGTTGAAATTGATATTATAAACTTAACAAAGCTTTGTCTTAAATAATTATCCCACCAACAGTTTGTTCTTTGACACATGATAGATGCAAATGGTAATTTTATAGTGTCTAAATTAGTACTATAGTACCAATTTATCATATTTGATTTATCTTTTTCATTTCTTTTTTTTATAAATTTAAGAGAATATTTGCCTATAGTTTCAACATCAGGTTTTGATATTTTTATTGGATTATTTGAAATGGATAGCACATCACAATCAAATGAATCTTGAATACTGGCGGCTAGTATTCTTTGGTTATTTAGATAAGGTGTTATTACTATTAAATCTAATATGGTTATTAAAGCGCTAATTATAAAGATAATTGATTTAAATAACTCTTTTGATAAGCTTAGATAGGTAGTAATGAAATCAGCAAAAAAATTAGATACTAATGATAATACTATAGTAAATACAACTGTTACAACTATTTGGATACCAAAAATAACCTTTGCATCTGAATATATTTGTCTTTGAGCATATAATTTGTCTAAGTTTTCTGGTAAATTTTCTTTATTAATAATTTCATTATTTATAATTCTATTCTCCATCGTATTCAGGAAAATCACCTCCAAAAATTTCTGCCCATTTATTTATTGAAGACTCATCATCTTTATTATTTTCATAATTTATTGCATCAATGGCTTTTAGATAATCAGAAGATGCTCTATCACTTATTTTTTTTATCTCATCATATGATAGGGTATTTAAGTTGCCTTGAATTCCTTTTGGGTCATTTACTGGATTATACACAGCATTAGAGATATATGATAAAATATTGGGAACTTCAATATCAACAAATTCACTACAAGAAGCTGCTGTATTATAGTAGTTAAGGATCATATTTTCTAACAAATATGATTGCATTGATGGCATGGTAGGTCTTTTATTCCAATACTTTATAATTCGTATAACATTAAGAACATTTCCATTATGATTTTGATTTATATCCGATACTTTTTTTCGATCTATCCTAGGGTCTGTTTTCATCCAATTACCGTTTCCATCTGGGATTATATAATAAGTTTTTCCAAGAGAATCTTCGGTAGTAAAAAAGCAGGGTACTATATCAAAATTCCAATCGTAAGAAATTAAATTTAGTGTAGCAGCTTGCTGGTTACGGTGAATTTCAGATTTTCTATATTGGCCTATATTTTTCAAATTAGCTATAAATTTATTTATGACTTTTTTTGAATTTAAAATATTAGTATCGTCGTTGCAAAGTTTTTTTAGATTTGTAGCTGAATCTGAAACTGTGATTTCAATGTGATCAGAATATTCATAGTAGGTACTACACTGAGCATTTAAACAAATCATAATGTCTATATCATCTAATTCACGTTTTTTAGTTTTCCTGGCAAAAGAGCCAAAGAAAATATCTTTTTCCGGATAAAACGAAGGAAATTCATCATCTTTAGTTGTAAAAGTGTGTATTTGATCAATTAGCCAATCTCTACTAGTTCTTGCTGTTTTGGATACATCAGAATCTAAATTCACCTTATCCTTTAAAAATTCATTAAATGCAGATATAACTGTTTTTGCCATAATAAGTCCTCCTCAAATTAATATATTAGTATTACAGAAACCAAAGAAAGTAACATTGAAATAAAACTATAAGAAATAATGTAATGAAATTAATAGTGATATGAAATGCGAGCGATAATTTAAAAAACATAAAGTTGAGGCTTTAAGTGCTATTATTGAGAAAAAATCTCACAAATTGAAGTTTAAATACTGAATAGTGACTTTTTATTATAATATGAATATATCACCAATAAATTTATTTGTCCATAGTAAAATGATAGAGAAGTAAATTTTATTTTTAATATTTGTGGAAATATCACAATAACTAGTATATAATTTTAAGTATAGATCATAATATAAGATAAGATTAGTATAGATGGAGGCATAAATTATGTTAATACAATTAGATATAGAGAATTTTCGTTCAATTAAAGATAAGGTTTCTTTTAGTATGTTAGCATCAAAAGATAAAAGTCATGAGAATAATTTAATCAAGGAAGTTGATGCTTTAGGAAAAGAAGTTAATATTTTAAAAACATCTGCGATATATGGTGCAAATGGTTCAGGAAAAACAAATGTGCTAGAAGCTTTTAATTTTATAACGTATCTTTTAGCAACTTCTAATGATATGCAAAAGGGAAAAAAGATACCAGTAGATCCTTTTAAACTTGAAAGAGAATATATAAATAAACCAAGTAGTTTTGATATAATTTTCAAAACTAAAGGTATAAAATATGCTTATGGTTTTTCAGTTACTGAAACTAAGGTTGTTGATGAATATTTATATAGTTATCCCAATGGAAGACAAACTGTAATTTTTGAAAGAGAAAATACTGATGAATATACATTTAAGAATGATAAAGAAAGGCAAACTCAAATAAAAGATAAATTCCATTCTGATAATAAACTGTTTATTTCAACATTAAGTGTATGGGAATATGAAAAAGCTCAAGAACCATTTCATTGGTTAAGAAATAATTTAAGAATAATAGATCCTAGAAGTAACACTGCAGGATTTACAGTTAATAAAATTTTAAAAAATAGTTCTATAAATATACGAATTAAAAATACTTTAAAGAAGGTCATCGAAGGAATTGAAGACATAAAAATTAATGAAATTGATATTGATCCTAAAGATGTACCATTATTAAAGTTTTTAAATGAAGAAGCAAAAGAAAAAATATTGAAAGATAATGAAAAGCTTACAAGTGTAAGTGTATTTCATAAAATGAATAATAGCAATGAGCTTGTAGAATTTGATTTAGAGGATGAATCAGATGGTACACAAAAATTATTTGGCTTACTAGGGATTTTTATAGATATTTTAGATAATGGTTCCACATTAGTTGTAGATGAATTAGATGTAAGATTGCATTCTCATTTAACAAAATTTTTAGTGGAATTATTCCATGACCCAGAATACAATAAAAATAATGCACAATTAATTTTCTCAACTCATGATACTAACTTGCTTGATCAGGATATTTTTAGAAGAGATCAAATTTGGTTTACAGAAAAGAAAGAAGATAAAAGTACAGATTTATACTCATTAGATGATTTTAGAGTGAGAAAGGATGCAGCAATTGAAAAAGGATATTTACAAGGAAAATATGGAGCAATACCACATTTGGGTGGAGGCAACATATGGGAATAAAAAGAAATATAGGAGAAGTTTCTAGAGAAAAAAGAAGAAAAAGAAAAGTTAAACCTCTTGTATTGATTGTATCTGAAGGAAAGGATACAGAAATTAATTATTTTAAACAATTTAATCAGAAATATGTAAATGTAGATGTTAAGCCAGTTGATAAAAATTCTGCTGGAAAGAACAAATCAAGGAAGACTGATCCATCTAATTTAGTGGATAAGGCTATTGAATATATAGATAATAAATATGATATAAATGAAGAAGATGGAGATAGAGTATGGTGCTTGATGGATGTGGATTTAAACTATAATAATCCTGATCCGATTGAAAGTAGAACTCAGGAAATTCAAAGAGCCTATACAAAAGTTGAAAATTACAAGAAAAGAAGCAAGGTCAAAATAAATCTTGGATTATCAAATCCATGTTTTGAAATATGGTACTTGTTGCATTACAAATATACTACTGCTAATTTTAAAAATTATGATGCTGTAAAAGAACGAATTGAAAAGGATACGCCGCTTAAGGAATATGAAAAGAATAAATCAATATATTCAATAATTCATGATCAAACATCAAGTGCACTTATTAATTGTGGGAAGTTAAGGAATTATCATGAAGACTTGGGAAGAAATATATTAGATATTAATCTGAATAATATTAAGGACGTAATACAAAGCAATCCTTATACCAATGTTGATCTATTAGTTGGATATATTGAGACGTTAAATGAAAAATTATAAGAAGAAATCAAATATATTTATGAAGGATATAGAAGTTTGCAATCAATGTGAAAACTAGCAGAGCTTAGAAGTAGCAGCATCTAAATGGTTAGATAATAAGGATCACCCAGGACAAATAAGCTTAGGTGATCAATTATTATATGAGAATATAATAATTGAAACTAGAAAAATCAATTATTAAAAACTTTATATGTAAAAGTATATTAATAGCTTTATACATAATCAAATTCATATTGAACTCCAGTATTTTCATTTATATTATAATCAAGATTTTTATAGCCCTTAAGTCTTTTATTATACATTTTTACTAGAATGGGAACATTATTATCTATATAATCATATATTTTCACTATATTTTTGCCTTCATACATTCTTTGCAATCTTCCTGCATATTGCTCAAGTACACCTTTCCAGGAGATTGGCATTGTTAGAAATAGAGTATCTAAACGTGATTCATCAAAACCTTCACCAATAAGTTTACCAGTTGCAATTAGTATAAATCTTTCATCTTTGGAAAAAGATTTTATCATATCTAGAGCTGATTTTCTTTGCTTAGTTTTCATTCCTCCTTTTAATATTATAATTTTATCAATATGTTCACTAAGCATGTTTGATAAAATATTAAGGTGCTCAATTCTTTCAGTTAGAATAAGAGGAGTAGAGCCAAGTTCAAATACTTTAATAATATCATTTATAATTAATTGATTTCTGGATTTATCATTAATAATTTCATTATATAATTCTGTTAATTTTAATTTAGATAAATCTTTATCAGATTGCATTTCATTAATTCTTGGAATAAGCATATGTGCAACTTTTTTCTCATTTATAATTTTGCTAACAGCTTTATGTACTATTGGACCACACTGCATTGTTATAATTTTATCGTATTTATCTTTTCTGTTAGGAGTAGCCGTCAATCCTAAAACATATTTAGATTTTGCAGCTTTCATAATTTTTTCAAGAGTAAAGGCAGCTATATGGTGGCATTCATCTATAATAATTTGACCATAATTATTTAATATGTTATCAAGATTATCAATTTTATTTAAAGTCTGCATAGTAGCTATATCAATTATATTACTTACCTTTTTCTTTCCACCGCCTAATCTACCAATGTTATCTTTATCTATTTTTAAGAAAATTTTTAATTTTTCTTCCCATTGTTCAATTAATTGAATGCTATTAACAATTATCAATGTGCTTACATTTCTAGCAGAAATGATATTAGCAGCAACAATTGTTTTTCCAAAAGCAGTAGAAGCCCAAAGAATACCATTATCATGTTTTAAAATAGCCTCTACAGCAGTATGCTGATAATCGTATAATTTACCATTAAATACTGCATCGATAGGTATTCCAGACAACCTCTTATCGATTATATTAACCTTAACCTATAATTTATGAAGTAGTTGTAAGGAAATATAGTAAGAGGTATATATATTCGTAGAAGTGATAAGAATATTGTAGAATTCATAGATGTGCTTGTTTATATGAAAGGTAAGAAAACACTAAAGAAATAGTAAGATATAGTTAATTTTTTTAATAGTTTATTATACGCTAATACCAGTATTTTCTTGTTATATTTGAAATAGCTGAAAAGAAATTAAATAAGGAAATTGAAGAAGAACACAATCTAATAGAACAACTTAATAAAAACAAAAAACAGATTATTTAAAGATTTTTAATTATAAAGATATGATTGAATTAGCAGAAAAACATGACTACAAGCAAGTTAGACAAAGCGGAGATCATATTATTATGCAGCATAAAAAGACTAATAAAATAGTTCCAATTCCAGCTCATGAATTAAAATATGGATTAATGATTCAAATACAAAAACAAATTCAGATTAATAAAGTAAATTAGTGAAAAACTTAAGCTAATAACATTTGTGAATAAAATAAATTAAAAGAAGAACAAGTTTAAATATATTAATTATTAGGCTATAATGGGTGGAAAATCAGGTAAGGCAGATAGAATATTAAATGCAATTAAAATAGTTAGGAACGTAGATACGGAATATAAGTACGATATTGAAACAATTTTATATGCCTTTGCAAATAAGTTTTTAGAAGGCAGAGATTTAGAAAAAGTATAGGAGGAGCTTAGTATGACTGAATTAGGTAAAAGATTAATGGAAAGATGAGAAAGCAAAAAAGTTATAGAAATAGTTAGAAATTCAATAAAAAATGGCCTTGATAATAAAATGATAAGCTCTATAACTGGATTAACAATAGAGAAAATTCAAGGAATAAGAGAAGTTATTGAATATGAAGAAGAAAAATAATTTATTAATATAAAAAAATAGAAGCTTATAAGCAAGCTTCTATTTTTTTACATAAAACTAAGCCACATCAAACTTAGTAACTTGTCTTTCAGTTAATTGAGAGGCAGATTTTTTAATTAAATCTCCAGAATTAGTTTTGAAGATGTTTTTAGCGATTATAGTTTCCATTAGAGCAGTAACTTCATCTTTAGTAATAGTAGGCTTAACAGCAGAAATGCTTAAAGTTGTCTTTTCACCGGCGCTAGTTAAAAAACATTTACACCAATAATGGGTGGGAAGCTTAGTAAAAGTGATAAGATAATAAATGCAATTAGAGTGGTTAAAGATATAGATAAAGATTACAGATATGACATAGAGTCAATCCTATATGCTTTTGCAAGTAAATTTTTAGAAGGTAAAGATAAGCAAAGGAAATCCGACTCGTATGCACTCGCTGGATAAGTTCAAAGCACAAAATCATAGATTTTGATTCTCACTTAAGGGAGGAGATAAAAATGACTGAACTAGGTAGAAGCTTAATTGAAGAAGGCATGGAAAAGGGAATTGAAAAAGGAATAGTTGAAGGAGAAAATAAAAAGACTATTGAGATTGTAAAAAATGCTATCAAAAAAGGAATGGATAATAGCATAATAAGTGATTTGACTGGGTTATCAAATGAAGAAATTGAGGCAATAAGAAAAGCTCTAAAATATAGCAATTAAGGACATAGAGATTATGATTGAATTAGGTAAGAGTTTATTTGAAGAAGATTTCAAAGATGGTAAACTGGAAAATGCAATAGAGACATCTAAAAGAGTCATAAACGTGATATAAGTGATCAATTGATTAGTGAAGTGGTTGGTCTATCTATGAAAGAAATTCGGATAATAAGAATAGCTATAAAAACTAATTATTAAAACAAATTAAATAAAATTATAAAAAGGAAGATATTAATATACTTTAAGCAATAGACAATGTACGAGATATAGAACTTCTAAACGAAGGTTTTTGGATTCGCATATATTTTATTCAGCTTAAAGTAATTAATATCTTTTTATTTTTCAGCTTGTACTTTTCATCCTTTGTTTGACCGAAGTGAGTTAAAATCAAAGGAATAGACAAGCTTTAAGGATAAAAATCTCATGCATGTTATAAATGATTTCAACATACTTATCTAAATACTTTAAGTCTATTTAATAAGCTTGATTATTCCATACTTTTGACTTAAAGGCGAGGCTTTGAAGTTTTGCGTATTGTTTCTTTCTGGACTTGGAGTTTAGAAGCAAATTTAGAGTTAAGTGGCAGCAGAAAACATTAAATGTAAAATAAAGTCTGCGATACATATTAAGAAATTGTAAATATTGATATAATATATATAGTAAAGATTATTTGTCTAATACATAGAAGAGTAGTAATTTATAGAGAAGGTGAAGTTATGAAGACATTTTTACGTATGCATCCAAAGAATGTATTATCCTCTGTGCAGCTATGAAATTAATATTGTACAGAGGAGTGTATATTAAATGAATAGATTAAATAAACCAGTTATTACAGAAGAAACAATAAAAGCAATGGAGGATATGTCATTTTTTACTCATGCTAAGATTTTTGACGATTTGCTAATTGTTGCACAAAAGCAAACAAATTGTTTTGTATTAAAGACAACTGAGGGACTTATAGTGATAGATGCTATTTGGCCGGCAAAAGAAGCTTTTGAGGCAATAGTAGACGCCATTAAAGACGTGGGATGGAATCCAGATACAATAAAAAAACTGGTTTTAACTCATGGACATGTTGATCATACAGGATGTGGGAGATGGCTTGTTGAAAAATATCATGCTTACACATATATTTCTAAAGTAGATGATATTTTCTGGGCTGAGCATCCAACGAAGCCTAGTAGACCAGAAACGTGGAAAGATTATAAAATTGATGTTTATGTTCAAGATGGAGACACCATAACATTGGGAGATAAAAAAATATATGTTTACGGTACCCCTGGCCATACTCCGGGAGGATTAAGTTACATATTTCCTGTAAAAGAAGATGGAGAAATCCATATGGCAGCATTATGGGGAGGTACGACACCACCATGGACAAAAAATGAAGTGAAACAATATCTTAAGTCATTGGATTACTTTATCAGTGAAGCAATGGATAAAAAAGTAGATGTAGCTTTAAGTAATCATACAGCTGTAGATAACGGCTTGGAACGCATTATGTATTCAAAAGCCAGAATGGACTATATGCCTAATATTTATATTATTGGGCAGGAGGGATTTCAAAAGTATTGTCAAGTATTTCGTACATTGAGTTATGATATATTGGAAAAATTATGAGCATAACCCGAAATCAACAAATTGTAATTTATCGAACAAGTGGATAGAAAAGGAAGAATTATTATGGAAAAAGAAGATCAAATACATGAGGTATTATTGATGCCAATTTATTGTGATAAGAAACACGATAAAATTTCACGTGAAGATAATAAAATAAAGACAGGTCAAAAATATCGTTCAACGCCTGATGAGGATATGTCTGACTTTGCGATAGGCTTTTATGAGATTGTATATAAAGATATTTTAAATTCCAAGCCACTCTTAGAACATAATGGTTCTTTGTGCAATAATGAATATGCTGGCGATACAATGAACAGCTTTAATACCATTGCGAATATCACTCCTGGAGCAGGAAAATCTCGTGTACAAAGAACGGCTAAGGAAGAATGGCCGGAATATTTACGGAATTATCATAGTAAATATCATTGCTTGGCGAATTTCTGGCTTCTTCCAATGGAAATTGGGCGAACGACAAAAGGAACGTTAAATAAAGCGATTAATCCAATTGGTGATTATATGGATCGCTTTTTAGAAATGGTGCATTCAGAAGTTAGGTTTGATGAATCTGACATGAAGTACAGTAAGTATTTCAGTTGCTTTAAAGATTGGAATGATTTCACTGATAAACATTTCCTTAAAAATAGCTATCTAGACCAGAAGTTAAAAGTTGATTTGTATAGCAATTACAACGAAGAGAGAAGTGAGTACTTTATAGAAAAAGTGCTAGATAAAATTGAACAAAGGGCGAAATGTATTGCAAAATCAAACTATGCTGAAGAATTGTGGAATTACTTTAATGAGTGGCAGCTTTTTTAAAGAAGCAAGATTCCTGCAAATTCCAATTTGTCTACTCAATTTTAATATTTAATATATTAAGAATTTAAGTAACTAAATTAAAAACAGAAATAAATTTAAAGGCGATAAACATTGAAAAAATAATGTTTATCGTCATTTTCTCAAGCAACCTTATGAGAATCATCATCTGAACTATCTGTATCAATAGCTACTCCAAGTTTTGCAGATATTATGGTATTTAATTTATTTATTGATGTTGATAGGTTGTCAATTTGTTTTTCTAACCGGATTAACAAATATGCCGCAACAGCTACTGCAAAACCATTATTAACTATTGAATTAACTAATTCATTCAAATCCATAATCTCTCACCTCCTATATAGGGTATATGATGAAAATTAATAAGTCACAATAAGGGAAGATAAATGATTAAATAATATTTATAGATAAAGATTTTATAGTGTTATTGCTGAGAGCCTCCTTTATTAACTATGTAATTGTAATAGTTAGCTATAGCTAGATCAACTATTGTGCTTACATAAGTATTTAAATCAGGATGTATGCTTTTTAATTCATTAATTTTTCTAACAGTAGAAGCCCTAAGCATGTAGGTTCTTTTGGTATCAAGGTACTCACCATTAATAGGTGGTGCCATGCCATTTGCAACTGGAGTCTTTCTGTTATCTGAAATGATTTTATCATTAGATATATCAAAAGTTTTAGTTAAATTTTTAGGTGTAATATTATTCTTAGGTATTTGAGTTTCAGCTATAGAGATAGATCTTTTATTTGTATCAGATGAAGAGAAGGTAGAAGTATTATTCAGGACAGAAGAGTTTTTAGCAGCATCAATTACATTAATATCATCAGCTTCATCATCAAAAGAAAAAGATGATATACAGTTACCAACTGCAATTGGTCCTGAGGTAAAGCCTATTATTTCTTCATTTTCATCTGGAGCAAAATCATTTTTAGGTGGTTGAACTTGTTTTCTTCTAGGCATGCGAGTTCCCCTTTACTAGTATTTTTACTTAGGATATATGCAAAAATGGCACGTATTCTAATATGGTTTACCATAAATATTCTGTACCATATTTATTCTGAAGAATATTGCCATATAAGAATATATATTCTAAGCCATATCACCATAAATATTCTTCAGAATATGCTTATAAAATGCGGCTTGAGAAGATTTTAATATAAAAATATTATTGATTTTTAATGTTATTTTAGAGTCTAAAACATATATCCATAATAGCATCGGATAAATTTTTTTGAGGCTACAAATAAATTATTATTATTGGAGTGTGTATGTCTATGATGAAAGATAAAAAATGAAACCCAACTCGTATTCACTCGCTGGGGAAGTTCGAAGAACCAAATGCAAGATTTGGATTCTCACTTCAAATTAATTCAGAAGATAAAGAAGTGTTTGACAAGAAGCAGATTGCTCTTGCCATTAGGACTTCAACTTTTAATGATGAAATATCCTGTTCATTAATAAACGATGGAATATTAAATAAATGCGAAGGATGTTCTCTCAAATATATTTGTGATGGAATTGATAAAGTAGCTGAGGATTATATTGATAAGACTACAGAAGTTATAAATAACTTTTCCTTTGAGTAAAAAATATAAATTAGATATATTGCAAAGAAAAACCAAGGTTTATGTGACCTTGGTTTTTAAGCATTGACATTTTAATAATTTAAAGAAATATATTCATAAATTTTATTGAAAGTAACTTTCTTTTTTAGGCAGGCAGTAGAGTAACACATATTTTTATAGTACGCATGATCTTGGATAGTATTATTTTTAAAGAATATAAAATCAATGAGTTCTTTTTCCTCTTCAGTCAAATTATTTATGGCCAGCTTTAGATCTTCAGAGTCACATTTATCACAAAATAAATCTTCTAGGCTCATATCCTGAGAAGGTAAGTTTTTTTCAACATCAGCATAAAGACTTAAGGCATCATTACCATTAGTGGAGCTTCTAGTTCTAACATGCTTAATTAAGTCATTTATATTATTCTTTATTGCATTAGTAGCATAAGCAACAAATTTATGCTTCTCCAGATTATATAAAGAAACACACTTAAAAAGGGACTGATAGCACTCGTTTTTTATATCATTTCTATCGTATCCATCTATAAAAGTTCTCTTTGAAATATTAATTACTAAAGGTTTAAATTCACTAGCTAATTTTTCTTTTGATATCATATCTCCATTTTTACATTTGTGAACTAAGCTTTCAATATAATCATAATCCATATAGACCTCCTTAATTTATAAAATAAACTATAGCAGGCATGATAAAAATAACCTCTACATCTAGTATATATGACAAAATTACATATATCTCATATGGAGGTGTATAAAAAATGAGTAATTTTATAATAGCAGTAGGTCATACTGCAAGTGGAAATGTTGGATGTGGAGTAGTTGATAGATTAGATGAAAGCAACTGCACTAGACAGATAGGGGCTTTAGTAGCACAATATTTGCAAGATAAAGGTCAAGGAGTTAATTTACTTAGAATTGATAAGAGTAATAGTTATAACTCCGAAGATTGTTATGAAAGAGCAAATGAAGCTAATGAAATAGCTAAAACAACAAATATTGAGTTATATGTTGAAATTCATATTAACGCAGGGAGAGGTAGTGGTCCAGAAGTATTAGTTACTGGAAAATCAGAAGTTGCTAATCAATATGCAGAAGTAGTTAATGCATTATCAAGTGCTTTAAATTTGCTTAACAGAGGCATAAAAACAAGAAACCTAATTGTTCTTAATGAAACTGTAATGCCAGCAATATTAATTGAGTGTTTATTTGCGGATAGTGATGATGCAGAAGTATATGATCCAGAAGTAATTGCAAGAGCTATTGTTAGTGGATTGGTCGGAGCTGATGATTCTAGAGAAAAGGAATGGATATTTGGATGGAATAGTAATAATATCGGCTGGTGGTATTGCAACAATTTAGAAAATAAAAGCTATTACACTTCAAAAGATGGATGGCAGAAGATTGATGGGGATTGGTATATCTTTGATGAAAATGGATATGCATTACATGATTCCTGGTATCATGATGAAAAGAATAATGTCTGGTATTATCTAGATGAAAATTGCAAGATGGTTAGTGGTAGTAAGGATGAGGTTTTGTGGAAGTGGATTGATAGTGCTTGTTATGCCTTTGATGAAAGTGGGAGGATGTATTGTGATTGCGTTACTCCTGATGGTTGGAGAGTTGGTGAAAATGGCATTTGGATAAGTTAATATACTAATATAAATATTTGAATTTATATAAAATTAAAAAAATTCTACATCGTAATTTAATGAAGAGATTTTTCTAATGCATATCTAAGTATATGTATAACTAACATGTAAGTAGTAAATTTACATGTTAGTATTGATTTGTCGGGAATTCAAATTCTCAAAGAGATAACTAGATAATAAAAATGGAACAAACAGCAGGAATATTGGAAAATAATTAATATTGCCATACATTGAAACTTATTGATATTTTCATATTATTGAATTATATAAAACATATGATATATTATTATATAATAATAAAAATAATGATATGAGGATAAGTGTATATGGATTTTGAAGAGATTGTAGAAAAGCAGAATATTATACCATGCAAGATTGAAGAAAAAAGCAAAATGTATCAAGATTTATGGAATATTAAAAACAATTGGACGGGAAGGGTAGATGCTAATATTGCAAATACATTTATTGAAGAATCAGTACAGCTAATAGAAAATGCTATTTCGATTTTTGAAATGGGCTATTTTGATTGTGCGTATTATTCATTAAGACAAGCATTAGAAATATCTACGACTATGGTTTTTTTGGTTGATATAGAAGATGATAAACGAATTGAAAAATTGGATGATTGGAAAAAGGAAAGACATTTTCCTATGGATGGAAAAATGAAAAAGTACTTAACTACTCATGGTAGGACATTTTCAGATATGAAAATTAAGATGAAGAAGTATTTTGATGAAATTGACAGACAACGTAAATCACTTAATAAATATGTACACAAGCAGGGTTATCAATATTTTTATGTTTCGCGAATAAATTCGATTCACAAAGATAAATTAATTGAGTCTCTTAAAAATAGTTTTATTAGTAATGTAAAATTCTGCATTGGTGTTGTTGCAGTAATGAGATTGGCTGTTGATCCATTTCCAATTCTTTTAATGGACGAAGAAATATATTATAGAACAAATGATACTATTACATATGGGTATACGGAAGATTTTGTTAAAGAATATATTAGTATTGATACTATCAAACAATATAAAACCACTGAGATATATCAAGAGTTTTATGAACAGATACTGAGACGAGAACCCAAAAGTGAGGCTGTGGCAGATGTTGTTAAAAATCAATACATTGATATAACAAAAGTTAATGAGATTATGCTGCAAAGCAACTTGATGGGAGTTGTTGATTTTATAGCAGTTTCTATAGTGTCAATAATTCCTTCAATATCAAAAGTATATTGCTATGGGGGGATGCTTTGGTATTTTACAGATATTAAAACCAATAGAAAAAAAATGAATTGGAGTACTAGTGATTTTAAGAGATTTAGTGAATCAACTAAAAAATTCAACTTGGCTTATGATGAAGTTTATATATCGTGTGTAAAGATTAATGATGAAACATATTTTATAGAACATAATGATCTTATTAGTAATGAAGAAAAGGAAAAAATTCAGAAATTGGAATTTATATTAAATAGTGTTGTTCAGGAGATGGAGAAGTCTTATGAAACATGAATAACAAAATTACAAATTCGTTAAATCACTTATTTCTGGAATCAAAGAACAAATGAATCAGGCAACAGTTTTGAGAAACTACTACTCTAAGTTTATTTAAAGTTTAAATAAATTAGAGTAAAGGTAAGCAAAATAAGTATATATATAATCTAAACATATTTAATTACACTTTTTTCACAAAAGTAATAAATTGAGAGAAATTAATAAGTCGAGACTAAGTGAGAACAAATAATTGATTCTTGCGTTTTATTTTTTGTAAATTATATAGAAACTCAACGTGAAATTTTTATTAGTTTGATGAGGTTTTATTTCAAAAATGAAAAAATTAATTATAAATTTAAATAATGAATTTTATACAATACTATTAAAAATTGATCTAATAGGTACTATCAATATCTATCTAAAACTGGTGTGGGAAAATAGAAAAAACACCAACAATTTAGAAGTCTAAATGCTGATGTTTACTAAAATGGTGACCCATACGGGAATCGAACCCATGATTTCACCGTGAGAGGGTGGCGTCTTAACCGCTTGACCAATGGGCCATACAACATGTATTATTGTACTATCCTTTACCCAATATGTCAACAATTTTTATGAATAAAATTTTTCTCTTTGCAATAATACATATTTTTAGAGGGGTCCAGTACGCTTAAAAGCCATTAAATATGTCATTATTAGCTGGTAAACCACGCTTTGTTTAGAAGTTTTATACCTTCAATAATATCATTTTCGAGCATTCCACCAAATCCAAGAAGAACCATATTATTAGAATAATTCTCTTTTTTTATCCAGAAAAAAGAAACAGGATATACCTTAACACCATGATCTTTAGCTTTATTAATTAACTCTTCTTCAGTCAATCCATTATTCACTTGTAATAATATATGTAAACCAGCATTTTTAACATAAATAGAAACATTATGGCCCATTAAGTTTTGAATTGTTTGAATTAGAATATCATGTTTTCTTTTATTTATAAGATATATTTTATGTAAATGTCTCTCAAAGTGACCCAGATGCATAAATTGCTGCATTATTTTTTGATGAATCAATGGCACTGGAGTTTGATACATTTTAAAATGACGATAATATCTTTCTAACCATTGCTTAGGCAAAACCATATAATTCATGCGTAAACTAGGAGAGAAGCATTTTGAAAAAGTACCTATATATATAACGGAGTCATTTGAGTCAATACTTTGCATTGAAGGTATAGGTTTGGAATTATATCTGAACTCGCTATCATAATCATCTTCAATAATAATCCCATTTTTTCGCTTTGCCCAATCTAGCAGTTTTAATCTTTTAGCAATTGGTATTACTACCCCTGTAGGAAACTGATGAGATGGTGTTGTGTAGACTATCCTTGCTTTCGTAGTCTCTAATTCATTAACATTAATCCCGTCATCCTCTAAACTAATAGGAATAGCTTTGTAACCATTATTAATAAAAATGTCTTTTGCACCACTATAGCCAGGGTCTTCTACAGCTATCTCATCAAAAGATCCTCTGAAAAGCTGGGATAATAGACTAAGGCAATATTCTGAACCTGATGAAATAATTATTTGTGATGGAGTACAGGAGACACCTCTTGAGGCTTTTAAATAATTCATTATTTCTTTTTGTAGGTCAATTTCTCCTGTGCTTGAACTATATGATGTCATATCTTCAGAATTTACTGTTGATAAGCATTTATTTGAAACTCTCTTCCATATACGCAAAGGAAAATCCTCAGAACTTAATTTCCCATATTCAAAATTATATTTATAGTCGTACCCGTCACCAGAGTAAGGATTATAATCGCTAAGGTTAATGTTATTGTCAATTATATTGGATTTAGAAAAATCAGATGTTCTAATATCTATTTTTTCTTGCTTTAATATTGTAGGAGTGTCTAATTTTTGAGCAATAAATCCGCTTCCAGCTTTACTTTTTATATATCCCTCTGAGGAAAGCTGCATATAAGCATTTTCTACGGTATTTCTACTAACATTTAATGAAGTTGATAACTTTCTTGTTGAAGGGAGTTTTTGTCCTTCTGAAATTTCACCAGAAATTATTTGTTCTTTTAACTGCTTGTAAATTTGTAAATATAATGGGGCTTCTAAATTTATATCTAATACAATCATTTGTAAAAAACCTCCTCGTAAACTGTATCCTATAAAATAATACAAACTGGCACTTTTTATAAAGACAGTTTGATTGTATAATTACCTTAGTAGAAAGTCAATACTATTAGAAATGGACTTTTTATAATGATAAACAAATAAATTTGTAGAATTATATGAGGAGGAATATAAATGATAAACGAAAAATTACTTGAAGTTATTTCACATGAAGGGGTAGTAGCAATTGTATCTTGGAACAAGGAAGAGGCTCACGTAGTTAATACTTGGCATTCATATCTTAATGTAACTGAAGATGGTAGATTATTAATACCAGCAGCAGGAATGAGAAGAACACAAAAAAATGTAGAAGGAAATAACAGAGTTAAAGTTACCTTAGGTAGTAAAGAAGTGATGGGTTACAAATATATGGGAACAGGATTCTTGATTGAAGGAACAGCAAAATTTGTTGAGTCTGGATCAGACTTTGAAATGATGAAAGATAAATTCCCATTCTTAAGCAGAGTTTTAGAAATAACAGTCGTATCTGCGAAACAAACAATTTAGTTATTTAGAATTGAAGCGGAATTTTTATTAAGACTACAAAATGATTATATTTTGTAGTCTTAATAAAATATTACATGGGTATTTAATGGACAAATCATAATTTTCTAAATATTTAAAAAACACACTTGTTTTTCAGCGAAAATCTGTTAAACTATTATATAGTTAGTAATTTAAAAGAGGTGTATATTGACATTAATATACTCATCGCTCCTCTTGTATGACCAAAAAGTCATATAAAATTACGACTCCTTTTTAATATTTTGTGGGATATCCATTGAAATTTAACTGGAAACAGCTGGTTTTAATGGATATTATTTTTTTACTTAATAAATAATATATAACTACAAATATTGCTTTAAATTGGAAGGTTGGTTATAATTATGTTATACAATATGATGCGAAATTTATAAATAGTATATGCTATTTGGCGATATGAATGCATTATATGGAAATAAGATTGTGGAGATGATTTAATGAAATCTATTTTGATAATGGGCGGAACCACATTTGTAAGCAGATGCCTAGCGAAATATCTTATTGATCAGGGGTATGATGTAGATATACTAACCAGAGGATTAAAAACAATAGATTATGGTGGATATAAAAATCATTTAATTTGTGATAGAAAGTCTAAAAATGAATTGCAAAAAGTATTAAATGGGAGACAATATGAATTTATTTTTGATATATCTGCATATAAAAAAGAGGATGTAGAGATTTTACTAGCTTCAATTGATAGAAGCAGTTTGAAAAAATATATTTTCTGCTCTTCAGGAGCAGTATATACAGAAACTAATGATTTTGCTAATGAATCTTTTGAAAGAGGAGATAATCCTAATTGGGGAAATTATGGTACTGATAAGAAAGAGGCAGAGGATTTTATAGTAACTAGTAAAATTCCATATATTATATTTAGACCAACTTATATATATGGGGAAAATAATAATTTATATAGAGAAGCATACTTTTTTGATAGAATTAAAGAAAGCAAGGTTATCCCAATGCCTTATGGAAATAATACTGTAACTCAATTTATACATATTGAAGATTTGGTTAAGGTTTTTGAGAGTGTGATGTTTAATGAAAAAATCTGCAGGATTTATAATGTTACGAATTCAGATATTGTTTCTTTTGAAGAATTAATATTAATGTGTGGTAAAGTTTTAAAGATAGATCCAATAATAAAGAAAATAGATACTCAGAAAATTAAAGTAAATACTAGAACGTACTTTCCTTTTAGAGATGTAACTTATTTGTTAAATACAGAAAGATTGATTAACGATGATTTACACAATCCAACTATCTCATTGGAAGAGGGATTAAGAAAAACTTATAAGTGGTACAGCAGTAATAAGCACAATTTAGCAGATGCTAAAATGGATAAGATAAATGAAATGGTTCAATGTTAGAAAGTTATATAAATTATAAATATTAGGCACATGAAATAAAATAACCATTCTAATATGTTAGCAAATTGAATTGTTATTTTTTGATTTTGCATCAATAAAAAAGAGAGCATACAAAGTGTTTTGCTCTCTTTTTGTCTTAATGAAGATTAATCTTCAAGCCATTCTAAAACAGCAGGATTTGCACATGCTGAAGTCTTAGCATCTACTTTTGTTACAAAAATAATATCTCCTTTATTGGCTACTGAGCTAACTTCTGTAAATATTTCTTCAGCAGAAGAATCAGTTTTTACAAAAAAGCCTTCTGGCAGGAATTGAGCCCACGTACCTAAGGATTTTATTTTACCTACTATATTAACATCTCCATGAACATGTTCATGAGAATGTTCTTCATTGCAGCCACAGTTTTCATCGTGATCATGGCTATGTCCGTGAGTATCGCTTATAAAATATGTAATCATATATACAGACATAATTTTTCTCCTTCTTTAAGTTATATTATATTTAGCTTTTCATTTTAAATTATACAGCAATAATGGCGAATGTAAATTGTATTTTGAATTTTAGCTATAAACCATGAAAATTGTATAACTAATAGAATAGTGTAAATGCCATGAAGAAAATTATACATAAATTTATTTATGAAAATAAATTTTAATTTAATGCATAAATTCTAGAAACAAAACTTTACATAAAGCATATAATATATTAAAACAAAGAATAAATGGTAAAAAGTTCATATGAACTAGTAATTAAGAAAAATAAAAGAATTATTGATTAAATTTAAGTAAACAAACTAGATTAATTTGTACATGTGAAAGTTTAAGCAGCTAAAAAGTAATTGCATGGAAAAAGCCGTATTGATTTATAAATATCGCTTTTAAAATAATTTTGTTAGGGCTCTACTTGAACTTTCACTTTTTATTATATTTTTTAAAGGGGGAAAATAAATGGATTTTACCAAATATATAACACAGCATGCTCTAGTTTTGATTCCTGCTCTATACATAATAGGAATGATAATAAAAAATACTGAAAAGATAAAAGATAAATATATTCCTGTTATATTGCTAATACTCGGAATTGCAGGGACAATTGGAATTATGGGTTTTAGTGTAGATTCCATAGTTCAGGGAGTACTGGTAACAGGAGCAGCAGTTTACACAAATCAATTAATCAAACAAACTGGTAAAATTGAATGAAAAAGCTAGTATAGCTAGAAGGCAAATTGAAATTTATTCTAGCTAATTGCAGAATATATAAATATAATTTTCAGCTGAGTAATGGGTTTATTGCAAATAAAATTAGTGATAAACCTTTTTTATGTTGAATAAAGTACTATACTCTTATATAATTTATAGCATGATATAAATAGTTTTAGGTTTGTATAAGTTATACTTGTATGATTAAAAGGGAAAGTGGTGAAAATCTACTACAGCCCCCGCTACTGTAATGGAAGACCAATCTTAGAGTATCCACTGAGAAGCTATAGTATTCTTGGGAAGGAAAAGATTTTAGCACATTTTATTTATAACAACAGATCAATATAGTATTATATTTTCAGGTATTCATAATCTTGATAGCTGTCTGATAGACTAATTATGAAGTGATTGTAATTCCTTGTCTTATAAAAATATACAATAGCATTTTGAAGTTGTTATTTTCTTACATGTGCTTTGGGATGAGGCCAAAGTCAGGAGACCTGCCTAAAAGTAATTTTAGTCTGCCTTTCGGAGGGAGAGGAAATGACAAATGTTAGAATGCTGCTTTAAAAATTGCAAATTCTTATAGTTTGTTATGTGAATCTCTTTATCAAAACGGTAATGAGGTTTTTTTATTTTGGAAATTTTATAATAAGATTATGAAATTACGTAATTGGTTATAAAAATAGTTATGGAGGAATGCAGCAATGAAAAAAGCTATTTTAGTGGTTAGTTTCGGAACTAGTCATTTGGATGCACTTAAAAAGTCAATTGAAAAAATAGAAGATAAAATTAGAAATGAGTTTAAGGAATATGAAGTCTTTAGAGCATTTACGGCTCATTTTATAATAAAAAAGTTAAAGGAAAGAGATAATTTAGATATATTAACGCCAGAAGAAGCTTTATACGAACTTAAAAGTAAGGGATTTGAAGAAGTTATAGTTCAACCATTACATATAATTCCAGGTGAAGAATTTGATTATATAAAAGGTATTGTTGAAAAGGTAAAAGATAATTTTCAAACTATTAGGCTTGGACGACCTATATTTTTCTATCAGGGAATGAACGGACTTCCAGAGGATTATTCTTTGTTTATTGAGAGCATCAAAGAGGTATTAGAGGGCGAAGAAAGTGTAATATTATTTGGACATGGTACGGAGCATCCTTCTAATGCAGTTTATGGAATGCTTCAAACTGTTTTAATTGATGAAGATTATGAAAATGTATTTGTAGCAACTGTAGAAGGTTATCCAACAGTAAAGAATGTATTAAAAAAGTTAAAAAGTAAGGGGATAACAAAAACTAAGCTAGTTCCGCTTTTACTTGTTGCAGGGGATCATGCTAAAAATGATATGGCATCGGATGAAGATGATTCATTAAAGAGCATACTTCAAAAGGAAGGAATTGAGGTTAAACTTCATATGCATGGCCTTGGTGAAATAGATAAATTCGACGGATTATATATAAATAGGATTTATGATTCAATTGAAGGAAGATATTTAAATGCAGGAAGAACAAAGAAATTATAAATGAAAAGGGGTGTTAATTACAATGGAGAATGTAAATATAAAAGAAATGGAAAGTGAAGAGGTATTTAGTATATCAATAGTAGTAGATAAACCTATTCTAGTAGGTCAAGATGATGTTGTCGGAAGACGTCAGCTTATACCAATATTATCTGGTGAAGTA
The DNA here is from genome assembly GCF_000230835.1 of Clostridium sp. DL-VIII. Taxonomy (NCBI): domain Bacteria; kingdom Bacillati; phylum Bacillota; class Clostridia; order Eubacteriales; family Clostridiaceae; genus Clostridium; species Clostridium sp. DL-VIII. The sequence continues at coordinate 2,349,857 of NZ_CM001240.1, forward strand.
AAAGGTGAAGGATTTAATGGAGAAGTTCTACCTGGAGGCATCGATAGCCAAATTATTAGACCAGATGGAAAGTGTGAACTTTCAGCAAGATATGCAATTAAATTAGAAGATGGTGCAGCAATTTATATTGAAAACAATGGAATGCGTACAGTTCCACCTGAATACGTTGAAGCTGTTAAGACAGGAAAATTTGTTGATCCTAGTGTATATTATTTTCGTACAATACCAACTTTTGAAACATACGATGAAAAATATAAATGGATGATGGATAATATATTTGTATGTTATGCTACTAGATTACCAGAAAATGTTTTATTGAAGTTTTATAAAGTTTTGTAATTTTAATATAAGCTTATAAATAAAAAAGCTTAGAAAGGAAAACATTATGAAATCCATAATAATATCATCAAATTGTAGTGGCGGAGGAAAAACTACTTTTACTCTTGGTCTTATGAAGGCACTTAAAAGCAGAAATATAGATGTTCAAGGTTATAAGGTTGGTCCAGATTACATAGATCCAGCTTTTCATAAAGAGGTAACAGGAAAAGCTTCAAGAAATCTTGATGCATTTCTAATGGGCGAGGATGGAATAATAGAGAGCTATCTCAAGGGAAATGGAGAGATGGGTGTAATTGAAGGCGTAATGGGATTATACGATGGAGTCGGGGTAAGTGAAAAAGCTTCAACTTATGAAGTGTCAAAAGTTCTGGGAAATATGCCAATTATCCTAGTATTGTCGCCTAAGGGACAAAGTGCTAGCATATGTGCTGAAATTAATGGTTTTAAAAATTATAGAAATGCCAATATTGCAGGGATAGTATTAAATTCTGTCAGTGATAAATACTATAATTTGCTAAAGTATGCAATAGAAGAAAATTGCAATGTTAAAGTTTTTGGATATATGCCTAAAAATAAGGATATAGCTCTTAGCAGCAGGCATTTAGGATTAGTTCAGAGCATGGAAATACTCAATCTTCATGAAAAATTGAATATATGCGAGGAATTAATTGAAAAGTATGTAGATGTAGATGCTATTATAAATGAAATGGGAGAGTTTAAAGGAGAAGATTTAGTTAATCCAATCAGAAAACTTAACTGTAAGAGTAATTTAGAAAATAGGACAATTAAAAGGTTAAGAATTGGAGTTGCATTAGATAAAGCATTTAGCTTTTATTATAAAGATAACTTTGAGCTATTAGAAAACTTTGGAGATGTAATTTATTTTAGTCCAATTAATGATAAAACTTTACCGTCTGACTTGGATTTCTTATATATAGGAGGAGGATATCCAGAAGTATTTAAGAAGGAGTTAGAAGAAAATTATTCTATGCGAAATAGTATAAAAAAAGCTTTAGAAAATGGATTGAGATGTTATGCAGAGTGCGGCGGTCTTATGTATTTAACAAGATCAATAGATGGAGCACAAATGGTAGGTTTTTTTGATGGAGAAAGCACTATGACAAATAAGCTTCAGAACTTTGGTTATTGTAAAATAAAAATAGATAAAAAATGTTTTAATAGAGAATTAGATGAAAGTATGAGTCTTGAAGTAAATGCTCATGAATTTCATAAATCACAAGTAGACATAAATATGGAAAACGTATATGAAGTAGAAAAGACATTATATAACGGAGAGATTATTAAATGGAAATGTGGGTATTTTAAGAAAAATACATTAGCAGGATATGCTCATATAAATTTCCTGGGAAATAAAGAATTATTTAAGGAGATAATCTCTGGATTAAGATAGTAAAGCAGTAAAAAAATATTTTTATTACAACTATATAAAATTTGCATGTAGGGAGGGCATTTTATGGATTATTTAAAAAATCCTATGGGCATTGAAGAAAAGAGTTTTGAGATTATAGGTAAGGAAATGGGACCTCATTCATTTACAGATGAAGAATTACTTATCGTTAAGAGAACCATTCATACTACGGCTGATTTTGAATATAAAGATTTGGTGGAAATAAGTGAGACTGCAATTGAAACTGCAAAAAATATTTTTAGAAAAGGTGCTAAAATCTATACTGATACCAATATGGCTTTAAACGGAATTAATAAAATGGCTTTAGATAAAACAAATAGTGAAGTAATTTGCTATGTTAATGAAGAAGTCGTACATAAGGAAGCTAAGGAAAAGAACATAACTAGAAGTATGGCAGCAGTTGAAAAAGCATGTAGTGATGATGTTGACATTTTTGTTTTTGGCAATGCACCAACTGCACTTTTCAGATTAAAGGAATTAATTAAAGAAGGAAAAGCAAATCCAAAATTAATAATAGCAGTTCCAGTAGGATTTGTTGGAGCTGCAGAAAGCAAAGAAAATATGGATGAACTTAATATTCCATACATAAGAGTCAAAGGAAGAAAAGGCGGAAGTACTGTTGCGGCAGCGATAATTAATGCTTTAATGTATATGGTAGTTGAAAGATAATTAGTGGGGGTGGTCTCTATGTTTGAAATGTATGTTGAAACTAACGGACAGAGATTGAGATGCGGATATACAACAGGTTCTTGCAGTGCAGGGGCTGCGAAGGCTGCAGCTATGATATTATTTAATAAGGCGGATATGCTGAAAGAAATTGAAATTATGTCTTCAAAAGGAATCAATATACAAATGCCTATAAAAGATATAGTAAAAAAAGATGACTATGTGGAATGTACTATTGTTAAAGATGGCGGAGATGATCCAGACAATACTCATGGAATTGATATAAAGGCAAAGGTTAGAAAGATTGATTATGAGATGGAAGAAGATGCGGTTATTCTTAAAGGAGGAATAGGGGTTGGGATTGTGACCAAAGATGGACTATTTATACCAAAGGGAGAACCTGCGATTAATCCAGTGCCAAGGGTCATGATAAAAGAGGAAGTTATGAAGGTTTTGCCAGAAGGAGAGAGAGTTGAAGTTACAATTTCAGTACCACAGGGAGCAGAAGTAGCTAAAAAAACTTTTAATCCAAGACTTGGCATTGAAGGAGGAATTTCGATTCTTGGTACAACAGGAATAGTATACCCAATGTCAGAAGAAGCCCTTAAAGCATCAATAAATTTAGAAATTAAGCAAAAAGCATTAAATAATGAAAGACTGGTATTAACTTTTGGAAATTTAGGCGATAATTATTGTAGGAGCCTTGGTTTTAAAGAAGAAGAAATTGTCAGCTGTTCAAATTTTATAGGATATGCATTAGAAAGTTGTGTTTTAGCTAATGTTAAATCCATCGTTATGGTTGGACATATAGGAAAGATGACCAAAATAGCCTACGGATGTTTTAATACTCATAGTAAGGTAAATGGAGTAAGGCTTGAAGTAATTGCCCTAGAGCTTGCCCTTCTTGGATATGATATTTCCCTTGTTCAAAAGGTACTGGAAGAGAAGACCTGTGAGGGGGCAGTAAAGATGCTTGGAAAAGGATATGATAAGCTTTATGAAAATATCGGTAATAAAATAGTTCAAAAAATGAGTGAATATGTTTATGGTCAACTGAAGGTTGAAGCGGTTATGTATTATGGAGCAGTAAATCCAGTCCTTCTTTGGAAATCAGGAGGGATAGTGTAAAAATGGTTTATATTGTAGGTCTTGGACCTGGACATAAAGATTATATTATGCCTAAGGCACTTGAAATAATGAATGAATCTGATATTATAATAGGGTTCAAAAGAGCAATAGATTCTTTAGAATTTATAAATAATGATAAATTATACATAAGTAAATTAAGTGATATTGATGAGGTTATATTTAGTGAAAAATATAATAGTGTTTCAATTGTTGCATCAGGAGATCCAACTTTTTATGGAATAACTAATTATATAAAAGGAAAATATCATTCTAAAATTGAGGTAATACCGGGAATAAGCTCTTTTCAATATTTAACCTGCAAATTGAATATGCCATGGAATGAGGCATATTTAGGAAGTCTTCATGGAAGAAAACAAGAGTTTTTAAATATTGTTAAAAAGCATAAATTAAGTATTTGGCTTACAGATAAAGAAAATAACCCGACTGTATTATGCAAAATTTTATCTGAGGCAGAAGTAAAATGTAAAGTTATTATTGGAGAAAATTTATCCTATGAGGATGAGAGAATAAATGAAGGGAATCCAATAGAATTTTTAAATAAAGATTATAGTGCATTAAGTATTTTCATTGTTAATAGAGGGTAGAGAAAGTTAGTTTATAAGTTTGTAAATTAAAGGAGGTGGCTTCATGTCTTTTATAAAGGATGAAGAATTTATTAGAGGGAAATGTCCAATGACAAAAGAAGAGGTAAGAATACTTTCAATTGCAAAATTGAACATAAGAGATGATTCTTTAGTTCTAGATGTAGGGAGTGGGACTGGGAGCATTACGGTTCAAGCGGCTAAAGTCGCAAAAAATGGTAAAGTTCTTGCAATAGAAAAAGATGAAGAGGCTTATAAAGTCACGCAGAGTAACGTTGAAAAGTTTCAATGTAATAATATCAAGATTATGAAAAGTGAAGCAGAGAAAGTATTAGATTCATTAATTTACGAAGACTTGAAATTTGATTCCATATTCATTGGTGGAAATGGAGGGCATTTGGAGGAGATATTACTTAAAGCAAATGCTGTTTTAAAAAAGAGTGGGACGATAGTTATGAATTTTATCACTTTGGATAATGCATATAGAGCAATTGAAGTCATAAAGAACTTAAATTATAAGTTTGAAGTTTCACTAGTTAATATAAGTAAAAATCGTGAAAATACTTTGATGATGATTGCGCATAATCCAATATATATAATTCAATGTATAAGAAATTAAAGTACAATGCTTAGAAACATAACTGTAATTTATATGATTTGAGTAACGGTAACTAATAATTATTTAATAAAATATAAATAGACATAGAATGGTTACTTAGGAAGAGAGGAATTAAATTAATGGCGATATTATATGGGATAGGTGTAGGACCTGGAGATGCAGAACTTCTAACAGTGAAAGCGGTTAAAGCACTTGAAAAGTGTCAGGTTGTGGTTGCACCTTCAGCAGAAGAAGATGGAGAAAGTATTGCACTTGAGACAGCTAAGGAATATATAAAATCAGGTACAGAAGTAGTTATAAAACATTTTCCAATGGGAAAAAAAGATAGAGTAATAAAAGCATTAGAAGCCTATGAATTTATAGAAGCAAGGCTTAGAGAAGGAAAAAATGTTGCATTCTTAACAATTGGAGATCCTTATGTTTATAGCACATATAGTCATATGTTGAAGCATGTTAGAGATTGTGGTTTTGAAGTTCAGACAATTCCGGGGATAACATCTTTTTGCGCAGCAGCAAGTTTAGTAAACAGGACTTTAGTAGTTGGAAATGAACGCTTAGTAGTTATGCCGGCTGCAAAAGTGAAAGAAATAACAGATGAAAAATATGTTGTAATAATGAAAGTATATAAGCATGAAGAAGAAGTACTGGACATTTTAGAAGAAAAGGGCTTTGATTATGTTTATGCAAGCAGAGTAGGAAGAGAAGGGGAAACTGTTCTAACGGACAGGGAGGAAATACTGAAACTTAGAGACTATATGTCGTTAATTATAGCAAACAGAGACTAAAACAATGCTCAATTAACAGTTTACGGGAAAATCTTTTGGAGATTCTTTAAAATATATTTTAGAAATTGCGGAGCAATTTCATCAATAACTGTAAACTGTGCATTGTAAACTGAAAGAAGAAGGGGAGTTGGAAAAATGATTTATTTTATAGGTGCAGGTCCTGGAGCAGTGGACTTAATAACTGTTAGAGGACGTGATTTATTAGAAAGAGCAGATGTTGTAGTTTATGCAGGTTCATTGGTATCTAAGGAGCATTTAGAATACTGTAGGCCAGATGCGCAAATTTATAATTCTGCAAATATGACATTAGAAGATGTAATGGAAATAATGACAATGGAAGAGCAAATGGGAAAATTAGTTGTCAGGTTACATACAGGAGATCCATCAATTTATGGAGCTATAAGGGAGCAGATGGTTGAGCTTGACAGAGTAAGCATACCTTATGAAGTTGTGCCAGGTGTTAGTTCATTTACAGGAGCAGCAGCTGCAATAAATAGAGAATTTACTTTGCCGGGAGTATCTCAAACTGTTATTTTAACAAGGGTTGAAGGCAGAACGCCTGTCCCATCCAATGAAGATCTTGAAAAATTAGCGTCTATTGGAGCATCAATGGCGATTTTCTTATCTATATCAATGATCGACAAGGTTGTTGAAAAATTAAAAAATGGATATAAGAAGAATGTGCCTATAGCCGTAGTTGAGAGAGCAACATGGCCTGATGAAAGAATAATAATGGGTCATCTAGATGATATAGCGGATAAGGTTAAAGAAAATAATATTACAAAGTGTGCTCAAATATTGGTTGGAGATTTTATTGATAGTGAATTTGAGAAAAGTTTGCTATATGATAAGAGTTTTTCACATATGTTTAGGGAAGCTGAGACTTCAGATAATGAATGAAGAAAAAGCTTTTAATATAAGCATAATTTGCCCGTCTCCAAGTGGAAAGAAAATAGCATTAAAGCTTCAAGAAAACTTAAATGCAAGACTTTATATAAAAGAGAAAAATAATGATTTACTAAGGCACAGCAGTAACTTTGAATCAGAGATTAAGAATAAAACAGATGATAATAGGAAGAACACGTATATATATGGCGAGGATTTTAAGTTAAGTAATGTTACAAAGGAAGCTATGAGTAATTCAGAAGGAATTATTTTCATATCCTCAACAGGAATTGCAGTAAGAGCAATTGCACCTTTTTTGAAGGGGAAGGCTGAGGACCCAGGGGTTGTTGTAGTAGATTTATCTGGGAAGTATGCGATAAATATTTTAAGCGGTCATATTGGTGGAGGGAATGAACTTACTCTTAAAGTAAGTGAAATTCTAAATTCTATGCCAATTATAACTACAGCAAGTGATAATATTGGTTTAACTGCACCAGATATAATAGCAAAAGAAAATAATTTGATAATAGAAGATTTGAAAAAAGCGAAATATATATCATCATTACTTGTTGATAAAAATGTAATTGGAGTAAAAGATGATTATAACTGTGTTAAGTTTAATGATGGGTATGAAAAAGTAGAAAAGTTAAGAGAGGATTGTATCTGGATAACTCATAATTTACAAGACATTTCAGCTAAAGAGGTGAATTATTCTAAGGTATTAAGACTTATAAAAAGAGATTTGGTACTTGGAATTGGCTGTAAAAAAGGTACACCGTATAACGAATTAAATAAATTTATTTGTAGTAGTTTAATTGACTTTAATTTAGATGTAAAGGCGGTTGCAGCGATAGCTTCAATAGATATAAAAGCAAATGAAGAAGGAATTGTTAAATTAGCACAAAAATTAAACTGCCCTTTTAAAACTTTCAATAGAGAAAAGATAAAAACTGTAGAGGATAATTACGATAAAAGTGAATTTGTATTTAAGACTCTTGGAGTGACAGGAGTTTGTGAGCCATGTGTGGAGCTTGCAGGAGCTAAGGTTATTATAAGTAAGATAAAGCATAATGGAATGACCTTAGCTATAGGGGTATTAGAAGGCTCTATAATTACGTAATGGATTTTTAGTCAGAATATGACTGAATAAGAAAAGATGTGCTATAATGTGAGTATACTTAATATAAATTTAGTTAATATATTCATAATTTTAGGGGGAAGGAATTTATGACCATTTTAGATTTGCTAAGTAGGATGAACACAGGAAATAATTCAATGGAAAAGGCACTAGAAATAATTAAAGATGATTTTATAAGCTTAATAAATGATAATTATGAATTAGTGGTTAATGAGAAGAAAGAATTAAATGTGAAGATTCCTAGTTTAGAAAAGAGAGATGAATATGTGTATGACAGCATAACTGAATATCCATATCCATTAGTGATGTGCATGAGGATTCAAGAAGTGAAAAATGTTGAAGTATATAATTTAATATTATCAAGGTTTATGGAATTTTATAAGGACAAGCTTGATTTGTTTTTAAAAGATGTAAATTCAGTTGATAAATTAAAGGAAAATATAGTGAGAACTAAGAGGCATATAGATAATACTACTTATGCATCAATATTTGTAGGGGTTATTGGTGCAATAATATTATGTGTCTTTAAACTGTCTGAAACAGCTAGGTATATGTCAATATTAGGGATTATATTGTTTTTTATTTTGGCGTTAATATTGCAGGTCACAAAAGAAAATCAAGTTAAAAAAGTTATAGATGCATATTTAAGTATAATAAAAACAGAATGGTATAAAAAAGAATTATATAAACAATATGCGTTTTTCTGCAATTTCATAGAGCAAGATTAAACTTATCAGTAATTTCTGGTTTAGTGATCTTATTTAAGTTTAAAAAATTAAATATTAAAAATGTACTACAAGAATATATCCTCACAATGTTAATTATCATTGTTGAGGATTTTTATTTTATATGAATATTAATCATAAAGAATCAAATACTACAAAAGTAGAAATTATATTATTTAGGGAGGTGCTATTTATGTTTGAACATAAAAAACAATTATTAAGAGATGTAAAAGTAGAAAGAATAAATCCACAGTATGCTGTATTAATGCAGGAGCAATTAGGTGGAGGCAATGGAGAGCTTAAGGCAGCAATGCAATATATTTCTCAAAGTTTTAGAGTAAAGGATCCCGAAATAAAGGACTTATTTCTAGATATTGGTGCAGAAGAACTTAGCCATATGGAAATGGTAGCGCAAACAATTAATTTGTTAAATGGACATGAAGTTGATAACAGAAAAGTCGAAAATGGTGAAATTGAAACTCATGTATTAGCAGGATTATCACCTGTATTAATTAATTCATCAGGAGAACCATGGACAGCTAATTATGTGACTGTTACTGGTGATTTAGTTGCAGATTTGTTATCAAATATAGCTTCGGAGCAGAGAGCTAAGGTTGTATATGAATATTTATACCGCCAAATTCAAGATAAAGAAGTAAGAGCAACAATCGATTTTCTACTTAATAGAGAAGAAGCACATAATGCATTATTTAGAGAAGCGTTAAATAAAGTGCAAAATACCGGTTCAAATAAAGATTTTGGTGTTACAAACGATTCTAAGCTTTATTTTGATTTGTCTACACCTGGACCTTCACATAAGTCACCAAGCCCAACTCCAGCAAGCTTTGAATCTCCTAATAAGGAAAATGATAGAGTATTAGTACATAAGTAATTTATTTAAAAATAGCATCTGTAAGTTTACAGGTGCTTATTTATTTATTTAAATATGTCTCTTTTATCATTTGCAGGGAAATTGAAAAGAATGGATGAATTTTATAAATATAGGTGTAAAAATATAGGAGCTTAACATATATGAGGATTGTTGGTATTTAGTAAAAGTGCTATAATTATGTTATATTAGGGGAAGATAAAGGGGGAAAGGTTTGCAAAAACCGAAAAAATATGAAAAGTAGAATTTTAGCACTTATGTTAGTAGCTGTAATGGTTAGTTCTGTACCAGTATTTGCAGCACCGAGCAATGAACAGTTAGATGCATCAAGGCAAAAATATGCTGAAATCGAAAATAAGATTAAGGATATTGAAAATCAAATTTATGACTTAGACGCGCAAATGGAAACGCTTCAAGCAACTGTTGATAAAAATAAAACAGAAATACAGAATATCAATATATCTACTGAAAACACTAAAAAGGATATTGAACAGTGTAAGAAAGATATTAATGATTTGGATTTAGCTTTAGGGCAAAGACTTAAAGGAATGTATAATTCAGGTAATTTAGAATTTAACTATTTGAATTTTGTACTTAACTCTGATTCAACAAGTGACCTTTTTACAAGAGTGCAAGCTATTACAACTCTAGTTGGAAAGGACAAGTCATACATAGAAAATATAGATAATAAGAGAAATGAACTAAATGAAAAGGTAAAATCTTTAGACGATAAGAAAGCTCAGATAAATAAACTTAATGATGAAGTGCAGGATAATTTAAATCAATTAACAGAAAAGAAGAAATCTGAACAGGAATTAGCAACTCAGGCTAAAGAAGAAAAGGATAAATTTGATTCTCAATATTTATCGCAATTAGAAAGAGATGCGGTAAAGTATCAATTTGATGTAATAGATAATTCTAATAGTTCATCAGCAGATATTCAGGCAGCAGTTGACCAATTGACTAGTATGAGGAATAGTCAAATTAAGAGTCCAATTGTTACTAAAGAAATCAATGATGAAATACAAAAAGGAAAAACAGCAGCTGCTAAGAAGAAGAGTGAAGAAGCACAGGCAGCCGCACAAGCAGCTGCTGCTGCAAAATTAAATAGCGCAAAATCAAATAGCCAAAAATCAACGGCTCAAAAGTCTAGTTCATCGGTGGCAGCACCATCAGCAGGAAAGGCTCAGGCAATTTTAAATGAAGCATATAAACATTTAGGCGCGTCTTATGTATGGGGTGCAACAGGACCAAGTACATTTGATTGCTCAGGATTCACACAATATGTTTATGAGCATGCTGCAGGAATAGATATAACAAGAACAACATATACACAAATAAATGTTGGACAACCTGTAAGTGAGGATCAGTTACAACCGGGAGACTTAGTATTTCCACATACAGGCCATGTTGGTATCTATGTTGGAAATGGACAAATGATTCATGCGCCTCAAACAGGTGATGTAGTTAAAGTAGGTCCAGTATTCAGTTTTTACGCAGCGCGTAGAATACTTTAATATTATGAATAATCAACAATGATTAATATCTGAATGATATAGTTTATCTAATATCAAGGCATATAGGAAAATTAATAATTACTTTGTAAATGCCTATAAAAATGGAATAGATTATATGACTATTAAGAATAGAATTAATTCCAATGAAAATTAGTAAAATATAAAAATGACTGGTCACATGATTGTGGCCAGTCATTTTTATAGTTAGAAATTATTTTTCTATTCTTTTTAAAATTACATAATTATGTTTACCTACAAATAAAGGTACATTTTCAATATCTACATCGCTAGTCTCGAGTCCAAACCATTTTGCTGGAGAAACTGTATATCTTTTTATAAAAAGTTTAGCTTTAAGTATTAACTCATCCCAGAGATTTAAGCTTGACTCATAAGAAAGATGCTCTTGAATTATGGTAAAACGGAAATCACCAACTTTTCTATCAGGCATAGTAGTATAATTTCTAGACTGAATTTGTATTTCTCCACTCTCAACTAATTCGGTTGAAATTTGACGTAAAAAAACATTTAATTTTTGTTCAACTCTGAAGCCGAGTTTTATTTGGACCTTGACTAAATAAGAAGTTCCAAATGTGTCTACAGTATATTCTGCTCCATAAGGTTCATCAGTAACTACAATGTTAACAAACCAGTAAACATCAGCTCTTTTAGGCCTCTTATCTAAGATAGAATACATTGTTTTTCTTTCAATCTGACTTTCTTTATGACAGCTGGTTAAATATACAAGATTTGTTGTATATTTAGGGCGGTCAGTATCTTGACGTAGTTGATTTAATGTTTTTTTATAATTTTTAATTGGAACATTTTCAATTAAACGCATTTTTATGTGATATCCTTTAATCCAGATATACATTATAGATAAAATAACGAAAGCAATTAAAACGGTTATAAATCCACCATGCATAAATTTAACTACATTTGCTATGAAGAATGAAAATTCAAGCATACCGAAGAAGATAAGTACAAAAAGTGCGATAATAAGTGGAGTTTTCTTCTTTAGTAAATAATTGAATAAGAGAATAGTTGTCATAAGCATTGTTACTGTAATTGCTAAGCCATAAGCAGCTTCCATATGTGCAGAGCTTTTAAAATAAAGAACTATACCAATACAAACAATCCATAAAAATTTATTAACTGCAGGTAAATAGAGTTGTCCTTTAGATTTTGATGGATACATAGTATGTAATCTAGGAAATAAATTCAATTTAATTGCTTCAGACACAAGTGTAAATGATCCTGAAATTAATGCCTGAGATGCTATAATTGCTGCAAGTGTAGAAATTATTATACCATAAATCAAAAAGCTTCTTGGAATCATTTGAAAAAATGGATTTAAGTCTTCAATTCTCATAATCTCAGGGTTCTTTTTAGCCCATAAAAGCCAAGCACCTTGTCCAAAATAATTTAACAATAAGCATATTTTAACAAAAGGCCAGGAACCATAAATATTTTTCTTACCAACATGTCCAAGATCTGAATAAAGAGCTTCAGCACCTGTTGTTGCTAAGAATACACTACCGAGAATAAAGAAGCCTGCTTTATTCTCAGGACTTAAAAGTATTTTGATTCCATAATATGGAGAAAGTGCACGTAGCAATGTCCAATCATGAGAAAGCCCTAGTATTCCGAATATGGCTAATGAGGTAAACCAAATAAGCATAACTGGACCAAACAATTTACCAATAAAATCAGTTCCAAAATGTTGAATAAAGAATAAAGCACTTATGATTGCTATTACAATTACGACAACATCATTTTGGTTATTTCCAAAAATGTGATTAAAACTTGGAATAAGATTTAATCCTTCAATTGCTGATGTAACAGTTACAGCTGGAGTTAACATACCATCAGCAAGCAATGCTGATCCACCAAGCATCGCTGGAATAAGAAGCCATTTTCCTTGATTTCGTACTAAGGTAAAAAGAGAAAAGATTCCTCCTTCACCTTTATTATCTGCATTTAATGTGATTGAAACATATTTTATTGAAGTTAAAATAGTGATTGTCCAAAAAACTAGAGATAAGACTCCTAATATAAAGTTTTCAGATATATTTGGTAAGCCACCATTACTATCAATAACTGATTTCATTACATATAGTGGTGAAGTTCCAATATCGCCATAAACTACGCCGAGTGCAACAGTAATACCTGCTAAGGAAAGTTTTTGAACAGTATTTTGTTTTATATTTAATCTCATTTTAAAATCTTCCTTTTCTATATACATAGTATTATGAATTTTGATTATTTTACGAATTTTTGTGATTTTTAAAACTTTATTTAGTAATAATTTCTATAGTTATAAAATCGATGGGAGCGACTTAAAAGTTATATCATAAGTTACTTCTAAAATAATATCTATGATATAACTTTTAGAAAAACAAGTCAAATTGTCTTTATCATGAAGATAAGAGGAATTATTATAGAATTTCTGAGAATAGGAACCATACACAGAAGGATTCTTCATTTTACTATGTATGGCTCCTATTATCTAAATATTTATATGTAAATAACCAGTCAAAAACATTTATTATTTTGAGGTCCTTTTTAATTTTATGCTATCATCTATTCCTACAAAAAAAGGAACATTTTCAACATCAACTTCACTAGTTTCAAGTCCAAACCATCTTTCAGGGGTAACTGTATATCTCTTTATAAATAATTTAGCTTTAAGTATATATTCATCCCAAAAGTTTAATTTTGATCCGTATGAAAGCCGTTCTTGAATTAGAAGGAAACGAAAATCTCCAAGCTTTCGTTCAGGGATTGTAGTATAGTTTCTGGATTGAATTTGTACTTCTCCACTTTCAACTAACTCCACTGAAATTTGACGTAAAAAAACATTTAGTTTTTGTTCTACCCGAAAACCAAGTTTTATTTGGACTTTGACGATATATGATGTTCCAAAAGTATCTACGGAATATTCCGCAATGTAGGGTTCATCAGTAACGATAATATTAACAAACCAGTAAACATCAGCTTTTTTAGGCTTTCTATCTAAGATGGAATACAATATTTTTCTTTCAATTTCTTTAGGTTTGCTGCTACTAGTTAAACATACAAGGTTTGTTGTATATTTGGGACGATCGTTATCCTGACGTAACATATGTAACTGTTCTTTATAATCTTCAATTGGCACATATTCTAATAAACTAATTTTAATATAATAACCTTTAATCCAAATATACATAATAGATAGAATGGCTAAAGCTATTAAGGCTGCTATAAATCCACCATGCATGAATTTGACAATGTTGGCTAAGAAGAACGAGGTTTCAATTATACCAAATATGATAAGTATAGATAATGCAAAGAGAAAAGGAACCTTTTTCTTTAATAAATAATTAAATAAAAGAATGGTTGTCATGATCATTGTAACAGTAATTGAAAGTCCATAAGCTGCTTCCATTCGTGTAGAGCTTTTAAAATAAAGAACTATTCCAATGCAGACAATCCATAATATCTTGTTAACAGAAGGCATATAAAGCTGTCCCTTAGACTTAGATGGATACATAGTATGCAATCTAGGAAATAAATTTAATTTAATTGCTTCAGAAACAAGAGTAAAAGAACCCGAAATTAAGGCCTGTGAAGCAATAATTGCTGCAAGGGTAGAAATTATTATGCCGAAGAGCAAAAAATAATGTGGAATTAATTGAAAAAAAGGATTCAAATTATCTGCGTTAAGAAATTCAGTTCTTTTCCTAGCTGATAGTATCCAGGAACCTTGACCAAAATAATTTAATAATAAGCATACTTTAACAAAAGGCCAAGAACCATAGATATTATTTTTTCCAACATGCCCAAGATCAGAGTAAAGAGCCTCTGCACCTGTTGTTGATAAAAATATACTCCCGAGAATAAAAAATCCTTGTCTATTTTCCTTGCTAAAGAGAATTTTGAATCCGTAATATGGGGAAAGGGCACGTAATAAAGTCCAATCATGAAAAAGTCCTATAATTCCAAATAATGCTAAGCACAAGAACCAAATAAGCATAACAGGACCAAACAGTTTTCCAATTATATCAGTTCCAAAGTGTTGAATGAAAAAAAGAATACTTATAATTACTATTACAATTATAATGATGCTATTTTCATTAGAACCTAAAGTAGTTTTAAAGCTGGGGATCAAATCCAACCCTTCAATAGCAGAAGTTACAGTTACGGCTGGGGTTAACATTCCATCAGCTAGAAGTGTAGAACCGCCGATCATAGCGGGGATAATAAGCCATTTTGCGCGATGACGAACTAAGGTAAAGAGAGAAAAAATACCTCCTTCGCCTTTATTATCTGCATTTAAAGTTATAGCAACATATTTTATTGTGGTTAATGCAGTAATAGTCCAGAATATAAGAGATAAGACTCCAAGAATAAAGCTTTCAGATATGTTTTTTAGACCGCCATTACCCTGGAGAATTGAGCTCATTACATAAAGAGGTGAAGTACCTATATCACCATAAACTACACCAAGAGCGATGATGATACCACTTAGGGTGAGTTTGTTAATATCATTCTGTTTTAAAGTTTTCTTCATATTAAGCCTTCCTTTATAGTTATAGTTTGCTCCCACATTAGGCATGATAAAAATGTTTAATTATAGAAAAACACTTCTTCAATATTAATAAAATTTTAATAATAGTTTAAATTATTATTTGTGGAATCAATTTAGTATTTCCGTTTAAGGATTCAAATATGTTTGTGGTTTATTTAAAAATAAAATTCGAAGCTTTAAGAATTGTAGAAAAAATTCTTAAGCAGATAGAAATAGAAAACAATAATAAATTATAAAATTATTTAATATTGTAATACTATTATTGAAAGCGATAATTATAGTTAGGCATATTCATATGTAGTCATTCAATATGATTAATGGATTTTGTTTTACGAATATGTATTTTATGAGGAGGAATTAATTATGAACCAAAATAATGAAGGAGATAAGTTTAAGCATATAATGAGTGTAGGAAATTTCACTAAACATGCTGTGGAAAATTTTGAAGAAAATATAGTGAATCAAAAAGATTATTTAGAGAAAGTTAAAAGCAATGAAAAAGCTAAAGATTTAGAATGATATGCATCAGCATAATACTATAGTATTATATTGGTTTTATCATGTATTTAGGCACATGAAAGAAAATGATAGACCAAATATGCAAGCATACTGATCTGTTATTTTTTTGATTGTGCCTTAATGAATTAAGTTTTTTAGAGGTGAGAGAATGGAAAATATAGCAGGATTTTATTTAATGCCGCATCCACCAATAATAATACCTGATATAGGGAGAGGCGAAGAGAAAAAAATTGAGAAAACAACTTTAGCATGTAATGAAATAGGAAGAGAAATAGCGGATATTAAACCGGAGACTATAATAGTTATAACTCCCCATGCTACAATGTTCAGTGATGCTATAGCTGTATCTGATGAAGAAAGAATCTCTGGAGATTTAAGTCAATTTAGGTGTACTAATATAAAAATGGATATTGCAATAGATAAGGAATTTAATATGCAGCTTGGGACAGCATGCCATCTAGAAGGAATTCCGTCAGTACTTGTAGATACAAAATTATTAAATAGATATAATGTTAATTATGAATTAGACCATGGAACTATGATTCCTTTATATTTTGTAAATAAGTATTATACGGATTATAAGTTAGTCCATATTACTTATTCTATGATAGGAGATATAAATTTATATAAATTTGGTATGGAAATAAAGAATGTGGCAGAGAAATTAAATAGAAAAATTGTGGTGATAGCTAGTGGAGACTTATCTCATAAGCTGAAGGAAGAAGGTCCATACTCTTATTCACCTTATGGAGAAAAGTTTGATCGTGAACTATTAGAGGATCTTGAAAAAGGTGATGTTATTGGAGCTTTTAATTTAAATAAAACTATGGTTAATGAAGCAGGGCAATGTGTCTTGAATTCTATTTATATACTTCTTGGAGTTATGGAGGGCAAGGAAATAAAAGGAGAACTCTTATCTTATGAGGGAACTTTTGGAGTAGGATATGGAGTAATGAAGCTAAAAAGGCTGAATGCAGATAAAAGCTATTTGAATGAATTAATAAAACATAAAGAAGAGAATCTTAAAAAGAAATTAGATAACAGTAATCCTTATGTTAAGCTTGCTAGAGAAAATTTGAACTATTATTTCTCTCATGGGAAAATTATAAGTAATACTTCAAATTTACCAGAAGAGCTTTTAAAGGAGAGACATGGAGCTTTTGTATCTTTAAAAAAATTTGGTAATCTCAGAGGATGTATAGGAACAATAGCACCTACAACAAATTCTGTAGCAGAAGAAATAATAAGAAATTCTATAGAAGCAGCTATGCATGATCCAAGGTTTCCAGCAGTTTCTGAAGAGGAAATGGAGGATATAGATATATCTGTAGATGTACTTATGGACTCGGAAACATGTAACAAAGAAGATTTAGATCCTAAAAAGTATGGAGTTATTGTATCTTCAGGTATGAGGAGAGGTCTATTACTTCCAGATTTAGATGGTGTGGATACTATAGAGAAACAATTAGAGATTGCATGTGACAAAGGTAATATAGATTTTGATGAGGAGTATAAGATAGAAAGATTTGAAGTTATACGATACAAGGAAGAATACCATTTCTAATTATTTTATAAATAATAATTAACAGAAAAGAAGGAACTGAATTAATTAAGGATGGTGGAAAAATTATGGATGTTAAAATACCGTTTTATGAAGAGGAAAAAGATAAGATCAGGTGTAAAATATGTCCACACAATTGCATTATAGCTGAAAATAAATTTGGAGTATGCAGAGTAAGAACAGTAAAATCTAATATTCCTGTTGCGGTAAATTATGGTGAAGTAACTTCAATGGCGGTTGATCCTATAGAAAAAAAGCCACTATATCATTATAAACCTTCAAAAGAAATATTATCTATTGGAAGCTTTGGATGTAATATGACCTGTAGTTTCTGTCAAAACTATGAAATATCTCAAGGGAAACCTAAAACTCAATACGTAAATATAGAAAAGCTGCTTGATATTATTAAAAAGTTAGAAAATAATGCTGGAATTGCATTTACTTATAACGAGCCGTTTATGTGGTATGAATATATGTATGATGCAGCTAAAAATATAAAAGAAAATAATTCTGATACTAATGTTGTAGTAGTGACTAATGGATATATTAACGAAGAACCACTTATGAAGTTACTTCCATATGTTGATGCTATGAATATTGATTTAAAAGGATATACTAATAGATACTATAATAATATCTGTGGTGCAAAGCTAGAACCAGTACTAGAAACAATAAAAAGATGTAATGACCATTGCCATGTGGAAATAACAACCCTACTTGTAAGTGAAGAAAATGACTCCTTAGAAGAAGCTAGGCAGATAGCAGAATTTATAGCCAGTGTAAATGAAAATATTCCTCTTCATTTAAGTAGATATTTTCCAAGATATAAGATGGAAAATGAAGCAACAAAAGTAGAAATTATAAAAGAAGCTCAAGATGAAGCTAAGAAATACTTAAAATATGTTTATATAGGGAATGTGCAAGGAGTAGATAATAATACCTACTGCCCAAAGTGTAATGAACTTCTTGTTGAGAGAAATGGATATTATACTAAAGTGTTCATGAAAGATAATAAATGCGAAAAGTGTGGTGAAATTATAAACATAATAATTTAGAAATAATAGATTAGAAGTTATAAATTTAAACTGAGCTTTTTATTTTCGAGGTTTAAATAAAATTAGCCAAATTTATCATTTGACTAATTTTACTTAATAAACATAACAGGTTTTATACAGATAATTATATAAATTAATTTTAATTCAAATATTAGTATCTAAGAAGAATACATGAAGCGACGACTCCTGCACCAACTGTCCATAATATGACATTATCTCCACGTTTAATTTTATTGCGAGATATTGATTCTGATAGAGCAAGAAATGGACTTGTTACGCCAGTATAACCAAATTTATCCCCTACAAAAGGGAATTTCTCAGCTGGTTCTTCAAGACCCTGCATAATTAGCTCGATATTTTTCTTCGCAAATTGAGATAAACAGTATAATTTTATATCATTTTTGCTTAAATTATTTCTAGCAAGTATTTCATTTACAGAATCTATACAGCTAGCAAAAGCCTCATCTGTATCAAAGTCAATCCATTCAATAATTCGATTATGTTTCTCCTCATATTCATCCATAGGAAGAAATTTGGAAAAACCACTAGGTGGAAAGTTTATGTACTCACATAGTGCACTATCTACATAAGAAGAACTATCAATGAAGTCTGAGGTAGTATCGCTTGTGTTTTCTAGTAAAATTGCACATGCGGATTCTCCAAAATTTGAATAGGTTATTGCTTCATTTTTTCTGGAGTACCTTACTAATTGATCAGATCCCACAACTAAGGCATATCGTATATTACAATCAGTTTTCATTACTCTGCTAACTTGATTTACTGCAGTTATCATACCTGAGCAATTTCCATTCATATCATATGCATTTGATTTTTTACTTAAGCCTAAGGCATTATGTATTTTTACAGCATTTGTAGGAGATAAAAATTCAGGAGTAGTGGAAACGAAGACCACTAAATTAATATCGTTAATATTGACATTAGAATTTCTTACTACCTTTTTTGCTGCTTCAATAGCCATAGTCAATGAATTTTCATGAAAATCATCTGAGATATATCTGTTTTTTCGTCCTGTTACGTTAAGTAGCCCTGAGATATCAGTGCCTTGCTGTGAAAAGTGGTTTAAGAAATAGTCATTTGAATACTTTGTATCTGGATGATAATATTCTATTTTGTTTATTTTTACATTCATCCTATAATGCCCCCTAACAATAAAAGTTTTTAAAATACATTAAAGGATAATTATACCACAAAAATTGGCGAAAGATTACATAGAATCAAAAAATAAGTAATAATAAATATAATTTAATTTAAATATTCAATTGCAAGCGTGTAATAAGTTTACGTAAATGCTTGAAAATGATCTATTTAGTAACAAAAAATGATAAACATGGAGAATTATATGATATAATAATTAAATAGCGGGAAATATTTATTAAAGTTAGAAGAGAATATTTTAGATTAGTCCAAGTTATATAGGGAAGATATAAGGGGGAAAATAAATGGATTACAAAAAAAATATAGAAATAAAAAATAAGATATTACTTTTAGGATTTTTTCTTTCAGTAATATTAAGAACAATTTTTGATGTCTTGTTAAAAGTGGAAGCAAGAGCTATATTTATGTTATTAGGGGTGTCAATTCCATTACTTTTAATAGGCTTAATTTTGATGAAAAAGAAATTAATAATTCAAGGTATGTATTATTCTGTACCTATGTACATTATCGTAATTTGCATAATGTTTATGTCTGAGCCCAATTTAGCTAATTTTATACTTATTTATTATAGTCTTATAGCGATAAGTGTATATCAAGATCTGAAAATTATGATTATAGAGGCAATAGCAAGTGTATGCTTTATATTATATGCATTTATTAATTATAGAACTACATTATTCGTATCAGTAGATTATACTGAACTGGCATTCTATATATTATATGTTTTAGCGGGCACAGCAATATTATCAGTTAATGCTATTATTTCGAAAATTATTTATAGGGATCAGGAACAAAATCATAAAATTATAGAAGAGGCAAAGGGTAAAGCGGAGACTTTATTAGGCAGAATATCCGATACTATAAAAGTTTTAACTACTGCTAATATTAAAATTAAAAACGGAATTTCTTCAACAGCTCAAATAACACAAGATATTACAACTTCAACTAGTGAAGTCGCAGATAGAGCAAGTAGGGAAGTTAATATAATGGATGATATGAAAACATCAATGAGCCTTGGTGTTGAAAAAGTAAAAGAAGTTACAAATGCAACTAATTTAATGTCACAGTTATCTATTTCAACAGGAGAGGTTATAGAAAAAGGTAATAAAACAGTTGCAATATTGACTACTGAAATGGATAAAGTAAATGACAATATTATGGATGCAGTGAAATTGATAAATGAATTAAGTGATGAAAATGCAAAAATAATGCAGATAATTAGTACAATAAATGAGATATCAGAGCAAACAAATTTACTAGCACTTAATGCATCAATTGAGGCAGCAAGAGCTGGAGAACATGGAAAAGGATTTGCGGTTGTTGCAGACGAAGTTAGAAAACTCGCAGAGGACTCTAAGTTTTCTACAAGTCAGGTAGAACTAATATCAAATAATATATTAAGTAAGACAAAATCAGTATGTGAACAAGTTTTAAATGAACAAAAATCTATTGAATTATGTAGCAAACGTACTAATGATGTTAAGGAATTGTTTGCTAATGTATATAATAATAATTTGAATGTACTAGATCATTCAAAAAATGTCAGCTCACAATCTTCAGCATTAGAAGAATCAGTAACAAGTGCATTACATTCGGTAAATACCATAAGTGAAGATGTAGAAACTACAGCAGCAGCCATAGAAGAAATTTTTGCAGCCATTGATGAACTTAATAATGGAGTGTCAAATATAACTAGTAGCTATAATGATATAGATAATATATGTGATGAATTAAATTCATTGCAGATTTCAAATGAATAATAAAAAAATTACTTTTGATTTATAAATTTAATAAGAAATATTTTGATGTAGTAAAAGCTTCTAAAAATTAGGATGAAATTTTAGAGGCTTTTTGCTTTTCTTGAAGTATAGAGAAGTTTTAAATTCAATCCTAATATATTAATTATTTGACTTATAAGTGGTATACTTTCAATAGAGAATACAAAGAGAAAGTTTATTTTGAACTAAAATCATCAAAAGAATTGAGGAAGTTTATGAAGGAACCAAAAAAATGGATCCCAGAGCTGCAAAGTTTTAGTGGACTTGCTATCATATTTGTAGTTCTTATCCATGCTACAGCATATTATCTTTTAAGCGTATTACATATGACTTACTTTGAAGAAACAGATTATGTAACACGACTAGTGGATAACCTTATTCATGGGGCCGTACCAATTTTCATATTTATAGCTGGCTATAAATATGCATTAAATGATTTGAATATACCATATGAAAAATTTGTTAAAAGCAGAATAGCAAAAGTATTTAAACCATTCCTAATAATTAGTATTATATTTTTTATAAAAAGTATTATTACTAATAATGAATATGGAGATATATTTGGTTTAAGCAAAAGCTTTTTTAAAATATTTATAGGTTATAATGCTGCGTATCAGTTATGGTATATTCCAATGTATGTATTGATATCATTAACTTACCCAATAATATATAAAATAATAAATAATGAATGGTTTAGAACAATATTTATTTTAGGAATAATAGTAATCCAATATGCTTTATCTTGGTATAGTGATTTATTGGCTGGCCATCCATTCGATTTTGTGTATTATTATTTATTTTTCCATATGGGATTGATTTTTTGTAAGTATGATATAAAGAACAAATTTAAAAGATGGGACATTTTAATAATAGTTGTATACATAATTGTAACTCTAATATTAACATTAAATACTTCAGAAAACTTATCTGGAATATTAAAGCGATTTATAATATGGCCAATGTCAGTGGCTGCATATTATTTTTGGATCATAAGAATAAAGGAAAATAAGTTACTGCAATATTTAGGAAAGTATTCATTTTATATATTTTTATTACATGAGCCAATATTCTGTACAGATATATCGTATATTTTTAAAGTTTATGGGATCTATTATTCAGTAGTGGAATCATTTATAATAGCAGTATTAACGATTATTATAACAATGCTGATCTATAAGATTATAGAGAATACATTTGTAAAGAAATTATTATTTTAAAATGAAAAATAAATAAAAGACATTTTAAGGAGAATTATACTATGATAAGTTTATTTAAAGCTTTCGCAACAGGAGAAGATTTCTTTTATGAAGGTGCATTTATTGCAAAGGTAAAATATCAAAGATTTAAACCGGAAGTAGAAAGTGAAGCTTATAAAAATAAGATTATAAAAAATAGCAAGAAGCTTTGCATAATTGAGTGTGAAGGTTATGAGAAAGAAGAACTTATAGAAAAATTGACAGTATATCTAATGATGAATGCTGAGGTGAAGGAAGTAGGAAAATCAGAAGAAGTAGAAAATCAGGGAGTCTTATGGCATACTTTTTCTAATAAAGAAATTTCGGATTTTAGCCATACTACAGGAGATACAAATTCCATTCATTTAGTAGAAAATCCAGTTGTTCAAGGATTATTTATACTTAAAGAACTTCGTGATACAACAAAGGCAGATGAAATAGAAATAAAATATGTATATCCTGTGTATGGAAATAAGCCAGTATATCTTTTAAGAGAAGAAAATAAGATAAAAGGATTCAGTAATGGAGTTTTATGCTTTCAAGTAACTATATAAAACAATAGCAAAATAATTTAGAAGTACATGTGGAAGAATTGGAAGGCTCGTAACTGATATAATAATAGAACCTACTAAAAGAAAAGATAAAGAAAATTGCTTAAATAAACATACTGGTGTATGCAAAAGTGTGTTGATAGATGTGTAAATAATGTCCTGACAATAGTTTTTTTGACAGACATAAATGCTATGAAAGTGCTTGTATAATGATAAATTTCATTCGGATATGGGACTTGTAGATATTTGTGGTAAATGTGTGATTGGTGTTCCTTGTGCTGCACGAAATCCAGTAAAGTAGTTTCATAATTGGAGATGATTTAAAGTGAAAGAACGAGAAGAAGTTATAAAAGAATATTTTAATTCATGGGTTATTAGAGATGAATCTGTTTTAGAAAAGGTATTTGAAGAAGATATAATGTATATTGAGTGCTACGGGCCTGCCTATAAAGGAATTGGACAAGTTAAAAAGTGGGTTACAGAATGGTATAAACATGGAAGAGTAATAGTTTGGAATATAAATGAGTTTGTTCATAATGAAAGGTATAGTATATGTGATTGGTATTTTGAATGTGAATATGATGGAAAATTGGATGGTTTTAATGGTGTTTCATGGATTGAATTCAGCGAAAGAAATAAGATTATTAAACTTAGAGAATATCAATCTAAGGTACCTAATTATTTTCCTTATGATACAAAATAATAATGAGGCATTTTAGATAAAAAAATTGGCTAAAGGTTGATATTTTGCACATTACAAGATATCAGCTTTTTTATATACTATAATATGTAATAAAAAATGATTAAAAATTTATTATTAAGAGATAATTGTAAAATAGGAAACTTAAATAAAATACACATAATTATTTTGTTGCATTATTAATAGTTAGCTTTTGTGGAACCTATATATTTTAATGTTAACCAATACTAATAAGTATAGGAGGTTTTTATGACAAGGAAATTTATTAAAATATTAGCAGCAGTATCAGTAGTATTAGCATTAGGTTATATATCAATCAATTTCTATGAAAAAAGCAATCTAAATAATAGTAAGCTAAGTTGTTTAAGTGATTTTATAAAATCTATGAAGAATACTGATGGAAAGGATCTTAGAACTATATTAAGAAATATTATAATTGTTAAAAAACCTAATGGAGAAAATAGTGAAACATCGCCAAACGAGTTAGAACAATATATTTTAGATAAGATTAAAGATATAAAAGGAATAAATGTAATTGATGAACCTAAAATCATAGAAATAATTAAGCCAATACAAAAAACTCCTGTAAAAAGAGATTTTCAGTTGGGTGAAATAACAGAAAATAATAATAAGGCAGTGAATGATCCAGGATATAGGTATGAGTGGGATATAAGTTATACAGAAGCTGATAAAGCATGGACTTTGATGAAGCAAAAAAGAGAAGTGAAGGTTGCTGTTTTAGATACTGGAGTAGATTATACACATCCAGATTTAAAAGATAGAGTGTTAAAGGATAAAGGGTATAACTTTGTAGACAATGATTCTGAGACAATGGATGATAATGGACATGGAACTCATGTATCGGGAATAATTGCCGCAAGTGCAAATAATGACATAGGTATATCAGGAATTACTGGAACTTTAAATGTAAAAATAATTCCAGTAAAAGTACTTGACGAAGATGGAGAAGGAGAAGTAACTAATATTGTTAAAGGTATTAAATATGCGGTAGATAATGGTGCGGATATAATTAATTTGAGCTTTGGAACTAATGCTAAGAGTAAAGCAATTGAAGAGGCAATAAATTATGCTAAAAGCAAAGGAGTATTTGTGGTAGCAGCTGCCGGTAATGATGGTGGAAGCGATGATAACTCTAGCCCAGCTAGTGATGGTGCATTTGCAGTAGCTGCAATGGACTATAACTATAAAACTGCTGATTTTTCGGATTATGGTAATTGTATAGAAGTTTCCGCACCAGGTGAAGAAATATTAAGTACAGTTCCAGGTGGATATGAGGCATGGGATGGAACAAGTATGGCAGCACCAATAGTAAGTGGTATTGCAGCTATGGTTAAGGCAGAAGATCCAAAGTTATCTCCAAGCCAGATAGAAAATATTTTAGATAGTACAGCTAAAGATATTATGACTAAAGGAAAGGATCAGAAGTCTGGATATGGCCTCATAGATGCTTATAATGCTATTAAGAAAGTTAAACAACTGGAAAGTAAGTAAGTATATAACATTGCAATAAGAATAACTTCCTATATTTTTAAATTTAGTAGTGCATATATTCTATAATTTCCTAAGTATATTTCAAATCCATTAGAAGAAAATATACTTTGTAATGTTAAATCATAAGGGAGGAAATAAATATGGAAGCAACTATGACTAAGTCAAGAAATTCATTAATATCTGAAGGGAATCCAATGCAATCATGTATTGATACATGCAGCAAATGTGTACAGATTTGTGAGGAGTGTATAAACTTATGCTTGCAAGAAGATAATGTGAGAGAAAGAATGTATTGTATTAAAACACTTCAAGATTGCGCTGAAATTTGTTCAACTTCAGCTTGCTTTATGTCAAGAGGAAGTGGCCACATAAGAGAAATATCCGCTGTATGTGCTGCAATTTGTGAAAGCTGTGCAAAAGAGTGCAGTACATTTAGTGATAATCATTGTCAAACATGTGCAGATATATGTCGTCAATGTGCTAGCGAATGTAGAAGCATGTTGAATATGTAGAGTATTATTAAATTAAAAACCGCTACTTATTAAGAATCGCTATTTTAATAAGTAGCGGTTTTTAATTTTTATAAGTATAAAAATTTCTTGACAATAAAAGAACGTTCGTTTATTATAGAAATATAACAATAGAGGTGTTCAAATGAGAAGGAAAGATGATGAAAAGCAAAGAAATATAAAAGAAGCAGTTATTAAGCTAATACTTAAGGAAGGATTTCATGGAACTTCTATTTCAAAGATAGCAAGAGAAGCAGGAGTATCACCAGCAACTGTATATATATATTATGAAAATAAAGAGGTTATGCTCCAGGATATATATAAGGAGTACTCAGAAGACATTTTTGAGTGTCTGCTAGATAAAATTGATGATTTCACTAGCGGAAAAGAACTTATAGAAATACTTGTTACAGAATACTATCTTTATATTAGAGATAATAATGAAATTTTTCATTTTGTAGATCAATTTGCAAGCTGCCCAGCTTTATCTAATCAATGTTCCTCAAGAGCAGGCATTAGAATTTTTAATGATTTCTTAGATACAATGAAAAGACAAGGGATTTTTAAAAACTTCAGAAATGATAATCTGATGGCTATACTTTTTTACCCGATAAAATCAATTGCAATAAATTCGTGCATTGACGAAGATGAAAAAACAGAATTATTAGATGAGCTTATTGAGATTATAGAAGATGCTTTATTAATAAAATAGTGACAGAAACTAGGCGAGAGAATTTTGTTAAAGTATAATTACAGAAATATCTCGCTATTACTAGACTAAAGTTTAAACGAATGCTCGTTTATTAATAAACTAAAGGAAGGATGATAAATATGATGAATTTAGAAGAAAAATATAATCAAGGACTTGGAGTTCCAGTAGCAACAAGTGCTGTTTTATTACCAGGGATGATAGATACTTTAAGATTAAATAGATTTAGTAAAAGCGAAATCGAGGTTTTATCTAATGATGATAGAGTTAAAGTTGCATTGATTTTAAAGCAGAATTTTAATCAGAATAATTTAAAAGAAGAAGATTTTTATCGGGTAGGTATTTCATTTCAAATAAATGAAACATATGAAACAGAAGATGGCTATGAAATTAAAGTGAAGGTATTAGATAGAGTTGAAGTAAAAAAAATAATCTTTGAAGAAGATGCAATTAATGTAGACTTCGAGCTAGCACCAGATGTTATTGATATTACAGAAAAAGATCAAGAAGAGATGATAAGTTACATTAAAAGAGTTACCCGTGAAATAAGTGAGAACTTTAAAGGTTCGGAAAGCTTTATGGTAAGCATTAAAGGCTATAAAGATTTAAATAAGCTTATTGGATATTTAACTACTTATATGCCGCTTTCAAATGAAGAAAAATATGATTTAGTTGAAACAAGATCATTAAAGGATAGAGGATTAAAGTTTATAGATCATTTATTAAAGCAAAAAGAATCCTTAAAATTACAATTTGAATTGGCACAGAAATTTACTGATAAGGCTAATAAAAATTATAGAGAATCAGTATTGAGAGAACAGTTAAGAGCTATTCAAAAGGAATTAAATGAAGGAAAAAGTGATAGTTCAAAGAAAGATAAAGATTATTTAAAGAGAATTGAAGAAGCTCAGATGCCAGATGAAATAAAAGAGGCTGCATTAGAGGAATTAGACAAGTTAGAAAGTCAAGGTCCAAACAGTTCAGAGTATAATGTAATACGCAATTATTTAGATCTGTTGGTTTCGCTTCCTTGGAAAGATAATGGAGATAAGGCCGTTGATTTAAATGAAGCAAGACGCATTTTAGATGAACAGCATTATGGTCTTGAAAAAGTAAAAGATAGAATACTTCAACATTTAGCAGTAATGCAGCTTAAAAAGGATAAAAAAGGTTCTATATTGCTATTAGTTGGACCTCCTGGAACAGGAAAAACCAGCTTAGGTAAGAGTATTGCTGAAGCTCTTGGAAGAAAATATGTAAGAATAAGTCTTGGTGGTGTGCGTGATGAAGCAGAAATAAGAGGTCACAGGAGAACTTATGTAGGAGCAATGCCAGGTAGAATCATTCAAAGCATAAAGAAAGCTGAAGAAATGAATCCAGTTATGGTTCTAGATGAGATAGATAAACTTATGACAGGCTATAATGGTGACCCTGCAAGTGCACTATTAGAAGTATTAGATCCAGAGCAAAATGATACTTTTACTGATCATTATTTAAATTTACCTTATGATTTGTCAAATGTATTTTTTATAGCTACAGCTAACTCATTAGATACAATTCCTAGACCATTATTAGACAGAATGGAAATAATTGAGATATCAAGTTACACTATGAATGAAAAATTCCATATTGGTAAAAACTACTTAATATCAGCGGTTCTTGAAGAGCATGGTTTAAATTCTACACAGTTTGTTATAGAAGATGAAGCTCTTAGAAAAGTAATAAGTGAATATACATTAGAGGCTGGTGTGAGAGGTCTTAAAAAGCAATTAGCCACACTTGCCAGAATTGCATCAGAAAAAATCGTATCTAATAAAGTTGAATTACCATTTAAGGTTACAATGGATAAATTAGAGGATTTACTTGGAAGAAGAGTGTCAAGTCATGATAAAGCTCAAAGTGATAATTCACCAGGAGTTGTTACAGGACTTGCTTGGACACCTGTGGGAGGAGAAATCTTATTTATTGAAGCAACTGATATGTTAGGAAATGGACAAGTTACTTTAACAGGTCAATTAGGAGATGTTATGAAGGAATCAGCAAAAATCTCCTTGAGTTTACTAAAGTCAAGATTGCCAATGAATGCAGTGAATTTTAAGGAGAGGGATATTCATATCCATGTTCCATCAGGAGCTGTTCCAAAGGATGGACCATCCGCTGGAATAACATTATTCACAGCTCTAGCATCACTTGTTACAGGAATAAAAGTAGATTCAAAGCTTGCAATGACAGGAGAAGTTACTTTAAGGGGTGCTGTACTTCCAATAGGAGGACTTAAGGAAAAGCTATTAGCAGCTCAAAGAGCTGGAATAACAAAGGTGTTAATTCCAAAGGACAATGAGGTTGATTTAAAAGAAGTTCCAAGTGAAGTAAGAGAACAACTAAACATTATACCAGTTAAAACTGTAGAGGAAGTTCTTAAAGAGACATTAGGAATAGCATTACCTAAAGTTGAACATATTTTCAATCAAGCTAGTTTTGTTCAAGAAGCATTTAATGTAAATCAAATTTAGTTATAAATGAGGAGTATCTAAAAGGTACTCCTTTTTTTCTGCAATTTAATAAGAACTTAAAATATATGTTGTGATTTATATTATGGAAATTAATTGATAATAGAAACTTTTAAAACAATGTATAAAATTTTTATAACTTTTAAGTTTGAATATATAATAATTATATAGTAATGTTATAATATAAAATAATTATATAATAACAGTTATTGGTTAATTAGAACGACTAATTTAAGATTATTCGAAATATAAAAAATAAAACGAAAGAGGTTGATAAGATCTATGGGAAAATTAAGAGTAATAGGTATAGGACCAGGAAGTATTGAAAATATGAGCCTTAGAGCTTTAAAAGCAATAGAAGAAAGTAATGTTATTGTAGGTTACAATAAATATATAGATATGATAAAGGATTTAGTTAAAGATAAGGAATTATATTCGACAGGAATGAAAGGAGAAGAAGCTAGGTGCAAAGAGGCTCTAAATCTATGTAAGGATAAAGAAGTAGCATTAATTAGTACTGGGGATGCAGGAATCTATGGTATGGCTGGACTTATACTTGAACTTAGAGAAAATGAAGAGGTGGAAATAATTCCAGGAATCACTGCAAGCAGTGCAGCAGGTTCTGTAATTGGAGCACCTCTTATGCATGATAATTGTAATATTAGTTTAAGTGATCTTATGACACCTTATGAGGATATAAAGAAGAGAGTAAAACTTGCAGCAGAAGGTGATTTTATAATATCTCTATATAATCCTAAAAGTAAAGGAAGACCAGATTACTTAAAAGAATGTATAAATATTATAAGAGAATTTAGAAAAGCTTCAACACCTGTAGCAGTAGTAAGGCATGCCCTTAGGGAAGGCCAAAGCTATAAATTATTTACAATTGGAGATTTTGATCCTGAAGTAGTAGATATGATGTCAATAGTGATAGTAGGAAATTCAAAGAGTTATTATAAAGATGAGAAATTTATAACACCAAGAGGCTATGAAAATAAAAAAGAAAAGTCTATATAATATATAAATCAAAAGGTAGGGAGAATAAATGAGTAATTTAATAAATTTATATTTACGAGAATTAGAAATAAAGGATTTAGAGAACTATTTATATTGGAATCTTCCTTCGCGTGAATTCCGTAAATATAATGGGCCTTATTATGCACAAAGCACAGAAAAAGAATTAAAACGAGATATAGAAGAATATAGAGTTCGTTTATTAAATGGAGAAAAAAATGTTCTTCAAAATAAAAAGATTATATCAAACAAGGATACTGATGAGATAATTGGACAAGTGAATTGGTATTGGAAGTCAATAGAAACCTTGTGGATGGAAGTTGGAATTGTTATTTTTAATGAAAATTATTGGGGAAAAGGGATAGGCCATTTAGCTTTAAAAATGTGGATTAATGAAATATTTGATGAGAATCCGGGACTTATTAGAATTGGATTATCAACTTGGTCCGGAAATACAAGAATGATGAAGCTTGCAGAAAAGCTTCAGTTAAAAAAAGAAGCAGTATATAGGAAAGCAAGAATTGTTAACAATCAATATTATGATTCTATCAGCTATGGAATATTAAAAGAAGAATGGGAAGTTATACAAGATAAGTTATAATAGAATCAAAATATTTAGATGAAATAGAAATGGAGGACATATGATTGGATTTATATTAGGAACATCTGAAGGAAGAAAGATTTTAGAATTAATAAATAAATATACAAATAATATTGCGGTTTCTACGGCAACAACATATGGTGGAGAGCTTCTTAAGGAATTCGATATAAAAGTTTTAAATACAAAGCCACTAAATAAGGAAGAAATGTTAAGCTGGATTAAGGTAAATGAAATTCAAGTTTTAGTAGATGCTTCACATCCATATGCCCAGGAAGTAACAAAAACGGCCTTACAATGTACAAAAGAGCTTAATATTAAATTCATAAGGTACGAAAGAGAAGGTGCCCTAGAAAACATAACTGATGAAGATATAATAAGAGTTAATGGTTATGATGAAGCTATTGAAATAATAAAAAAAATAAATGGGAATGTTTTAAATACAACAGGCGGAAATAATGTTGTTAAATTTTTGGATTTAGATTTTAACTATAGGATTATACATAGAATTTTACCATCACCTAAAGTTTTAAATAAAATAGTAGAAGCTGGAATAAGTATAAAAGATATTATTGCAATGCAGGGACCAATATCGTATGAGCTTGAAAATGGATTTATTGAGCAGTATAAAGTTAAAGCAATATTAACGAAGGATAGTGGAATTGAAGGCGGAGTATTAGAAAAATATAAGGCTGCTAAGAACGCTCATATTAAGTTAATCGTGATTGAGAAACCAAAGTTTACAGGAGAATTGATCTTTAAAGATGAAGAGGAATTGATTAACTATTTAGTAAAGGTAATTTAATAAATAGTTTTATATAAACTTATTTTTACAAGCTGAGGTGTAAAAATTATGAAGATTTATATGACAATTTTAAGCAATGGATTTTAATGGATAATAATTATTGATTAAAAAATATTAATGTATTATAATAGAGAAAAACAATTTGATTGATAAAGGGAGTTGGATTTAATGAGCGTTAAGGAAAAGGTATTAGAAGTTATGAAAGAAGCAGGGAAACCTGTAAGTGCCGGTGAGGTTGAAAAATTATCTGGCTTAGATCGTAAAGAGATTGATAATGCATTTAAAGAATTAAAAAAAGAAAGTGCCATTGTATCACCAGTACGTTGTAAATGGGAACCAGCAAATTAGAAATATGATTAGGTAATTTATAAGTTTAAAGTGAAAAGTCGTAAATTGAGTATGAAAGTTAGAGATTAGATTGTTAGAATTTATCTTGTAATTTTCTCCTTGATTTATGGTTTTTCACTTTTTATTTTAAAGAATTTATAAAGTTATTAGGTAGAAGTTTCTATGGATTATGTAGCTTAATTAATAGTATGTTTATAATATATAGGCTTTAAAGTTTAGTTAAAAAATAGCATAGTTTTTCATTTTTTGATATATTTAATATGTAAATAAAACTATAAGTTTATATTAATTAGTCTTTATAAGTTATAATAAAAAAGATATGTAGTATATAAGGGAGTTACTTAATAACATGGGGAAAAAAAGGAATAATTTTAAGAAGAAAAGCAGAGAAGTATTGCTAATAATTTTTATTATGTTTACAGGAATTATTGGACTGCGATTATATGAAGGATATAATGAAAAATATAGGGATATTAATTTGGATGGACTAGATACAAAAAGGTACATACAAGCTGCAGATGGTGCTAGTGCAGATAAACTTCAGGTTAACTGGCAGTATATGGCGGCAATTGATGGTGTTAGATATAAAAATGATTTTTCTAAGATTACAGATGAAAGTTTAAATGATCTCGCAAATATGTTTATAGAAAAAAATAGTACAAGCTCTAAAATTAAAAATAATGAGTATAGATTAGTTGAGCTGGATGAAGTATTAAGTAAGTTATCATTAAATGAAACAGAAAAGGAAAAGGTACAGCATTACATAGAAAATCTGAAATATACAGGAACTCAAAAAAATACGTTAAATGATTCTTCGAAGCAGGATTTTATTCAGGAATTATATCCTCAGGCATCAGAAATATATGATAAATATGGAGTACTTCCTTCAATATCAATTTCTCAGGCAATATTGGAAAGTGGATGGGGAAAATCAGAGCTTAGTGCAAAAAGTAACAATTTATTTGGAATAAAAGCAGACCCTAGCTGGAAAGGGAAAAAGGTTAAAATGAATACTTCAGAATACTATAATAAAAAAATTGTTGATGATTTTCGTGCTTATGATAGTCATGAAGATTCAATGAAGGACTATGGAGAATTTCTTAATAATAATAAAAGATATAAACAAAGTGGGGTCTTTGAAGCCACTCAGTATTTAAAGCAAGCAAAGGCAATAGAAAATGCAGGTTATAGTACTGTACAAAATGACAAAGGTGAAGATATTTATGCAGAGTTATTAATTGGAATTATTCAAGAACAAAATCTTCAGCTTTTAGATTATGAATGCGAGATGAAATATTTTAATAAAAACTAATAAGTTTTTTACGAAAAAGGGGATAATTATGATGGAGTATAATTTAGAACAAT
Organism: Clostridium sp. DL-VIII; assembly: GCF_000230835.1. Lineage (NCBI taxonomy): Bacteria > Bacillati > Bacillota > Clostridia > Eubacteriales > Clostridiaceae > Clostridium > Clostridium sp. DL-VIII. Next base: position 2,383,091 of record NZ_CM001240.1, read on the forward strand.
TAAATAGTATTATAAATGAAATAAAAGATGTTAATAAAGAAATAATAATAGAGGCAGATAAAAGAATGACCTCCCTTGCAAAACCGCTAAAAAGTTTAGGAAAATTGGAAGAAATGTCAATAAAACTAGCTGGAATCACAGGCAAAATAAAAAATAATATAAATAAAAGGGCAATTATAATAATGTGCTCAGATAATGGTGTGGTTGAAGAGGGAGTTGCATCATCACCTCAATCTGTAACATTGGCTCAAACAATTAATTTTACAAAAGGATTAACAGGGGTTGCAGTACTTGCAAAAGCAAATAATACAGAACTTATGGTTGTGGATGTGGGAATAAATTGTGATTTTGAGCATCCAAAGGTAATAAACAAAAAGATAAGGAAATCGACATATAATATGTCTAAGGGACCTGCCATGAGCTATAATGAAGCTGTAAAAGCAATTTTAATTGGAATTGAATGCGTAAAGAATGCGAAAAACTCAGGGTATGAAATACTTGGTGTTGGAGAAATGGGAATAGGTAATACATCAACAAGCAGTGCAGTACTTTCATCATTAACTAATATCAATGTGGAAGAGGTTGTTGGAAGAGGAGCTGGAATTACAGATGAGGCTTTCGAGAAAAAGAAAGAAGTTATAAAGATTGCTATAGAAATAAACAATCCCATAAAAGAAGATCCAATAGATGTGGTTTCTAAAGTTGGAGGTTTTGATATAGCAGCTATGGCTGGGGTATTTTTAGGTGCTGCTTATTATAAAATTCCCGTTGTAATAGATGGATTTATATCAGCGGTTGCAGCTCTTGTAGCTTTTAGGTTAAATCATAAAGTAAAAGAATATATGTTTACTTCACATGATTCCAAAGAGTTGGGATTTAAAGCAGCAATGAAAGAACTTGGTTTAAGTCCAATATTAAATTTAGATATGGGACTTGGTGAAGGCAGCGGCTGTCCGTTAGCATTTTCTATACTTGATTCTGCATGTGCAGTAATGAATAATATGGCAACCTTTGAAGAAGCTGAAATTGATGACAGCTATTTAGATGAACTTAAAGCAATGAAAAAATAGAAAGGATGAATAATATGGAATTGGGATTGATTCACATTTATTGTGGTGATGGAAAGGGTAAGACTACAGCAGCTATGGGCCTTGGAATGAGAGCAGCTGGAAGAAATAAAAAGGTACTATTAACTCAATTTTTAAAGGATAATGATACAGGTGAACTGATTTCAATTGAAAAGATTGGTGAAAACTTTAAAGTATTTAAAGGAGCACCAGTTAAAAAGTTCTTTAAATTCATGACAGAAGAGGAGCAAATCGCAACTAAAAATGAACATGAAAATAGATTTAAAGAAGTTACTAAAAAAGCTATTGATGAAAAAATTGATTTACTGATATTAGATGAAATAATAGCTTCGACTAATTTAGATTTAGTTTCTCTAGAGGAAGTAGTAAGTTTTCTAGAAAATAAACCTGAAGGATTAGAAGTTGTATTAACAGGTAGAAATCCAAATGAAAAATTAATTGAGCTTGCAGATTATGTTTCGGAAGTAAAGGCTATAAAACATCCTTATGAAAAAGGAATAGCTTCAAGAATTGGTATAGAGAAGTAATAAGAGTATGAATTATTTAATAATTGGTGGATCGAAAAGCGGCAAGTCAGAATTTGGAGAAAGGATAGCTCTAAGTTTAAATAAGGATAAGGTAGTATATGTTGCTACCATGAAGCCTTATGATAAAGAAGATGAGAAAAGAATACATGCACATATAGAAAACAGAAAAGGCTTAAATTTTATGACGCTGGAAAAAGAAAGAGATCTGCATGAAATAATAGACAATATTGATTCTAAGGATACGGTGCTAATTGACAGCATTACATCTCTTTTAACTAATGAAATGTTTTTTGAAAATGAAATAATAACGAATGTGTCAGTTAATATATTAAAAGGATTAAATAAAATAATAGCAGGAAGCAAAAATACTATTATCATAAGTGATTATATTTTTAGCGATGCAATAAATTATGATGAAATAACTGAAGGCTTTAAAAAAGAACTAGCTTTAATAAATAGAGAGTTAGTAAAGATTTGTGATAATGTTATAGAATGCAGCTTTGGAAATATTAAATATCATAGGGAGAAAATCAATGAAAAAACTTTATAAAGGATTCATTATGGCATTAAGTATGTTTACTGTACTTCCAACACCATATGTTGAATGGGATGACGAGGGAGTTAAAAATATGATGAAGTTTTATCCCATAATTGGAGCAATTGTTGGAGGAATATGGAGCGTTGTATATTATTTAATTAATATTTTGAAGGTTTCAGTAGTATTAAAAAGTACAATAATCATGATAGTACCATTTGTAATAACAGGAATGCTGCATTTAGATGGATTTATGGATGTTTGCGATGCAATTTTGTCAAGGAGAGATAAAGAAGAAAAACTTAGAATATTGAAGGATTCAAAGATTGGTGCATTTGCAGTAATATCTTTATTAATTTTATTTTTTCTGCAATTTGGTGGCATATATTCTATTGTAGAGAAAAACATTCATTTTTATATACTGATCTTGATTCCAATAGTAAGCAGGTCTACTACAGCGTATTTTTTATTAAGCAGAACTACTATAAAAGAAAGTACCCTAGGAACATATTTTAAAAAAGGAACTAATATTACAGATAGAATTATTATGGTTATAGCATTGTTAGTGATGCTTGTAGCAGCATTTGCTTTCTTGAAATATGAGGGCATTATATTAGAATTATTAATAATCCTTGGAGTTACATGGGCAGTTGAAAAATGTAAAAAAGAATTTGGAGGAATATCAGGTGATGTTGCAGGGTTTGCCCTTGTTATAGGAGAAGTTACAGGAATACTGGCTTTAGCAATAATATTATAAATATATATGGTAATAGATTATATATTTTGAGTTTTGAGGTGGCAAATAATGATCTTAGTCTTTGGCGGATCCTATAATGGGAAGCTTGAATTTGTGAAAGAGAAATATGACATAAGTAATGAAGAAATATTTTTTTGCGAAGATGAGAATTTAGAATTTGAAAAAAAAGTTATATGTGGTCTGCATATGCTTACAAGGGCATGTATTTTAAAGAAATTAGATCCTTTGGAACAGCTAAAGAATAATATGAAGTTATTACAGGGCAAGATAATAATCTGTGACGAAATAAATTCAGGGATAGTTCCAATGGAAAAGTTAGATAGAGAATGGAGAGAAGCAACAGGACGTATATTACAGGTTTTAAGTAAAAATTCTTCAGAAGTATACAGAATATTTTTTGGAATTGAAGAAAAAATTAAGTAATTGGTAAGGATGATATATGAAAAAAATAGAATTATATTTAATTAGACATGGAAAAACCTATTGTAATGAAAAACAATTATATTGTGGAAAAAGTGATGTTGATCTAAGTGAAAATGGTATTAAGGATTTAAAGGAAAGTTTAAAAAACGTTAGATATCCAGAGTGTGACTTTTACTTTACAAGTGGAGCTAAAAGGGCAAATCAAACTCTAGAGATTATTTGTCCTGAAAAAAAATATAATATATTAGAACACTTTTTTGAATATGATTTTGGAGATTTTGAGTTAAAAGGATATGAAGAGTTGAAATTACTAAAAGAATATACAAGCTGGATAGAGGATGAGGAAGAAATTATTAAATGTCCAAATGGAGAAAGCAGGGGAGAGTTTAAAAAAAGAATAAAAGAAGCATTTATAAGCCTTGTAAAATATTTAGCTAAAGAGGAGATACATTCAGCACTAGGAGTAATTCATGGTGGAAGTATAGGAATGATACTAGAAATGCTGTATGATGATAATAAGAAATTTTACGAATGGCAGCCTAAGAATGGTGAGGGATATAAGATGATCATTTATATGGATGATGATAATGAAAGATTTACAATAGATGAGGTTAGGCATATTTAAGAGGAGGCATATATGATTGAACTTTCAATAGGGTTTTTGCTAGATTTAATAATTGGAGACCCTAATAATCCACTTCACCCTGTAAGGGGAATTGGGTATCTTACTAAAAGATTAGAAATGATATTTAGAAAAATTTTAAAAAAGCAATTAAAACTTGCTGGTCTTATAACTTGGATTTTAACAATTGCAATTACCTTTGCAGTTACTTTGGAAATTAGTGTTATTTCTAAAAAATTTAATATTTATTTTGGAATTATAATAGAAGGAATTTTAATATACTTCTGCATATCCTCAAAGGCTTTAGTAGTTGAAGGATATAAAGTCATTAAATTTTTATTAAAGGATGATATAGTTGGTGCACGAAAGCAGCTTTCCTTTATTGTTGGACGCGATACTGGAAGTTTGGATAAAGAAGGTATAATAAGAGCAGTTGTAGAAACTATAGCAGAAAATATGGCAGATGGAGTAATAGCACCTTTATTTTATGCAGGAATCTTTGGAGCACCTTTAGCTTTTGCCTATAAAGCAGTAAATACTATGGATTCAATGTTTGGTTATAAGAATGATGAATATATGGAATTTGGATACTTTCCAGCAAAATTAGATGATATTTTTAATTATATTCCGGCTAGAATAACAGGAATATTAATTGTGATGTCAGCTGCAATATTAAGATATGATTATAAAAATAGCTATAGGATCTTTAAAAGAGATAGGTATAATCACACAAGTCCAAATAGTGCACATCCGGAGGCAGCAATGGCAGGAGCTTTGGGAGTTCAGCTTGGAGGGGCTAATTACTACTTTGGAAAACTTGTAGAAAAGCCTACAATAGGAGATAAAATTAAGGAAATAAATATTGATCATGTGAGTAAAACATCTAAAGTATTGTATTTATCTTCTTTTATATGTTTTGTTCTTATATTGTTAATTAGAGTGATAATAAAAATATATTAAGTTGCAAATAAGTAAAATTAGTAATGTATAATTTACGATGGAGGAACTGTTATGGCAAGCTTTGGGCATGGAGGAAATGCAAAAGAAATAAGTAGAAAAAATAAGCTAGAATACGATAAAATAATTGATTTTTCAGCTAATATAAATCCTCTAGGAATGGCGGATAGTATAAGAAAAGAAATTATAGAGAATTTGAATAAAATTGAAAAATATCCTGATATAACTTACTTTGAACTTAAGGCTGCAATTAGTAAATTTGAAAATGTAAATGCAGAGAATATAATATTAGGAAATGGTGCGGCAGAAGTATTATTTAATGTGGTTAGAGGAATTAAGCCTAAAAACGCACTTGTCTTGGCACCTACTTTTTCGGAATATGAAGAAGCAATAAGAGCTGTAAATGGCGAGATTACTTATTATAAATTAATGGAAAAAAATGATTTTCATATACAAGAGGATATTTTAGATTATATAAATAGCAAATTAGATCTAATATTCATATGCAATCCCAATAATCCAACAGGAGTTATAACTTCAAAAGATTTATTAACAAAAATTCTATTTAAAGCAAAACAAAATAATGTTATTGTTATAATAGATGAATCTTTTTTAGATTTTATAGAAGAAGATTTATCGATGGTTTCATACATAAATGAATATTATAATTTAGTTATAATAAAGTCATTAACAAAATTCTTTGCTCTTCCAGGCCTAAGAATTGGTTATGGACTATGTAAAAGCTCTATTTTAAAAGAAGAGTTAGAGAAGATAACTCCGGCCTGGAATATAAATGTTTTAGCTGAAGTAGCTGTAAAATCAGGGCTTAATGATAAAGAATATATAAGCCAATCCAGAAAATGCTTAATAAGTGAAAGAGAATATTTATATAAAGAATTAAAACACATTAATGAATTAAAGGTATATGAACCAAGTGTAAACTTTATTCTCCTTAAAACACTTATTGAAGTTGATTTAAAGAATGAACTTTTAAAAAAGAATATTTTAATTAGAAGTTGTAGCAATTATAATGGTTTAAATGATAGTTATTATAGAATTGCGGTAAGAAACCATGAAGAAAATCTTATATTAATAAAGAATTTAAAGAAAATATTTGAAGGAAATGGAAAAAGAGAGTAATATAAGATATATATTAAAACTCAGCATAAAAAAATGACCTGTATTGCATATAATAAATGGATGAAAGTTCATTTTTAGGTGCCTAAGTTTGAGGGGAGTAAATAAATGGATAAAAAAAGTATAATGTTTTTAGGTACAGCGTCTTCTGTTGGGAAAAGTACTTTAGTAACAGCCCTATGTAGATATTTGAAAAATTTAGGTGTAAAAGTAGCTCCTTTTAAGGCTTTAAATATTTCAGTGAATTCCTATGTCACAAAAGATGGATTGGAAATGGGAAAATCACAAATAGTACAAGCAGAAGCTTGTAAAGTTGAACCAAATGCTTTAATGAATCCAATATTATTAAAACCTAGTGGGGATTATACACAAGTAATTGTAAAAGGAAATGTCTTTTGTAGAATCGAGCCATATAAATATAAAGAACTTACTGAGACTTTAAAAATGCAAGTTAAAGAATCTTATGAAAAATTAAGTGAAGACTATGATATAATTGTATTAGAAGGTTCTGGAAGTTGTGCTGAAATAAATCTAAAAGATGGTGATATTTCCAATATGTCTATGGCTGAAATAGCAGATGCACCAGTAATTTTAGTCTCAGATATTGATAGGGGTGGAGTTTTTGCTTCAATTGTTGGAACTATTCAATTATTATCTGAGTCAGAAAGAAAAAGGATTCAAGGTGTAATAATAAATAAGTTTAGAGGAGACATGAAGTTATTTAAACCTGCAATAAAACAGCTTGAAGAAATTATAAATATTCCTGTACTTGGAGTTATGCCCTATGAAAAGTTCGATATTGAAGATGAAGATAGTGAAACTGAGAGAATAGGAAATAATCAAGAAGAAGGAATTGTAGATATAGCTATCGTTAGACTTTCACATATGTCAAATTTCACAGATTTTAATGTTTTAGAGGGAATGCCAGGAGTAACAGTTAGATATATAACTAAACCAAACGAGCTAAAGAATCCGAATTTAATAATAATACCTGGAACCAAAAATACAATTGAAGATTTAAGAAATATAAAGGAAAATAAGCTCTTTGATAAGATAAAAGAAGCTAAAGAAAATGGAACTCCTATATTTGGTATATGTGAGGGGTATCAAATGCTTGGAACTTTAATTCTTGATAAGTTAGGAGTTGAAGGAAACATTTGCCAGGAGGATGGCTTTGGTTTTTTGGACATAAAGACAAGATTTAATGAGGCGAAAATTACAAAGCAGACTCAGGGAAAAATTTTATGTGATCTTAATTTAATAAAATCTATAGAAGGCATTATAATAAAAGGTTATGAAATTCACAATGGAATAAGCAAGGTTGGAAAAAAAGTGATGCCATTTATAACTGATTTGGATGGAACTATCGTAGGAGTATGTGATAAAGAAAAGATGGTTGCAGGAACATATCTTAATGGCATATTTGATTCGGAAAAATTTATGACTTCGTTTGTAAAATCGTTAAGAGATAAGAGTAGCATAAAACTTTCAGAGGAAGTAATCATTCAAAAGATAAATGAATATAAGGATAGCGAATATGATAAATTAGCTAAGGTATTTGAAGAAAATATCGATATATATAAATTAAGAGACATAATGAATATATAGGATTTGGAGGAAAGGTATGCTAACAGTTACAGAAGAAAGATTATTAAAGTATATAGAAGAGCGCGCAAGAGAAAATGTTAAAGGAAAAACTTTTTATAAGATGACTGATGTATTAGAACAAGCTTTTTGGATATCAGAAGATAGAGCATATGAAGTACTAAAGAATATAATTTCAAGAAAAAATATAGGAAATTCTAAAGAAGCGATTATAAATGAATATATTGATATGTTAAAAAAAGGATATGGATCAATACAAGAGCAAGTAGAAGTATTTGGTGGAGATAAAGTACAAGGTGTGTTATATACTGCAGAGAGAAGATTGAAAAATTTTGGAGGCGGATCATTTTTAGATATTTTAAGAGAAGTTTATAAAGTTCCAGATGAAGAAATAATGGAATTGACAGAAAAGTATTTAAATTATTTAAACTCTCCGCTATTTTTATTTAAATTAGAAAAAGAAACCTTCCATAAATTTTTAGAATCAGACATTGAAGAGTTAGATAAACAATTTAATAGATTTATGAATTTATAAATCTATTAAATTGTATTTTGTATGTAAAGGAATAAAAGAAAGACCAAGTGTTATGTTGGTGGATTTAGTTCAAGAAATATTTTAGAACTAAATCTTTTTTTGTATCTATATCTCTAATTTTTGATTATATAATTGTGAGATGTTATTAAATGAATTACTTACGGATTCAAATACCTCTACAAGGCAAGGCTCAAAATGAGTTCCTGAAGAATTTATAATTATATCTACTGCTTTTGAGTGAGGAAATGGTTTCTTATAAGGACGTTTTGAGGTTAGAGCGTCATAGACGTCAGCAACAGCCATAATTCGAGCACATAGAGGGATGGAGTAACCAGAAATACCAGATGGATAGCCGGTTCCATCCCATTTTTCATGATGGCAAAGGGCCATATCTCTTGCTACATATAAAAAATTTTCACCATCCGTTGCATCAATAACTTTCTGAAGTGCCATACCGCCTAATGTTGTATGTTGTTTCATATAATCACGTTCATTTTTATCAAAGTCACCTTGCTTTAAAAGAATGCTATCAGAAATTCCTATTTTCCCAATATCATGAAGTGGAGCGGAACGAATGATATTATGAATATACTCTTCTGTCAGAATATCCGTATAAAGTCCGGCTTTAAGCATGGCATTTACTAAAATTTCAAGATACTTAGCAGTTCTTTTAATATGACCACCTGTTTCACCATCTCTACATTCAACTAATTCTGCAAGACCTACAACCATACTATCTTGAAGTTTTTCTATGGTTTTTGTCTTTTCGGCAGCAAGAACTTCAAGATTTTTTCTATAAGCTGTAAGTTCCAAATGAAGTCTAATTCTGCTTAGCATTAATTCAGGAACAAAAGGTTTACTAATAAAATCTAAAGCACCAAGTCTAAGGCATTTTAGCTCACTTTCGATATCATTTAAAGCCGTTAAAAATATTATAGGTATTTTCTTTAATCTATCAATCGATTTTATTGTGCTAAATAGTTCATATCCATTAATATTAGGCATATTAATATCAAGCAATATTAAATCTGGAGTGAATTTTGATAAAAATTTCATTGTTTGAGCAGCAGAAGTAAGCAAAGTAATTTTATAATATGGTTTCAAAGCTTGCTCTGCAAACTTCAAATTTAGTGCATTATCATCTACAATTATGATATGATCCATATATTATCCCCCTCATTTTTAGCAATATAACTTTAATAATACATTTTTTGTTTATATAGCAATCTAGTTATTATTGAAAATATTTTGCTATATAATTATGCATTGGTATACATAGAAAGTAAAAAAAATTTTACGATTTTAAATAAGGTATACCGATTACATCCCTAATATAATATCTTAAATTTAGTTTATGAATTATGTCATTTATTCTTTATAAACAATTTTTACAATACCCTAGTAATATTTTAGCAGAAAAATGGTATTAAGTAAAAGATAATGTAATTTAATGCAATTAAATCGATAATTTCTTTAATATAAAGAAATTATCGATTTAATATTTTAGAGTATTTAATACTACAAGTGGTATTAAGCTCATTATGAGACAAGTGAAATTTTTATAAATTAATTTACTTTAAAACTCTAAGTATTGCTAATAATATGAGTAGTACTCCGGATAACCAGGATAATTCGAAATGAATTTTTTGTGCGAATCTTCTTCCGAGAAAAACGCCGATGGATACTAAAAGAGTTCCCATGATAAAGCATAAAATAAGAACTTGAATGTAATTGATATTGCATAAGCTTGAACCAATTCCTACGGTAAGACTATCTAGAGATAAAGCTAAGGCTAAATAAAAAGATTCCTTAACATTTAAACATTTAGAGTTATCAAAATCAGCCTTAATTTCATCTGCATATACCTGTAAAACAAATTGAAAATCAAAAAGTTTAAAAGTGAGAGGCCTGTCAGATTTTGAACATTTAAAAATATATGCTTTAAAAATATATTCAAATAATCTATATATCCCAAGCAGCATTAAAAGAAAAAAACCTAAAAGCATTGGAATATTACCTGGAAGAAGGTTTTTAAATATAGATCCAATAAATAAGGAACAAGCAAGAGTAAGGGTACAGACTAAGTTAATTATTAGTATACATAGAGGCGGAATACGAATTTTTGATGTACCATAAGCAATGCTTGCAACAAAAGAATCTATACATAAAGAGGATACTAATAATAGAGATTCGAGCATAAATATTACCTCATAAAGTGTTAGATACAATTCATGATATGAAAAAAAGATATTATTAGTTACAAAATTAGTATGTATATAACAAGTGAATTATACATGTTGAGACAGTTATTAAGCCAATTAATCAGTTTAGTAAATCAAATTAATAATAATATATGAAAGTTAATATTTAAGAAAATGAATTTCATGTTATAATTTAGACAGAGATTTGTTGTAATTAACTGAAAGAATAAAATAAATAACTAACAAATGGGGGAAAAATATGTATAAACTAATTGCACTAGATATGGATGGAACACTACTTACAACAGATAAGAGAGTTTCAGAAAAAAACAAAGCAGCGATAAAGGAAGCGGAGGCAAAGGGAGTAAAGATAGTATTAGCATCAGGGAGACCTCTAATTGGAATAACTAAATATTTAAATGAGCTTGATTTATTAAAAGATGACGATTATGTACTTAGCTTTAATGGAGGATTAGTTCAAAATACGAAGACTCAGAAAGTTGTATCTAAACTTCCATTAAAAGGAAGGGATTTGAAGAATATATATAGGATTAGCAAAGAGCTTAATATTAATATTCATGCATTTTCTGCAAAAGATGGATTGATCACACCTAAAATCAGTCAATATACAGAACATGAGGCAGATATAAATGGAATTGAAATTAATATAAGAGATTTTAATGAAATTGATGATGAAGAAGATATTATAAAAGTTATGATGATAGACCCACAAGAAATATTAGATCCAGCTATAAAAAAATTACCAGCTGAACTTTATGAGAAGTACAGTGTATTTAAAAGTGCACCATTTTTCTTAGAGTTTACCAATAAAGAAGTAGATAAAGGACTTGGGCTTAAGAAACTTGGCGAGTATCTTGGAATAAAGAAGGAAGAAATTATAGCCTGTGGAGATGCAGGAAATGATTTATCAATGGTAAAATATGCTGGGCTTGGAGTTGCTATGGAGAATGCAACCAAAGAAGTTAAGGAGGCTGCAAACTTTATTACTACATCAAATGACGAAGATGGTATTGCAAATGTAATAGAAAAATTTATTTTAAATGAATCTGTATAATAAAGTATTATAATTAAATATACTAAAGAAAAGTATGTACGATTATTGAAAGTTATAAAAAATGGATAAGTTGTAACAATTTAAGGGAGAGGAAAAATGTGAGATTAGTCCCGATTGAAAGCGTAAAACCTAATACAGTGCTAGGCAAAACATTATATGATGTTGAGGGAAGAGTTTTACTTAGAGCTGGAGTTGTTTTAAGAGAAAATACAATTGCAAAGATAAAAGAGATAAATATTTTATCTATATATATAGTTGATAAATATAGCAATGAAGAAATTGAAGATATCATTAAGCCGGAAATAAGGCAGAAGACAATTATGACTATAAAAGAGGCTTTCTCAAATATAGGAAGGCTTAATAGCGGTGATGCATTAAGAAATAAAGAGAGCGATTATACGTGGCAGGAGCAAAGTTATTTTTATAATATAGGAAAAATGGCAGTCAGCATAGTTGAAGATATATTGAAACGCAAAGACGTATTACTTGCACTGGTGGATATAAGAAGTATGAATAATTATACGTATTCACACTCAGTAAATGTTGCTGTAATTTCACTTACAATAGGAATTGCATTTCAATTTCCAAAGAAGAAGCTAGAGGCACTTTGCATAGGAGCTTTGATTCATGATATTGGAAAGTCAATGTTACCAAAAGAGATTTTGTGGAAACAGAATAGTCACTGTGAACTGACTGAAGAAGAGGAAGAACTAGTAAAGAACCACCCGAGGCTTGGATATAAATATCTATCAAACACATATAACATAAATAGTTTAAGCAAGATAGTGGTTTTGCAGCATCATGAAAGAATTGATGGTAAAGGTTACCCAGATGGTTTAAGCAAAGAAAATATCGTTGATTTAAGTAATATTGTAAGTATTGCAAATGCTTATGATAATTTATCAACAGATTTGCCAGGAAAGAGGGCAATGTTTCCAAGTGATGTTTTAGAATATTTGATGTCTAATGCCGGAACAATGTTTGACCATGATATTGTCAATGTTTTTTGCAAAATAGTTATCCCATATCCAAAAGGAACTATAGTAGAGCTAAGCACAGGTGAAACAGCTATAGTTGAGGAAACGAAACCAGGCTTTCCCTTAAGGCCAACAGTAAGAATAATTGAAAGCTCTAGAGTAAGCAGAATTGATGATAAAACTGAATTGATTAAAGAAATTTCAATTGTAATTACTAGAGTAAAACATCAGTTAGAGTGATTACATTATAAATCTCCTTTAAAAGCTCGAAATTCTAAGTTTTTATATTTTCGAACTTTTAAAAAGGAGATTTTATTTTTAATTAATTTCTACTGTTCTTTATTAATAGATTAAAAGCAGGCTTTATTTGTACACTTATTATTCACAAATATCTATGAATTTAAAATTAACAACATCAAATAGTCCTTTATCTGTAATTTTTAATTCAGGTATTACAGGTAATGATAAGAATGATAAAGTTAAAAATGGATTAAAAGTAATATCTGGAGCTATTATTTTAATTGCCGAATGAAGATTATGCAAATCTGTTTGAATTTCAGTATATTTTCTACTTGTCATAAGGCCGCCAATTTCAAGTTTTATTTGTGCTAGAATAGTTTGATTTTTGACAATTATAATTCCACCTTGCATTTTCTCTAACTCTTTAGCTGCAAATAACATGTCATTATCATTTACTCCAGCAATTATTAAGTTATGGGAATCATGGGCAATGGTGGTTCCAATTGCTCCTTCTTTAAGTCCTAAACCATTCAATATTCCAAGTCCTATATTTCCAGAAGCCTTATGTCTTTCTATGACTGAAATTTTTATTAAATCATCTTTTAAAGATGAGGTAAAATATTTAGAATTATTACTTTTTATTGAGTCAATATTCGAAATGTTAAGTTTTAAATGCATGCTTTCAAGCTTGTTTGGAATTATTTTGATTACATTTAATAAGTTAGAAGATTTATTTTCTATATCAATTCTAAAATTATCTGTATTTATATTTGGAAGGTTTACAGAATTACTGGTATAGATATTTTTATAAAAATATCTATTTGAGTCATTATCATAATCCATTAGTTTATTATCATCAACAACAAGCTTACCTTCTTTGTAAACTTGAGAGATTTTAAATTGCTCTAAGTTACTAAGTAGAATAAAATCAGCTATATAACCTGGCGCTATTGCCCCTTTATTAGTTAGCTTGTATATATTGGCTGGATTAATGGTAGCCATTTGAATTGCAGTTGGAGGTCTTAAACCGTTTCTTATTGCATAAACTATTGAGCTATTAATTGATCCATTATGAGCAATATCATCAATATGTTTATCATCAGTACAAAAACAGAATCTATCGCTATTACGTTCATTAACAGCAGGCAATAACTCCTTTAAGTTTTTAGCTACAGTGCCCTCTCTCATTAAAACGTACATCCCTCGTTTAACTTTTTCAATTGCTTCTTCAGCATTAGTGCATTCATGATCTGTTAAAATTTGAGCGATTCTATAGGTATTAGTCATCATAGGGGAAAAACCTGCACAGTGACCATCAATGACTTTATTATTATTTATAGCATCGTAAATTTTATCTATCATGTTTTTTTCACAATTTACTACTGCAGGATAATCCATAATTTCAGCTAAACCTAAAACTTTATTGCTTTTATAATAACTTATTAAGTCTTTGGCTAACAAAATTGCACCGGAATTTTCAAAACTGGTACCAGGAACGCAAGAAGGGAGCATAAAATATATATCAAAAGGAATGTTTTTTGAAGAATCAAGCATAAAATTTATTCCATCAGTACCTAATACATTTGATATTTCATGTGGATCAGCAATAACAGAAGTTATTCCATTTAGTAAAGCTAATTTAGAATATTCTTCAGGAGTTACAAGGCTTGATTCAATATGACAGTGAGCATCAATAAGTCCAGGGCAAATATATTTATTAGTACCATCTACAATTTTACATGCCTCATATTCTCCAATACCAACAATATAACCATCTTTAATTCCAATGCTATCTATAAACAAATCTTTATTAAAAACATCGATTATAGTAACATTCTTTATTGTTAAATCACATTTAATATTTTTATTCGAAGCCTTAATATGATTAATTAGATTTTCTCTTTTCAAAATAAGATCCTCCTTTTCTAAAGTTGAAATTATTATATGTATAATCTCTCTTTAAGATATATTTACTTATCATTATTTAAATAAATTAATATTGACAAAAATAGAAAAGGTTTGCTTAATGATAAATATCTATTTTAGAATAGTATATTATTTATATAGAACAAGGCTACATAAGTAATGTAACCTTGTTAATATAATACTATGCGAATTCTATGCAGGTAGGTGTAGGAATATTTTCAGATTTAATATAGGTTAGGCTGCCGGTTGTTTGATCAATAGAGAATATAGATATATTATCAGAGTTTTCGTTTGCACAAAGCAGGAAATTTCCTGTTGGATCAATTTGAAAATCCCTGGGTGAATTTCCTTCGGAAGAACAAGCATCTACAAATGTCAGTTTTCCATTTTCCTGATTTATAATAAATAAACTTAAAGTATTATTTCCTCTATCTGAAGTATATAAGAATTTATTGTTTTTATGTATACGAATAGCAGCACCAGATTTTTTATCATTATAGTTTTTAGGTAAACTACTTAGAGTTTGGATATTTTCAAAAGGAGTTTCTGCTTCAGAATTATATTTTAAAACAAAAATTTCTGAAGTTAATTCACTTAAAACGTAATAAAATGGCTTTAGTTTTGAATAAGTAATATGTCTAGGGCCTGTTCCAGCAGGAAATGAATGACTGATTTCATCTTTTTTTAGAAGTTTGCCGTTTTCTAAAGTATAAATCATCATCTTATCAATTCCTAAATCAATTGATACAATATATTTTTGATCATCTGTGAACATTGAACAATGAATATGCGGTTTCTCTTGTCTTTCGGTATGTAGGCTATGGCCAGAATGGCTTCCAGTCAAAGGAGGGTTTAAAATAAAACCATCCAAGGTATTGTAGACAAGCATCTTATTTTCATGGTAGTTTGATGAAATTAATATATTGTTAGTATCACTTAGACTGACATGACAAGGTTGTTTTTCTTCAGAGAGATTATAATTAATTAAATTAAGCTTGCTTTTTTCATTCCAATATTTAAATGAGGATACCCCAGATTTTTCATCAATTTTACAAGTAGAATAAAGTATATGTCTTTCCTTATCAATACACAAATATGTAGGATTCTCGATTTCGTAAGCTAGATTGCTTTCTTCAATATGCCCATTGCTAGTATTGAACTTAATTCTATAAATTCCTTTACTTTTATTTTTTGTATAAGTTCCAATGAATCCAATTGTAGTGTCTTTTGTTAATATCATTACGTATGCCCCCTAGTATTAATATATTTATTAGTATAGCATAAATTATAGAAAATTTTTTCTTGAATTTATGCTATACTAATAAATTATATGAGAATTTAACTGCTAAAATTAATTCAAATATTATATATATGCTGCAATTGGTTTTATATATTTTACATCTGGATATTTACTTAGCCTATAGGCTGTCCAAGTGTGATTTTATTATTGCAACATATATATTAAGCTAAGATATTGCTAAGGCATAGAATTTTGATATAATAATAACTATAAATAATAAGATTGAAAAAAATTTTTTAATAAGAAATATAGCAATAAGAAGTACTACAATAAAGGGGGGAGCATAGGAATGCCAATAAAAATTCCTATAGAATTACCTGCATTTCAGGTTTTATCAAATGAAAATATATTTGTAATGAATAATGAGAGAGCTAATACACAAGATATAAGACCACTAAAAATAGCAATTCTTAATCTAATGCCTAAAAAGGTGGTGGCTGAAAATCAATTGCTCAGATATTTATCTAATACGCCGCTACAAGTAGAAATAACACTTATTCAAACTAAAACATATATTTCTCATAATACATCATCGGAGCACTTAAATAAATTCTATTGTTATTTTGAGGATATAAAAAATGAAAAATTTGATGGGCTTATAATTACTGGAGCTCCAGTTGAAAGGATGGAATTTGAAGAAGTCACATATTGGGACGAGCTTACTGAAATAATGGACTGGAGTAAGACTAACGTATTTTCCACTTTCTATATATGCTGGGCATCGCAAGCAGGATTGTATTATCATTATGATATACCTAAATATGATTTGAAAGAAAAAATGTTTGGAGTATTTTCCCATTGGGTGAATGATGAGAAAGCTGATCTTACAAGAGGATTGGATGATATATTTTATGCGCCACATTCCAGACATACTGAAGTAAGACGTGAAGATATAGAAAAGGTTCCAGAGCTTGAAATTTTATCTGAATCTGAAGAAGCTGGAGTGTTTATTGTAGCAACCAAAGATAGAAGAAAAATTTTTGTTACAGGTCATATGGAATATGATAGAGACACATTAAAAGATGAATATGTAAGAGATAAGGAAAAAGGCGAAGATATAGCAATACCTAAAAACTATTTCAAAAATGATGATGTAAATGAAAGACCTCAATATATATGGAGAGGACCTGCAAGTATAGTTTTTGGAAACTGGCTCAATTATTGTGTATATCAAAATACACCGTTTGATCTTAATAAGCTTTAAAATATAATATCATTATTAAGCAAATCTGCATAAGAAGTATAAATGGCACTCCAATTGTAAACTTCTTATGCTTTGTTTTATGCCTAAATGTAGACATACCAGCAAGCATTCCTATTGAACCTCCAAAAATTGAAAGTAAAATAAGAGTTTTTTCAGGTATTCTCCATTCTTTATGAATAGCTCTTTGCTTATCTATAAGCATGATAATAAATCCAATAAAATTAATTAGTAGTAAATATATCAAAACGGTCTTTAGCATAAATTTCACTCCAATATAAATTATTTATGATAATAGGGCACATTGTTCATTTTCGTGTGCCTAATTTATTTTAGAACATAAATATGTTAAAGTCCATGAAATTTATATTTGAAATAATAGCTATGATTATAATTTTATTCATTGTCATATGTATTTAAATGATGATATTATTCTGAACTGATTTTAGCCGCCTAAAGTTACATCTTGCTCATTATACCAAGCTAAGGCATTATAAAAATCTTCATCTTTAAAATCAGGCCAATAATTATCTAAAATATAAAAGTCTGAATATACGCACTGAACCGGTAATAAACCGCTAAGTCTTCTTCGACCACCCCATCTTATTACAAGATCTACTCTTGAAATATCTTTTGATCGTAGATATGGCTGAATGTGCTTTTTGGATGCATCACTGTTTTTTAATAAATTTAGATCCCATTCCCAACCGTAGTTTATTAGAAAATTTGCTCTTATTCCACCTAATCCAAATTTTTTTCTTTCAGTAAAGGGTAATAATTCTTCTGGGAAGCAGCTGGATTCAGTGTTTCCAAGTACTAAAATTTCACAGTTTTCTTTTGTTAAAAGCATAACTGAGTCAATACAGGCTTTTGTAAAGGCTGCTTTTTGTTCTCTAGGACGTTTAGTATTATCTATTGTAAATCCATAGAAGGTTACTTCTTCAATATTTTCTTTTTGACATAGTTTAAATACTTCAAGTCCAGGATTTATTCCATGATCATAGCCATTTTCTTTATTTAATGAATTAGATAAAGCCCAACGCCTATTACCATCAGGAATAATGCCGATATGTTTTGGAATTCGCATAATTTTATTTCACCTCTTGTATTAGTATTGACATTAAGAGTATAACCAAGTAATTTTAAAAAAATACATTCTTGAAAATGCGAATAAGCTATATATGGTGATTGAATGTCTATATTTGAATTCTAAGTTATAAATCTAGTTCTTATATTGGATATATGATATGTCATTAATACGTGTTATAAGTAAATATTATCATACTATAAAATTTATTTGTTGGAAAAAGTACGACTTATTTGATAAACTTAAGTGAGAGTCCAAATCTTGTATTTGGTCACTCGAACTTACTCAGGGAGCGAATGCGAGTCGAGTTTCCTCTAGGAGTCCAAATCTTGCATTTGGCTGCTCGAACTTACTCAGGGAGCGAATGCGAGTCGAGTTTCCTCTAAGAGTCCAAATCTTGCATTTGGCTACTCGAACTTACTCAGGGAGCGAATGTGAGTCGAGTTTCCTCTAAGAGTCCAAATCTTGCATTTGGCTGCTCGAACTTACTCAGTGAGCGAATGCGAGTCGAGTTTCATCTAAGAGTCCAAATCTTGTATTTGGCCACTCGAACTTACTCAGGGTTTATAGACTCAAAATTTTGCATTTATCTGAAGATATACTATAATAAATTAAGTTTACTTTGGAAACCTAATTTATGCTTATTCTTGTAAGCTGAGAGTTTATCAAGGAAATAAGGAAGTTAGCATTTTAATTGAAAAGACATGTGAGGTGACAATGGATGATAGGCTTAATAGGTATTAAGAAAAATACTCCATTAGAAATTAGAGAAAAATTTATAATAAAAGCTAGAAAACATAATGAATATGTTGAAAAACTACTTGAAGAATTGAAAGAAGTAGTAATTTTGGCGACTTGTAATAGGACAGAAATTTATTTTAATCTTTCTTCAAATAAAAGTGAAGAGGAATTATTAAAAAATATATTTGAAATTTTTGACTGGGACTATGAATATAAAAGCCATATATTCATAGAAGCAGATGAAGATGCTTATAGGCATCTATTTGAAGTTTGTTGTGGATTTCATTCTAAAATATTAGGTGAGGATCAGATTTTAGGGCAGGTTAAAGATGCTTATGAGGAATCATTAAATATTAAAGGTGTTTCTTTAGAATTGCATAGATTATTTCAAGAAGCCATTACTTGTGGAAAGAAATTTAGAAGGGATGCTAAATTATTTGAAATTCCAGTATCCTCAGCGTCAATAGTAGCAAATGAAGCAATCGATCATAAATGTACTAAATTTATGGTTTTAGGATATGGGGAAGTTGGACAATTAATCGTGAAATATCTTCTTTCTCATAATGTAGAAGTCATTTACTTGGTAGTTAGGAATAATAGAATCAAAGATGAAATATGTGATGAAAGAGTCAGAGTAATAAATTTTGAAGAAAAAAACAATTATATAGATGAAGTAGAGTGTATAATTGGTTGTACATCAGCACCTCATCCAGTTGTTAGAAGACAAGATATTAAAAAAGATGGAAATAAACTTATAATATATGATTTATCCGTTCCTAGAGATATAGAAAAGGAAGTTGCACTATTAGATAGGACTGAAGTCTATAACATTGATACCATAAGTCGAATTGATGATAAGAATAAGAAGCTTAGAAAAGAAAGAATGGAAGAGCATACATATATTATGGCCAAATACATAAAAGAATATGAAGATTGGCTTAAAATTAGAAGCATTGCACCTACAATGAAAAAATTAAGAGACTTAGGTAACGAAGTGAGTGAAAAGCGAATTGAAACTTTTTCACATAAGAGCAATGAAAAAAAAGACATTGCCTTAGCTGATAAGCTAATTAAAAGTACATCAGATTTTTATATAAATAGAGCCATTGAAGTTATCAAAGAAGAAACTTTAAAGGGACGTGGTGAAGAATGGACAAAAATAATGGAAAAGATATTTATGATGACGAAGTAGATTTTTCATATATTGCATTAATATCTAGAAAGCTCAGGGTTGGAATAATTGGTGGTGGAAAAGCCGGTGAAATAAAAGCTAGACATTTTGTAAATAGTAAATGCTATGTTGAGATACTATCGAGGACTTTTGATAATAATATAATTAAATTAGCAGAATGTGAACCTGAAAAGCTAAAGTTAATTACTGATAACTTTAATTTTAAATTTTTAGAAGATAAGCATCTTATTATAATCGCGCTAGATGATGAAGGCTTAAGAAATAAAATTAAAAAATATTGTGACGATAATTATAAACTTTATATAGATTCAGCGTGCTTTAAAGACGGAATGGGAGCAGTTCCAATTGAGAGGAGCACTAAAAATATAACTTTTGCGCTTAATACAAAACAGGGAAATCCAAAAGGTACAATTTTACTTTCAAATAAAGTGAAAAATTTTTTAGAAGAATATGATGAATTTATTGAATTTACAAGCAGAATTAGAGATAAAGCAAAAAAAGTACCACAATACAAAAAAGATATACTTGAATTTATTGGTGATGAAGCTTTTAAAGACTCATTTGATAAAGGAGAAAGTGAAAGTGCTCTTAGGTCTAAATTTTCAAAAGAAATTGTTGAGTACTTATTGGATTTTAAATGATAATTTTTACATATAATTACGGAGGAATGTTAATTAATGAATAATCTTATAATAGTGGCAACAAGAAAAAGCAGATTGGCTCAGGTACAGACAGAAATTATAATGAAAAGCTTAAAGGAAAAATTTAATGTAGAAAGTGAAAAGCTGCTTATAGTAACAGAAGGCGATAGAAAATTAGATGTTTCTTTGGCTAAAGTTGGTGGTAAAGGATTATTTGTCAAAGATATAGAACGTGCACTTTTAGAGAAAAGAGCAGATGGAGCAGTTCACAGTATGAAAGATGTTCCTTATGAATTAAGTGAGGAATTTGAAATTGCTGCAATAACTGAAAGGGAAGATATAAGAGATGTCCTTATTTCAAAGGATAATATACCTTTTAAGGAACTTAAAAAAGGAGCAATAGTAGGGACCAGCAGCATTAGGAGGGCTTGTCAGCTTAAGATCTTAAGAGATGACATAGAAATAGTTTCAATTAGGGGAAATGTTCAAACGAGACTTGAAAAAATGAAAAATCAAAATTTAGATGGAATAATACTTGCAGCAGCAGGTCTTAAAAGATTAAATGAAGAAAATTTAATAACTGAATATTTTAATCCTAAGGAGTTCCTACCAGCAGTTGCTCAGGGGGCTATTGGAATTGAGTGTTTAAAAACAAGTAAGGCTAAAAGTTACTTTGAAATGTTAGAGGATTCAAATGCTAAATTGACAGTTGAAGCAGAAAGAAGTTTTATGAGAAGACTAAATGGAGACTGTCACAGCCTTATTGGGGCGTATTCAGAAATTCAAGGAAATGATTTATATATGATTGGTATATATGATATTGGAGGGAAAATAGTAAAAAAAGATATTTTGGGAAATAAAGATGAGCATATTATCTTAGGAAAAAAATTAGCTGAAAAGATAATAAGTGTATAGATTGATAGGTTTTATTATTAATAATCGTTAATTGATCTAATTAGGAGGCATGTTATGAAGCAAGTATATATAATAGGAACAGGACCAGGAGATGAAGAGTTATTAACTTTAAAAGCTGTTAAAGCGTTGAAAAAATGTACGGCTGTACTTTATGATAGATTGGTTTCAAATAATATATTAAATTACTTAAGTGAAAACTGTGAGGTTTATTATTGTGGCAAAGAACCAGGGGCTCATTCTCAAACTCAGGATGAAATTAATGAACTTTTAGTAAAGCTAGCTAAGAAAGGACATATAGTTGGAAGAATAAAAGGTGGAGATCCATATGTGTTTGGAAGAGGCGGAGAAGAAGTATTAGCTTTAAAAAAAGAAAATATATCCTTTGAAGTAATTCCGGGAGTAACATCTCCAATTGCAGTTTTGAATTATGCAGGAATTCCAATAACTCATAGAGGGATAGCTCAAAGCTTTCATGTTATAACAGGTAAATCTGCTAAAGATCTAAAGGTGAATTTCAAGGCATTAGCATCTGAAGAAGGAACTTTGGTATTTATGATGGGTTTAAGTAATTTAGATAATATAGTTAGTGAGCTTATTAAAAATGGAAAAGATTCAGCTACTCCATGTGGTGTCATAATGAGAGGGACTTCAGCTAAGCAAAAAAAAGTAATAGGAGTTCTAGATAATATTTCCCAAAAAGTAAAAGCTGCTAATTTAAAATCTCCATGTATAATTGTAGTTGGGGAAGTAGTAAATTTAAGTGAAGATTTAAATTGGTATGAGAATAAACCTTTGTTCGGAAAGAATATATGTATTACACGCTCAAGGAAACAATCGGTAAATTTAAAAAATAAATTAGTAGAATTAGGAGCAGAAGTTACAAGCTTCAATGCAATAGAGATAAAAAATGAGGCAGATAATCTAAAAGATTATATAGATAAATTAGGAAAGTATGATCATATAGTGTTTACTTCGGTAAATAGTGTTGAAGTATTCTTTGATTATTTAATAGAAAAAGATTATGATATAAGAGGAATTAAGGCAAAAATTTCAGTTATTGGAGATGCAACAGAGAAAGCTTTAAAGCAAAGAGGAATTAGGTGTTTTGCAAAAGCAAAGGAATTTGCATCTGAAGGTCTATTAAATATATTAAAGCCATATTTAAATAAAAATGAGACTTTACTTTTACCATGCTCAGCTAAGAGCAGAAAGTATATATATGAAGAGCTTACAAGCTGTGGTATAGAGGTTGATAGAGTATATATTTATGATACTGTTTGCGGTTCTGTGGTTAATAAAAAGTCTTTTGACGAAGCTGATATAGTATTCTTTACAAGTCCATCAACTGTTAATAATATGATAGAGATGTTAGGTATAGAAGAAATCAAAAAGAAGAAGATTATAGCAATAGGACCAAAAACAAATGAGCCATTAGAAAAATTAGGAATAGAGGCTTATGTATGCACAGAACATAGTGAAGAGGGCTTTTTAAAGGAAATACAAGCATTTATCTAATAATTAGAAGTTAATAATAAAAAGATTAAAGTATTACTTGAAAGTAATCATAAATATAAATGGAAATTGGAAGAGTTATGCAAGTGGAAGAGATTAATTTAGAGATTTTAAAAGAAAACTGAATGTATAAGTTTATATTTGTAAACATGGATTTTCATTTGAAACTGTTAATTGATATTTGCGAGCTGTGAACTGAATTAGTGGAGGTATGTATTATTATGATTAAAAGAGGAAGAAGACTTAGAGTAAATCCAGCCATTCGTGATATGGTTAGAGAAACAATATTAAATTCAAAGGATTTTATTTATCCTATTTTTGTTGTAGAAGGAAATAATATAAAGAATGAAATTTCTTCATTACCAGGAAATTATCATTTTTCTATTGATAGATTACATGAAGTAATTAAAGACATTCAGGAAGCTGATATTGCAGGAGTATTGCTTTTTGGAATACCAGATCATAAAGATGAATGTGGATCAGAGGCTTATAATGATAATGGAATTGTTCAACAAGCAATAAGAGAAATTAAAAAGCTAGACAAAGACATGCTTGTTATAACAGATGTTTGTATGTGTGAGTATACTTCTCATGGCCACTGTGGAATAATTCATGATGAATATGTAGATAATGATGAAACTTTAGAATATCTAGCTAAAATATCTGTATCTCATGCTAAAGCAGGAGCAGATATAATTGCACCATCTGATATGATGGATGGAAGAATTGGAGCTATAAGAAAAGCATTAGATGAAAATGGATTTAAAAATATCAGTATAATGAGTTATTCAGCAAAATATTGTTCTGCATATTATGGACCATTTAGAGATGCTGCAAATTCTGCACCACAATTTGGAGACAGAAAAACATATCAAATGGATCCAGCTAATAGAATGGAAGCTCTTCGTGAAACACAAATGGATATAGAAGAAGGAGCAGATTTCATTATGGTTAAGCCAGCACTTTCTTATTTGGATATAATAAGAGATTGTAGAGAAAACTTTAATATGCCGCTTGCAGCTTATAATGTAAGTGGAGAATATGCTATGATTAAGGCAGCAGGAAAACTTGGGCTTATTGATGAGGAAAGAGTAATGATGGAAACCTTAACTTCAATTAAGAGAGCTGGAGCTGATATAATTATTACTTATCATGCATTAGAAGCATCAAAGATTTTAAATGGACGATAAATATATATAAATAATATAAGACCTAGGAGGAAAAGACATGAAAAACCTTGAAATATTTAAAGAATCAGAAAAATATATGCCAGGTGGAGTTAATAGCCCAGTTAGAGCATTTAAAGGTGTTAAATTAAACCCTCCAGTTATAAAGTCTGGAAAAGGTGTAATAATTAAAGATGAAGATGATAATGAGTATATTGATTTTGTTTTAGCTTGGGGGCCGCTAATTCTTGGACATTGCGATGATGATGTTGTCGAGGCTATTCAAAAAATAAGCTCAGAAGCTCTAGCTTTTGGAGCACCAACAAAATTAGAATTAGACTTGGCTAAGTTTATGTGCACTAATTTAGACAATGTTGAAATGATTAGAATGGTTAATTCTGGTACAGAGGCAACTATGAGTGCAGTAAAGCTGGCAAGAGGATATACTAATAGAAAGAAAATAGTGAAATTTGCAGGATGCTATCATGGGCATTTTGATGGATTTTTAATAGAAGCTGGTTCAGGGGTAATGACAGGAGGAATTCCAGGTTCACTTGGTGTTCCAAATGAAAGCATAGAGAATACATTAATAGGTATATATAATGATAAAAAGCAAATTACAGAATTATTTGAGAAGTATGGAAATGAAATAGCAGGTGTCATTATTGAACCAGTTGCAGGAAATATGGGAGTAATAAAAGCAGAAGATGATTTTATGGAGACACTAAGAGATCTTTGTACACAATATGGAGCGTTATTAATATTCGATGAGGTAATGAATGGATTTAGAGTTACATTTAAAGGTGCTCAGGCTTTGTTTAATGTTAAACCAGATTTGATTACATACGCTAAGATTATGGGAGGTGGACTTCCATGTGGAGCTTATGGCGGAAGACGAGAGATAATGGAGAAATTATCACCACTTGGCGGAGTATATCAAGCAGGAACAATGTCTGGAAATCCAATAGTCATGGCAGCAGGACTTGCAACTTTAAATAAATTAAAAAATAATTTAAATTATTATGATCATATTGAAAAAATAGGAGCAAAGCTTCAAGAAGGTGTAGTAAAGATATCAAAAAAATACAATCTTCCAATTGTAATGAACAGAGTTGGAGGTATGATGACAATATTCTTTACTGACTTGGAGGAAGTTAGAACTTACGAAGATGTTAAGAAATGTAATGTGGAAAGATTTAATAGATATTTTGAGCACATGCTAAGAAAAGGAATAAATATAGCACCATCTCAATTTGAAGCAGTATTTTTAAGTGTAAAACATGAAGAAATACATATTGATAGATTTTTAAATGCTTTCGAAGAATTTGCAATTAACGAAAGTCGTAATAAATAGTGAAAATTTATATAGACTAAGAATAGAATATTTAAAGAGATTGTGGACTATACCCTTTTAAGGATAGGTCCGTAATATTAAAGGAATGGCTTATGATGAATAAAATTAATTACCAAAAGGAATTGGATTTACTAATAGAAAAGTTAGTGAATGATAAAAAGGTTCCAAGATTATTGTTACATAGCTGCTGTGCACCATGTAGCAGCTACGTATTAGAATATTTATCAAAATATTTTAAAATAACGATTTTCTTTTATAATCCCAATATCTATCCTTTAGAGGAATATTCAAGAAGAGTAGTAGAACAAAAAAGATTTATTTCAGAGCTTAAAGTTGAGCATGAAATAGATTTTATTGAGGGAAAATACGATACTGAAAATTTCTATGAAATATCTAAAGGTTTAGAAAACGAAAGGGAAGGTGGCACGAGATGTTTTAAGTGCTATGAATTAAGACTTAAAGAGGCAGCTGCTATAGCTAAAGATAAAGGTTATGATTATTTTACAACAACATTATCGATAAGTCCTCATAAGAATGCACAAAAACTAAATGAAATAGGCCAAAAATTAAGTACAGAATATAATATAAAATATTTGTATTCAGATTTCAAAAAAAAAGAAGGCTATAAACGTTCCATAGAACTTTCAAATGAATACAATTTATATAGACAAGATTATTGTGGCTGCGTATTTTCAAAAAATGAAAGATCACAAATGAATAAAGAATGAATTAGGCAATGATCATTTTTTCTTATGCATTACAATGTAATAAAAAATTTACAACAGATAAATACTTGTTATTATATAATAGTATAAAGGAGAGGATTAATATGTCTGATAAGATTATAGATTTTAATGAGTTAAAGAATAAAGTTAAAGACAAAGATGTAGATAAGTTTGAAGATTATATATATTCTATGTATTATAAATTGGCTGAAGGAAAAATGAATATGGCTGAATTTTCCAAAAATATAATGACTTATATGGAGGAAAATAATATATCTCAAGACAAATTAATTAATATACAAAAGAAGTTTTTGGAGAGATATGGAGTAGATCCTTCTATGATAGAAGAGCAGTTTAAGATTCCAGGATTAAGTATTGATAATTCAAATTATGATACTATGAAGAAAAATATGAGCTTTCAAGAAAAGTATAAAAGCAGGATGGCAAATAAGGTTATGTCTGAGTACTTCATAAAAAATGATAAAAATGATTTGAAAGTACTTATAGAAAAAAGTGATGTCATATTAGCAAGTGAAAAGAGCATAGATTTAAATGATAATGAATTAAATGAATTTTTATGCTCGTATAAGAAAGTAATAGAGGATAAAAAAATAAATATAGTCTTATGCGAAAATATAAAAAACTATGAATATTAATAGATAAGTTGTAAAGGATGAAATTTTAAAGAAATTTCATCCTTTATTTTAATATATAAGTATTTAAATTCAATAAAAAATATCATAGAGGTGAATTGAATATTACAAATTCCAATAATCCTTTGGAAATTGAAGTGATATCGTTATTTGAAATACTTGATAGATCATGAACACTGCTATTTAGAGTGATTAGCTTAACGCCAGCATGTACTTTTACACCTGCATCATAAAGTTCCTTTGAGCTTTCATAAGGAACTGTAGGGTCAAAATTGCTATGTATTATCAATGTATTTGGAATTGACTTATTAACATAGTTTATAGGATTGTATTTTTTGATTACTTCTTCTTTATTTGAAATTGAAGAAAATATTTTTGAGAGATCATAATTTAAATTACTAGTATTTAAAAGGCTTAAATCAGTTGGACCCGCAAAATCAATTAAATACTTGATTTTCGAAGGATAATTACTTAAGTCTTTATCATCTACAAATTTATTCTCATCACTATAGCTTGCCATAAGTGAAAGATGAGCACCTGATGAAATACCGATGATTCCTATTTCGTTTGTATTGAAGTTATAAGTTGACTTATTTTTATAGATCCATCTAATGGTATCCTTAATATCGCAAATCTGTTTGTTGAAATTTTCTTTATCTTTCATAAGTTCATAGGAAGTGCTTATGATTGTATAACCTTGTTCTCTTAATGTATCTAATATTGGACTTAAAGTATCAGGAATATTTTTATCGCCATAAACAAAGCTTCCACCATGAACATATAAAAGTACAGGTGAAGACTTATATATTTGATTTATTGGTTCATAAATATCTAATTTTAGAGGAACGTTATTAGTGTTCTTATATACAACATCTTTATAAGTTACAGAGTTTGATAATTTTTGGGGATTAGTTAGTTGTAAGTCCCATTGATTATTTTTTAAAGCAATATATTTATCTGCAATTCTGTAGCAAAACATAATTCGTGTACGAAATATTATAGAAAAGATAATAGTTACAGCAATAAGAATTAAAAATGATCTTTTAAAAAATTTCTTCATTAAAACATATGCTAGCAATAAACTAGAAATTATATAGTTTATCAAAAATTAGGCATACTATTGATATTTTTAAATATGCCTTAGCATCCTCCTTTCTTATGTGAGTGTTACTAGAAGTGATTTACTAACGTGGAAATCAAAGTAGTTTACGTGTTAAGTTGTAATAGAGTGAAGTAAAGACTATATTAGAATTTCTACATTAATAAAGAATTATACAGTAAATTATATCATAAGAAATTAAAAAAGTTCTAAATGTAAGAATTATGTAATTAATTAGGAAATATCAGAATAAAAATAGAAATAATATTTTATGGTGATATGAATATGAATAATATATAAGAAGAACATTTATTTAGTAATCCTTTTGAAGGGAAGGAGCATTTATGAATAATTCCTTTGATGTACTTGTTTATTTAGACGAAAATTTAGTTAGAAATTTATCTTCTTTAGTGTTAACAGGATTTATAGAAACAATAACTAATACTAAAGCTTTTGATAGAACATTATCAGCTGGATTGCACCAAGGAGATAGAATAGAAAATTCTAATCAGGGAAGTATTGCAAGAATTGAAAGAAAAGGATATAGGGATAAAAATAAATTAGATGCTAATAATAATATGGAAAGTCATCATATGGATAAAGACATAGATGCGAAGCAATGTATAAGAGAAGAAAGACAAGTTAAAACTACTTATACTACTTTTGTATTAAATAGAAATTTAATTGATTATTTTGATGAAAATAAGCATTTGCAGCATAAGACTGAAAATGATATAGAGAATAATAATATATATCCAGGAGATTTAATAGAACTTAGAGGAACAGTTACAAATCAAGGTATTCTGCCTTTTGTTGATACATTGATAAATTTAATATCTATATTTGGAAGTGAATATCTAGATGATTTAGCTAAGAATTGTCCTGGAAATATTAATTTTACCATGTTCTTGAAGATGTTAACATATGTGAAAAGTGTTTTGACATATAACAATACATTGGATTTAATAATGAACAGTGGAAAAGGAACAGCAATTTTAACTGTAAATAAAGAAAACTTTATGAATAATAGGTATAACATATTTGATACTGTAAACTGTCCTTGCAGGGTTATTGGAAAAGTGATTAAAACTTGCACTGAGGAATGTGATTCCATAAGTCTCTTAAGAAAAACAGGGCAAGAGGAGTTCTATGAAAATTTTTTTGAAAAATGTAAACCTCTTTTAGAGTGTTTAGAGAAAAATGATATATTTGTACCAAAGTGTCCAGATTTGAGAATAAATGAATGTGCGATTCAAATTATGCCTTTAAACATTTACATGTAAAAAAATAAATATATTATCATGTATTTTACAGAAAAACACTTGTATATCTATAAAATACATGATAATATATATAACAAGTGGAATATGTTTTTATATATTTAAATTTGTCAGTAAAAGAGGAATATATTTTCATATTTAATACAATTTTGAGGTGAGATCAGATGAAGTTTAGAAGTACTAGAGGTTTAGAAAAAGACATACTATCTGCTAAAGCGATAATTAATGGAATTTCTAAAGATGGAGGATTATATGTTCCAGATGAATTTCCTAAGGTTTATGATGAGCTGAAACAGGATACACACATCAAATATGAAGAGTTAGCATTTAAAATTATCAATGAGTATTTCACTGACATTGATGATGCGGAATTAATAGGGGCGATTAATGATGCATATAATGATAGGTTTAGTGTAGAAGTGAAAAATAACTTTTTGGAATTGTATCATGGACCTACATGCGCATTTAAAGATGCAGCATTGTTATTTTTACCACAAATTATGAAAAGGGCTAAGAAAATTTGTGAGGTTAAAGAGGATATAACAATTCTTACTGCAACGTCAGGAGATACTGGAAAAGCTGCGCTTGAAGGGTTTAAGAATGTTGAAGACTTTAGAGTCGTAGTTTATTATCCTAAAAATGGAGTTAGTGCAATTCAAGAGAGACAAATGTCAAGTCAAGAAGGAAACAATGTTAAAGTTATCGGAATAAAGGGCAATTTCGATGATGCTCAGACTGGAGTTAAAGAAATATTTGGAGATGATGATTTTAGAGCAGGGCTAGCTCAAAAGGGATTCATTTTATCATCAGCAAACTCAATTAACATTGGAAGACTAGTACCTCAAATAGTGTATTATTTTTATGGATACTTTGATTTAGTAAATCAAGGAATAATAAAAAAAGATGATGCAATAAATGTAGTAGTTCCAACAGGAAATTTTGGTAATATCTTAGCAGGATACTACGCTAAGCAAATGGGGTTACCAATAGATAAATTTATTTGTGCATCAAATGAAAACAAAGTTTTAACAGATTTCTTTGAAACAGGAGTATATGATAAGAAAAGAGAACTTGTTTTAACGGAATCACCATCAATGGATATACTTGTTTCATCAAATCTAGAAAGATTATTATTTGAAGCAAGCGGAAGGGATACAGCAGTTGTCAGTGAATTAATGAAGGATTTAAATACAAAAGGTATTTATGAAGTAAATGAAAAAATAAAAACCTTTATAAAAGAGTTTTATGGAAATTTTGCAACAACTGAGGAAGTATATGCAGCAATAAAAGAAGTTTATGAAAAAGATAAGTATTTAATGGATACTCATACTGCTGTAGCATATGTTGTTAAAGAGAAGTATGTAAAAGAAACTAAGGATGACAAACCAGCTTTAATACTTTCAACGGCAAGTCCATTCAAATTTCCAAGAAGCATTTGTAATGCTCTTAATATTGATGTAGAAGGATTAAATGATTTTAAGGTATTAGAAGAATTATCAAAAGCAACTGATAATAAAGTGCCAGATAGCTTAAGTATTTTGGAAAATGCTAAGGTACTTCATGATGAAGTATGGGATAAGAATGAGATGAAAAATGCTCTACTTTCTTACTTAAATGCATAGGGGAATATGCATATGATAAAAGTGAGAATACCAGCTACATCAGCTAATATGGGACCTGGATTTGACTCTTTAGGAATAGCATTAAACTTATATAATGAGTTTGAATTCAAGGAATTGGAAGATGGTTTGAAGTTCAGTGGAATGCCAGAAGAATTTTGTAATGAAAGCAATATAATATATCAAGCAATGAAATATTGTTTTGATAAGGCGGGCTATAAAATAAAAGGACTTGAAATAAGTGAAATAAAACAAGATGTACCAGTATCTAGAGGTCTTGGGAGCAGTTCTACATGTATAGTTGGGGGACTAGTAGGAGCAAATGAGATCTTAGGGCGAAGGTTTTCAAGAGATGAATTATTACAGATGGCTGTAGAAATTGAAGGTCATCCAGATAATGTTGCACCAGCATTACTTGGTGGTATGGTGGTTGCAATAGTTGATGAAAATAAAACTTTTTATGATAAGGTAGATGTAAAAAAAGGGATTAAGTTTATTTCTATAATTCCAGATTTTAGATTATCCACATCAAAAGCAAGAAGTGTACTTCCTAAAGAAATAAGCTTGAAAGATGGGATTTATAATGTTTCAAGAGCTGCTCTTATGGTAGCAAGTTTCTCAAGTGGAAAATATGAATTAATTAAGTATGCATGTAAAGATGCCTTTCACCAAAATTACAGAAGCAAATTGATTTCTGGTTTTGAAGAGGTGTATAATAAGAGCTATGAATTAGGAGCATTGGGGTGCTACTTAAGTGGTGCAGGTCCGACAATCATGGCGATTATCGACGAAAAGGATGAGCGCTTTAGCAATAAGCTTAGGGAATTTTTAAAAATAAAAGGATTGGAATGGAATATATTAGAGTTATCTTTGGATAATGCGGGGGCAACCATTATAGAAGGTAGAAACTAATGAGTGGAGATTACTTAGTTATAGATAAACGGGTATTACCCGATGTTTATGAAAAAGTCTTATATGCTAAAAAACTTTTAAAAGACGGCAAAGTAAAAGAAATAACAGAAGCTGTAAAAATAGCAGGGATAAGTAGAAGTGTATATTATAAGTATAAGGATTTTGTATTTGATTTTGCAGAAACTTCAGAGGGGCGAAAAATCACTTATAATATCATTTTTAGAAATGAAAAAGGACTTTTATCTATTATTAGTAATTATATTTCAGAAAAAGGTGGAGATATCTTGACAATAAATCAAGGTATACCTCTTAATGGTTATGCTAATTTAAGTATAACAATAGATCTTTCAACTGTGGATTGTGACATAAAAACTTTAACAAATGGATTGCTTAATATTAAAAATGTAGAAAAAGTTGATTTTGTAGGTATGGAATAGAAATAGCGAGGTGGGGCCCTCGCTATTTTTTTTATATAAAATAGTAAATTAATAAATATTTATGAATACCTAAATCAATAACAAATAAAATAAATAATCATAATATACTATATAGAAATTGATAAAATACAAAGGAGAGAAAAAATGGAAAATAGAAATTATAGAAGATGCAGATGTAATAATTCAAATCCGTTTGGAGAGACAGCTGGAGAAAATGTTAATCGTAATTGCAGAAGGGACAACATTCTAGCAGGTACATTAGCAGATACGTACAATCAAGGATATAGAGAAGGCTATAATGATGGCTACAATGATGGATTTACAGGTGGGAGAGACCAGGGGGTTATTGAAGGGTATAGGCAAGGCGTAAAAGATGCTAATGCTAGAACAAGGCAGGCCGTTTTAAATCTTGCAGGCAGAAGAAGATGTTCTAGACGTTGTTGTTTCTAAATCAAATTTATTGATTTAAATGACAATTAGGTATATACGTTTTCTTAAAATAGTTATCTATAAAAAACACTTAATAGAATGTGTGTTTATACTTTTTTAGTCTACTTTAAATATTGAGTGAAGTAAACATGGGTATAGTACACTTTTGTTAGGTGTTTTTAATATATATGTTGCAATTGATTTTCTACAATTAACATTCAGATATTTACTTAGCGCCTAGATATCCTAAATGTAATTTTATTATTCAACATATATATAAATAATTTATTACAGTGAATAGAATAAGATTTTCTAATTAGACATATTGGTATAAATACTACATTAGAGTATAAACTAAATTTGTTAGACAGTAAAAGAATTGGATTATATTAATAAATTGTTGATGATCTTAGAAGGTAGGGATATTATTATGAGGCTGGTTAAAAGATTAATAAGTATTATTTTAATCGCTTTAACTGGTTGCATTCTAATAGAAAGTAATTTTGTTATAATATTAGCTGACAATAAAACAATTATTAAAGCAGCGGTGATAGTTTATGATACCAATGCTACTTATATGTCAGAAGTTATAAAAAATCTAAAAGACATTCAAGCACAAAATGCAGAAAAAGTTGAATTTACATTTTTTGATAGTAATAATAAACAAGCTAAAGAAAATGAAATTGTTAATACAATAGTTAAAAAGAAGGAATTTAATATTTTGTTTATTGCATTAGTTGATGTGAATTCAGCCTATGATGTAATTAATATTGCAAAAGAAAATAATATTCCGATAATATTATTTAATAGAGAGCCACCTAAAAAAAGTGCTATTCAATCTTATAATAAATCAATATTTGTTGGAACTGAATTAGAGCAGGCAGGAATATTTGAAGGTGAAATTCTAGTTAATGAATGGAATAAAAATAAAGTACATATAGATAGAAATAAAGACCAAACAATGCAATATATTATGTTAAATGGACCCAAAGATAATTTAGAAGCAATTGCAAGAGCGAAATATTCAGTATTAACTATAAAAAATAATGGAATAAAGGCTGTGGAGCTTGCATCAAGCTATTCTGATTGGAATGATAGAGAAGAAGCTAAAAGAATAACAGAATCATTTTTACTTAGGTATGGTGATAAAATAGAGGCTATAATTTCAACTAATGATAATATGGCAATAGGAGCAATACAAGAGCTGCAGGCAGCAGGTTATAACACAGGAATAAAGGAAAAAACAGTTCTAGTTGTAGGTGTTGATGCAATACCAGAAGCAAGGGAACTAGTTAATAAAGGAATAATGACTGGAACTGTTATTCAAGATGCATATGGAATGGCAGAGGCACTATATGTTACAGGAATGAACCTGGCATCCAACAAGAAACCACTTGATGGAACAAATTATAAATTTGACGATTCAAGAGTTGTAATTCGAATTCCATATAAAAAGTATAATCCAAGCTAAGAAGTGATTTGATAAATTATAATAAGATGAAACTAGAGAGATTAACATTTTATGGTATTTTTTATAATAAAAAGAATAAAAATGTATGTTAGCTCTTTTTTTACTGTAAGGATTAGTGTATAATTACATAAATAAAGTTGGCTCATATAATATGAGCTTTATTTTTTATTAGGCATTTTAAGGGGGGCTAAAATTGAATATCTTTAATACTTACAAAGGACTGCCTAAAAGTATATATGCACTATTTGCGGTACAGATAATTAATAGGTTTGGTGACTTTGTATTTCCTTTTTTATCTTTGTTGTTAACGCAAAAACTCGATTTTTCTTATTCCATGACAGGAATAATTGTAATGGTGACATCATTAGTTTCAATGCCTGCAGCAATTTTAGGTGGAAAATTTGCAGATCAGGTAAGCAGAAGAAAAACTTATTTTATGGGGCAAGGTGTTGCTGCTTTAGCTATTTTCTTGTGTGGGTTAATAAGAAATCCATTACTAATTGTTGTGCTAGTAATTATTTCAGCATTTTTTAATGGCTTTGTAAGGCCAACGCTTTCAGCAATAATAGCAGATGAATTAACTCCTGAAAAAAGACAGATTGGATCGTCATTAACTTATTTGGGAATAAATATAGGCGTTGCAGTAGGTCCTATAGTAGCAGGATTTTTATTTAATAATTATCTGTCTCTTCTTTTTATATTAGATGCTCTAACGTCTTTTTTAGCAATAATAATTTTTTATATTTACATTGATGAAACAAAGCCTAAAACAGGAGCTCAAGAAGAGAAAAATACGAATGAAAGAGAGGAGCATGGGAATTTAGTCCAGATACTATTAAAGAGGCCGAGGCTTACTTTTTTTATGATATTTAATATGTTCTATGCTTTTGCATATACTCAAATTTCATTTGCAGCACCAATGATGCTGAATAAAGTTTTTGGAGCTGAAGGAACTGAAAAATTCGGTTATTTAATGAGCATTAATGCTATTACTGTAATATTTTTAACAGTGATGATTATTTCAATAACTCAAAAATTCAAAACTCTTACAAATGTAATTTTTTCAGGAATTTTTTATGCTATAGGATTTGGGATGATAGGTATTATAGGAAGCTCTTTCCCTTTATATATAGTTTCAACTATACTTTGGACAATAGGTGAAATAATATCTTCAACTAATAATGGAGTATATATAGCTAATAATAGTCCTAAAAATTTTAGAGCAAGAATTAGTGCAGCCAGCAATTTAACTTACGCATTATCAACTGCATTAGGTACTTCTCTCGTTGGAAAATATATAGATTCTTATGGAATAAATAAAGTATGGTCATTAGTTTTTATTGTAGTTTGCATAGGAGTATGTCTTATGACAATATTACATATATATGATTCAAAAAATGAGAAAAATGAGGAATGTGAAAGAGATGCTGCTTGTTAAATTTTAATATATTTTTTGGGTGCTAAAATCAAGAATAAAATTCTATTTGCATGGTAAATATAAAAATATGTAAGGAGGATTAATTATGGTTAATAAGCGTAAAGTTACTCAAAAACAAATGGCTTCTTTAGGATTAAAGAAAACTGAAAATGGTGATTATGATTATATAAATCCAAATGACAAAACAAATTCAAAATATAAACCAGTAAGGAAAGAGCCTAAATAAAGGCTCTTTTTTATATGGAAGAAATCTAAGATATATGTAAAATAATAAAAAGGAAAATAAAAATGTAAATTCACAAGGCAATAAAAATTCATCCAAAGTAGAAGATAATAAAGGTAAGAACAAATAGTTAAGGCAATACCTATGTGGTAAATAGATAAGAGGATATATCAAGAAAGATATTAAGATAATATGCTTATAAAAAGATACTCTGTACTATATTAAAAAAAGATTTAAAATGTCTCGAGGATTAGGTTGTTATGTGTAACTTTCGAGACACTTTAAATTCAGCGAAAAAATGTATGTCAAATTATATAAATTGGTTGTAATAGATATTTGCATAAGGTTATAATTCTAGTGAAGGATGTGATACTATATGAAGAAAATAGTTTTAGGTGGAGGTTGCTTCTGGGGAGTAGAAAAACTCTTCTCAATGACACCAGGGGTAGTAGAAACAGAAGTAGGATATGCAAATGGAAAAACAGAAAATCCAACTTATGAAGAAGTATGCAAAGATGATACAGATTTTGTAGAAGTATGTTACATAACATATAATGAAAAAGCAGTTTCGTTAGATACTTTATTAGATAAGTTTTGGAGTGTTATTGATCCTACAACAGTAAATAAACAGGCAGGAGATGTTGGAACTCAATATAGAAGTGGAATCTACTACATTGATGATTCTGATATTGATATAATTAATAAAAGCAAAATGAAAATTCAAGAGAAATATAAAGAACCAGTTGTAACTGAAATTAAACCACTAGAAAAATATTATACAGCAGAAGAATATCATCAAGATTACTTAGAGAAAAATCCTACTGGATATTGTCATATTAAATTTAACTAATATGGAGCTGTCGCACTAAAGATTTTAATCCGCTAGTGCGACAGGTCCTTATTTTGTTTTGGAGAAAATTCTTTAGGTGATTTTGAAAATAGTTTTCTAAATGAGCGGAGAAAACATGAGTAATCATTAAAGCCGCATTGCATACAGACTTTGGTAATAGGTTCTCCAGTTGATATTAAATCTTTTGCCATTAATAATCTTTTTTGGTTTACGTAATTGTGGAGCGTATAGCCGGTTTCTTTCTTAAATTTATGCATAAGATAATATTTACTTATATAGAATATTTGAGATAAAGCTTCTGTAGACAAATTTTCAGCTAAATTATTATTTATATATTTTAAAATCTTCTCAATTTGTTTGTCATATTTAAGAGAATCTTCTTCAGTTATATACATATTACTCAAATGAACTCTATTTAAATATATAAGCAGTTGAATAAATAATGAGTTGCTTAAAAGTTTGCTGCCAAATTCATTTGAATTAAAAGAAGTCTTAAGAGATTCTATTATAAACTTTATATTATTCTGTAATTTGCTTTCAAGTCTAATGAGATTAAAGCTCTTTTCATTTGCTAATTTAAAACATGTCAAAAGGTCACAATTATCATAGTTATGATTTTTGATGAAATTGGAATCAGCCCAAATTATTATACGTTCATAAATTTCTGAAGGATCGATAATTGGCTTATGAACATCATTATTATTCACAAGCAAAATATCCCAAGGTTTCAAATTATAAGCTTTACCCTCAATCAAATAAGTCACTTTCCCAGATAAAAATATTATTATTTTATTAAAATCATGATAATGAAATTCAAATTCCTGATTTTTCTTATCTTTCAAATGAAACAATTGAAAATCTTTATTTAAATAACCTGATTTATTTTTGATATAATCATTATTCATAAATAAAATCCCCTTTGGTCATGAATGTAGTTAATTCTATGTAGCACTGCATTTAGAACACATACTATTTAATTATATGATAAAGCACTTTTTGCAACATATCAAGCAATATATACACTACTTACTGTGGAAATGTTGTATATAATGAGAATATAGCGAAATTAATAAAATGATTGGAGGAAGTAAAATGAAGCTATATGAGTTGTTAAAGGATATGAAATATGAGTTGATTAGTGGAAATGTTGATATAGATGTTGCTAATATAAGTTATGATTCCAGGAAGGTAATAGAGAGTTCGATGTTTGTATGCATAAAAGGGGCTAATGTAGATGGACATGATTATATAAAAGAGGCGATTAAGAAAGGCGCTTTAGCAATAGTGATTGATGAAGAATTAGAACTTAAAAGTAGAAATATAACACTGATAAAGGTTGAAAATTCAAAGATAGCGTTAGCAAGTTTAGCTAGTTCATTCTATAATAAGCCATCTAAAGAAATTAATTTAGTTGGAGTTACAGGAACTAATGGGAAAACTACAGTAATACATTATATTAAAGATATACTAGAAGCTAATAAAAAGAGAACGGCTATAATTGGAACTTTAGGGTATGAATTTGAAGAAAAAGAGGCAAATATAGAAAAAGTTAATCCGACGACACCTGAAGCATTAGAACTACAAGGATTATTTAGAGAATTTAAGAATAAAGGTGCGGAGAATGTTATCATGGAGGTAACATCTTCAGCTCTAGCAAAATATAGAGTGGAGAATTGTAATTTTAATGTTGGGGTATTTACAAATTTATCTCAAGACCACCTTGACGAACATGGCACAATGGAAAACTATAAAAATGAGAAAATAAAATTGTTTAAAAAATGCTCAATAGGAATTATAAATTTAGACGATAAAATCTCTGAAGAAACTATAAAAAAAGCTACGTGTAAAATTTTAACTTATGGAATAAATAAAGAGGCAGATATTAAAGCTACGGATATCAAGTATACAAATGATTCAGTTTTATTTAAAGTTAACTTTAAGGATGTAACGAAAGAAGTAGAAGTAAACATTCCAGGAAAAGTAACAGTCTATAACGTTTTGGCGGCTATAGGAGGGTGTATTGGCCTTGGAGTGAGTATTTCTGATATTGTAAAAGCAATGCCAAATATCAAATATGTTTCCGGAAGGCTTGAAATGATAAAAAACAGTGCGAATAAAAGCGTAATAGTAGATTATGCTCATACACCAGATGCCCTAGAGAGATTATTGATGATGGCAAGAGAGACTACACGGGGAAGAATTATAAGTATATTTGGTTGTGGAGGAGATAGAGATAAGTCCAAGAGAAAAGTAATGGGGATGGCAGCAGGAATATTATCTGATTACTGCATTATAACCTCAGATAATCCAAGAAGTGAAGAGCCCATGAGGATTATAGAAGATATTGAAGAAGGGATGCTTAGTATAAATTCAACTTATGAGAAGATTGTTGATAGAAGAAAAGCTATTGAAAGAGGATTAAAACTATTAAAAGATGAGGATTTATTGATAATTTCAGGAAAAGGACATGAAAATTATCAAATAATAGGAAAAGAGAGAATACATTTTGATGATAGAGAAGTAGTTAAAGAACTTTTAAGATAAGTAATTCTTATTGGAAGAGGTCATTTGATATAAGTGAGATGCTTATTTTGAAGTTAATAAGGATATTAAAGTAATGTTTGTTTAGATGAATTTTTTTAAGCTGTACTAGGAATATAGATATAGAAGACAAAGTATCGTATCCAATTTGTGCAGTTTATTTTTATATAAAAAATTAGTATGTCTATAATATTAGAGAATATAAAATTATAAAAAATAATGTTTTTGAATTATGATTTTAAGTTAATGTAGTATAATTTAGATAATAATAAAATTAATAGAGTTGCATGGAGGAATTGGCTGAATGAGAAAAGGTTTCAACATAGATGAGTTTTTAGGAAAATATCCTCAGACGAAAGAAATGATTTTAAAAAATAGTATTGATAGCGATAATTTGAAAGAAATCTATGAAGATTATATAGATTATAAGAATTCTTATGAAAACCAGGCAGGATTTATAGCAAATATTTTACGTTCGCAAAAAAATGTACATTCGGTTAAATCAAGAATTAAAGATCCAGAGAGATTGATAGAAAAGATAATAAGAAAAACTGAAGACAGAAAAAATAAATATGGGAATGATTTTGAATTTACAGTAGATAATTATAAGAACGAAATAAATGATTTAATTGGAATTAGAGTGATACATATATTTAAAGATCAATGGCAGGGAATACATGAATTTATTTTAAAAACATGGAAGGTTATCGAGATTACTGCTAATGTTAGAGAAGGTGATAATATTGAGGTTTTTGATGATCCAAACATTGAAGTAAGATCAAAAGCTTCTGGGTATCGTTCGGTTCACTATTTAGTAGAATTTTATCCAACCAATAAAAAAGTTATTGCAGAAATACAAGTTAGGACTATTTTTGAAGAAGGGTATGGAGAGATAGATCATAGGTTAAGATATTCGCATGATGAAATTCCAGAGATTCTTAAATCGAATTTATTGCTGTTTAATAGAATAGTAGGAAGTGCAGATGAAATGGCATCATTGATAAATAATATAAGCAAGGAATGGGGTGAAAAGGAAGTGAATTATAAGAAATTAATACAAGAGCAGGAAGCTGAAATAAATAGATTAAAAAGTAAAATGACATGGATAGATCTTGAAAATAATTCTTAAAATATAAATTTAAATGTAAT
This sequence comes from Clostridium sp. DL-VIII, assembly GCF_000230835.1. Classification (NCBI taxonomy): domain Bacteria; kingdom Bacillati; phylum Bacillota; class Clostridia; order Eubacteriales; family Clostridiaceae; genus Clostridium; species Clostridium sp. DL-VIII. The sequence continues at coordinate 2,423,631 of NZ_CM001240.1, forward strand.
ACTAAAAAACAATAATAAATTTTCCATTAAAAAGTGTTTTTTTCAATAAAAAACATGTTTGATTTTGTCAAAATATGATATACTAATGGTAACCCTAATAAATATTCAATGATTACCCTTTAATAATTTTCTCTCTCTCTCGTAAAAGCAGTAAATAAGAAATCCTTATTTGCTGCTTTATTTAGGCACAATTAAAAAAAGTAAATTAATATTTTCTTTTGCATGTCTAAAAAAGACTATGCAGATAATATTTTTTTGTTATAATAAAACATGTATATTACATAGTAATTTTATAAGAAAAGTGCGAAAGTGATAAGTTATATTAAAATTAATAATAAGTTATCAGCGCATTTAAATTCTGGTGCAAATTGTATCCTTGAGATATTATTTTCTTTAATATGCTTAACTGGATAGTTTTTTATAATTAAGGATACAAATTTAAAGAGAAGGAGATTATCATGGAAGTTTATTTTGATAATAGTTCGACAACAAAGCCTACCGAGGATGTAATAGATGAAGTCGCTTTGGGTATGAAAGAGTTCTACGGGAACCCATCAGCTTTGCATAATATAGGTTTAAAAAGTGAAAGAAAACTTAAAGAATGTAGAGAGATACTAGCTAGGACTATAAATGCTAGTGAAAATGAAATATACTTTAATTCAGGTGGAAGTGAAGGGAATAATTTAGTTCTTAAGGGGAGTCTAAAAGATGGAGTACATTTTATAACAACACCTTTCGAGCATGCTTCCATATTAAACACCATTAAAAAATTTGAAGATAAGGATGTTAAAGTAACATTCTTGAAGATAAAAGAAAATGGCAAGATTGATTTAGAACATTTAAAAAATTCTATAACTAAGGAAACTGTGTTAATTTCAATAATGCATGTTAATAATGAAATTGGAGTGATTCAAGATTTAGAAGAGATAGGCCAAATAATAAAGGAAAATAGTAATAGGGCTAAGTTTCATGTTGATGCAGTCCAAAGTTATGGAAAACTCTTTATAGATGTGAAGAAGATGAACATAGATTTCTTAACAGTAAGTGCTCATAAATTTCATGGGCCAAAGGGTGTAGGATTTATATATATTAAAAAACCTAATGCGCTCATTCCGTTAATAGAAGGAGGAGCTCAGGAATTTGGATTGAGAGCAGGAACACAAAATGTACCTGGAATTATGGGGATGAGTTTGGCTTCAAAAAATGCAAACTATAATATGAAAGAAAATTATGAGAAAGTTTTAAAGATAAAGAAAAAATTTATCGATAAATTAAGAGAGATACCAGATATAAGAATTAATAGCTTATTAAATGAAGAGTTCTCGCCATATATTTTAAACGTATCTTTTGTAGGTGCAAGAGGGGAAGTGTTACTTCACTTTTTAGAGGAAGCAGGAATATACGTATCGACAGGTTCAGCTTGTTCATCTAAAGAAAGGGAAAAAAATGGTGGAAGCTATGTTTTGAAAGCATTAGGACTAAGTAAAGATGAAATATCTGGTGGAATTAGATTTTCTTTTTCTGATGATAACAATGAGGAAGAAGTTGATTATGTAATGGAAGTCTTAGAAAAAGGACTTAAATTTTTAAGGAGGATTAAGAAATAATGAAAGAACTTATATTAGTAAAATATGCCCCGGAAATATTTTTAAAGGGATTAAATAGAGGGAAATTTGAGAGGAAATTAAGAGATAATATAGGAAAGAAGCTTGAAGGAATAACAGCAGAATTTATTCATGATAGTGGAAGATATTTCATTAAAACTGATGAAATAGAAGAAAGTATAAAGAGGATAAGCAAGGTATTTGGTATACTTGAGGTATGTTTAGTTAGAGAAGTCGAGCTAGATTTCAATAGTATACAGGAAGTTGCTTTAGAAAAGGTTAAAGAAGCCAAAGGAAGTACCTTTAAGATTAATACTAATAGAGCTAATAAAAAGTTTGAGTTAAATTCTATGGAAGTTTCAAGAAAAGTTGGAGGCTATGTGCTTAACAATTATGAGGAAGAAATAAGTGTTGATGTTAAGAATCCTGAAATTTTGATTAATATTGAAATAAGAAATAATTATGCTTACATCTGGTCAAATGACGATATAACAAAAGCTGTTGCAGGTCTTCCTTATGGAATGAATGGCAGCACAATGCTCATGTTGTCTGGAGGGATTGATTCTCCAGTAGCTGGATACCTTATGGCAAAAAGAGGCGTAGAAGTAAGCTGTGTTTATTACCATAGCCATCCGTATACATCGGAGAGAGCCAAAGATAAGGTTAAAGATTTAGCTAAAATATTAGCTCAATATACAGAAAAGATAAATCTATATGTAGTTCCGTTTACAGATATACAAATGGAGATAATAAATAAATGTAGAGAAGATGAGCTTACTATTATAATGAGAAGGTTCATGATGAGAATAGCATGTGTTCTTGCAGAAAAGTATGGAATAAATTCGGTGAGTACAGGGGAAAGTATAGGTCAAGTAGCTAGTCAGACCATGGATGGACTTGTTGTGAGTGATGACTGTGCTGATAGGCCAGCATTTAGACCATTAATAGCTATGGATAAAACAGATATAATGGAAATAGCGAGAAAAATTGGTACATATGAAACTTCGATTCTTCCATACGAAGATTGTTGTACAATTTTTGTTCCAAAGCATCCAAAAACTAATCCTAAGCTTGATATGATAAGAAAAGAAGAAGAAAAATTAAATATAGATGAGTTAGTGGCTAATTCAATTGAAAATATTGAAGTTATAACATTTTAGTTTGAAATAAATACCTCAGGAATTTCCTGAGGTATTATTTATTATTAAAAAATAATAGGTATATAAATGTTATAACAAATTGAAAAAAAAGTATTTATATGATATAGTAAATGTATACAGTTTGTATGCTAAATGTAATGAATAAATTGTATTATTTATTAAAAAAATTAATAGAAATGGGGAATAAATCATGATAATAGTAAATTGCGCATTAAGACAAGATGATATTATAGGAATAGTAGAAGATATTGCTGTAGACAATGAAAAAGTTTTTAAATTTGTAAAAAAAGAAGGACTTAAATTATTCTTCGAAAGTACTCTTGGTGATGCTGAAAAAGCAGCTTCATTAGCAAAACAAACTATAAAAGGTACTGAGCTTGGTAAGGCATTATTCTTTAGTGTAAATGCACAATAAAAGGCTCATTTAAATTAGAAGAAAGAAAAATAGGGATGTAACTAGAACAAGTACATACCATTTATTAATAAAATAAAAAGCCTTAGCAGAGTCTATAATACTGCTAAGGCTTTTTTGTTATTTCAAGTTAGTTGCTTCTTTTTGAAAATTTATAAGCATCAATAGGGAATTAATTAAAGTTTCATATAAATAGTTAGTGGATTTAAGTTAATAATATAATTTATGACTATGTTATATAATAGTGAAATAGGGGATAAAAATCAACATAATAGCAAATAATAAATAAAAAGTTAAGAGTAAATCAAGGATAGCATTATGAATTAAATATATTTAATAATGAAAATATTATCTGAAAATTAAATAAAAAATATGAAGAAATATTTGAAAAATATGCTTAAAATCATTGACACATATTGTGAAATGAGATATCATAATTTTAACAACAATTTAGCACGCTAAAGTGATATAACGATAAAGAGAAATAAATAGCAATAAGTAAATGGCGGGGTGGAAAATGAGTAAGAGAAATATGATTCCGGAAGGAACAAGAGATTTAATATTAGATGAATGCACTATAAAAAGAAATTTAGAGAGGAATGTTGACGGTCTTTTTGAAAAGTGGGGATACAAAGAGGTTATAACACCAACATTAGAATTTTATGAGACCTTCAATTATAACTCTCAGTCATTAAGAGAAGAAGATATGTACAAGTTCTTTGATAATAGAGGAAGAATATTGGTACTACGACCAGACATGACGATTCCTATAGCTAGGGTAGTAGAAACTAAGTTGAAGGATGTAGGATTACCCATAAAACTTCGATATACTTCGAACGTGTTTAGAGTTCATGAGAGTCTTGGTGGAAAAAGAAATGAATATACAGATTGTGGTGTTGAATTCGTAGGATTAGAAGATAAAAAGTCTGATTTGGAAATTTTGGTATTAGCTTTAGAAGCTTTAAAGAAATTAGGCTTAAAGGATTTTAAATTAGAAATAGGAAACATTGGATTCTTTAATGGGGCATTTAGAAATTTAGAAATAGATCAAAAGTATAAAGAAATTATTGCACGGTTTATAGAAGATAAAAATCTAAAGAGTTTGGAAGAATATCTAGCAAATCTAGATATTAAAGATGAATATAAAAGATTCTTCAATAAGCTGCCATGGATGTTTGGAGATAAGCAGGTCCTTGAAGAAGCAAAGAAATTAGCATTTAATGAAGACATAAAGGAAAATTTGGAATATTTAGAGATGTTATATTTTGAACTTAATGAATTAGGATATGGAGAAAATATAACTTTTGATTTAGGAATGGTTCCGGGTTTAAATTATTATACTGGGATTATATTCAGAGGTTATGGTGAAGGGGTAGGAAATACACTTTTAAGAGGCGGAAGATATGATAACTTAATTAATATTTCTAAAAGTAGCATTCCAGCAGTGGGGTTTTCTATAGATATTAACTCTGTAATTCCAATAGTAAAGCTTAATAATAATTTGCTAAATAAAGATGAATATAAGATATATTATTGTGAAAGGGATACAATTGAAGCTATAAGAAAAAGTGAAGAACTTAGAAGTAAAGGATATATAGTTGATTTATTGCCAAAAGACGATATTAAAGAAATAAAAATAGTTAAAAGTGGGGAAATGTAAAATGAGCATAAGCATAGCATTGACAAAAGGAAGACTAGAGGAAGAAACAATTAAAATTTTAGATAAAGCTAACTTTGATCCTTCAGAATTAAAAAATAAAGGAAGAAAATTAGTATTTAGAGATAAAACACAAGATATAAAGTATTTTTTAGTAAAGGCTGCTGATTCAATAACATATGTAGAACATGGTGTAGCAGATCTTGGGGTTGTCGGCAAAGATACCATTTTAGAAAGTGATAATAACTGTTATGAAGTATTAGATTTAGGCTTTGGAAAATGCGGATTTATAGTAGCATCATTGCCAGAAAATGATATATTCAAGAAGGTTGGGCATATAAAGATTGGAAGTAAATATCCTAAGGTTGCCAAAAGTTATTTTAAGGAAAAAGGCATGGATGTCGAAGTTATAAAAATAGAGGGATCTGTAGAGCTTGCTCCAATTCTTGGTTTATGTGATGGTATAGTAGATATAATGGAAACAGGTACGACATTAAAAGAGAACGGATTAGTTGTCTTAGACAGAATTTGTGAAATAAGCGCTAGATTAATTGTTAACAAGGCTAGTTTTAAAATGAAGCAAAATGAAATTTGGGAATTCATAGATAAAATTAAAAAAGTTATTAATAATTGACAAAATTCATGAAATGTTGATAATTATAAGTATCATATTTTTAATAATTAACAAAAAAATATTAATAAAATTGCAATAATGATTTTACATTTAATGTTTTACTGTTAGAGAAAAGGGGGCTAGCTATTATATGTTAAGTTTGATAAAAATTACGGAAGATAATAAGAAGAGCTTGATAAGTGAACTTAAAGGCAGAATTACAGAAACAGAGCAAGATGTAATTTTATCGGTGACAAGTATTTTATCAAAGGTGAAAAAAGAAGGAGATAAAGCACTATTTGAATTTACTAAATCATTTGATAAAGTGGATCTTAAAAATTTAAAAGTGTCCGCTAAGGAATTGGATGAATGTTTTAGTAAAGTCGATGATGATTTTCTTAAGGCCTTAGAAGAAGCAAAGGCAAATATAGAAGAATATCATAAAAAACAAAAATCAAATGGTTTTTTACTAACTAAGGATAAAGGTGTTTATTTAGGACAAAGAGTTCTTCCACTTGAAAAAGTTGGAGTATATGTCCCAGGAGGAACAGCTGCATATCCATCTTCAGTACTAATGAATGTAATACCTGCAAAGGTTGCAGGTGTAAGTGAAATTATAATGGTGACTCCGCCGGACAAGGATGGCGGTATTAATCCATATATAGGAGTAGCAGCTAAGGTTGCTGGAATAGATAAAATATATAAAGTTGGAGGAGCACAAGCAGTTGGGGCTTTGGCTTATGGAACAGAAAGTATTGAGAAAGTTGATAAAATTGTGGGGCCTGGAAATTTATTTGTCGCTACTGCAAAAAAATTAGTATTTGGAGAAGTTGATATTGATATGATTGCAGGGCCTAGTGAAATTTTAGTCATTGCAGATGAAAAATCTGATCCTAGCTTTGTGGCAGCAGATTTAATGTCACAAGCAGAACATGATAAGTTGGCATCTGCTATATTAGTTACAACATCTAAAGAGTTATATGAAAAAGTTGAAGTTGAATTAGAAAAACAAGTTAGAACTCTTGAACGCGAAGATATAATAAGGACATCGCTTAATGATTTCGGGAATGCTATAATTTGTAAGGATATTGAGGAGTGTATTGATATTTCTAATGCAATTGCACCTGAGCACTTGGAAATTATGGTTGATGATCCTATGAGATATTTAGGTATGGTTAGAAATGCTGGATCTGTATTCTTAGGAAGATATTGTCCAGAACCCATAGGAGATTATTTTGGAGGAACAAATCATGTATTGCCTACAAGTGGAACAGCAAGATTCTTTTCACCTTTATCAGTTGATAGTTTTATAAAGAAATCATCGTTCATCTATTATTCAAAGGAAGCAATTAAGGAAAATGGAGAAAAAATCATAACATTGGCTAATAAAGAAGGTCTAACAGCTCATGCTAATTCTGTGAAAGTGAGATTGAACAATGGGAATTTATAATGAGTATATCAATGCTTATGATGAATATACCATAAATCTAGATAGTAATGAAATTTATCTAGAGATGAATGAAAATATATTAATGAAAATGAAATCTTGTTTAATCAATACAGAATTGCACAGATATCCTACAAATGAAATGAAAACTATAAAAGAGCTATATGCAAGATATGCAGATACACAGAGTAAAAATATTATTGTAGGAAATGGGTCAGATGAAATGATAGAGCTTGTAATAAGCAAGACGATTAAACAAGGAAAGAAAGCATTAACTTTAGGACCTGATTTTGTAATGTATGATTTTTTTGTATCAAGATTTGGCGGTGAACTCACAAAATATGATATAGGTAAAACTATGAAGTTTAATGTGGATGAATTTATTAAGATTGGAGAGCAAGAAGATATTGATTTAATTATTTTTTCAAATCCTAATAATCCTACGGGAATAGGTATTGGAATAGAAAATATAGTTTCTATATTAGAGGCATTTAAAGATAAAGTAGTTCTTATAGATGAGGCATATTATGAATTTCATGGGAAGACAATGATTCCGTATATAAATAAATATAAGAATTTAATTGTTACACGAACACTTTCAAAGGCATGGGGCCTTGCGTCATTAAGAGTTGGATTTTTAATTACTAATGAAGAAAGCATATGTGAGCTGTTAAACTATAAAGTTCCTTACACAATGAGTTCGTTTTCTCAAAATTTAGCTTCTATTGTTTTAAGGTATCCAGAAAATGTTGTTAATAATGCAAAGCAAATAATTGAACAAAGAGAAGAATTATATAAAAACCTTAAAAAAGTTCAAAAAAATGCAGCGATGAATATACAGTTTTACCCGTCAAAAGGTAATTATATATATGGAAAAACACCGCATAAGGATGCTCTTATAAAAGGACTTGAAGATAATGGTGTTATTATTAGAGATTTTAGAGATGATACCTTTAGAATTACTGTAGGATCTCCTATGCAGAATAGAAAAGTAGTGGATGCCATTAAAAAAATTTTCTTATACTAATTATGATAAGAAAAGCAAAAAAGCATAGTATCAAGGGGGCTGATATTTTGGAAAGATACTCAAAAAAAGAAAGAACAACAAATGAAACTAGTATTAAGTTAGAAGTTAATTTAGATGGAAGCGGAAATAGCGAAATAAATACAGGAATAGGCTTTTTTGATCATATGTTAACCTTGTTTTCATTTCATGGAAAAATAGATTTGAAAATATTGGCTAAGGGAGACCTGGAAATATGTGATCATCATACAATAGAGGATATTGGAATAACTCTTGGAGGGGCATTTAAAGAAGCTTTAGGAAATAAAGAAAATATAAATAGATATGGAACATTTTATGTACCAATGGATGAGACTTTGGCATTAGTATCATTAGATATAAGTAATAGACCGTTTCTGGTTTTTGATTGTGATTTTAAAAGGGAAATGGTTGGTGAAATGGCTACTGAAATGGTAATTGAGTTTTTTAGAGCTTTTGCATTTAATGCAGGAATAACACTTCATTTGAAGGTTTTATATGGAGAGAATGATCATCATAAAATAGAAGCGTTATTTAAAGCTTTTGGAAGGGCAATTAAAGAAGCTAAATTCAGAAGTGATGCAAATGGAATACCATCAACAAAAGGAAGCATTTAAATCAGTTTGTAGTTGACTGCTAACTGAATAAGGGGGGATTTAATGATAGTTATAATAGATTATGGGATGGGAAATTTAAAAAGTGTTAAAAATGCACTTGATTTTCTTGAACTTCAGAGTAAAATTTCAGCTAGTGCTGAAGAAATAAAAAAAGCGGATGCATTGATATTACCAGGGGTTGGTGCCTTCCCTGATGCAATGGAAACAATTGAAAGATTATCATTAGATAAAGTAATAAAAGAAGAGGTAAGTAATAATAAGCCGCTTCTTGGAATCTGCCTTGGTATGCAGTTATTATTTGAAAAAGGCTTTGAAGGGATCGAAAAAAAGGGTCTTGGATTATTAAAAGGCAGTATAATAAAAATGAAGGAAGATAAAGAAAACAATATTAAAATTCCTCATATAGGTTGGAACAATCTAATATATAATCAAAAAGATGTATTATTTGATTCAATTGATGAAGGCGAATTTGTTTATTATGTTCATTCATATTTTGCTCAAAATTATAATGATGATGATTTAATAGCTTACAGCCAATATGGAGAAAATAAAATTCCAGGAGTAGTTAGACATAATAATATCATGGGGGCTCAATTTCACCCTGAAAAAAGTGGAACTGTAGGCTTGAAGATTTTGAAAAATTTTGGGGAGATGATTAAATGATAATTTTACCTGCTATAGATATAATTGATGGGAAGCCAGTTAGGTTATATCAAGGGGATTATGATAGAAAAGAAATAGTTGCAGATGATATATTTGAAACAGCTAAATCTTTTGAAGATATGGGAGCAGAATATATACATCTTGTTGATTTGGATGGAGCAAAAAGTGGAAATAATCAAAATCATGAACTTGTAATAAAAATTGCTAATATGCTAGAAATTCCTGTAGAACTTGGTGGTGGGATACGTTCTTTTAATACTATAAAGTATTTGCTAGATAATGGAGTATCTAGAGTAATTCTTGGAACAATAGCACTTGAGGATGAAGAACTATTGAAGGAAGCAGTAAAAGTGTATGATGAAAAGATTGCAGTGGGAATAGATTGTAAGGATGGGAAAGTATATGGTAGAGGCTGGCTTTCAGGAAGTAATTTAGATTATGTCGATTTTGCAAAGAATATGGAAAAATTTGGTGTTAAAAATATAATTGTAACGGATATAACTAAGGATGGAACCTTGGAAGGACCTAATCTAGAGATGCTTAAAAAATTGAAGGAAACAGTTAATATTAATATTACTGCCTCAGGTGGAATTAGAGATATAAATAATATAAAAGATTTAATGGACATAAATTTATATGGTGCAATAACAGGTAAAGCAATATATGCAAAAACACTATCATTAAAAGAAGCAATAAAAGTCTCAAAAAATAATATAAACAAATAATTGAAAGACTATAATTTTTAGAATCTAGTTAAATAATAAAGATATATAAGTAGCTAATTGATAAAAGCGCAATTGGTAGAGCAATAAAATAGGCATTAGGTATTATGCAAGTATTTTAATATTACTGCAAATTGTAACTTGCAAATAACTGTAAATTGTAAACTGATTAAGGGGGGGCTTAAGGGATGCATACAAAAAGAATAATTCCTTGTCTAGATGTCAAAGAAGGAAGAGTTGTTAAAGGAATTAATTTTGAGGGATTAACAGATGTGGGCGATCCTGTTGTGCTAGCAGAACATTATAATAATCAAGGAGCAGATGAATTGGTTTTCTTAGATATAACTGCTACTCATGAAAAACGCGGAATAATGGAAAGAGTTGTCCAACGTGTAGCTGAAAAAATTTTTATTCCTTTCACAGTTGGCGGTGGACTAAAAACATTGGAAGACATAAGGACAATATTAAGAGCTGGCGCAGATAAAGTAAGTTTGAACTCAGCAGCTGTAAGGGATAAGAAACTTATAAAAGAGGGAGCTTTTTATTTTGGAAATCAGTGCATAGTGTTAGCAGCAGATGCTAAAAAGAGAGTAGATAATACCGGTTGGAATGTTGTAATAAACGGAGGTAGAATTGATACGGGATTAGATTTATTAAAATGGATTGAAGAAGCTACCTCTCTTGGGGCTGGAGAAATTCTTTTAACATCTATGGATGCAGATGGAACAAAAAAAGGTTTTGATTTAGAATTGACAAAAGCAATAAGTAATGTAACTAACGTTCCGGTAATTGCATCAGGTGGATGTGGATGTTTAGAAGATTTTTATGATGTATTCAAAGATAATATAGCAGATGCAGCTCTTGCAGCTTCACTTTTTCACTATGGGGAATTAACGGTTAATGAAGTAAAAAACTATCTGTATAATAAAAAAATTCCTGTACGTTTGTAATTATATTATGAAGGATAAATTACATTTAAGTTTGGAAGGAGAACTTTAGATGGAAGTTTGTAAAAGAGTAGAACAAGTTGATTTTGAGAAGGGAAATGGATTAATTCCAGCTATAATACAAGATCATATAACTAAGGAAGTTTTAATGCTTGCATATATGTCAGCAGAAAGTTTAGGTAAAACATTAGAAGAAAATACTACTTGGTTTTATAGCAGAAGTAGAAAGGAACTTTGGAACAAAGGAGCAACTTCAGGACATTTTCAACATGTACAAGAAATAAAAATAGATTGTGATAATGATACTCTTTTAATACTTGTAGATCAAATTGGAGCTGCATGTCACACAGGAAATAAGAGTTGTTTTTATAGAGATTTATAATGAGTTAAAAATTAGAGGAATAATAAACTAGAAAACATCCTTTTAAGTGATTTAAAATAATATTGAATTTTGAAATTATAGATATATTGAAATTTTATTTGGTATCAGGGATTATTAAGGAAAGTCTTTGATTTTTAGGAATAGTTATGAATTTTTGATTGTAAACTTATTTGGATTAAAGTTTGGAGGATAAAGGATGAATGAGAATATTAAAGCTTTATATGATGTGATTTTGGAAAGAAAAATTAATGGTGGAGAAGGTTCCTATACAAATTATCTTTTTGAAAAGGGAATAAATAAAATATTAAAAAAAGTTGGAGAAGAATGTACAGAAGTTATAATAAGTTGCAAGGATGATAATAAGCAAGAACAAATAAATGAAATTTGCGATCTTACGTATCATTTATTAGTATTAATGGCTCAAGTGGGTATTTCGGTAGAGGAAATATCAGAGGAACTAGAAAAAAGAAAAAGCAAAATAAATAATTTTAAAGGGGAAAGAAAGCCTATAACAGATGTTTAATGTGAGTTTAAGGTGTTCGAATATTATGAAAAAGGATTGCTTTTTAAGTAATTCTTTTTTATTCTTTTAGAAATAATTGAAAGGAAATTCCAGGTAGATGTTTAATTTATGAAATTGAAATGGGTAAAAAAAGAAAACCTGCATGCTCAAAGTACAGGTTTTCACATGTTCATTTGAGAAAGGGTATAAATGAACACGTCAGTGTGGGTTTATAAAACTTTATAGCTATGTACTATAAAGTGTATGGGCAAATTAATATCTCTTAACTTTATTATACAATAAACAAATAAAAAAACAATAATTTTTTATTTTACGACAATTAAAAATAAGGCGAATTTGATGTGAAAAAGTGGAAAAATATAGATTTTAGGGAAGATTATAGAATCAAAGAAATATCAATACATAGGAAGTAATTATTTATGAATATATTTAATTAAAAATTAAATGAATGAATTGATTTTATGATGAATTTTTAGTAAAACATATGTATATGATAAAATAGATATATACTATAAGTAGTTGCACATATGACTTGAAACATATTCATAAAAATAAAATTAGCATAGGAGAAAAATATGATTAAGATTGGCAAGGAAGATTTATTAAAAAATACTATAGATTATGAAGAATATTCGGAAAATATTTATAAGCTCACAGTAGAGGAACTAAGAAAAGAGGGATTACTGCAATGTGGAGGATGTTGTCAGAATAAAAATGGAGAAAAAGATAAATGCAATGGATGTAAAAAGAAAGATGGTTGCAAAAAATAATTACGTATAAGTAAAATTTATTTAGATACAAAAAAATGAAATATATTGTAGATTTAAGGAAAGGAATAATATATAATAAATTTGTTTATTATTAATACTTAAAAAGATTTGGAGGGGGCCATCTTTGGGAAAGCCAAGTATTTTCAGTAGAGAATATGAAAAGAGAATGAAAAGAAGAAGAAGAAATATAATTGTGATTTCTTTAGTTATATTATTAGTGATGTTTTCAATATCAGTTAAATTTATTACAAATCCTATAGATTATGCAAATATTAAGGAGAATATACAGGCATGGATCGATAGTGATGATACTAGTAGTGCGAATCAAACTCAAGTAAAGGAAGAGACAAGTAATAAAAATACTAAAGAGGAAGTAAATGACGAGCCACAAAAAGCTGCAGAAGAATCAATGGATATTCAATTGGTTAGTGGAAATGTTGCAAAAGCAATTTATATAAATGATGAAAGCAGTGGAAAAACATTTAAGAGCTTAAATAATGCTGATAATGGTGTAAGCTTTGATATTAGCGCATCAGGAAAGCAGATGATAGTAACCGATACTAATTCAGTAATTACACTCTATAATGTCGATGGAAGTTCAAAAGTAATATCTAAAGAGCAGTATGTATCCACTAAGGGAAGCGTTTTTACTAAGGAAGCAACAATGCAAGCACAGCCTGAATATTTATGGAATGCTAACCCGAAATTTATTAGTGAAGACAAAATAATTTTTATAAGTAATAGGCCTTATTTTGGAGCTAGTGCTGAAAATAAATATTTATGGGTAACTGATATTCAAACTGGAGAAGATAAAACCTTATGGGATTTAGCAGGTAGAGATATAGAAATTGGTGAAAAAGAAGAAAAGGGAATAAAAGTTACAATTGATGGTAAGATATATTATATAGATGCAGATGGAAATTATATTCAATAGAGATAATATTAATAAATTATTTGATAAGAATTAATGGTTTATGGTATAATGACTTAGTTAAATTAGATGCACACTATTTAGGAGGAAAGAATAAAATGAAAGCTAAAGTGGAAAAAATAGAAACTAATGTGGTAAAATTAGAGATAAGGGTTGAAGCTGAAAAGTTTGATGCAGCATTAACTAAAGCTTACAATAAGAATAAAAGTAGATATAACATACCTGGATTTAGAAAAGGAAAAGTGCCAATGGCAATGGTTAAAAAATTCTATGGAGTAGAAGTATTCTATGATGATGCCGTTAATTTTGCAATTGATGAATCATATTCAGAAGTACTAAAAGAAGAAAATATTAGACCTGTAGATTATCCACAAGTAGATATAGTAGAAGTAGGTGAAGGTAAAGAGTTAGTTTACACAGCAACAGTAACTACTTATCCAGAAATAGAACTTGGAGAATACAAGGGATTAGATATAAAGAAACCAACATATGAAGTAGAAGATGCTGAAGTAGAAAAACAAATCAAAGATATGCAAGAAAAAAATGCTAGAATTGAAACTAAAAAAGACGGAAGCATAGAAAAAGGCGATATAGCTGTTATAGATTTTAAAGGATACATAGACGGAGTTGCTTTTGAAGGCGGAGAAGGTCATGATTATTCTTTAGAAATAGGTTCTGGTACTTTCATTGATAACTTTGAAGAACAATTAGTTGGTTTAGCTGTTGGGGATAAGAAAGAGATAAATGTTACTTTCCCTGAAAGTTATGGAAAAGAAGATTTAAATGGAAAACCTGCAATGTTTGAAGTTGAAATTAAGGCAATTAAAGTTAAGGAACTACCAGAATTAGATGATGAATTTGCAAAAGATGTGTCAGCAGTTGATACATTTGAAGAATTAAAAGAAAATCTTAAGAATACATTAGCAAAGAATAATGATGAAAAAGCTGAAAGAGAATTTGAAGAGGCCGTTATAACTGCAATAATTGAAAATTCTAAGATGGATATACCAGAGGTTATGGTAAATAGCGAAATTGATGCTATGATGAAGGATCTTGAAGGAAGATTAAAATATCAAGGATTAAGTCTAGAACAATATATGGAATTCACAGGAAATACAACTGAAAAGATGAGAGAATTCATGAAAGAAAATGCAGAAAGAAAAGTTAAGGCAGATTTAGTTCTCGATGCAGTAGCTAAAGCAGAAGATATTAAAGCTACTGATGAAGAAATTGATGCAAGAGCTTTAGAATTAGGAAAAATATATGGTCCAAAGGATCCAGAAAAAATGGCTAAGATTTTGGCTAAATCTCAAAAGAATATGATTGAAAAAGACATAATATTAGAAAATACTATTAAATTTATAAAAGAAAATTGTAAATAATTTATTTTGAGATATAATATAAGAATATAGAATATAAATTGCCAGAAAAATTTTTTCTGGCAATTTATTCAAATAATAATTAACAAATGATAAAAAAATATATATAATTAAAATTAATAAAAGTATAATAGTAAAAGGAGGATTTATATGGCTTTAGTACCAATGGTTGTAGAACAAACAAGTAGGGGAGAACGTTCCTATGATATATTTTCAAGATTGTTAAAAGAAAGAATAATAATGTTAAGTGGTGAAGTTAATGATGATAGCGCTAATTTAATAGTAGCACAATTATTATTTTTAGAAAGTGAAGATCCAGATAAAGATATTTATCTATATATAAACAGTCCGGGAGGATCAATAACTGCTGGAAACGCTATATATGATACTATGCAATATATTAAGTGCGATGTATCAACAATTTGCATTGGTATGGCAGCTTCAATGGGAGCATTTTTACTTTCATGTGGAGCAAAAGGAAAGAGATATGCACTTCCAAATGCAGAAGTTATGATACACCAACCACTAGGTGGATTCCAAGGTCAGGCAACGGACTTTGAAATTCATGCAAAAAGAATTTTAAAGATGAAAGAAACCTTAAATAAGATTTTAAGTGAAAATACAGGTAAGCCCTTAGAAACAATTAAAGCAGATGTAGAAAGAGATAATTTTATGACTGCAGAAGAAGCTAAAGCTTACGGATTAGTAGATGACGTAATAACTAATCATAAAATAGGAAAAGATAAATAGAAGAGTAAATTTTTATACGTTAAGTGAGGTGAATGTATGGCTAAATATGATGAAAAGAAACAGTTAAAGTGTTCTTTCTGTGGTAAGACTCAAGAACAAGTAAAAAGATTAATTGCAGGTCCAGGAGTATATATTTGTGATGAATGCATTGATTTATGTTCTGAAATTATAGCAGATGAGTTTCAAGAAGCTGTTGATTTTGACCCTAAAAGTGTCCCAAAACCAAATGAAATTAAGGAATATTTAGATTCTTATGTTATTGGCCAAGAAAGAGCAAAAAAATCTTTAGCAGTAGCAGTTTATAATCACTATAAAAGAATAAATACTAATAAAGATGACATAGATGTTGAGTTATCCAAAAGTAATATATTATTATTAGGTCCTACTGGTTCAGGTAAAACATTGCTTGCACAAACCTTAGCAAGGTTTTTAAATGTACCTTTTGCAATAGCAGATGCTACAACACTAACAGAAGCTGGTTATGTTGGGGAAGATGTAGAAAATATTCTTCTTAAGCTAATTCAAAATGCAGATTATGACGTAGAAAAAGCTGAAAGAGGAATAATATATATAGATGAAATAGATAAGATTGCTAGAAAGTCTGAAAATCCATCTATAACTCGTGATGTGTCAGGTGAAGGTGTACAGCAAGCTTTATTAAAGATTTTAGAAGGAACAGTTGCATCAGTTCCACCACAGGGTGGAAGAAAGCATCCACATCAAGAATTTATACAAATAAATACATCAAATATATTATTTATTTGTGGTGGAGCTTTTGATGGAGTTGATAAAATAATTGAAAATAGAACTAGAAAAAGTTCTATGGGATTTGGTGCAGAAATTCAAGCTAAACATGAAAAAGATGTTGGAAAATTACTAAAAGAGATTATGCCAGCAGATTTATTGAAGTTTGGTTTGATTCCAGAATTCGTTGGAAGACTTCCTATACTTGTTACTTTAGAATCTTTAGATAGAGAAGCTTTAATTCAAATTTTGACTAAACCTAAAAATGCTCTTGTAAAACAATATAAGAAGTTATTTGAGCTAGATGATGTTAAGTTAGAATTTGATAACAAATCTTTAGAGTCTATTGCCGATGAAGCTATAAGCAGGCAAACAGGAGCTAGAGGACTAAGAGCTATTATAGAAGATATTATGAATGAAGTAATGTATGAAATACCTTCAGATAATAGAATTACTAAGGTTACAATAACTGAAGATGCTATTAAGGATAAAAAAGAACCTTTAATTGAAAGAATTGAAGAGGGTAAAGTTAGACCTACTTTAGTGAAAGCTAGAACAAAGAAGGATATCGAATCAGCATAAAATTTAATTAAATGAAAAAGCAAGCCAGTGTGCAATTATAGTACACTGGCTTATTTTAAATTATTTTGTTTATTTTTCTAATATAAATTAAATAATAGATTAACTAATTATATTTATAAAATTGGGAATATATTTGTAAGATTAAGCAAATAATACTAGTAATAAAAATAGAAGGAGGAAAAGTATATTTAATATAAATAGTATTTAATAATAAATTTGTTTTATTGTTTATATAAATATATTTTAAAAGTTATGACAAACATATTAATGATTTTACAAATAATAGTTCTAATTCTTATGGTATATGTAATGTGCAGTGCAATGAGCAGACCTCAAAAAAATAGAGAAGTCGTAATTGATAGAGAAAATACAAAAGAATTAAATAATTTGAATAAGTTAAGACAAATAACGCTATCAAAGCCTTTAACAGAAAAAAGCAGACCATCAACTTTTGATGAGATTATAGGCCAGGAAAAGGGCATAAAGGCATTAAAGGCGGCATTGTGTGGCCCAAACCCACAGCATGTTATAATTTATGGACCACCGGGAGTAGGAAAGACTGCGGCTGCTAGATTAGTATTAGAAGAAGCTAGAAAGTCAAAAATATCTCCGTTTACAGAAAAATCAAAGTTTGTTGAAATAGATGCAACTACATTAAGATTTGATGAAAGGGGAATAGCTGACCCACTTATTGGTTCAGTACATGATCCTATATATCAAGGTGCAGGCTCTTTCGGTATAGCAGGTATTCCACAGCCTAAAGCAGGAGCTGTTACAAAGGCTCATGGAGGAGTTTTGTTTTTAGATGAAATAGGCGAATTACACCCAATTGAACTAAATAAGCTTCTAAAGGTATTGGAAGATAGAAAAGTATTTTTGGATAGCTCGTATTATAGTTCTGAAGATAGTAACATGCCTAAGTACATAAAGGAAGTATTTGACAATGGGCTTCCAGCTGATTTTAGATTAATTGGAGCAACGACAAGAGCACCGCATGAAATAGTGCCGGCTATAAGGTCAAGGTGTGTTGAAATATTTTTTAGAGCGTTGTTACCAGAGGAGATAGAGAAAATAGCAGTAAATTGTGTTAACAAGGTTGGATTAAAAATAACTCAAAATAGTGTTGAAGAAGTGAGCAAATATTGCACTAATGGTAGAGAAGTAATAAATTTAATACAATTAGCTTCAGGTATTGCAATCAATGAAGATAGGGAAGAAATAATATTGGATGATATAAAGTGGGTGTTGGAAAATGGTCAGTATAATAAAATTGTATGTAATAAAATACCATCAAAATCAAAAATAGGTGTCGTTAATGGATTAGCAGTATATGGAGCCAATATAGGGATGCTAATGCCTCTTGAAGTTAGCTGCAAACAGGTTAGTGGACGGAGAGGAGAGCTTAAAGTAACTGGAATAGTTGAGGAAGAAGAAATTACTAACAATAATAAAAAGATAAAGATGAAAAGTACTGCATATGCATCTGTTCAAAATGTGCTAACAGCCTTAGATAACCTATTTGATTTATGTACTGATAAATTTGATATACATGTAAATATTCCAGGTGGGATGCCGGTAGATGGACCGTCAGCAGGAATAAGCATTGCAACAGCAATATACAGTGCTATAAATAAGCAAAAAGTCAATAGATTTGTCGCAATGACAGGTGAGATAAGTATATTAGGCTCAGTAAAGGCCATAGGTGGAGTAAAATCAAAAATATCTGCAGCATTTAAAGGCGGCGCTAAAAAAGTCATTATTCCACAAGAAAATTATGAAGAGTCATTGAGTGAAATTGGGGAAATAGAAATAATTCCAGTCACAAATTTTAGGGAAGTACTTAAGTTTGCTATTGAAGACGGTAATGTTAAAAATGAAATGGAGATATTATCAGCGCAGGGAAATGAAATTGCAAAGAGTTAAAAATATTATTTAAATAAACAATATTTTTATATACACATGATGTTAATGTACAATTTATAAATGAAAATAGATAATCATATGATTTTTATAAATTATGTAATTGATATTATTAAAGTATGAATTGTACATTAATATTTTTTTACACATTTTCTATTTTAAATTAGTATATATATGTTATAATAGATAAATTAAACACAATGATTTTCATTAAAAAATTAATATACGAGTTTAATTCGAACTTATTATAATACCTTTGAAAGAGGAAAAATTTTGTTTTAACTCATCTTGTAAAAACATGATATAATACTAAAAGTTTTTATATGAAGAATCATTGAAAAAGTTAGATATTATGTGTATACTAGATAAGTCAAAATAAATAATGTGATTATGATATGGGGGGAAATAGTATTATGAAAAAGTTATATACAATTCCGCTAATTCCTTTAAGAGGATTGACTGTTTTTCCTAATGTAGTTGTACATTTTGATGTAGGAAGGGAAAAATCTACAGCAGCTATTGAACAAGCTATGCTAGATGAGCAAGAGATTTTCCTCGCAGGTCAAAAAAATTCGGTGGTAGAAGAACCAGGTAAAGATGAAATTTATTCAATTGGGACTATATGTAAAATAAAACAAATTCTTAAGATGTCTGATAATACAATTAGGGTTCTTGTTGAAGGTAAAGAAAGAGCTAAAATAATTGAGTATATAGATGAAGAAGAAAATTATATAAAGGTTTCAGTAGAAAAATTAGATGATGAGATAACTGAAAATGAAGAGTTGGATGCTTATGTAAAATATTTAAATAAAGAATTTACAAGGTTATTGAAACTTAATGAGGATAGTTATGGAGATGCTGTTAAGTTAGTGGATTCTTCAGAGAAATCTAGTCAATTTATAGACATGATAGCTTCATATGCAATTACTGATGAAAAGTTAAAGCAAGAAATATTAGAAACAATAAATTTGACTAAAAGAGCTGAGAAGGTACTAGAAAGAATAAAAATAGAAATTTCTATAGCTAAAATTCAGAGAAAAATTGCAAACAAAGTAAAAAATACTGTTGCAAAGGAACAAAAGGAATTCTACTTAAGAGAACAATTAAAGGCAATTCAAGAGGAACTTGGCGAAGAAGATGATGAGAAAAGAGAAATAATAAAATATGAAGAAAGAATTAAAAAGCTAAAACTTAATAAAGAAGTTAAAGACAAAGTTAACTATGAGTTATCAAGGCTTAAAAGTATGAGCAGCACATCATCAGAAGGCAACGTTGTTAAGGCATATTTAGACTGGATATTAGACATTCCTTGGGGAAAGTATACAAAGGAAAGCATAAATGTTGTTAAAGCAAGAGAAGTTTTAGATAACGAACATTATGGATTAGAAGATGTTAAAGATAGAATTATTGAGTATTTAGCTGTAAAGCAATTTAGTAAGTCTCAAAAAGGACCTATATTATGTTTAGTTGGACCTCCTGGTGTTGGGAAAACATCAATAGCTAGATCTATAGCTCATGCTATAAATAGAAAGTATACAAGAATATCACTTGGAGGAATGAAAGATGAGGCTGAAATCAGAGGGCATAGGAAGACATATGTTGGTGCAATTCCTGGTAGAATAGTCTATGCTATGAAAGATGCAAAATCTTTGAATCCACTTATGCTTTTTGATGAGATAGATAAAATTAGTTCAAATTATAAGGGAGATCCATCCGATGCTTTATTAGAGATATTAGATAGCGAGCAAAATAAAGAATTTAGAGATAGCTATTTAGAAGTTTCTATAGATTTATCTAAGGTTATGTTTATTGCAACGGCAAATACTTTAGAAACTATACCAAGGCCGCTCTTGGATAGAATGGAAGTTATTGAAGTATCAGGATATACTTATGATGAAAAGTTTAATATAGCTAAGAATTACCTGATTCCTAAGATATTTAAAGAACTTGATATACCAGAAGAAAAAATTAGCATTGATGATGAGTCAATTAGGCTAATTATAGAGGGATATACAAGGGAATCTGGAGTGCGTGGCTTAGAGAGAAAGTTAGGTTCACTGATTAGAAAAGCATTGGCTGAAATGCTAAAATCTGATAAAGAAAAGTTTGGAGTAGACTGTAAAAAAGTCGAAGAGCTTTTAGGAAAGAAAATATTTGATTTTGATAGTATAGACAAAGTGGACAAGGTTGGAGTTGTAACTGGAATGGCGTGGACTGCTTATGGAGGAGATACTCTTCCAATAGAAGCTATGGTTATGAAAGGCTCTGGTAAACTAGAGCTTACAGGTAAGCTGGGTGAAGTTATGCAAGAATCAGCTAAGACGGCTTACAGCTATGTTAGGGCAAATGCAAATAAGTTTGGAATAAATGAAACTTTTTATAAGGAAAAGGATATTCATATTCATGCGCCTGAAGGAGCGGTATCTAAAGATGGTCCTTCTGCAGGCGTGACAATGGTAACTGCACTTGTATCAGCACTATCAGGAAAAAAAGTGAAGCATAATGTAGCGATGACAGGAGAAGTTACATTAACAGGAAGAGTACTTCCAATTGGTGGATTAAAAGAAAAATCTTTAGCGGCATTTAGGGCAGGAGTAGATACTATAATAATTCCAAAAGAAAATGAGAAAGATATAGAGAAGATACCAAATTCAATTAGAAATAGTTTGAATATTATTTCTGCTAAAGAAGTAAATGAGGTATTAAAAAATGCACTAATTGGAGAGGATACTAATGAGAATTAAAAAATCGGAGTTTATTACCTCAGCAGTAAAGAAAAATCAATATCCAGTAGATAATAGAGTGGAAGTTGCCTTTGTTGGTAGATCTAATGTGGGGAAGAGTTCATTAATCAATTCTTTAACTAATAGAAAAAAACTAGCGAAGGTCAGTCAAACTCCAGGAAAAACGCGCTTAGTCAACTTTTTTCTTATAAATGATGATTTTTATCTAGTGGATTTACCTGGATATGGATATGCAAAAGTATCAAAGCAAGAAAAAGACAGTTGGGGAAAGACTGTCGAGATGTATCTAAGTGGTAGAGAACAATTAAAAAGAGTTGTATTACTTGTTGATTCAAGGCATAAACCAACAAATGATGATATAATAATGCATGAATGGATTAAGCATTTTGGATATGATGTAATTGTAGTTGCAACTAAGAGTGATAAGCTTACTAGAAATAATTTGAAAAAGAGTGAAAAGGTAATAATGGAAACATTGAAACTAGGTAATAATGATAAATTATACTTTTTCTCATCGCTAAATAAAGATGGAAAAGACGATCTTATTAATAATCTTTTTTTAGAATTTGCAATTGATTTAGATTAATCTGCTTAATATATTTAGTGAAATAGCTTTTAACCTCTTACAAACTTATTGTTTGTAAGAGGTTAATTTTTTTTGATATAGTTTCTGATTTTATATTTGTAATAAGTAATTATTTATAAGGTAATGGGAATAAAAAATAGTGTCAAATATTTTGGGTAAGAATAATATATAGTATAAAAAAGAAAAAATATTTCCAAGGAGGAATAAATATGGAGATGAATGATATCCTAAACGGTTTAAATTCATGTGATGACGATTGTTGTGATTCAACAACTAACAATTGTAGTTGCGGACCAAACTTCGGTGGACCAGGAATAGGAGGTTTTCCAGGAGGAATAGGAGGCTTTGGACCAGGATTTGCCGGCGGTTGTGGATTTGGTAGCTGGATTTGGATTTTATTAATATTGTTTTATTGTGGTTGTGGCAGAGGTGGTTATGGTAGAAGAGGCGGAAATAGCTGTTGCTGTGAGCCAAAATGCTGTGACTGTTGTGAATGTTGCTGTGAACCAAAATGTGACTGTTGCTGCAATAAAGGAAATGGCGGTTTATTAAGTAATTGTTCACCATACTTGTTTATATTAGTAATATTATTCCTTTGCAATAATAACTTTAATGGCGGTGGATTTGGTAATGGTTGTGGATTCAATGGGTTTGGTGGAGGAATAAATCCTTTTAATAATTTGGGTTGCGGTACTGGTTGTTAAAATTCAGAATTTTTAGGAAGGAGAGATAAATATGTCTAAGAAGAAATGTTGCTGTGGGAAAAAACACCATAGCTATCATCAAGAGTGTTGCTGCTGTAATTCGGGATCTAATTATTCTGGTGGTCTATTTGGAGGCGGAAGCGGCTGCACACCAATTATATTTCTATTAATAGCATGTGGATCAGGATTATTAAATTGTAATAAATCATATTTAATTATTTTACTATTCATATTATGTGGTGGATGTTTTTCAGGCCTTTTCGGTGAAGGAAATAACCAAGGATCTTGCTGCTAGGATAGTGGATAGAGGGCATTATAGCCCTCTAAAAAAATGTCAAAAATCATAAACATTTTTATTAATATATACATATATTAAAGAGAGGCAATTATATTGAAAGGATTAAAAAATGGCTAAGCATAAACATAGAGAACCGGATCCAGCAGTAAATGATGCTAATACTAATACTAATGCTAGTAGTAGTAATAGAAACGTACCCTTTGGTATAGATCCAATGCAGCTTATGGGGTTACTAGGTGGAAATTTTGATATGAATAATATTGGAAATATGTTGGCTTCAATGAATACAAATGGATTTAATTTAGGAAATTTGAACTCAATAGCTCAGATGATGGGACTAAATTTAGATAATAATTTATTTCAAGGGAATATGAGTAATCATAGCAATGATAGTAATAAGAATATGTATCCAAATGTTAATCATAATATGAGTAGTATGACTTCAAAAAGTTCTGAGAATTCGGGTGTGGATAAGAGTAATAAAAAGAATGTAAGCAGCATTAAAAATATTAAGGATAATGATGTGAATTTAGAATTTTTAATGGCATTAAGAAATTATGTTCACCCAGATAGAATAAAATTAATCGATAAAATCATTGAAGCATATAAACGTGGAGAACTTAAGGATGTTTAAAATTCAAATTATTTATAAACTTAATGTATAAAAAAGAAAAAAATGTAAATAATATTAATGTAATAGAGAATACATTCTCTTACATGCTTAATGAATTGAATTTTTTATTTCATTAAGTAACCCCTCATCCCCCTTTAGGCCGCATTAAGCGGCCTTCATATTTTTATTTTGTTTTTTGTATAGCATTAATTTTATATGATGACCCATCTTTTACGAGATCTACTAAAAATATTAGTTCACTTTTAGAATTAACAGTGCTCTTGGAGTTACTTTTTTCAAAGGATAGTCTCCACCTTATTGCTGAAGGATCTCCAAATTCATTCCATCTATAATCATAGAAAAAGGCATTTTGAAATGTATAGTAATAATTATCTTTATCTAAATTCCAAAGTAAAGATAAATTTTCTTTGTCTATTGAAGTTGTAAAAATATCAGGAAGATCATCTAGGACATAAGGAAGCTCAATTAAATTTATAAAACTTGTTACAGAATCTAATGAAGGTAGAGTGGTATTAGTTTCTTTAGAATCTAGAGGAGAATTATTAATAAGCATAAAACTGTCTAATGAAGAAAGTCCTTTAGAAGATGACAGTGAATAACATCTAGGAGTTCGTGAATTCTTACAATCTAATATACCCAATATATTGTTTTCGCTTGAGTAAACTAAATCAAAATTCTTTTTATTCCAATGAAATACATAGCTTATATACTTATTATTTTTATATCCCATAAGTATAATTTCAGGTACATTATCTCGAGAAATATCATTTAGAAACACTTTTGGATCTAAGGTATTATTAGTGGTAAAAAGTATTTTATCAGGTACAGAATTTGAAAGATAATAAGTATCATTAGAACAATTAATTGAAAAATCAATTTTATTTTGAGAATTTAATGTTTCTAAAGTATCTTCTACGCCATCACCTGTTAAATCACATTGTATGTTATGAGAAATATTTATAGGGGATATAGTTTGCATAGTTTTAAGTTTGTTTAACGTAAAGTAAATAATCGTTATAGTCAAAATGACCAATGTTATATTAAATAGTGTGCTTGCTAAAAAATTTTTTCTTAATATTGGAATTTTCATTATGTATCACCTCAGTAAATTATATGTTAATTATCATCTACATATTAATCCTATAGAAGTGATAAAACAAAAAAAGACTATGGCTTTAAAACAGTGTAATTAAAAATACATTTGCTTAAAGCTATAGTCAAATTGTAAGATTTATTGGCAATTGGTACAATAACCATAAAAATAAACCTTATTTGAAATGATTTGATAATCAGTATGCTCCTTAGCCATAGAGTTAAGATTATCAAGAGAAAAATCTTTGAAATCATCAACTCTACCACAACCAAGGCATTGCAAGTGTGGATGTGGAGTAGAATTCCCGTCATATCTAAAGTTACCTTCACCAACATTTATCTCTTGAATTAATCCAACATCAACTAATGTTTTTAGCGCTTTGTAAACTGTAGCTAAACTCATAGTTGGATATTGAATATGAATGTCTGTATAAATAACGTCAGCAGACGGATGCGAAGTTGTATTAATTAAATAATTATATACTGCAAGCCTCTGAGGAGTTAATTTTAGCTTTTTTTGTTTAAAAATAGAAGCTATGTGGTCCATATTTCATACCTCACTTATAAGAATTTTATGTAGAAATTATAACATAAATATAAATTAATATCAATCGTATTAATTTATATTATTTATAAATAATTATTGTTAATTAATATAACAAGTATTTTATTGGTAAGAGTTAAATTTTATAGCTATTTTGTTAAATTTAAAAAAAATATTGTATACTGAAGAAAAGTCTGTTAAAATAATATTATAGAGAATGTTAATAAATTAACATTCTCCAGCATATGTTGTTCAGTTAGGAATAATAATTTTTTAAAGACTTAGTTATATGGCCTATGACGAAAATATTAAGATGGAATTATTAAGGAGGCGTATTTTTATGGGAAAATATAAGGTTGGAGACGAGTTAATAATTGTAAATGATCCAACTCAAGATAATGCTAAGTTAAAGGAATTAACACATTTAAGTGTCGATGGTGATTTTGCTCAAATATCATGGGGATTAAAAATATTAAATGTCGAATATGATAAACCCAATGTAACTTTAACTTATCAAAATGTTAATGGTGAAAAGAATAAAGTTTTTGCAGTATGTAAAGATATAGCAAACTTTGATAAAGAGAAAGTTTTAGAGAAAGCATTACTTAAAGCATTCCAAAATGAAGTTATAGATATTTCTGTAAATAAGAATAAATAGTAGTATAAAAAGAGTCGCTTATTTTAAGTGACTCTTTTTATTTGAAATGTAGAAAAGATTTACTTTTTACAAAATATGTAATATAATAAAATTAAAAACAATTAAATTTTATTAAGATGAGAGAAGGGGCTGGGTATGAGTAGGTGTCCGTTTTGGTCAACATCAATGGAAGAAATTGAATGCTATGATGAATGTCCGATATTATCTAGTGAATTAATGGAACATAGAGGGGAAAAGTGCATTTTTCATAAGTGTATTGAGTCAAGAAATATAAATATTAAGGATATTGTAAAAGAAGAGTATGATTTTTTAGATTTATCCATATATGATGAAAATAGTAATAATATCAGTATAGGATATTAAATAATAAAGATTAGAATTCATAGAATTCTAATCTTTATTACTTAATATTTCTAATCTTGAGATTCATATGAATCCGTATATTTATGAAGAAGAGAATGTTTTAAAGACCATAGGTTTTGTGATAAATCAATATAATAGGTATGAGGATTTTCAAATCTAAGCACTTCAGCCCATAATTTTTCAGTTTCAATTCTGGAAAACTCTTTTATATCTAGAACACTAGGTGATTCATATATGCATTTTCCTTCCTTAAATATCTGCACTTGAAGATCTTTTATATAATAATTTTTTATTCTCTTTCTTTTCCAAGTGTATGTAGGATCGAATATTACTAAAGGTTCGCTTTCGTTGACTTTTTCATCTCTTAAGGCAATTAAATCAGCCAGTGCTTTATGAGAAGTTTTATCAAAAATCCTTAGTATCTTTTTAAAACCTGGATTAGTTATTTTTTCTTCGTTTTCACTTATTTTAATTTTAGGTATTACTTTGTTATCCTTTTCTAATGCGACTAACTTATAAACTCCACCAAAGACCGGTTCTGATTTTGCAGTAATAAGTCTTTCTCCGACTCCAAATGAATCTATACATGCACCTTGATCTAAAACGTCCTTTATAATATGTTCGTCAAGAGAATTAGAAATTACAATGTTGCAATCTTCATATCCAGCAGCATCTAACATTTGTCTGCACTTAGTTGTAAGATAGGTTATATCACCAGAATCTATTCTAATGCCTCGAGGTCTTTTGCCAAGTGGTTTTAAAATTTCGTCAAATACTTTTATTGCATTAGGAATACCTGATTTTATAACATTGTAAGTATCAATTAATAACACACAATCGTCGGGATAAATTTCAGCCCATGCCTTAAAAGCCTCGTATTCAGTATCGTATAATTGAACCCAGCTATGAGCCATTGTGCCTACGGCAGGAATATTAAACATCCTGTCTGAAATAGTACAAGCAGTTGAACTGCATCCTCCTATAATTGCAGCTCTGGCACCGTAAATTGCACCATCATATCCTTGTGCTCTCCTTGAACCAAATTCCATTACAGGACGTCCATCAGCAGCTCGACAAATTCTATTAGCTTTTGTAGCAATTAAAGTTTGATGATTTACAGTTAAAAGAATCATTGTTTCAAGAAATTGAGCCTGGATGACAGGACCTCGAACTGTTACAAGTGGCTCATTAGGGAATACTGGATTTCCTTCTGGAACTGCCCAAACATCGCAGCTGAACTTGAAGTTTTTTAAATAGTTAAGAAATTTCTCGGAAAAGGTTTCTTTATCTCTCAAATAAGTAATATCATCATTGGAAAATTCTAGGTTTTTTAAATAATCTATTAGCTGTTCTACTCCAGCCATTATACAATATCCACCGTCATCGGGAATTTTTCTGAAAAACATATCAAAATAAGCTATCTGATTTTCTAATCCTTTATCAAAATAGCCATTTCCCATAGTTAATTCATAAAAATCAACTAGCATTGTTAAGTTTCTCTCATCTTTTACATTAAAACTAGATTTATTATTCATAGTTGGTCTCCTTTAAAAATATGGATAACAATTTAGCATAAATCATATTGTTATCTTTAGAATATGCTTAATTAAATATATAAAACTATTGTACATCTATACCTCTTTGATTACAATATATAGATGTTAGTAGGAAATATAAATGTAAGTATAAAGATAACTTGCTGATAATGAATATTTATCTTTATAAAATATCTAGATAATTTTAATGTTGAACATACTATAATTTAAATTTAGGATATATTTTATATAAATTTGAAATTTATATAATGATTGTGGATAGAATTTAATGAGAAGTACAAGTAAGATGTGGAGATACTAAGCATTAATTACGATGAGTTACAAGAAAGAAGGATTACATAGTGGGGTATAAGCTTGATAAATATCAAATGAGTGCAGTAAAAGCGGAAGAAAAAAATACACTGATAGTCGCTGCGCCAGGATCTGGAAAGACAACTGTTATAATAAATAAGGTTAATCATTTAGTAGAAAATAAAAAGGTTTCTAATGGAAATATAATTGTAATAACCTTTACGAAAGCAGCTGCACGAAATATGAAAATGCGATATGAACATGCTTTTAATAAAAGCACATCTCCGTTTTTTGGGACATTCCATGGCTTGTTTTATAAAATGCTTGTAAGAGATGGAAAGAACATAGATATAGTGGATGGATCAATTGTTCACAAGATAGTAAGCAGCGTATTAAGTAAATATTTTGATGAGGTAAATGAAGACAAAGTGAAAGAAGCAATAAATAATATTTCCTTATATAAGACATCCAGGTCATCATTATGTGAATTTAGACCATCTTTAGCCAAAGAGATTTTTGAAGAAGCTTTAGATAAATATGAAAGCTATAAAAGGGAACATAATAAAAGAGATTTTGATGATCTAGCTATAGAAGTATTAGAATTATTAAGCAAAAATGAAAATGTTCTTCTATCATATAGAAAATTATTTAAATATGTTTTGGTGGATGAATTTCAGGATTGTGATGAAATGCAGATAGATTTTTTGAAGCTAATAAATGGTGGAGCGGAAAATAGTCTCTTTGCTGTAGGAGATGAAGATCAATGTATTTACTCCTTCAGAGGATCTAAGCCTGAGTATATGGTAAGCTTTGACACAATGTTTAAAGAAGGGAGAAAATATTATTTATCGATTAATTATAGAAGTAAGTCAAATATAGTTGATAAATCAAAGGAAGTAATAAGTTTTAATACAAATAGAAATAAGAAAGAGATAAAATGGAATAGGGAAGAGCTTGGGATAATTCAGTGGATTAATTCGTATAATGAAAAAATGCAGGCGGAAAGTCTAGTTAACATAGTCTTAAATAATAAGAATCAGAATATTCCATATGAGAATAATGCAGTGTTATACAGAACTAATATTGAAGCCATGACGGTCATAGATATTTTAATTAGAAAAAAGATCCCATTTACACTATTAGATAGAGAATATAATTTCTTTGAGCATTTTATATGTAGGGATTTAATTGCTTATTTAAAATTATCTATTAATCAATTTGATAAAGATAGCTTTCTACAGATAATAAATAAACCATTTAGATACATCAGTAAGGCAAATTTTGCGTATGTAAGAAATTATAAATATGAAGAAAATCCATTTACAATATTAATAAATAAGGATGATACACCACCGT
The DNA here is from genome assembly GCF_000230835.1 of Clostridium sp. DL-VIII. NCBI lineage: Bacteria > Bacillati > Bacillota > Clostridia > Eubacteriales > Clostridiaceae > Clostridium > Clostridium sp. DL-VIII. The sequence goes on from NZ_CM001240.1 coordinate 2,453,322, forward strand.
TTCAAAAGAAAAAGCTTGATGAGTTAAAAGGAGATATAAATTATTTGAATAAGATCTCTTTATCATCTGCAATAGCATATATAGTGATGGATTTAGGATATTTAGATTATTTGAAGGAATATGCAAAAAAATTTAATCAAAGCTTAGAGGATTTAGAAGACATAATAGAAGAATTTAAATTAGCAGCAGAAGGATATAAAACTATATTTGAATTTTTACAACATATTGAAGAAGTTAATCAGACAATAGAAGCAAGTAAGAAAAAAGTAAAAAGAGAAGGGGTTATTTTAAGTACCATACACGGTGTAAAAGGTATGGAGTTTAAAAATGTCTATGTCATCAACTGTGTAGAAGAAACAATACCTCATTCAAATAGCATAAAGGATAATATAGAAGAGGAGCGTAGGCTTTTTTACGTTGGAATAACAAGAGCTATAGATAACCTATATTTATTTTCACCTAGAAGTAGAAAAGGACAGTTTAAAGATGTATCAAGGTTCATTGTTGAAGGAAAGCTTAATGATATGCCTGTTGACACCTTTGGCTATGAAGTTGGGGGAAAGGTTGTTCATAGGACTTATGGAATAGCAGAGATAGAAGAATTTGATGACAATGATAAAGATAAAATTAAACTAAAATTTAGTGATGGAACTTTTAGGAGTTTTTCTTTGAAGGTTTTGGTTGATAATAATTTGATTGAAAAAGGATGATTTAAAGATGGTTAGTGTTTAATAGTCTGAGGAAAGTTAAGTTATATACCTATTGATATCTATTAATAATCATGGTGAAATATATTTAATACAGAAGAAGTTGGTTGCAGCGATTTTTTATTATTAGCCATTTGTAAAATATGGTAATTATGATATAATAATGTAAAAAATATCAATTAAGAGGTAAATGTAATGAAAAAATCAAAATTAACCAAAGTAATAGCTACTTCATTAATAGTAGTTTCTTTATTAGTATTAAATCCAATAGGGGCTAGTGCAGAATGGAGACAAAATAGTACAGGATGGTGGTATGCAGAAGGAGATTCCTATGCAACGGGTTGGAGATTAATAGATGGAAAGTATTATTATTTTAGTAATAATGGTTATATGCTGCACGACACTTATATTGATGGATATAAGTTAGGTTCTGATGGCGCTTGGGTAGTTTCTACTCCGAGAATCTCAACAACAAGCGATTATGTTGCCAATCCAGTTAATTTGCAAATACTTCATGGATTAGATACTGATAGGAACTTGCTAAGCTGTACAGATGATGGAACAGTAGTTAATCTATGGTCTGTAGATGATGAGAGTGGACGTCAAAAGTGGAGATTCACACGTGTTAAAGGTTATAATGATGTTTATAATATTACAGTTGTTAGGGGAGTTTATTCAGGTCGTACGTATTTAAGTGCCACTCCAGATGGGGACTTAGTTAATTTGTGGCCTGAGGATGATGGAAGTGGGCGCCAAAGATGGCAGCTAGTACCTGTTCAAAGCTCTTCGGGTCATAGTACGTATTTAATTAAAGTTTATGATGGTGTTTCTTCGGATAGAAAATATCTAAGTTGCAGTGCAGATGGAACTATAGTTAATTTATGGCCTGAAGATGATGGAAGTGGGCGCCAAATATGGGATATACCAAATAATTGGAAGCAATGATAATAAGAAAACATTAGATATAGCAGTAGAAAATAAAAAAGGAGCTTAGTAATAGTAGGCAGACTTTACTAGCTTCTTTGCTTATTTATAGAGATGATTTTTATATCTCTCATTTTATAAGATAGTTAAGTAGTTTGGAAAATTAACTTGAGATATTGTTTTCTTTAGATTTTTCCGTAACAAAGTCTAAAATTAATTGTCTATGCTGTGCACTTATATCATTAAACTTATAAGCAACTTTGTAATGTTTGGGATCATCATCATCATGGTCAGTTCGCAGCTTTTCGCAGAGTGCTATAATCTTCTCGTTTTTTATTAACAGTGACACTAGTGCGCATTTAGAATCAATTTCTTTTTTTGAAATAATGAAATATACACCTCCAGCGCTAATATTAACAGTATAAGTTTTTTTGAAAGATCTAAAATATTTGGGATTAATAGTATTCATAGTTTGACAGTGTAATTCGTCTGGAATCAGCGAATATTCAATGTCCATAACAATAGGAAGCCTTTCGAATTCTCTTCTTTCAAGACTCAATACTAATTCAGGAATACTGATAATTACAACTTGCTCGAAATCATTTTGAGTGCATCCAAGTATAATAGCAGTACATTTTAATGCTTGATGTTTTTGAATTAAAATTAATTCAATAGGTTTATCTTTATGTAATACAATAAAGGTATCTTGCCTAGTGTCGATGATAATCCCTAAAAAATCATTGGATATCTTTTTTATTTTTCCATCAACTAATGTCTTGTTTGGGGTAATAAATTTAACTATATCATTTTCTTTTATAATATTCACATCTATAATGCTCACACCTACTACCTCCCTTTTATGTTAAGAAAAATAAGTACCAATATAAAATATAAATCATATTTCATATTTATTTAAGATTAAAGTTTCAATTAAATGAAAAAAACTCCATTTAATATGTATAATAGCATATTTTAAGTGTCAATTAAACCTTTTATGTCGAATTTGCTATAAAATACAGAGGTGAGAAAAGGCTTGATAAAAAGGATTAGAAAATCCAAACCCCGTTATCATTTAAGCTATATCCATTAATGTTTGTATTTTTTAACATAACACCATTTTTATCAAGGTAATACCAATTGCCTTTGTCATAAATCCATCCAGTTTTCATAATACCTGAAGTATCAAAGTAATACCAATCATTATTGTAATTTAACCATCCAGTTTTTCTTTGCCCATTCATATCTAGGTAGTACCAATAATCTTTAGTAAACAACCAGCCCTTAAATGGATTACCATCCCCATCCAAGTAATACCAAAAACCAGTTGTATTATCTCTATACCATGTATTGCGGCCATTTATTTTTCGAGAGTTATCAGAGTGCTTATTATATACACGGACATAATCTACATACATTTTAGCAGGAAATTTAGTTGAAGCATCAGGATTTTTAGGCCAGTTACCACCGACTGCCATATTTAAAACTATATAGAATGGTTTTTGAAATGGAGCAGTTCCATTAATACCATCCGATATATTGTATTCGAAATATTGAGTACCATCTACAAACCATTTAATAAATTCAGGACTCCATTCAATAGAATAATTGTGATACTGAGTTACATCTACATTTAATTTGCTTCCTTCTGACTGCATTCCATCAGAAGTTCTCCAATGGAGAGTACCCCAAATATTTTCGTCAAAATTTATATGTTCCATAATATCCAATTCTCCACAGTCAGGCCAATCTATTGCAGCCATATTAGAACCTAATATCCAAAAGGCTGGCCAAAGTCCCTGATCCTGTGGGAGTTTAATTCTAGCTTCAATTTTGCCGTAAAGAAAATTCTGTAAACCTTGAGTTTTTAGACGAGCAGAAGTATAATCACAATCACCATAAGGTTCTTTTCTAGCTTCAATGACTAGATTGCCATTTTCAATTCTTGAATTTTCTGGTCTATTTGTATAATATTCAAGCTCATTGTTTCCTAGACCATGAGAAGCAATGTCATAAGTCCAATTTGAATGGTTTATTTCATTACCATCAAATTCATCGCTCCAGGTGAGATCCCATCCGGTTAAGTCTTCATTGGTCTCAGCTTTTACACTTAATGAAAATAAAGTTGTGTTAAATAATAAAATTGAGTTGATTATAATTGCTATTACCTTAAGTATTTTCATAAAATCTCCTTTTTGAATTTTATATAAATATATTTTAAATTAATGGAAATAAGTTAACTATAAACAGTGAGATTTTCATTTAAATATAATATTTATAATTTAATAATTATTTATTTTTATCCATATATAACAATTTTAAATCAATATTATTGCATTGGCAATATTGCACAATAATATTAATTTAAACAAATATTTGTATATTTTTATAATTCAAGAAAATAAGATAGAAAATATATATGGAATTTAAGAAGGTAAATGATAAGAAAATTTCCGTAGAGGATGAAATTTATCTAAAACAGATTAAAAATGTAAACAGTGTTATAAACCATTGTATGAGTTTAGCTTATAATATATAATTTATAGTAGATTGATGTAAAAATTTAAGGATAGATAGTAAACTTTTTTAAGAGAGTGGTTTATTGTAGATAATTTAATTAAATCTGTTAGAATGTATAAGCCTAATAATTTAAAAAATAGGCTTATCAGAAAGGCTGTTAACATATAAATAAAACAATAAAGGTTGGGTTTAGATGGAATTAAAAAGATTTAATCAAAAAGATATAATTTTTGCCTTAGATATAGGGACAAGGTCTATTATAGGAACAGTTGGGATCATAAAGGATAAAAAGTTCCAAGTAGTATGCGAAAAATACCTAGAACATGAAGAAAGAGCCATGGTGGATGGACAAATACATGATATTAATTTAGTTGCAAATGTTGTTCAGAAAGTAAAAAGCTATCTTGAAGAAGAACTTCAAATACAACTAAATGAAGTATCTATTGCAGCAGCAGGTAGATTTTTAAGAACAATTGAGGTAAGAGCTGATATAGAACCTAATGACGATGAAGAAATTAATAAAGAAATTGTAAGAAGCCTTGAATTGAGTGCCGTAAAAAAAGCGGAAGAAGAGATAACAGCTACAACTGAAGGAAAATTATATTGCGTTGGATATTCGGTGAAAAATTTTTATTTAAACGGTTTTTTAATATCTAACTTAATAGGACATAAAGGGGAGCAGATTGGTGCTGAAGTTATTGCAACATTTTTACCAAGGTCTGTAATAGATTCTCTTTATGCAGTAATGAACAGAGTAAATTTAAAGGTTGTGAATTTGACATTAGAACCAATAGCTGCAATAGAAGCAGCAATTCCTAAAAATTTAAGACTGCTAAATATTGCGCTAGTAGATATAGGAGCAGGTACATCGGATATAGCAATAAGTTCTAAGGAAAGTATATCAGCTTACGGTATGGTACCGATGGCAGGAGATGAAGTTACAGAAACTATTGTTCAAGAATACTTAGTTGATTTTAATACTGCTGAGCATATAAAAAGGTCAATTGTAAATCAAAAAGAGGTAAAATATATTGATGTAATTGGAATGGAAAATAAAGTATTCTCAGAAGATGTATTTAAACTTATTAATTCTATTGTAAACAAGACAGCAGAAGAAATATCAAAAAAGATTTTAGAATTAAATGGAGCTAAAGCACCTAGTGCAGTATTTGTAGTTGGAGGTGGAGCACATACTCCAGGTATTTTGGAATCAATTGCTGAAAAATTAAAGTTGCCGGCACAAAGAATTGCCATTAAGGATAGACAAGCAGTGCCGGAGTGTGTTGCAAATAATGAATTAGGATCAGCTGGGGTAACTGTCCTAGGAATAGCGTTAACTGCAATACGAAGTTTAGGAAATGATTTTATTGATGTGCTGTTAAATGATGACCCTATTAGTTTATTTAATTCACATAAACATACCATAATGGATGTAGTACTTCAAGCAGGAATAAATCCCTCTTTACTTATAAGTAAAAACGGTAAGAGCGTACGATTTAGCTATAATGGAAGCAAGAGAATTGCTTTTGGGGAATATGGAACTAATGCTAAGATTACAATTAATGGGGAAGAGGCAACCCTTGAAACAGAAGTTAAGGCGAATGATAATATAAAATTAGAATTTGCACAAAATGGAAAAGATGCAGCTCCTAAATTACGTGAACATATTAAAAGCATTAACTCAGTTTCAATCTATTTAGATGAAGATATAGTAAATATTGAACCTGTAATACTTGTCAATGAACAGGTAGAGAATTTAGAATATATAATAAAAAGTGGTGACGAGGTAAAAGTATTTTTACCATGCAAGGTAAGTGAGTTTAGAAAATATGTTTTAAGAGATGAAATTGCTTTATCAAAAGCTGGGGAAACTTTAGAAGATGATTACGAAATTTTAGAAGGAGAGCATCTGTTTAGGAAAAGTGATACGTTAAGTGAATATAAAGTTACTGAAAAAAGTCAAGATACAGAAAAGAATATTGGTGAAGAAAGTTATAATGAGACTGAGAATAACAGTTTAGATATTTCAAATGAATTTGAAGTAGGGGTTCAAAAAAATCAAGAAGTTATTAAAGAAGAATTCTCTAGTATAACAGTTAATATTAATGGGGAAAATAAAACATTAAATGGGAAATCTCAGTATGTAATTGTAGATATTTTTGATTATATAGATTTTGATTTGACAGTGCCTAAAGGAATAATTAATTTAATTTTGAATGGTGAAAATGCACAGTATACTGCCATTATAAAAGATAGTGATATGATAGAAGTTTTTTGGAGTGATAGATAATAGTAGAATAAGGTTGTTTTAAGTAGTAAATTTGATTAGATTATGGAGGAAATGTTAGCGTGATAGATTTTAAAAAAGAAGCTGAACTTATAAAAGATGAACTTATACAAATAAGAAGAGACTTACATGAACACCCAGAGCTTGGATTTGAAGAAGTCAGAACATCCAAAGTGATTAAAGATTTTTTAACAGCAAATGGAATTAAATATATTGAAGTTGCAAAAACGGGAGTATGTGGAATCATAAATGGTACTAAAGTAGGAAATAATAAGACCATAGCTTTAAGAGGAGACATTGATGCACTTCCAATTCAGGATATGAAAAATTGTGAGTTTAAATCAAAGAGTATTGGAAAGATGCATGCTTGTGGTCATGATGCTCATACAACAATACTTATGGGAGTAGGGAAATTGTTAAATAATAATAAAGATAAATTTTCGGGGACAGTAAAGCTATTGTTTGAGCCGGCAGAAGAAACAACAGGAGGGGCTACTCCTATGATAAATGAAGGTGTTTTAGAAAATCCCAAAGTTGATTGTATTCTTGGACTCCATGTGGATGAGGAAACAAAATGCGGTACTATAAAGATAAAAAAAGGTGTAGTAAATGCTGCATCAAATCCATTTAGTATAAAGATTACAGGCCAAGGAGGCCATGGAGCTTCACCTCATACTACTGTTGATCCTATTGTCATTGCAAGTCATATTGTAGTAGCTCTTCAAACAATAGTAAGCAGAGAGATAGCACCTGTGAATCCAATAGTTATAACAGTTGGAACTATGCATGCTGGAACAGCACAAAATATTATTCCTGGAGAGGCTGTATTAAGCGGAATGATTAGAACTATGACTAAAGAAGATAGAGCATTTGCTATTCAAAGATTAAATGAAATTGTAAATGGAATCGCGGTTATGTCACGAGCAAAGGCTGAAATAAAAGTTGAAGAAAGTTATCCATGTCTTTATAACAATGATGAGTTTGTAGATTTAGTATGTGACAGTGCTAGTGAAATTTTAGGAAAAGAAAATGTTTTAGAACAAAGGGCTCCTAAAATGGGTGTTGAAAGCTTTGCTTATTTTGCTAATGAGAGACCAAGTGCTTTTTATTTTTTAGGTTCGGGAAATGAGGAAAAGAAAACTACAGAGCCTGCTCATAGTAATCTATTTAATATAGACGAAGAATGCTTATCCATTGGTGTTTCTATTCAAGCTTTAGCAGCATATAATTATTTAACTAGATAATAAATTTAAGTATATTTTTAAACAGCAAGTTAACATGATGATGTATAATATACAATAAACTGTCACGATAGCTTGTTGTTTTCTTAAATATGCCTAAAAATATTTAAATTGACAATGTATGATTTACAATGTAAAATGCACAATGAATGACCAAATCGGTATGGTGTAAAAACATGAGATTTTTGTCATATTGTACGATGAGTGTTAACCGTTTATTGTTAACAAAAACTTAGGAGTGATTATATTTGAAAATTGAAATAGGTCCAAATGAAGCAGGTCAGAGATTAGATAAATTTTTAAGGAAGTTATTAAAGGATGTACCTTTAAGTGCAATATTTAAGGCCTTGAGAAAAAAAGATATAAGAGTTAATGGAACAAAACAAAATGAAAAATATTTTCTTGAAGAAGGAGATATTGTAGAGATTAAATATATACAAAGCAATAAAGAAAATAAAGAAGATAAATTTATTAAAGTAGATCCCAAAAGAGTTAAAATCATATATGAAGATGATAATATGCTAATAATTGAAAAATGGCCAGATGTCTTAGTACATTCGGATACAAAGAATAATGAGGAACCAACCCTTACAGATTATGTTCTTTCATATTTAAATGATAAGGGAGACTATCTGCCAGAAAATGAATTAACCTTTACTCCAGCATCTTGTAATAGATTAGATAGAAATACGTCTGGTATGGTTGTCTTTGGCAAGAGCTTTGAAGGTTTAAAATGCATAAATGAAGCCATAAGAGATGATGAAATAAGAAAGTATTATTATACTTTGGCTAAAGGTAAAGTAAGAGATGGTCTTTATGAAGCATACATATTAAAAAATCCTGAAACAAATGTATCTAAGATATATGATACTGAAGTTAAGGGCTCTAAAAGGATAGCGATGGAAATAAGCACTGTAGAAAGCAATGGTGCATATTCACTTATAGATATTAATTTAATAACAGGAAGAAGTCATCAAATAAGGGCACATTTGGCGCATTTGGGAAATCCTATAATTGGAGATAGCAAATATGGAGATAAGAAATTAAATTCATTTTTTGAAAGTAAATATGGTTTAAATTATCAATATTTGTATGCTTATAAATTAAATTTTAGAAAAATAAACGGTAAGCTTGAATATTTAAGAAATAAGACCATAGCAGCAGCATTACCTCCAATATTAAAAAAAATAAAACAAGATGTGTTTAAGTTTTCACTTAGATAGGAGGTAATTATGGAAGAGAGATCAGCCGTTGGGAGTAGTAGTAAAGGCTTTTTAATTCTTTCAGTAGCAGGACTTTTAACTAAAGTAATATCAGTATTTTATATACCTCTCCTTCAAAGAATAATAGGTCTTGATGGATATGGAATATACCAAAATTGTTATGAAGTATTTTTATTTGTTTACGCAGTTACAAATCTTGGGACACAGCCAGCTATCGCAAAAGTAGTTGCAGAACTTACAGCTCTTGAAAAACCTAATGATGCTGTAAGAGCTCTTAAGGTATCTAGAACTCTTTTAGCCGTAGCTGGAGCATTTTTAACAATATTCTTAATGCTGTTTGCGTTTGCAATTGGGAATGCAATCGAAAATCCTGCAGCATCTTATGGGATTCTAATGCTTGCACCAAGCATATTTGTTACATCAATTTTATCCTCGTACAGAGGATATTTCCAAGGTATAAGCAGTATGACAGCTATTGCTATATCTCAAGTATTAGAACAAATTATAAATATTGCAGTCAGCCTTTTATGTGCATATTTCCTAGTGCATATAAGTGTAGAATATGGTAGTGCTGGAGGAACTATAGGAACTTCAGTAGGAGCATTGGTCGCATGTCTATATATGGTATATATATATAGAAAGAGCAAATTTGAAGAGATTTCAATAGAAGATCAGAATAATAAGAAAAGAATAAGAACAAAGCATATAATTAAAAAGTTAATCAAATATGGATTACCTATTACATTGAGTTCTGGGCTTCAAAACTTTGGAAGCTTGGTGGATATGGTAAATGTTAATAGCAGGTTAGCATTTGCAGGATTTAGTTTGCAACAGGCTCAAGTGCTTTACGGAGTACTTGGAAGATATAAAACTTTATTGTCTGTTCCACTTATAATTGTGACAGCACTTGGGACAACCGTATTGCCAGCAGTAACGGCGGCAATGACTTTAAAGAATAAGAAGGAAATAAGAAAAAAGACTACTTTCGCATTTAGAATAACTTTAATAATAACAATACCAGCAGCAGTTGGACTATCATGTCTATCGCAGGAAGTGTTTGAACTTTTGTATGGAACAAGTCAAGGGTTTGAATTAATGGTATGGGGATCAGTGGTATTAGTTCTTATGGCAGTTGTACAAATACAAACTATCATACTTCAAAGTATGAATAAACTTTATTTTGTACTTGGAACATTTAGTATAGGCATAGCTGCAAAGATAGCTGCTAATTACATATTAGTTGGAATGCCAGAAATAAATATTTTAGGAGTAGTAGTAGGAAATTTCTTATGGTTTGCGATACCTATGTTTTTAAATAAGCGAGCACTTAGAAAAGCACTTAAAGTAAAAATTCCTTTGTTTAGAAGTTCAGTTAAACCATTGCTTGCATCGGCAATAATGGCATTAAGTATATATTTATTAAAGTCTTTTACGTCGATTTTAATAAATATTGCAAATGATAATTCGCTATTAAAAGTATTATTCACAATTTTAATTATTGGAATAGCAGGTCTTGTTTATTTATATTCAATAATTATATTAGGTGGAATTAGAAAGAGCGATTTAGATAACATATCTCCTAGAATATTTAACTATTTACCAAGATTTTTAAGAAAACAACTTAAATAATATATATAATTTTATGCTTTAGATTTAAGGGTGTATTAATCGAAAATAGATATATGTTTATCAGCTGACTTTTAAATGTTCGTGCTCTGTAAACATGTATCTATTTTTGTGCATATATACTTAAAGCTAAGTAAATATTGAATGCATATTTTAAGTTATAAATTAAGCTTATAATGAAAATCAATGTTTCTTAAAGCTTTTGTTAGCTACGATGTGTTTGATTTTAGTGTGATTTATTATTAATCTTCTGCTTCTCCAAATGTTCCTAAATATGCAAAGATTAAGAAGACAAGTCCTATTACAATAAAATTATTTATGATTAATGAACTTGTAAGCATATGTTTTGAGAATATGTTGATAATTATGAAGGTCAAGAAACCGAGTAGTATATATATTGTTATGTTGGATTTGTTTAAGTTAAGTTCAATATGCTTATTAACTTCGTATATATTAAGAATAAATCCAACTGTACAGGCTATTAGCATAGTTAGGCTATATCCAAATATATTTATAGAATGAATTGCGGTAAATATGTATAAACATATCAATTCAATTATGGCTTCAATCATAGAATTTCTAAGAATTATGTTTTGTCTATTTAGACCATTTAATATGCCGAACATGGTTACTGCAGGAAAAAAAATTGGTGCAGTGAGGGAAGCGAATCTTATATACATACCTAAGTCTACTCTGTCGTAAAACATCTTTCCTAAAGCGTCTGGAATTACATTGCAAATTATTGTGGTTGCTATTCCAAGTAGAAATGCAACTTTAATAACCTTTTTAATTCTAATAGAAGCTTCATATTGTTTCCCAAGTACTAGACTTTGAGAAAGATCTGGAATCAATAAAGTGTTAATTGTAGAAACTACAATTAAAGGAATTGTTATTATGCTAAGCGCCATTCCAGTATATTTCCCTATCATGCTTAAAGCTTCTGAATAACTAAAACCAGCTGCAAGTAAGCGTCTTGGAACAATCAGTGTAGAGAGTGTTCCTAAAATGTTAGTTAAAAATCCATTTAACAGAAGAGGAACTGCAATGATAATTACATCAAAAAGAAGTTGAACTCTGCCTTCAGGTTTTTCATGAGATTTAGGTATTTTACTTATTGAGTATTTATAATAAATATAAAGAAAAAATAGACTTTGAAATTCGCCTATACATAATGCAACTGTAGCTAAAGTTACCATTCCCTCAAGAGTTTGAGCTTTTGTCAAAAATATAAGCAAACTTACGGTTAAAATCCTCATGGCTTTTTCGCAAATATCAATTATTGCCGGCACTGTAATTTTAGAAGTTCCATAGAAGTATCCCTTAAGTATATTTGAAATTGCAATACAAACCATGGCTGGGCAAATGACTTTAATAGCATTTATAGTTCTAACATCATTAACACCATATTTACCAAGTGTTGGAGCAAGAAGAAATACTATTATACCTATTAGAAAGGCCCAGATTATATTGAATAAGGAAACAACCCTGATGGTCCTTACAATATTATTATGCTCACCTTTTTGCGCATAGACAGCGGTTATTTTGGAAATAGAAGCTACTATTCCAGCAGTCATAAGACATATAAATAAATTGTAAATAGGCATAACCAAGTTATATAAGCCCATTCCTTCTGGCCCTAATATTTTAGAAAGATATATGGAAAATATAAAACCTAAAATACCTGTTGCTATATTGGAAGATACAAGTAAAAAAGAATTCTTTAAAAAATTATCTCTATCCAAAGCTTATTCACTCCTTTAAATTACTATAAAGCATATTCGTCATAAAGTGTAAATATGAATTGATAGAAATATTAAGTTAAATAAGTTAAAGTGAAAATAATTTAAAATATTATTTATATTTACAAATTAGCCAAAAAAAAGATATAATTATACTTATACGTAAAACTAACAATATAATGGGGAAAGTAAGGGGGAAGAATAATGGATAAAATTTCAGAGAAGGAAATGATAAATCTTTTTTACAATGTAATGCCGTACATAGAATCACTTTTTGATTCAGAGGCGTCTTTAGCATTAGCAGATACTAAAAAATACTTATATACAAATACGAGTGAAAGGTTAAAGCTAAATGCAAAAGAAGGGGATGCTATACCAAGTGGTGGCGCAGTTGCTGATGCACTCAGTAGAGGTAAAGAGATAATAAAAATAGTACCTGAAAATGTGTACGGAGTAGCATTTAAGTCATATGCAATTCCTATAAAAGAAGAAAATGAAGTTGTTGGGGTTTTGGTAGTAGGTAAGAGCTTAGAAAAGAAAAATGATTTAATTGATATTACACAAAAATTATCAGAATCACTTTCGCAGATATCAATTGGGATAAATGATATTTCTAAAGGAGTACAGGAATTAGCAACAATGAATGAGCAAATATTATTAGAAACTAAAGAAGCTACTGAAAGTGCAAAAGATACTGATAAAATATTAACTTTCATTCAAGGGATTTCTTCACAAACAAATCTTCTAGGATTAAATGCTGCTATTGAGGCAGCTAGAGCAGGAGATGCAGGAAAAGGGTTCAGTGTTGTTGCTCAAGAAATTAGGAAATTATCAAATTCTTCTAATGAATCTATTAAAAAAATTGATTCTGTTATGAAGAACATTTCTTCTTCGATAGTAACTATAAATAATAGTTTAACAAACTCAAATGATGTCTCACAAAATCAATCAGCATCATTAGAAGAAATAGCAGCTTCTATTTCAGAATTAAATACAACAGCTAAGAAACTTGAAGAATTAGCTAATCAATTATAAAGATTATTAAAAAATAAAGTCATTCCTTTTAGCTAGCGGACTCTAGAAGGAATGACTTTTTTACTGAAATTTTCATATATATCTATGAAAAGTCAGGGGATTTTCATAATTTTAATTTATAACTTTTATTTCTTAACTGAATAAATATTATTTCAAGTTTTCCGGGTTTAGTACTTTAAGTTCATCAATTACAAAAATTCCATCCTTTCTTATTAGAACATCATCAAAGTAAATTTCACCACCGCCATAATCAGCTCTTTGTATCAAAACTAAGTCCCAATGAATAGCAGAGCTATTTCCATTTGGAGCTTCATCATAAGAAGCACCTGGAGTAAAGTGAATTGAACCTGCTATTTTTTCATCGAATAAGGTATCTTTCATAGGATGAAGAATATAAGGATTAACACCTATTGCAAATTCACCAACATATCTTGCGCCATCATCAGTGTTTAATATTTCATTTAATCGCTTAGAATTGTTTGCAGTAGCATTTATGATTTTACCATCTTTAAATTCAAATTTAATATCAGTAAAAGTAAATCCGTTGTAAGCAGATGGTGTGTTATAAGCTAGAGTACCATTAATTGAATTTTTAACTGGTGCAGTATAAACTTCTCCATCTGGGATGTTAGCCTTACCATCACATTTAATCGCAGGAATATCTTTTATTGAAAAAGTTAAATCTGTACCTGGAGCGACTAATCTTACTTTGTCAGTTTTATTCATTAATTCTACTAGTGAATCCATAGCCTTTGACATTTTAGAGTAATCCAAATTACATACATTAAAATAGAATTCCTCAAAAGCTTCTGTACTCATATCTGCGCTTTGAGCCATAGAATAATTAGGATATCTTAAGACACACCATTTAGTATTTGGAACCCTTATGTCTGAATGAACTGGTGCTTTAAAGTATCTATTATATAGGTTCATTTTTTCTTCAGGAACATCTGAAAGTTCAGAAGAATTATTACTAGCCCTGACCCCTATATAGGCATCCATGTCTTTCATTCTTAAAGCTTCGTATTTAGCTCTGAGATCTAATTGTCCTTTTGAAGTATTCATAAGCAATTCACGTTCTAATTCATTATCCTTTATTGATACAAAAGGAATTGCATTTGCCTTATAAACTTCTTTGATTAACTCTTTAATTAAAGGCGTTTCTACTCCATTAGCTTCAATAAGGACTTTTTCACCTTCTTTAAGTTCACATGAATAATTTATTAAATTACTAGCAAGTTTAGTATTTCTAGGATCTGTCATAGGTCATTCCTCCTTATATTTTTATAAATTATTTATATTTAGAATTATATTAATGACTTTATACTCATAAAGAGTATGTAGAATTTAATATAATGTATTTTTATTGATATCCATATATGGATATCAATAAGTTTATGGTAAATTTACCAATAAAATTATATATGACCAATATATATAGTATATCATATAAAGAACATTTTTAAATTAAAGGTCTTATTTCATTAGATTTACAATATAAATCTAATATAGATATTATACATTATGTATTAAGAAAAGTTTGATTCAGAAGAAGGTTAATTAGTTTTTATAGATTTCTAATTAAAGCGGTAAGGGGAGAATGAAGTGAAAAGGTTTCTAAAATTTTTAATTATTTCAATTATAATAGTTGTAGTAGCATTTGGAGTATTTAATTTTTCAAATCAATATAAAATGAATACGCTAAAAAACAATATAAGTTGGAGCGTCGCGTATAAGAATTGTAATGACTCAGTAGCTTTTGATCAAGATAATAATAAAAATACTTATGTAGCATATGAAAATTATATTAAAGTGATTAAGGAAGATGGGAGAGAAGAAACTTTATTACAAGATAATACGTTAAAAATAGAAAACTTATTATTTTACAATAATAAATTATACTTTATTTCTAAGGATAGTTTATATAAATATGATTTAAGTGATAAGAGTCTGCAGTTAGTAATAGATAATATACCTTGTGAAGGCAAATATTTAGATAGAAATATAATCATAAGAAATTCAAGACTTCTTTTGTCTATAGGAACTGTTACTAATTCAGGGATAGCAGCATATGAAAGTGATTATTCAATCAATAAAGTTCCACACGATAAAAGTCCAATAGATATAACATTAAATGGTTTTAACTATGGAGAAAAGAAAACAGGTGCTTTCATGCCTTATGGAAATTCTAGTGAAGAAGGACAGAAAATAAGGGCGCAGAGTTTAGCCAATGCATGTGTTGTAGAAATAAATTTAAGCACTAATAAATCAACCTTATATTCATCAGGAATAAGAAATATAACTGGATGGGATTTAGATGATGATGGAAATCTTATTGGAATTGTCGGAGGAATGGAGAATGTTGGAGATAGGCCTATAAATAGAGATTTCGATTATCTTTATAAAATAGATAAAGGTAAATGGTATGGCTGGCCAGATTTTAGTGGAGGAGATCCTATAACATCTTCTAGATTTAAAGGAGATAAGCTTGTATCAAATCTTATTCAAAATCCTCCAAATAAAATTGTTCCAGGGCCAATTTATCAATTTAAAAATGTTAGTGCTATAAGATATTTAGCTATTGATAAAGAAGGAAAAATATTAGAAAAAAATACTAAAGTATATTATGATAGTAAGAATAATGTTATATCAGCAATAAATAGCAAAAGTATCGTATATGATTTATTGAAGTTAAAGGATAATAGCAATATAAAAGGAATAAAATATTTAGATGGAGATATTTATATTTTAGATAGTGGAACTGGATGTATTTATAAGTTGCAGTCTGAAGGACCTAGATTCGAATTCAATCTTCCAAAATCAATCTGGATATTTATAGGCGTTCTTTTAGCTACAATAACCAGTTTAGTTATATATAAGATTTATAATAAAAAACGTACAAAATAGCATAAACACATTTATTTAGTTGAATATTTTTAGTATAAAAATTCGGAAAAGCAATAGGCTGCCTCAAGATTAATTTTGTTTTGAGGCAGCTTTTTTACGAAAAATATAGGAATCTTTTTTGAATCTAAAAAATAAAAATAATATGTTTAAAAATATGTAAAAAATGTTAAAATATAACCAAAGGTTCAGATGAAGTAGGAGGGAACAGCATGGGCAAAACATTAGTAATAAATTTAGAAGATGTTGTTTTTGAAGGGGATATATTAGATGTAGGAGATAAAAATCTCGGTATTATATATAATATTTCTAAAGAAGTAGAAGAAGAATTATCTTTAGATTATGTACGTAGCGATACTAAAATGGAATTAAAGAGTAGAGAATATGATGCGTGTACGTTTTTTTTTGATCTAAATAAAATATGGACTAGTTTAGAAAAAGAAAGATTGATTAAGGAAGTAAGCTCATATATAAGAGATGATGGAGAAATATTCATATGGGACATAAAAAAGGAAAGAGGAAAAGTATTCAATAACAAAATAAGAGTTATATTACCGAATGGGAAAATAAAAGAATTTATATTTAAGAACTTAAATATACTTTTAAGCTCAAATATAGAAGAATTAAAAAAAATCCTTGAAAAATACTTCAAAATAGAAGAAACTAAAGCATGGGAAGATGTTTTTTTTATTAGAGGAAGGAAACTGGAAACCAAAGTTATAGCAGAGGAGAAAGTTAAGGATGAAGGTACTGATTACGGCAATAGACTCTAAATTTATTCATAGTAATTTAGCAGTTAGATATTTAAAGAATTTTACAAGAGATATGGATTATGAAGGAAGAATAAAGGAATTTACTATAAATGATAGAGAAGGAAGAATATTAGAAGAAATAATTGAAGAAAAGCCAGATGTTGTAGCATTTTCTACATATATTTGGAATGTTGAACTTGTTTCAAGAGTTTCCAATTTAATAAAAAAGGTAAATCCTAAAATAGAAATTCTCTATGGTGGGCCAGAAGTCTCATTTGATTCAAGAAGCTTTCTAAAAAATAATGTAGGAGAATACGTTATTGAAGGGGAAGGTGAAAAGACTTATAAAGATTTTATTTTATATAAACTAGGAAAAATGAAGCTTGAAGATGTTAGAGGGTTACATTATAAAATTAATGACGAGGTTTATTCTAATGAGAAGCGTCCATTAATGTCTATGGATGAAATAGTATTTCCATATGATGAAGATGAGGATCTAAGTAATAAAATTGTATATTATGAAGCTTCAAGAGGATGTCCTTTTAATTGTAAATATTGTCTTTCGTCTACAAGTCATGGAGTTAGATTTTTAGAAATAGAGAGAGTTTTAAAAGAGTTAATGTATTTTGTTAATAAAAAAGTTAGATTAGTTAAATTTGTTGATCGTACATTTAACTGCAATTCTAAATTTGCTATGGCAATATGGGACTTTTTAATAAAACAAGATACAAATACTCAATTTCATTTTGAAATATCAGCAGACATATTGAAGCCTCAGGAAATAGAACTTTTATCAAAGGCTCCAAAAGGAAGATTTAGATTTGAAGTTGGAGTTCAAACAACTAATGACGAAGTTTTAAGAAATATAAATAGATTTGTTAATTTTAATGATATAAAAGAAAAGGTTCTAGAAATTGAAGCGTTGAGAAATATAGACCAGCATCTAGATTTAATAGCAGGACTTCCGGGAGAAGATTATGAATCTTTTAAGAAATCTTTTAATGATATGTATGAAATAAGACCAGAAGAAATTCAACTTGGTTTCTTAAAACTATTAAAGGGATCTTCTATGAGAGAAGATGCAGATAAATATGGGATGGAATATTCACCATATCCACCATATGAAATTTTAAAAACCGATAAACTTTCTTATGAAGAGTTATTAAAGCTTAAGAAAGTTGAAGAAATGGTGGATAAATATTATAACTCACAAAAGTTCAATTATATAATTGGGTATTTTGAGAAAAAGTTCAATTCACCATTTGAATTTTATTATAGTTTAGGAATGTTTTTTGAAAGTCAGGGATATTTTAATAAGAATATAGGGAATGTAGAATATTATAAAGTATTTTTAGACTTCAATGCAGACATATTGGGAGAAAGTAATAAATATGTAAAAGAAATAATAAGGTTCAATTATTTGATTTATTATAAAAAAAGGGGATTGCCAGAGTTTATAAGAAGTGATATGGAAAAAGAAGAGGAAAAGAGCATAAAAGAGACTTTAAAAGAAAAATATTCATTTAAAGAATATCATTTGGAGAAGTTTAAAATTAATGTTGAAAAATATATTGAAACTGGTGAGATACTAGAGGAAAATACTTATTATCTATTTAATGAAAAAGCTGATTATATCTCGATTACTAAAGAGTTTAACTAATATATTGAAAGCATAAAATTAGGAAACCTATTAATGGTTTCCTAATTTTATATTGTTTTATGAAACTGCACGATATTTCATACGGCTCTAATTTATAGAAAAGGAATCTTTTATTACTTTAAGAGGCCTCATCATATCGTGATCTTCATGTTCGAGAAAGTGACAGTGCCATACAAAGTCGCCTGCATGGTCTTTAAAGTGCATAATAATTCGTGTGACTTTTCCACCATCAGCTCTGACAACGTCCTTCCACCCCTGCTCGAAAGGTAGAGGGGCTTCAGCTGGACCAGTATATTCGATCTTACCATCAGTTTGATATTTCTGAATATCAAAAGGTCTTCTGTCTAGTATCTTAAATTGAACTAAGTGAACATGAATAGGATGTGAAAGGTTCGCAACAGGATTAATTAAATTCCATATTTCTATGCTATCTAGTTCAGGTTTTTCTGTAGCAGGATCTGACCACATTCTATTGTTTAGTAAAAGCATTGGCCTACCATAATGATCAGTAGATACATTTAAAGGTAGATCACGAACATTTGTAGCCATTTCTTCATCTATATGAGTAAAAGGATATAATTCTTCTGGAACTTCACTAGTGTCCTTAGATTTTAGAGGAAGTGTTACTTTAAACCTCATTACTACTGACAAATTAGGATCAGTGTTTGCATTTAGAAGAGTTATTTCTTCACCTTTAAATTTTGAAAAATCTATTACAATATCTATTCTCTCAGCTGGATATAGGATGAAGGAAGATATTTTAGCTGTGTGGTGTAAAAGCCCTCCGTCTGTACCAATTTGATAGAATTCAGAATTATTGGATAGGCTTAGGTTATAATCTCGTCTATTGGAAGCATTTAATATTCTAAATCTATATTTTCTAGGCTCAACATTTAAATAAGGCC
Organism: Clostridium sp. DL-VIII; assembly: GCF_000230835.1. Classification (NCBI taxonomy): domain Bacteria; kingdom Bacillati; phylum Bacillota; class Clostridia; order Eubacteriales; family Clostridiaceae; genus Clostridium; species Clostridium sp. DL-VIII. Next base: position 2,472,842 of record NZ_CM001240.1, read on the forward strand.
ACACCTTACCATTCACTACTATTGTATTACCTAAAAATCCTGGCACTATTGACGGTTTAACAGGTACAGGAAATGGAGGGGTATCAGGATAAAATAATGAACCATCAGCATTAAATGATTTGTCTTGTATCATCATTGGTATTTCATAGATTCCTCCTGGTAAATGTAATCTTTTTTCCTGAGGATCTCTAATTAAATAAAAACCAGCAAGTCCAGCATATACATTTAGTCTTGTTATTCCCATGCTGTGATCATGATACCATAGTGTAGTGGATTGTTGATGATTGGTATATTCATATATTTTCCGAGTAAATGATGGCCCGGTAATCGAATAGTTCTGAGTATACCAAGCTTCTGGATAGCCATCACTATGAGGTTCTATATTAGCACCATGTACATGAACCACAGTTCTTACATCAGGTGTATCAATAGCTCCATGAAGAGTATGATCTATTGGAAGAAGATGCTTATAAGGCAGGCTATTGATCCATTTTACATAAATGGTCTTATCCTTCATAGTTTCAATAGTTGGCCCTGGATAACGGCCTTCATATCCCCAAACTCTGGTAAAAGGGAATGAGCTGTGAAATTTATGATATGCTTGTATCATATGAATTTCATAATATGCAGCTTTTCCAATCCAGTCAACTGGTTTAGCAACTTCTGGAATTTGTAGTCTATCTATAAATTTTGGAATTGTATCTGGTTTAGATGGATCAATTTTTTGTACAGGTACGTCAGTACATTTCATTATATTCACATCCTTTTTAGTTAATCAATTTTTTAAAGTATGGTTTGTTAAAAGTCTATTACATTATATGAATTAATGGGTACCTAAGTGAATATGTTGTAAAGCTGATACTAGTACAAAAGTTTTAGTAAGAATGAATGAGGAATTAGAGATTTAGAAATTAAAAAAATAAACCAGCAGACTAGTTAGTATGCTGGTTTAATACTTTCTGTATTTACTTTAGGCTGGATAATTTAAATTTTCTTCTTTTATGTTTAATAAAATTTCGTTAAGAAATTTGTTTGCTAAATATTTAGCCATTGGCAGATTCATGTCTAAATAGTTACCGCAATCTTTAGCAGAAGCACCAGGAATATCGCCTTCAAAATCGGCCATAAATTTATATAATTCTGTAAGAAGAGGAACTATATCTTTTGATTTATAATCACCATGTAAAATCAAATAGAAGCCTGTCCTACATCCCATAGGTCCAAAGTAAACAGTTTTATCTGCATAAACTTTATGATTTCTTAAGAAAGTAGCAGCTAAATGCTCAATTGCATGCATTTCTGCTGTATTCATAACTGGTTCAAAATTAGGTCTAGTCATTCTTATATCAAAGGTTGTAAGAACTGTATCCCCAAACTTATCTTGTCTTGAAACATATACACCTGGAAGTAATTCCAAATGATTAATTGTAAAACTTGCTATTTTTTCCATCAAAGTCACTCCTTAATATAAAAGTTAATAATAAACTATATAACTGTATTTAGTAAAACCTTATTTACATTTGTTTCTATTAAATTGTAGCATTTGAAATCCCCATTAGCAATATAATCTACGAAGAATTTGGATGTGATATCAAAACAGAATAAAAAATATAAATAGTTTTAGGGTATAACCTTAATAATTTTGTAATTGATATACCATATCTTTAATAGTATAATCAAATAGGAAGTAAGCCAAGATGGAACATTTGGATATAATTTACTTTCATAGACTTAACTAAGGAGTAGAAAAGATGAATTATATTTTAGCAATGGTAGTATCTCTTTTAGGAGCATTAATTACCATGCCTTTTCTTATGAAGCTAGCTAATAAAGTACAGTTTACGGATAAGCCTAATAAAAGAAAACAGCATAAAATGCCAACACCATTATGCGGAGGTATAGCTTTATACATTGGATTTTTTATATCATATTTTATGTTTTATAAAGACGAAGATCACCCATACAAGCAAGTAACAGTGCTTGTTGCAGCTACTATGATATTATTAATAGGATTAATTGATGATTGGTATAAGACAAAGGGAAAGGAATTTGCCATATTTCCTAGGCTTGTTATTCAATTGTTATCTGCAATTTTAGTATTTAAAGCAAACATTTTTTTTGGAGGATTTACAAATCCATTTACAAGTTCTTATATAGAATTTAGTCCAGTAGTGAAATTTATACTTACGATAACCTGGATATTTGGAGTTACCACTGTAATTAATTGGTCTGATGGAATGGATGGGTTAGCAGGAGGTTTATCCTTAATATCAGCAGCAACTTTTTTTGCAGCAGCAATAATATTAAATCAAGATGAATCAGCAGTAGTATCTATAATGCTTGTGGGAACTATTTTGGGATTTCTATATTATAATAAATTCCCTGCAAAAGTGTTTATGGGGGATTCAGGAGCAAATTTTTTAGGATTTATTTTAAGTATCACAGCATTAGAAGGGGCATTTAAGCAGGCAACTGTTTTAAGTTTGTTTATACCAATATTAGCGTTAGCAGTACCGATTTTTGATAATTTATTTGTTATATTTAAAAGATTTTCTGAAGGGAAACCAGTTTATCAGGCAGATAGAAGTCAAATACATTTTAGACTAGAAGAAAAAGGCTTTACTACTGTTCAAGTTGTTAAATACATAATGTTAATCAGCTTAACTTTTAGTATATTATCCATAATTTTATTATTAGTTAAGAAGTAATAGATAAATAATATAAGACAAGTAACTAAAATTTAGAAATGAAATCTTTACAAGTAAGATTTTCAAAGATATAATAATTAATTATAAGACTTATCAAGAGTGGTGGAGGGACTGGCCCGAAGAAACCCAGCAACCGATATATTTATATATAAGGTGCTAAATCCTGCAGCGTAATAGAGCTGAAAGATAAGGTGTTTTTGATTGCTTTTAAGCCTAAAGGAATGCCTTTAGGCTTTTTATTATGCAAAAAACAATAGAACTAAAAATAGAAAACTGTGCACTGTAAATCACCTAAGCACAATTTTAATATAACTATTGAAATTTAGAGCTGAGCAGCATTTAACTGTAAAATGTAGATTATCTAAGCAAGGTTTTTAAAATTTAAAGTTAAGCAGCATTTAACTGTAAATTGTTAACTGCTAACTGCTAACTGTTAACTGTATAAGGGGGGGCATTATTATAGAATCTTTGAAATTAGATATAAATAGGGAAGAAGTTCTTAGGTATCTTGGCTATAAGGGACAGGATATAGATAAAAACATTAGTATAATGATTCATGAATGCAGAGAGGAAATCAAAAAGATAATTATGCCTAGAGTTGTGTATAGTTATAATGATATAAGGCAAGACGATGAAGGCGTAGAAGTTATTACTACTAATTTGATTTTGAAAGGAAAGGATATACGGGAACATTTAAAAAATTCGAAACAATGCGTACTTATGGCTGTAACATTAGGAAATGAAATTGAAAGGAAAACTAGATTGTATGAGAAAACTAATTTAACAAGAGCGCTTATATTAGATGCTTGTGCTACAACTGCAGTTGAAGAAGTTTGCGATATAGTAGAGATCAATATAAAGGAAAAAGCTATTCAAGAAGGTATGGATATAACTTTTAGGTATAGTCCAGGCTATGGAGATTTACCCTTAGATGTACAAAATAATTTTTTAAGGTCATTAGATGCTCAAAGGAAAATAGGACTTACTGTATCTGAAAATAATTTGTTGTTTCCTAGAAAATCTGTTACGGCTATAATAGGAATAATTGATAATGGAATTAAAAAGAAAAAGAAGAGCTGCAAAGAATGTAATAACTATGAGAATTGCAGCTTTAGAAGAGAGGGAGAAAACTGTGGGGCTTAAAGAATATATAAAGGATAACATATTAATTTTTGATGGAGCAATGGGAACAATGCTTCAAAAAAAAGGTTTAAAACTTGGAGAAAATCCGGAACTTTTAAATATAAAGGAGCCATATATTATAGAGGAAATTCATAAAGAGTATATAAATAGTGGAGCAAATGTGATAACAACAAATACTTTTGGTGCCAATGAACTTAAGCTTAAACTCTGCAATTTAGAAGTTGAAGATGCAGTAGATGCAGCAGTAAAGATTGCTAAAAGAGCTAAAGGTGACAGCAATACATATATTGCTTTAGATATTGGTCCGATAGGTGAACTTTTAGAGCCTATGGGTACTCTAGGTTTTGATAGAGCATATGAGATTTTCAAGCGCCAGGTAATTCAAGGAACTAAATCAGGGGTAGATATAATCCTGATTGAAACAATGACTGATTTATATGAGCTTAAAGCAGCAATACTTGCAGCCAAGGAAAACTCAGATTTACCTGTGTTTTGTACTATGACCTTTGAAGAAAACCTAAGAACTTTTACAGGGTGCTCCCCAGAAGCTATGGTGCTTGTCTTGGAAGGCTTAGGAGTTGATGCACTTGGGGTTAACTGCTCTCTTGGACCAAAACAATTAAAACCTGTAATTGAGGAAATATGCAGTATAGCCCATATACCAGTAATGGTTCAGCCAAATGCAGGACTTCCGACATTATCAATAGGAAATGAGACAAGATATGATGTTACTAAAGAAGAATTCGCAGATACTTTATGCGGTTTTATAGATTCTGGTGTTAGAATTATTGGAGGATGTTGCGGAACAACTCCAGAGTATATTAAGGAATTATCAAATACAGTCAAAGAGAAAAAAATCATTCCTATTACAAGAGAGCACTACGCTGCAATTTGTACACCATCGAAAGTTGTAAGAATAGATGGGGTTAGAATTATTGGCGAAAGAATCAATCCAACTGGAAAGAAGATATTTAAAGAGGCATTAAAAAATGGTGATTTAGATTATATTTTAAGTCAAGCCGTTTCACAAATTGAAGCTGGGGCACATATTTTAGATGTTAATGTAGGACTTCCTGAAATTGATGAACCAAGTATGATGCATAAAGTTATAAAAGAAATACAAGGTATTATAGATACACCGCTTCAAATTGATTCTTCTGACCATAAAGCTATAGAAACTGGGCTTAGATATTATAATGGAAAGCCAATTTTAAATTCTGTAAATGGTGAAGATGCTGTCTTAGATAAAATACTTCCTTTAGTTAAAAAATATGGAGCAAGTGTTGTAGGATTAACTTTAGATGAAAGAGGAATTCCAGCAAAAGCAGAAGAAAGATTTGAGATTGCAAAAAAAATAATAAATAAGGCAGCAGAATATGGAATAAAAAAAGAGGATGTATTTATAGATTGTTTAGTACTCACAGTATCAGCTCAGCAGGAAGAAGTTCAGGAAACCCTAAAAGCTGTAAGAATGGTTAAAGAAAAATTAGGGGTTAAAACAGTACTTGGAGTTTCGAATATATCTTTTGGACTTCCAAATAGAGAGTTGATAAATGAAACATTTTTAGCGTTAGCTCTTGCAAATGGCTTGGACTTACCAATAATTAATCCTAATGCAAAGGGAATGACTAGAGTTATTGATTCTTACAATGTTTTATATAATTATGATAAAGGTGCTGAAAGCTATATAAATAATTATGCCAATGTAGAAGTATTAACAGAAGTTACTGCTAAAGGAACGACAAAGAATAATCTAAGTGCTAATAGTAATGCAAATACGGATCATGATTTAAAATATATTGTTATTAAAGGCTTAAAAGAGGAAGCTAAGCAGGCTACTATAGAGCTTTTAAAGAGCAAAAAAGAGCTTGAAATAGTTAATGAATATTTGATTCCAGCTTTAGACGAAGTAGGAAGTAAATATGAGAAAGGTGAATTATTTTTACCGCAGTTAATACAATCAGCCGAAACTGTAAAAAATGCATTCAGTATTTTAAAGACAGAAATAGCCAAAAGTAATACGAAGAGTATCTCAAAAGGAAAAATTATAGTGGCGACAGTAAAAGGTGACATTCACGATATTGGAAAGAATATAGTAAAAGTTATTTTGGAGAACTATGGTTATGAAATGATAGATTTAGGAAAAGATGTCCCAATTAAAACTGTTGTAGAAGAAGCTAAAAACCATGAAGTTTCTTTAATTGGATTAAGTGCACTTATGACGACAACCCTTAAGAGCATGGAAGAAACAATAAAAGCATTAAGGGAAGATGGCTACAATGGAAAGATATTTGTTGGAGGGGCGGTATTAACTAAAGATACGGCAGAAAGAATAGGAGCTGATTTTTATGCAAAAGATGCAAAAGAATCAGTTGAAATTGCGAGAAAAGTATTATTATAAAGTATAAATAAATGTAGTTAATTTAAATGAATATTAATATAAAGGAATTATATTCCAATATAATTTTGCTAATAAGCAATACTCATTTTGATGTTTTAATTTACTGGAGGTGTTAAAATATGAGGTTTGAGCTTTTAGAACGCGAAGAACTCAAAAGGTTTTGTGCAAAGTCTGTAATCAGAATGTATGATAATTTGCACAAAGGCAGTTGTAAATAAAATATTTATAATTCTATGTTGTTTATCATAGAGTACAGGCTTTGTATCTTAAATTTGAAATATTAATTTAAGGAGCTGAGCTTTGTGAAATATAGAAAAGCTGAAATGATTTTACCAGATGATTTGGTTAAGGAAATTCAAAAATATATTCAAGGTGAATATATATATGTTCCTACTCAAGCAGAAAAGAGAAAAAAGTGGGGTGAAAATTCAGGAAGTAGGGTGTATATAAGAAATAGAAATGCTGAAATAAGAAATAAACATAAATCTGGTTATAAAATTCAAGATTTATCTGAAGAGTTTTTTCTTTCTTTGGAAAGTATAAGGAAAATTATATATTCAAAGAATAAATAAGAGTATAAAAGAGTTATTGCTATGTTAATTTAGTGATAGCTCTTTTTGTGTAACAAATAATATAGAAATTATTATTACCTATTAATTCCACATAAGCAGTATTATAATAAAGTGAAACTTGATTCAGGTGGGGTTCGATCTCCATCTGAATCATAGTTGAACTTATCCAGGAGCGTGCAGCCGTTATCTCCCACTTTCACAGTGCGAGTGGGAGTGTTACGGATGCTAGCTATCGGATAAATTATAACAGATGAGATTGGAGGGCAAGATTATGAAGTGCAAGATAAGAGATATATACATAAATTATGAAGTAATAGGAGAAGGAAAACCAATTATTATGATACATGGGTATTATCCAGATCACAGATTAATGACTGGGTGTATGGAACCTTTATTTAAAGACGAAAGTAACTACAAAAGAATATATATTGATTTACCAGGCATGGGTAAATCAGAAAGTGCTGATTGGATTTCAAATTCTGATATTATGCTTGATGTAGTAATTGAATTTATTGAGAAGGCTGTGCCTAACGAAAAGTTTTTATTAGTAGGGGAATCTTATGGAGGATATATCTCTAGAGGCATAATTTATAAAATGCAGGATAGAATTGATGGTGTGGCATTAATTTGTCCACTTATAATACCAGAATATAAAGATAGAAATGTGCCTGAACATGTTGTTTTAGTAAAAGATTCAGAATTATTATCAAGATTGACATCAGATGAAGCGGAAGATTTTGAGAATAATGTAGTGGTTCAAAATGAAAAAATATATAAACGATATAAGGAAGAAATAATGTGTGGAGTAGAAATTGCAAACAGTGAATTTTTACAAAATATTATGAAAAATGGTGGATATGGATTTTCATTTGATGTAGATAAGTTAAGTGTAATTTATGATAAACCTTCAGTAATTTTATTGGGAAGACAAGATGATTGTGTAGGTTACAAAGATGCGTGGAAATTATTAGATAGTTTTCCTCGAGCAGCTTTTGCAGTATTAGATAAGGCAGGACATAATCTGCAAATAGAACAGGAAGATTTATTTAATTTACTAGTAAAAGAATGGCTTATCAGAGTTAAGGAAATGTAATTGTATAAGTATTATAGTTTTTTATTTAATATATATTCCAATAATGAAATTACATTCGGAATGTCTGTAGGCTAAGTAAATATGAAATGAAAAATAAATGAAACTAATTGCAACATACTATATATAATTATTTCTTAGATATGTTTAAAGATTTTATTACTGATTTTAATTTTATGTTATAATAAGGAAATAGAATTGGAAGGATATAAGAGGAGGAGTTATGCAAAAAATAATTAAGCGTTTAGGTTCTGGCAATAATGGTATTAGAAGAATAAATACTTGAGAGCTTAGATTGGCTGTATTTATAGTTATATTTATTTCATTTATTCTATCAGGAAATATACTTCAAGATCAAGGGGTATCGTTTGGATTTCCCTGTAGCTATTTGACAATATATCAAGAAAAAATTAATGATTTCAGACTATTTTGTAATTTGTTTCATGGAAATCATGGAGTAAATATTAATATATTAGACTTCTTCGTTAATATAGTAATTATTTATTGTATAATAATATTTATAGAAAATATTATTAATAAATTTAGATATAAAAGTAATAATTAGATGTGAAACAATAAAAACGCATAAAAGAAATTATATGCGTTTTTAGTTATTTTAACATATTATAATAATTTAAAGTAAAAAATTACTTTTTGATATAGAATTGAATTATTATGTTATAATAGCTAAATATACTTAATGAAAACAAATGGAGGGGCTTATGCTAATAAGAGAAATACAAGAAAAAGATAATAAGCAAGTTGAATTGCTTATAAGAACTTGTTTAATAGAATTTGGGGCAAACAAACCTGGATGTGCTTGGTCTGATCCTAACTTAGGATGTTTTTATCAGGTTTATATAAACGAGAAATCTAATTATTGGGTTGTTGAAGAGGATGGTAAAATAGTAGCAGGTTGCGGCATAGGACCATTAGAAAATGCTGAAGGTGTATGTGAATTACAAAAGATGTATTCATTAAAAGAGGTAAGAGGTACTGGTATTGCGCAAGAGTTATTAGATATCTCATTAGAATTTGCTAGAAAGCATTATAAAGAATGTTACCTTGAAACTTTTGATAATATGGTAGCTGCGAATAAATTTTATAAAAAGAATGGATTTATACAATTAGATAAACCTTTAGTTGAAACTGAACACTTTGCTTGTGATGTTTGGTATAGAAAGAACTTATAAAGTTATTTACTTTAAAAATATAAAGGACATGCATGATACTTTCACGTCATGTCCTTTATTTTGGCTGTATATCTTAAATATAAAAAAGCTATAATCTATAGTTCTAGTATATCTAAATCATCAGGCATATATATATTTCCATTGAATTCTTGTTTTCCTTCATCTATGTATAATTCTTTTCTGTTCTCTAGGTTCTTATCTTCTGTATGATATAATATTATATTTTTTACATTCAATTCTTTAGCATTTTTACATGCATCTTTTGCAGTAGCATGATGCTTTTCATAGGGTTTAAATATATCTTTTTGAGAATAAAGACAGAATGCTTCGTGAAGTAAATAATCTACATTTTCACAATAATTTTTTACCGTGTCTCTATATGGTTCATCACCTAAAAATGTTAATGATTTATCATTAGCTAATATGGTTGTAAATCCATATTGAAGATCTTTAGTGCTATGTATATCAAAAAAAGTGATTTTTCTATCTAGTATAGTAGTTGTATAGTTATTGGTGATTTTGTTGAATAGTATCCTATCATCAAATAATTTTAAAAACTTTTTTTGAAGAACAAATGAGCAAATTGTCTTAATTGCTTCTATGGAAGTATCATGACAATAGATATTTAAGTCTCCGACATATTTGCCGTTTAGTATACTTTGAGCGACAGATCTGATTACCCAGACACTTCCTAAAATATGATCATTATGATTATGTGATATAAACATATTGTGGATGTGATTAATTGATATATTTAATTTTTCTAAATTTGATAGAACAGTATTTCCGCCGCCAGCATCAATAAGAAAATGTTCATCATCTTTTGATAAAGTAAAGCATGTATTATAACATTTTGTAACCATAGCAGAGCCTGTTCCAAGCATATATATTTTTTCCATTCGAAAACTCCTTGTATAAATATAAAAATTTTAAAGATAATAAAATTAAGAATTTTTTAATTACTAATTTTAAATTAAGTATATTATAAAAGTTATATAAAATAAATTCAATGTCATAAAAATATCTTATAGATTAAGAACTAATTTAAATTTAATATAAAAATATGTATAAATTTAAATAAATGCATTTACTTATAAGTATAGTTATTATATACTAGTGTATATACAACTGATAAGCAAGAGGAGGATGCAGGAGATATGAATAATAAAATAAAGCAAATGGTATATGCTGGATTATTGACAGCACTAGCAATTATAATTCCTATTCAATTTGGATTTTTAAAGATAATTATTCCACCATATTTTACGGCAACATTGGCAGCTCATGTACCAATGATGTTATCTATGTTAATATCACCATTTGTGGCGATAGTAGTTGGAATAGGTTCAACAATTGGTTTTTTAATAGCAGGGACACCTGCACCAGTAGTTGCAAGAGCAGCAACGCATATTGTTGTAGGGTATGTCGGAGCTATGGTAATCATGAAAAACAAAAGTTATGTTAAAGCTGTAGCAATATCTGCACCTATACATGGAATTCTAGAAGCTTTAGTTACAATACCATTTATAGGATTTGGAGCTGCGGCTTATCCAGCTTTAGCAGTTACACTTGTTGGTGCAATGATACATCATAGTGTAGATGGTGTAATAGCATATGCGGTTATTAAAGCAGTCGCAAAAGCTAGAAAGAAAAATATCTACAATGTTTTTGGTGATTTTGGAACAAAAAATCAATATAGTTACACAAAATAAAATATAAAACAATAATTTAAAGAAAAATATATAAATTTTCTCTAAATTACGGAGCCCAATGCAATATACGAAGTATGCATTGGGCTTTTTGTAGTGATTAATCAGAAAAATTTAGAAAAAAAATAAAATAATATAGACAAAAAGGTGAAATATCATATAATAAGGTTAGAATATTTAAAAGCACAAATTATAGGAATTCAATGAAAAGCGAATAAATTACCTAGTTTATAAGCTAGATAGGCTTTGTGCTAATAATTAAAGATGAGGTGTGAACATTTTGGAAGAAAAAGAAGTAATGTCATTTAAAGATGAGGATGGAAATAAAGTTGATTTTGAAGCTATAGCAAGGATTTATTTAGGGGAGCAGGGATATTTATTATTATCACCATTAGACGATAATAGTAATGATATGTTTGCTTTTAGAATAGATATAAATGAAGAAGGAAATGAAGAGTTAAATCTTGTTGAAGATGATAGGGAATTTGAAGAGATAAAGAAAGAATATAAAAAATTATTATACTAGGTGTAAGAGGTGAAATTAATGAAAGGTTCAGAAATAATAAGCTATCTAGAGGATAATGGCTTAGAAGATGTAGAGGAAGTAAAACAAAAGAAAGATTATGTTATGATAAAATTTTATTATGATTTTGATAAAGAGGAGATAAGCGCTGCAAAAACTTATTCGAACGAAGAAAGTGATTTTGAACCAGAATCTGATGAATGGTATAATGAATATTATATTCCATATCTAAGAGATATTGCAGTAGATAATGTTGAATCAATACTGGAAGAAATTATAGATGAATATGAGGTAGAAGCTAAATATAAGGAATTTGGAATGGAAAATGGAGACAGCGGATATTTTAAATTTGTAGCAGTCTTTTCTGATGAATTAACAGATACAGAAATGGAAGATATTTTAAACGATTACTATGAGTAAAACTGCCATTAAAATACTATTGAAAATATTATAGCTTGTGCTATAATAAAATCATAGATTTCCTGAGATGTGCGTAGAGCTTATGATATTCAACCTACATGATATTATCGGGATTTGCAGTTAATTCATAAATGTCAGGCTTCATTTAATCACATGTTGTGACAGTAGAAGGCAGAAGTGAATTGAGCTTAACCCACCTGCGAGGCGCAGGATTTGAATATATGGGCAAGCGGCATGTTGGGAACTATAATTGGAGTCAACACCTCAGTAATGAGGTGTTTTTATATGTTCAAAAATATAATAGGAAAATGTTAAAAAGCTAACTAAAGTACTACTTTAGTTAGCTTTTTAGGTAAATGAAAAATTCAAATTCATTATATATGATGCAATAAAAAATTACATTTAAGCCCCTGTAACCTAAGTAAATATCCAGATACAAGAGACAGAAAACTAATTTCAATATATACATCTTAATTTAAAGTAAAACTATAATTCAAAATTTTATTTTTTGAAAGCATTTAAACTCAAGCAGCTAATTCACTAATTGGTTTTGAATTATGTCTTCTCTTATACACATGAGCTAGTTCCTTTTGGTAAAGAACTATATGCTTGTCCAAATTCTGAGAGAGAATAATCATAAATTTGTTCCTTGGTGAAAAAAACAATAACAATAAGTTAAGTAAGTTTTTCCTAAATAAGAGATTGCATTTGAGTTTGTAAGATATCCATGTTTTCATAATTTCACCTTCTTTTTTCATATTTGGTTGAGATATACATTTATTATAAACAATAATGTAAAAAAAGTAAAAAAAAATCATCTTGCAAATATTGACAGTAAGAACCAAAAATGAGTAATAAAGCGTTGAAAAACGCATAATTTTAAATATTTCATTACAATATAATGCAAATATGTATAATAATTACAAAAGAGATGATCGACACGACTATATATGGAATTAAGAAATGGTGTCGAAAAATTTCATATTGATTATATTATTTTAAATGGTAAAATTATTGGTATAGACACAGAAAGGATGAGGCATAATGGATATCGAAAATTCTAAGATTGAGGACGTTGTTAAGGAAATTAATTCATTATACAAAATAAGTCAAGAAAGAGAACTTACAAAGGATGAGAAAGAATTACAAGAAAAACTTAGAAAAAGGTATATAGATAATGTTAAAAGGAATTTTAGAGCTCAATTAGATGGGATAGAATCAAAAAAAAGAAAAAAGGGGTAATGAGGAGTGGGAGTATTAGTCAAAAAGCTAATAGCTGATTTGAATTTGGAAGTGCTAGTTGAAGGAAAAGAAGATGTGGAGATTTCTGTAAATGATATAAATAGACCAGGACTACAACTTGCAGGCTTTTATAATTACTTTGCTCCAGAGAGAATACAGGTTATAGGTAAGGCAGAATGGAGCTTTCTAGATTATATGCAAATAGAACTTAGAAAAAAGAGAGTAAAGAAATACTTTAGCTTTGATATAAACTGCTTAATTATAACTAGAGGATTAGAACCACATCCGGAATTTATACGAGAAGCACAAAAACATAATATATGGTTTGTTAGAAGCAACTTGGTAACTACACAATTTATAAGTAAAACTACAATATATTTAGCAGATAAGCTTGCACCTGAAACTAGATTACATGGAGTTTTGGTGGATGTTTCCGGTATAGGTATATTAATTACAGGAGAAAGTGGAATAGGAAAAAGTGAAACAGCTTTAGAATTAATAAAAAGGGGACATAGACTTGTTACAGATGATGCTGTCGATATAAAGGATATAGATGGCCAGTTAATAGGAAGATCTCCTAAAATAACAGTAGGAATGTTAGAGGTTAGAGGGCTTGGAATTATTGATGTCACAACATTGTATGGATTAAGTTCCGTTGTTCAGGAGAAGGAAATAAGATTAGTTATGCATTTTGAACATTGGAAAGATGATAACGATTATGATAGATTGGGAATAGACAATGAATATATGAACATATTAGGTATAAATGTAAAAAAATTAACTGTTCCTATTAGGCCAGGAAGAAATATTGCAGTCATTATAGAAGCAGCGGCAGTTAATTACAGACATGCACTCATGTCAAAAATTACACCTGTAGATGTAATAGAAAGTAGGATGAATGATCTTAATGATTAAAGGGAATGCTAACTAAGGAGGAATTTTTTTATGAAAAGTGAGAAAAAGGAAAGTAATAAAAATGCATGGAATAAATATGATAGCGAGAAGGTAGAAGAGATATTTAAATTCTGTGAAGGATATAAAGATTTTATGTCCCAATGTAAAACTGAAAGAGAATGTGTTCATGAGGTAATAGAATTAGCAAAAGCTGAAGGTTATAAAGATATAGAAGAAATTATTAAAAACAAAGGAACTTTAAAAGCAGGAGATAAAGTTTATGCTAATAATAAAGGTAAAACAATAGCTTTGTTTATAATAGGAAATGAGCCGATGGAAAATGGATTAAAAATTTTGGGAGCTCATATTGATTCGCCAAGATTGGATGTGAAGCAAAATCCTCTATATGAAGATAGTGAATTGGTATTGTTAGATACGCATTATTATGGTGGAATTAAAAAATATCAGTGGGTTACATTACCTTTGGCCTTGCATGGAGTTGTAGCAAAAAAGGATGGAACAGTTATAAATATATGTATTGGAGAAGATGAAAATGACCCTGTTATTGGAGTTTCTGATCTTTTAGTACATTTAGCTGGGACTCAGATGGAAAAAAAGGGAAATAAGGTTGTTGAAGGTGAAGACCTTAATGTCTTAGTTGGAAGTATGCCTTTAAAAGGAACAGAAAAGGAAGCTGTTAAGGCAAATATTCTAAAAATACTTAAAGAAAAATATGATTTTGAGGAAGATGATTTTCTTTCAGCTGAATTAGAGGTTGTAACTGCAGGAAGAGCGAGAGACTATGGATTAGATAGAAGTATGGTTATGGCTTACGGTCAGGATGATAGAGTTTGTTCGTATACATCTCTCATGGCTATGTTTGATATAAAGGAAATTGATAAGACTTGCTGTACCTTATTAGTTGATAAAGAGGAAATAGGCAGCTTTGGTGCTACTGGTATGCAATCGAAGTTTTTTGAAAACATTGTTGCTGAAATTATAGACAAAGTCGAAGGATATACAGAGCTAAAACTTAGAAGATGTCTTACTAATTCAAAGATGTTATCATCAGATGTTAGTGCAGCCTTTGATCCTAATTATCCTTCAGCAATGGAAAAGAAGAATGCAGCTTTCTTTGGCAGAGGAATGGTATTTAACAAATATACAGGTTCGAGAGGAAAATATGGTTGTAATGATGCAAGTGCTGAATATATGGCAGAACTTAGAAATATAATGGAAAAACACGATGTTGCAATTCAAACAGCAGAACTTGGAAAAGTTGATGCTGGCGGAGGGGGAACTATAGCGTATATATTAGCGCAATATAACATGGAAGTAATAGATTGTGGAGTTGCACTTCTTAATATGCATTCACCATGGGAAATTGCAAGTAAAGTTGATATATACGAAACTATGAAGGGATATAAAGCTTTTTTATTAGAGGCATAGAAATTATTAAAATATGAGATAAGAAAGAACTTTATAATAATAGAGCTCAAGGATATAAATGCTAGAATCCTTGAGCTTTTTTATCTTTTAATATAAATAATATCGATTTGTTATTTAGTTTCGTGCGATAAATTTAGAGAAGAGAGAAATTTTGACAAATACTCATAGGGCAATTCAACAGAACCAATATCGCCATGGCGAGTATCCTCTTTTAAATTACCATGAAAATCAGAACCGCAGGAAACTAATAAATTATTATCATTTGCTAGTTTTAAAAACGATTCAGTTTCTTCCTGTGTGTTAAGATAATATATAGATTCAAGACCATCAAAACCCATGGATAAGAACTCGTGTATGCTAGAATTTACTATTAATTTAGGATGAGCTAAGAATACATGTGCATTATATTTTTTTAGTAATTTTAAACCATCAATAGTAGAAAGCTTTAAAGTTGGGACATAGGCTTTACAATTTTTGCCAATGAATTTATTGAAAATTTCATCATGAGTATAAGGGTAGCCGCAATTAATTATCTCTCTGGCAATATGAGGTCTAGCAATAGTATCTTTAGCATCTTTTAAAATTTTTTCGAAATTTATTTCTATATTAAACTCCTCTTTTAACTTATTAATCATTTTTTTTGCTCTAACAATTCTATGATTTTTTATATTATTAAGTTCTTTAATAAACTCTTGATTTTTAAAGTTATCATCTTTAAAGAAGCCTAAAATATGTACACTTTCATTGTTGTGCTGAGTTGATAATTCAATTCCAGGAATTAAGGTGATATCATATTTATAACTTTCTTCAATAGCTTCATTTAAGCCATCAATAGTATCATGGTCTGTTATGGCTAGATATTTAACATTATTCTCATAAGCTCTTTTAACAACTTCAGAAGGCGAGAATATTCCATCAGAAGAGGTAGTGTGAACGTGGAAATCTACTTTAAGCATAAGTTATCCTCCAATTATCAGAGATTTTTATAATAATATAATAATCATATCATATGGAAAAATATAAGTATAGGGACTCACAATAACAATAATATTTTTCATATATTTAATTACAAGATTTGAAATAAAATCACCTGATTTGGTTTATAGTTCACAATTAGTTATCGTTTGATTGTAGTTTGTTAACTTCATTTGCATACTTGCTTACAGACAAAGCATTTTTATATCGTAGCCAATAATTCGTAAAATACCCTATTGTAACTAAAACGCATAGAAGCATATCAATGCAAATGAGTAGTTGGTAACTTTTACTGATATCAAAAGAAACACCTCCGATTAAGCTACCTATTATACCACCTGCTTGATGGAATAGAAGGAGACTTCCAATGAACTTTCCTTTTTCCTTAGTATTCTCATTGGCAATTAACATTCCTCCAGGTACAGCCCCTAGATAAGTAAATCCGAAGAGCACTGCAAACACAATCGGCGACCAGGGCGAATGTACAAACAAAATTATAAACGCTAAGATGCGTATCCCGTACAACAGCGACATGGCTGTAAATTTATTGATACGATCAAAAAAATATCCGAAAATGAGCGAACCGATTATTTCCATAATTCCTAAGGTGCTCATGGATATAGCAATCAAGGCAGGCTTTACGCTGGACCATTGATAAATAGCCACTAAATTCATCTCTACAGTCCCCATATTAAACCCACATGTAAATAATGCAAAACCAATGAATAGAAATAATAATATATGAGAGTCTTTAAAAAGCATTTTCATTTTTGGTTGTTCAGATTTCTTTGATTGCTTCTGTCGATTTTCAGGATTCCGAATAAGAAACTGAATAACTGGCAATGCAACAAAAAGGCTGAGCAGGCAAGAGATTAGAAATGCATCCTTCCATGTTAACCAACTATTCGAGATAAAAATCGGAGTGCAAACGGCTAGACCAATAGATGATGAGCTTGCCAGAAGTGCAGTAGCTTTGGCTCGATGATGTTGGAACCAGTCAAATATTAGAATATATGTGGCAGATGCTCCTATACCGTAAAAACCAGATATGACTCCATATCCGATAAAAAACAAAACCGGACTATGTCCTACAAAAACAATACTTGTCCCTAAGATACTAAAAATTGTACTTAGTTGCATTAATTTCTTAGGTCCATAACGGTCAGCAATCCATCCTCCTATTGGGGTGCATAATGCTGCAATCAGTAAGTTGGTTGACCATGCCATGGAAATCAAGCTTCTGCTTATGTTCAAATCTTGAGAAATTTGAACTTGATAAGTAGCCATAATAAAACGCAACAATGCGCCAATAAAGCCGATAATCCACAAAGCAGTTAAGCCGATCCAAGCATACTTACGTTCTTTAAACCATGTGTCGTTCATTTTCTTCACCTCATTTTAATATAATAAAAAAAGATACTGAACGATATCTTTTTTTATCATGTTAACATAATAATGAATAAAGTGCAAATTTATATTCAAACTGCTTGTGTGAAAAATATTTTTTATTCTTTAGGAATTTATAATAAAGTAAAATCTATGGATAACTTATGAAAAAGGCTATTTAATAGGTTCCGAGTAGAAAAGAATAAAAAATAAATCATATTCGCCTGCCAGATTTTTCTCACATTCGTTCGAAAAGGCAGATGCGTAAAAAAATCTTCGGCTCCACAGTCGCCTACGATTTTGTTCTTATGTCTAATTACAGAATTGGCTTCTTAAATTAAAAGATCAAGTTCGTTGAAGAAATAACCCCTGCCTTGTAATAACTATCTAAATTTTTGGAGGCATGCTATAATAATTAAAGAAAAAATAACATGTGCAGTGAGGATAAAATTACATTCCTTGGAGGAGATACTATGAGTAAAGGAGAAAACACACGCAATTATATAATTAAGAAATCGGCTGAACTTTTTAATCAGCGAGGCTACGCAGGATCTTCGCTCTCTGATATTACTGAAGTAACTGGAATTAAGAGGGGGGGGATTTATCGTCACTTTGCATGTAAGGATGAGATTGCGCTTGAGGCCTATGATTATGCAGTAGGAATTGTTAATGAAAAATTTTTTGAAGCCGTAAGTGAACAACAATCAGCAATTGATAAAATTCTGGCCATATTCAAGGTCTATGAACAAGTTGTAGAAAATCCCCCTTTTATCGGAGGATGTCCTGTATTAAATACAGCTATTGAAAGTGATGATACTCACCCTGAATTACGAAAAAAAGCCCAGCAAAGCATTGAAAGGATGTTGAAATATATTAAGGGGATTCTTTATCAAGGAATACAGAACGGTGAGTTAAAGCCCAATATTGATACCGATACTCTTGCTACTTTCATTTTTTCCACTCTAGAAGGCGGTATAATGCTAAGTAAACTGGAGGGAAATAATCGGCATATGCGATTTAACATTGAAAGTATATCCAAGTATTTAGAACAATTTTCATCACAATTATCTTAGTTCGTTTCCTTTAAAACGCTATATTAGTGAGTATGAATCATAATCAGTGCTAAGCTGGTGAGAGCAGAAGGTATTCACACTTCGCTAGAATGCCCAGTCCAAGCTAAAATGTTCAAGGTTATAAATTTTTTTTATGGTCTTTTTGTGCTAGGAGAATTTATGAAAAAAACAAGGCTTATTAATTTTTTATTGAGAGAAATATTAATTTATATAAAGGATGTCAATGATATGATTGAATATAATTCTAAGCAAACATTGAGTTTCATACGAATTGAATAAATAATTTTAAAGGCATTAAACATTCTAAAATGGATCCTATAGAATGGACAGTTAGAAAAAAGGCTTATAAAACCAAATTTCTTACTGACTCTATTTTATAGGGTCTTTTTTTGTTACAATTAATTTCAGTATAATTGGAGGGGTGTTTATGGGTGTTAATCATTTTACAGAAGAACAACAAGAAGAATTGCGAAAAAATCCGTATATCGAAAAAGTTAGTGATAAAGCAATAACTTATACAACTAAATTTAAAGAACTGTTTGCAAAAGAATACCGTGCAGGAAAAATACCATCTCAAATATTGATTGAATGTGGAATTAATCATCAGCTCTTAGGTAAAAAACGTAAGGATGCTCTTGTTGCAATGGTGAAGAGATGTGAATTTCGCTCAGATGGCTTTGAAGATATAAGAAAATGTAACTTAGGCCGTCCAGTTGCAAAGGATTTAACTGATGCTGAGCGAATTGCCAGACTGGAACATCAAATTAAATATCTAAAACAAGAAAATGAATTTTTAAAAAAAATCGAATTTTTAGAAAGACAAGCCAAATGGAAGAACAAACAGAAGCAGCACCAGAAGAAAAATTCAAACTCATCCAAGAAATGACTCAGCGTGATAATAATGAATTAAATATAAGTTGGTTATGTAAAATGGCTAGCGTATCGCGAAGCGGCTACTATAACTGGCTTCATTCATTTGGTCAACGATGTAATAAGGAAGAACTGGATAGAGCTGACTTTACTCTAATATTAGAAGCTTACAAGTATCGTGGATATGATAAAGGTAGACGTGGAATACATATGCGGCTGCTACATATGGGTGTGCGAATGAATCAGAAAAAGATTAGCCGCCTGATGAAGAAATACAATCTCTTTTGTCCAATTAGGAAAGCCAATCCGTACCGTAGAATGGCAAAAGCTCTTAAGACAGATGCCATATCTGATAACCTTGTAAAACGTGAATTTGCAGAACATGGTGCAGGAAAAATACTTCTTACCGATATCACATATTTATTTTATAACCATGGCTGTAAAGCGTATCTCTCTGTTATTAAAGATGCGTATACAAAACAGGTTCTGTCCTATGTAGTAAGCGAGTCTCTTGAAGTTGATTTTGTATTAGAAACTATTAATAACTTAATTGATAAACATGGAGACACTCTTCAAATAGATGCTATTCTTCATTCAGATCAAGGCTGTCATTATACCAGCATGTCTTTCCGTCAGTTGCTGAAAGACAAAGAACTGAGGCAGTCTATGTCACGAAGGGGAAACTGCTGGGATAATGCACCACAAGAATCTTTCTTTGGGCATATGAAAGATGAAATACATCTGGACAGATGCAGTACTTACGATGAACTTTGCAATGAAATTGATAATTATATGGACTATTATAATAATGAACGATATCAGTGGAAACTGGCGAAGCTGGCACCAAATCAATATGCAGAATATATAATAACTGGAAAGCATCCGCTCAACGATGAACAGACAGGTCTTCCATGAACTGGGTATGGTAACGTTGGCTATACATAGCCCGGTATTCATCCTTAATCAGTGATTCAGAACTACACTCTGGATTGATCATGTCATAGAAATACATTTCATATGCGAGGTCATGGAAATCGGTTTTTAAAATCCATTTCAGCACATAAAACAGATAGTCAAGTTCTTCTGTAATTATCACAGCTTCCATCATTTGTACATAAAACCATGTCCACTTCACTTCATTAAGCTGTTCGCAATAACGAATAACATAAGAGGGAACATCATCACTTAACATAGATTCCTTGAAAGTATTTAAGGTTTCTATAAACTTTCTATTTATCATAATCATACAAGATACAGTTAGCTATTAAGATGAGCCAACATCAAATCCATAGGATTCAATGTTGGCTCATCTTTTCTGCATCTCCTCCTTACGGATAAAATACATGATTTAGATTTAAAATTTAATGCCTTTTTTTATAAATGTCCTTGACAATGGGACCACTTTATTCACTAGAGTGTTTAATGCCTTTTATATACTAATAAGTACTATTCTATAAGGGCAAAAAGAGGGCGAAAATAAAATATGCCCTCTAATTAAATGTTTATATTACTTAATTTTGTTTAGCTATAGGCTTATTTTCAATATGATTGCAAAAATCAAAAAGGTTATATCTTAGCGGTAAGTTTTTCATGGAAATAATATCTTCGTTAAAAATTCCATCCCATGGAGCAACAGATATAATAGAATCATTAAAAACTTTAACGAAGTATTGATCATTATCATTAAAATATAATCTGATTCTAAAAGGCTCTTTTACATTTACTCCCTCAGTTGAGTAGTTTTCGGTAGCTAATGAAGAGATGAAATCTTCAAAAATAGAATTTTCGTCTGCTGGAACTTCTATTTCCTTATATAAATTAGTATCAAATACGTAAAGAGTAAATTTTTTATTATTTAAAATTTTATTTTTTATTTCATCAATATAATAATGATTATTTGGTTTTACAGAAAAATTTATATATTGATAATTTCGTAAATTGCAACCAATTAGATTAATGGATAATAGCAATATTATAAAAATGCAGCTAATTTTTTTCAAAATACATACCTCCTAAAATACCATGTTTACAATATAAATTTATTCGAACCTTTGAGTTTTAGAACTTCTACATTAATGGAATAAGTGATAATTAAGGGAATTTTATAATATGAATAAACAGTAATAATGTTTTGGGGGATAATATGTATATAATAGGAACAGTAGGACCGACTGTAAAGGATAGGACAATACTTAAGGGGATAATAGACAGCGGTGTAAATGCATTGAGATTTAACTTTATACATGGAAGTGCAATAGAATTCTTAAGATTTTTAAAAATGGCAAAAGAAATAAAGAATGATATTGAAATAATATTAGATCTTTCAGGAACTAAGGTAAGAGTATCAAACAAATTTGAATATGTTTATAAAGTGTATGATGGGGAAGAAATTTATTTTTGTGGTGAAGATAAATATGAAGAAATAAAGGATCGTGAAGGTAAAATCAAAATAATTCCATTAAATATTAAAAATGAAGTCTTGAATGGAAAAGAATATAAAGAAATAGGAATAAAAGATAATACGATGATTTTTAATGTCATAGAGAGAGAAGATGGGCTTATTAAAGTTACTACTGTAAGAGGTGGGATTATTAGAAAGGGTAAAGGGTGCAATATAAAGAATCTAGAGAGAAATGCGATTGCATTAAGTGAAAAGGATAAAAACGCTATAATGTGGGGAATAAGAAACAGAGTAGATATAATATGCCAATCGTTCGTTGAGAATAAAGAAGATATTAATGAAATAAAAATATTTTTGAATGATAACAGTAGTGCAAGTAAAGCTAAACCTAAAATTTGGGCAAAAATAGAAACCTTAAACGGAGTAAATAATTTGAAAAGTATATTAAATGAAGTGGATGGAATAGTAATAGGAAGAGGCGATTTAATACCAGAAACATCAATAGAAGATACGCCTATTTATGAAGAAAAAATTATAAAGGAAGTAACTAAGGATAAAAACAAAGATATAATAGTAGCAACTCATCTTTTTAATAGTATGAAAAGTGGGAAAATGCCATCAATTTCTGAAGTTGAAAGTATATATAATTTTATAAAAATCGGTGCGACAGGTTTTATGTTGGCAGGGGAAACATCTATAGGAAAAGCACCAGTTAAAACAGTAGAGTTTTTAAATAAGCTGATTGAAAAGTATAGGGATTCATGATAAGGAATTAAAGTAAAAACTAAATTTATAACTTGAGATGAAATTAAAAAGTATTCTCTAATAATGTATGCTTTATAAAATGATTATAGAGAAAATGGAATAAAACTAATAAAAAATGAATGATGAAATTAAAAAGTATTCTCTAATGAAGGTAAGCATTAGAAAAATATTAAAGGGTTTCATCATTCATTATTAGCTTGCATATGGATATTGCTTATTATATAAGGTATTTAAATATATAATACAAATTTTTAACTAAGTTTATGTATTCTGCTTAAATAAAAGCTTATTATAAGTGTTAATGCATAATCATAAATTAGAAATACAACTTGCGCTATTATCCATACAATGTATATTGGGAATTTAGTATCTAAATTAATTAATAAGTTGGTTCCGATAAAATAAATTACTGAAAGTAACATATTAAAGGCAACTAATTTTAGTACTAATTCTATAAGTATATTTCTGATTTTTTCTATGAAATATTTTATTATGCCATATATTCCAAAAAATAATATATAATATATGGCTATATTAATTGTTACTAAAAAGAAACTTAAAATACTTGAAGCAATGTAAACCAATATTGTATTTTTTATTGAAGTTCTAATAATGGATATTGGTATTAAGCATGAAGCAACAGTTAATATAGATAAAGTACTTATTGGAATAATGGAAGCAGAGTAGAGTATTGCAAGGGTTAATGCTGTAATTATACCATTTTCGGCAATATACTTTGCTTTCATAAATTGCTCACTCCTTTATATTTAAGTACAAGTTCTGCAGTCTGAAATTTGGCGGATAAGATATTAAAATTAACAACAGTTGATTAAATCTCCACCTGCACATTCGCATAGGGAGTCTAAACACCAAAGATTTATACAGCAATTGCATAGATCAGAATTGTTTGTATTTGTAGTTCTATAATAAGGACTAGAATAGCTTGAGCCTCTTTGCCTTAAGGAATTTAAACCTTGTCTATATTCAAAATTATTAGGATCCATACTGACAGCTGCATTCATTTCGTTAAGGGCAGCATCAAACCAGCCTTTGTTAAGTAAAACAGCTCCATTTAAGTAATGCCACTCAGCAGTTCTGTTAGAAATAGAATTTAATTTATTTTCAGCCGCTAAATAATTTCTAGATTGAATAAGTCTTCTTATTTCCTGAAAATCATAGGAATTACTAGAATTATTGGATGAATTATTATAATTTGATGAAGTACTAGTGTTACTAGAATTATAATTATTATTAGGATTTTTAGTTAATGCTTCGTAAGCTTCATTGATTTCAATCATTTTTTCTTCAGCTAAATTTTTAAGTGGATTATCTCCAAATTGGTCTGGGTGATATTGTTTAATAAGTTTTCTGTATGCACTTTTTATTTCATCTTGACTTGCACCAGGTTTTATACCTAATACCTCATATGGATTCATTATAAATCTCTCCTTTTAGTTTCATTTGTACTTTCTGGATGTCTGATAATATTAACATATTTATCCATTAAGCCTAATTCAATTATGTTATATAGTATATCGCTATTTCTATTAAGATTCAATTTATCTAAATTTTCCTTACAACTATACCCGCAATTTAAAATAGTAAATTCTATTTTGGGTTTTACTATTTTAATAAATTCATCATATGGTAAAGAATCCTCATTATATAGAAAATTTATAGGGTTGAATTTTCCTTTTTCCATATCGGACTTTAAATCATCTAAGGCATCAATCAAGTATATCCATTTACCTATAGAATACCCTAAATTATATAAAATAGTTCTAAGTTCAGCAGAATCATTAAGTAATTCATAAGGATAATCACGTAGAATTATACCCACTAAATCACTGAAAGGATCGGATATTTCATCTATATAAATAAAAGACTTATCATTTTCTAACGTAGAAAGTTTATTTAAGCATTGTTTTATCTTATTATTAATTTCAAGTATTTGAACTGAAAATTTTCTTATATAAGGTGATAAGAGAGTACTTAAGAATTTGCTTTTAAGATTCTTATCATCATATACATCGTCCAGTAACTTGTAATAGGATAATGAAATGTTCATTGCAGCTGCATAAGCTAGAGCTTTATTATTAGTTATAATAATTTTTTTCTCAGTAGGATGAAGTGAGCATCTATGATGTCCAATTTCTAGTTCGTCAGAGTTTAATGCATCTAATAATAAGCCTAGAAAAGTCATATCATAATTTAAAGACAGTCTTGGTAGATTACCAAAGTCTTTTTTTATGTGGCAGCATAGTCCACAATAGTAGCATTTAAATCTAGCAAAGTCTTTGACTTTCATTTCTGCCTTTAAGGGAGTAACATATCCAAACAATAAAAAACACTCCTTATAAGAATAAGTATAAATACATTATACAGTAACTTTTAATATTTAAACATAAAGTTTATATAGATATAATAAAATATTTAGATATTATTAATATTTATTTACAAGTTTTATTCCAAAATCTAGTGTTTATGGGGCATTTATAATGTCATGGATATTAATAATAAAAAAATATAGAAAAATTTATAAAAAAGTATTTACAACAAATAATAATTATTATATAATAATTTTTGTAGAGAGAAGTAATTAAAAAAAATTACAAAATAAATATTAAAGTTAAGATTTTAGGAGGAGAAGATTATGAAAAAATTTGTTTGTACAGTATGTGGTTATATTTATGAAGGAGAAACAGCACCAGAAAAATGTCCAGTATGTGGTGTAGGATCAGAAAAATTCGTTGAACAAAGCGGAGAATTAACTTTTGCTGATGAACATGTAATCGGAGTAGCTAAAGGGGTTGACCAAGAAGTAATCGATGGTTTACATGCAAACTTCACTGGAGAATGTACAGAAGTTGGGATGTACTTAGCAATGTCAAGACAAGCTGATAGAGAAGGATATCCAGAAATTGCAGAAGCATATAAGAGAATTGCATTTGAAGAAGCAGAACATGCATCTAAATTTGCTGAATTACTAGGAGAAGTAGTTGTTGCAGATACAAAAGCAAATTTACAAGCTAGAGTTGATGCAGAACATGGAGCATGTCAAGGTAAAAAAGATTTAGCAACACTTGCTAAGAAATTAAACTTAGATGCAATACATGATACAGTTCATGAAATGTGTAAAGATGAAGCAAGACACGGAAAAGCTTTCAAAGGATTATTAGATAGATATTTCGCATAAGATTAGAAATATTGAAAGAGTAGATACTAAGTGTGAGTAGTATCTACTCTTTTATTATGTTACGATTTTTTAGCATATAAAGAATCATATAAGGAGGTATATATATCATATGTTTTTTTATCTAAACAGACCATAGCAACTTTGTCAAAAGTGCCAGGTGAATCTTCAATAAATGTTGAGATTTCATCTAAGGCTATTTTGCAGGCGTCTTCTAAAGGATAAGAATATGCTCCTGTGCTTATTGATGGAAAGGCAATAGTTTGAATTGGATGTTCTTTAATATAATCATTTGATTCTCTAATTAAGAATTCCTTTTGTTTTCCTCCGATAAATTTATTTGTGCTGAAACGATAAAGATGTGTATTTAAAATTTCATTAAATTGCTTAGAGTAACACTCAGAATAATTAGCAGCTATTTTAAAAGCAGAACGGTACGCATTTCTTAAATATTTTTCTTCAGAACCGTTATTTCTATAAATAGGCCCAACTGTGTGTATTATCCAATATACACCAGAGCTCGTTAGATTATATGATTTTGTTATTTTTGATTTGCCAGTTAAACATCCATTTAATTGTCTGCATTCTTCTAATAATTTATCACCACAGGCTTTGTGAATTGCGCCATCAACTCCACCGCCCCCAAGCAGTGATGCATTTGCAGCATTTACAATTGCGTCAAATTTAGTTTTTGTTATATCGCCAAAAAGAATTTCAAATTTAGTCAAATTAATCACCTCATATTAGTCATACAAATTATCTAATTAATAGTTTACACCTAATTAATACAAATAAAAATACAAAGATTCAAAAAAAAGGAAATTAATAAATGTAAATATTCTTTTAACAGATAGATAATATATAGAAGATATAAGGATGATAGACAGTATTCTTTATTTAATTGTGCCTAATATTGAAAAGAACTAACTTAGAATAAAGTTAAAGCCACAATGCAAACTCATTCTTCATACATCGTGACTTTAAACTTTAAATATAACAAATTTAAATTATTATATTAATAATATTAAAGATAATTGTTACTAGATAGGTTGGTTCTCTAGATTTTTTCTTCTATTATCTAAAGGATTTAAATTTATGTGATGAACTTTCATTGTTTCATCAGGATTCATAATTAGTTCGTCTAAGCGAATTCTACCATCAGGTGTATTTGCTACAACTATTATTTCAGTTCCCTTTTTATAAGTAACCCAATTATATCCGTCTCTTACTACCTTGTTTACATCTTCAATTGAAATCAAAGCAGTATCTTTGTGATTACCGAACTTATCTCTTAAAATTATTCCCATAGTATCATGATCGATTTTTGTACAATCGTTTTTAAAGTTTCTATTATATATTTCTAAATTTTCACGTCTATTATCTAATGTATTTCCGTTTAAATGCTTTATTGGAGCTTTAGGATTAACATCTAAAATTACAGATTGAATAGTTTTTTTATTTGAAACTGTCTTACCGTTAATTTTAGAAGTAGATAATGATTGAACTAAATAGTTATTAAAGTCTTTATGCCACTCAGCAAACCAAATACCTTCCTTTTTAACTTTTTCAGCATCTAAGGCATCTATTTTGCAGATTAGCTCACTTCCGTCCTTTTTTAAAATGGTGATTTCTGTGATATTGCCCTTATCAGTGTATTTATTTTCTTGAATTTTATAATTAGTATTTATGGTTAAGCACCTCTTTCATGGTTTTAAGTAAAAAGATATATAAGGCACATAAAAATAAATAACAGATTAAATATACATTCTGTACTATTATATTATTTTTTGATTATGCCTAGTTAATTACTTCATTTGAAAAAATAACATAAAATATGTAATTTTTCAAGATAATATTCTTTATTATGACTCAAATAGCTTAAGTCTAAACATCATATTATTATAACAGATTAAAAATGTAAAAGATATGCTTTAAAATAATTTAAATTTTAAAATAGAGTTAAATGCATAATAAAATCTAATAGAATCTAAAATATGTTATAGACATGATTAATTAAACTAAAGTAAAATAGTACTTGATATGAAGAAGAGAGGCATAAAAGAGGTACTAAATATTATGGTGATAGGAAAAACTTTGAAGGATATTTCACAGGATAAAAAATTTGTAAGAAAAGCTATAGCTATTACAATACCAATAGCCTTACAAGCTTTATTAAATACTAGTTTAAACCTTGTAGATACTGTAATGATTGGAAGCTTGGGGCAAACGTCCATTGCAGCAGTTGGTCTTGCTAATAAAGTTTTCTTTGTGTTCACTTTATTATTATTTGGGATAGTAAGTGGATCATCCATTTTAACAGCTCAATATTTTGGTAAGAAAGATATACAAAATATAAGAAGAGTTTTGGGAATGTCTTTAACTATCGCGCTCATTGGAGCTTTTATTTTTGTAATTCCAAGTTTAATTTGTCCTAAAATTGTAATGAGTATCTTCACTCCAAGTAAAAATACTATAGAAATAGGAGCCGGATATTTAGCAATTGCTGCAATAAGCTATCCATTGACTGCAATAACTAATGTTTATGTGGCGCTTTTAAGAGGAGTAAACCAGGTAAAAGCACCTGTTATAATAACTATCATTTCAATAGTTATAAAAGTACTATTAAACTACGCATTGATTTTTGGACATTTTGGAGCACCAGCGCTTGGTGTTAAAGGAGAGGCAATTGCAGTTATAATTGCGAGAACCATAGAATGCAGCTGTATATTATTTATAGCATACTATAGCAAGGGACCAGCAGCAGCAAAAATTAAGGAATTAATAGCATTTAATAAAAGGTTTGTTAAATTATTTTTTTCAACTGTATCTCCTGTTATTCTCAATGAATTTATGTGGGGATTAGGAGTTACAATGTATTCATTAGTATATGGAAGAATGGGTGATGGAGCTGTAGCAGCTATTACTATAACTCAAACGGTTGAACAGATAATTACTGTTATTTTTCAAGGAATAAGTGCGGCAACTGCAGTCATCTTAGGAAATGAATTAGGAGCGAATAAATTAAAAGAAGCGGAAAGTCATTCGAAATACTTTATAGTATTACAATTTATTTCTGCCTTAATAATGTGCGCTACATGCTTTGCTATTAAAAACCCATTAATTACATTATTCAATGTAACAGATAATGTAGGTACTGATGTAAGTAAATGCTTAATAGTTTTTATAATGTACTTGCCATTTAAAGTATTTAATTGGGTAAACATTGTTGGTATTCTTAGAAGCGGAGGAGATACTAAGGCAGCATTAATGTTAGATATTAGCGGGGTATGGATGGTTGGAATTCCATTTGCCTTTTTAGGAGGAATGGTGTTAGGCTTTCCGATATATTTCGTATATGCAATGGTTACATTTGAAGAAATATACAAGTTTATTTTAGGTTTTAGACGATATAAACAAAAGAAGTGGCTTAGAAATTTAGTTTAAGTAGAAGAATCATTGAATATAAAATCCTAATAATGGATTAAGCGTAAAATATTTCTTAATTATTTTGTAAGAACTAAATAGTTTATTTACTATATAATAGGAAATAATGAAGATGTTGATTTATATGCATATTGGAGGGATATATGGTTACAAAGAATGATAACAGACGAAGAAAGATAAAAAAGAAGAAGAAAAAAATGCGTAATTCAAAAGTTCTTTTACGAGGTATCCGTGATATGCTTCTTTTTTTAGTGATAACTACACCCATTGTATTTTTCTTAGGTCCATATGATAACATGAGAAAAACTTTGATTTCAACTATTTTAGCAACAAGGCATGCATATTTAATAAATGATATAATACCACAAACGATGTTAGATAAGATGCTTGGAATAGATGGAAGTGATAGCAGCACAGAAGCTTTTCAAGATATGAAAAAGATAGATGTTAAATATAAAGTCGGAAATGAAATAACAGAATATCATATACCTAATAAAAAATATGATGCGTATGTTTTAGAAATAAAGAACCCATTAAAAGTTAAGGTTGCAATGACCAAGTTTTTGGGGAAAATGGGGGAAAAGACAAGCGAAATGGCAGATGAACACGATGCGGTTGCAGCCATCAATGGTGGTTCCTTTGTTGATAAATCTTCAGATGGAACTCAATATGCAGGAACTGGAGCTGAACCTGGGGGCTTTGTTATATCAGAAGGAAAGGTTATTTATCCTACTGGAAATGTAAATGAAAATGATGTTGAAAATGTTATTGCTTTTACAAAAGGAGGAGAGCTGATAGTTGGAGATCATACAATAGCTGAACTAAAAAAACTAAATGTACAGGAAGCAATGTGCTTTAGAAAGCCAAATATAATTATTAATGGAGTTAGACAGATAAAAAATACAGCAGAAGAAGGACTTAACCCCAGAACTGCAGTTGGTCAAAAAGCAGATGGAACAATAATATTTTTAGTTATAGATGGTAGAAAAATAACAACACCTGGAGCAAGTTTATATGATGTTCAAGAGATAATGATGGAAAGAGGAGCTGTTAATGCAGGAGCTCTTGATGGAGGATATTCATCAACAATGTATTATAAAGGCAACGTCATAAATTCTCCTAATGCCTGGGATGGCGAAAGATCTGTTGCAACAGCATTTTACGTAGAGCAGTAAAGGAGGAAGTAGTAAATGAAGAATTTAAAAAGAAGATTAACTTGGTTTGCACTTGCTTTTATATTGCAGCAAAGTATATTTTTATTTATTGATAAGGTATATCTAGCTTCAGATTTTGATATTAAAGCTGAAAAAGTTGAAGAACAAGACAACCAAGCAGATAAGAAAACAGAAATAGATATAAAAAGTGGGATAAATGAAGTGAAGTTATCTTCAGATGCACGGTATGTTTCTTATATAGATAGTGGAAAACTTAAGATTTTAGATAGCAATGATAATACAGAAAAAGAATGTGAGACTGATAGCGGCTCTGAAATTGCATTTTATAAATGGCTTAATGGGGAAGATAATATGCTTGTGATACAGAAAGTAAAAGATAAAGGGGTATATTATTTAGAACCAGTATCTTTTGATGCTAAAAAGGGAGAAACTAGAGATCTTGCAGATTTTGATTTGCATAAAGTTCAAATTAAGCTCAATAGTTCAAAAGATGAAGTGAATAATGTAGTGTTTTCAACATTAACCCATAGCTTGTATATCGAAGTTAAAAAGAGTACTGGAAAATGTGATTTATATTATGCAAATGTAATGAATCAATTAAAAAAGGTTAAAAGTGATAGGCCAATAACCAATGTAGTGGTTCCGACAACAAGCACGAATGCAGTACTAGAGGAAGGAACGAGCATAACAATATTAAATACAAAAGGAACACTATCAATACCGAATGTTAGAAATCCTAAGGTGCTAGGTGCAGATGTTAATGATAATGTATATTTTGGAGAAGAGGTAAATAATAAAATTCAAAAGATATATTACACTGTTTTATCAGATAAAACTAGGAAATGGAATGAATTAAAAATTGCTGATCCAGTTGATAAAGACGATATACTAATTGATTATTCTGGAAAAGTATATATTGATAATAAATCCAAAAAAACAGTATTAGAGCTTACAGGAAATAAATCGATAAGTTATAAAGGTGATTTAGTTCAAACATATTCTAAGGGAGTTATCTCCAAGGACGGTAACAAGTTGATGAAAAATAAATTAGAATAAAGTTATATAAAGGCGTACTCTCTAAAATTCGATAAAGTAATTAATAAAAAGTATTTTTCTTTTATTTCCATATATAAACATAGATTGTAGTTATATATAAGAATGAATAATAAATAAGAAATAGGGGAAAATATATAAATAGATTACTTAAGAAAAACAAGATCTTCCAATCATAAGGAGATCTTGTTTTTTATAGAAGGTGGAGGAATGACAATGTCTAAAATAGGAGTAATAAGTGCAATATTAGAGCACCCAAAAGAAGTGCAAGATGAATTTAATGATGTGGTAGCATCCTTTAGGGGAAGTATAAAAGGACGAATGGGTATACCTTTTGCAGATGAACTATCGGTAATTTCCATAACTCTTATAGGAGAAACTGAAGATATACACGAGTTCACAGATGAACTTAAAAGTATTGATGGGGTGACTGTAAATACATCAATCGCAAAAGTTGAAGTTTAAATATTTATTATAATATGAAATAAATCCGTCATAAATGTAATCAACAAATAAAAATAAAATATGGCTATTTCAAGCAATAAATTGAAATAGCCATATTTTTTAATTTGTGAATTTATCTATGAGAGAAGAAGGTAAATCTTCTGCTATATAAGAACCTGAATCTATTAAATTTAATAATCTGGTTAATTTTTCAATATGTTCTTTTTTATTTATGCTTATTACTTTTATAACTTTAAATAATTCGTTACTTTTAACGTTTTCTAAGAAGTTAGTATACAGTATAATTGCTTCAAGTTCATCCTTTATAGCATTTCTAATACTAGTAAGTAATAGCTTATTTTCCTTTCCGCCTAAATATTCGTTATAAGAAATTTTTGAAGTGTTTTTAAGTTGCTTATCGGCATGCTCATAAGCAGAAAAGAACTCTTTGTCTGTTTTTTGTAAGGCTTTCAAAAATGAACCATAATGTTTCTTTTCCTCTTTCATAATATGATATAACATATCTTTTATTTCTTTATTTTCGGTGAGGCTTAAAGAATAGCTATAATCATTTACAGCAGTTATTTCAGAAATCATTCCTTCCATAAGAAAGGTTATATCGTTATTATTTTGACATTGTAAAATTGTTGTATAGCTCATATACGCTCCTAAAATTTTGATTTATATTATTACAGTATATATAAGCAGAGCAAAAAGTATGTCATTCTCAGTTTTAATTATAGCTGTGAGTTTGAATAGTATGTGTAAGATCTATGGAAATATATAGCATTGAGTCTTAGCACATACTATATCAGGAACTCTTATGATCTATCGTTGTTATAGTTTTTAACAGGCATACATATTAATTTTAATTGTTTTTTTCGATGTATATTTATAATAACTGTGTGCATTAATCCAGTATTTTATAAGTTGTGGTTTATAATCTAAAAGATACTTTAGAAATTCATCAAAAACATTTAGCTTTACTAGAATCTTAACAATTTCTTTGGGGTAAGGAGTATTTTTTTCAAAGACTTTTCTTGGATCTATTACCTGTATCTTTTCGTGTTCATTTACAAATATATGGGCTCCTCTTATATCGAGTCGTGTAAATTTCAATTGTTTAAATTCTTCAATGAGATTTATAATTTCAGCGGATAAATTATAGGATAATCCATTTTTTTTAATATAGTCAGATAATATATCTCCTTCAACATAATCTCTCAAGATCATATTGTTTGCTATAAACATAACTTTAGGAAAAAATCTGCTATTGTTGACTTCTTCTAAAAGGCAGGCCTCCTTCTCAGCCTTCTTTCGTTTAGAAAATATTTTTAAGGCATATCCTTCAGGGGTTAAATAAACAGAACCTTCCTTGCCTTTACCTAAGAATTCACATTCTTTTATATCTAAAACGTATCTCATATTGTTCACTATTATTAATTGTTTTATATATTATATGAAATCATTTATACAATTCTACAAAATGAGATGAATATGTATAAATTATTCTATTAAACAAATGATTTAGTGGGTGACTTTTTTATTATATTTATAAAAAGAAGTAATGATGAGATAGCATATAAATGGTCAGTTATATTAGATTATAACATTAAATTCGGATATATTATAATTTTTAATTCAAAATATTATAATTCTAATAAGTTTTAAGTGTTATGAAATTGAATTGAAAATAAATGAATTATAATATTATAAACAAAAAATTAAATATTTAGATGATATTTTATTAATTTATGGAAGTTTTATTAAGATAACAAGCATTATATTCAAGAAGTTAATTGAACTTATGATTAAAATATGTAATAAAAGTCAATAGCAAAAATAAAGTTAGGTCTAATGAACTGAGATATGCACAAATGAGTCTATTGCTTGTATTCGGAGTATGAAAATTATAATATCACATATCATATTTAATGTGTTAGATTGCAATTAGGAAATAAAAATCATTTAATGAAAAGGTTTGTGAAAAATTTTTTTCATTATTAAACTGTTAATATCTTGCCGAGTATTATCATAATATGATAAAATACTAATTGGTTTGTTGTATTTTTTGGATTTTTGGGGAGAATATTTATAGGTTAAAGTTAAAATTTAGCCTATTTCAAAGATGATTTTGGGGCGAATATAAATTAAATGGGAGGACCCGTATGAATATTTTCAAGAAAAAGTCAGTAGACAAAATGCTGGAAGGAGTGGAGAGGACAGCCTTAAAGAAGAACCTTAAAGCTAAAGACATAGCTGCATTTGGTATAGGAGCAGTAGTAGGAGTAGGTATCTTTGTGGCAACAGGAACAGGTGCGCATCTAGCGGGACCAGCTGTAATAATTTCATTTATTTTAGCAGGTATAGTTGCTTGTCTTTGTGCATTGTGTTATTGCGAGCTTTCAACTATGTTCCCAGTTGCAGGAAGTACGTATTCGTATTCGTATATAGTATTCGGTGAAATAATAGCAATGATAATTGGGTGGTGTCTTACTGCGGAATATTTAGTTGCTTGTAGTGCAGTAGCATCTGGATGGTCAGGTACCTTTGTAGGGATACTAAAATCATTTGGAGTAACATTACCAGCAGCTCTTACTTCATCACCAAGCAAAGGTGGAATAGTGGATTTACCAGCTATATTAATAATTGCAATAATAACTTACATACTATATTATGGAATGAAAGAAAGTGCTAGAGTTAATAATATCATTGTTGGAATAAAGATTGTTATAATTCTTGTGTTTGTAGTACTTGGAGTAGGACATATAGATACGGCTAACTATCATCCTTTTGCTCCATTTGGATTTGGGGGAATCTTTGCGGCAACAGCGACTATATTCTTTTCATTCATTGGATTTGATGCAATATCAACTGCGGCAGAGGAAGCAGAAAATCCAAAACGAGATATTCCTCTTGGACTTATAATTTGTTTAATAGCTGTTACAGTACTTTATGTTTTAGTTGCTGTTGTACTTACAGGAATGGTTCCTTATAACGAAATAATTTCTGAAAATGCGGTGCCAGGGGCTTTAGCAAGAGTAGGTATAAATTGGGGAGCAGCACTAGTTGGGACGGGAGCTATACTTGGAATGATTTCTACTATTATGGTAGTTCTTTATGGCCAAGTTAGAGTATTTATGGTTATGTCAAGAGATGGACTTTTACCAAAGATATTCTCAAAGGTACATCCGATTCATAAGACACCACATATTTCAACTATCATAACTGGAACTATAGCAGCAATAATTGCTGGGTTTATACCATTAGATATTATCGTAGAATTTTTAAGTACTGGAACTTTATTTGGATTCATTGCTGTATCTCTTGCAGTAATAGTACTTAGAAAAACTATGCCAAACTTTAAAAGAATTTTTAAAGTTCCAGGAGCTCCATTTACTCCGATAGTAGCTATAATATGTTGTATAGTTTTATTGTGTGGATTAAAATTAATAACTTGGATAGGCTTTGTAGTATGGCTCATTATAGGACTTGTAGTGTATTTTGTTTATGGAAGAAAACATAGTATAGTTCAAAATGAAGGTGATTTAGAAAACACCGATAAAGCAGTATAGATTAAGATGGAATTGTGAATAAGGATTACTTTACCACGATTGATTTTATGATATAAATTATAGAAAGAATCATTGTTGTAGTGATAGCGGATATGCTAAAAATATTACAACAGTGATTCTTTTGTTTTATTTAAAATTTAAATAAAATATTAGAACTAATAAAGTATATTTAAAAATATAATATATAGAGGAAAAGTTGTTATTAACGAGTCAATAATTGTAAAAATTATAGTTAAAATAATATCAATATAAAAGAACGTATTATGTATGTATTTCATAATATATAGAAAATAAGCGATAATTAATAATATGGTGAGATTTTTGAAAATGAGATTTTTAATTAATATATTGGGTGTATAAGTAGACTATAAGCCGAAAGGAGTATTAAGTAAATAATA
Organism: Clostridium sp. DL-VIII; assembly: GCF_000230835.1. Taxonomy (NCBI): domain Bacteria; kingdom Bacillati; phylum Bacillota; class Clostridia; order Eubacteriales; family Clostridiaceae; genus Clostridium; species Clostridium sp. DL-VIII. The sequence continues at coordinate 2,508,938 of NZ_CM001240.1, forward strand.
AAATAGAATCTTATAATTCATGTACAAAAATTCAGAATTGTCAAAAAATTTATTGACAAAAATTAAACAAGCAAATAAAATAAAGGTAGGAACATTTGATAAAAAAATAACAAAGACTATAAAAGTTATGGAGATGGTATTTATGGTGAAGGTAATAAGTACAAGAGAGGCAGCAAATTTAATAAAGGATAACGATGTTTTGGCAACTTCCGGTTTTGCATCATTAGGAGTTCCAGAAGCATTATTAAAAGGTTTGGAAGAAAAATTTTTAGAAGAAAAAAGTCCTAAAAATTTAGCACTAATGTTTGCAGCAGCACAAGGTGATGGGAAAAGTAAAGGATTAAATCATTTAGCACATGAAGGGCTGGTAGGTAAAATCATAGGAGGACATTTTAACTTAGCACCAATGTTAGGAGAATTAATTAGAGACAATAAAGTATATGCATATAATTTACCACAAGGAATTATGTGTAATGTGTTTAGAGATATAGCAAGTAAAAAAACTGCAACCATAAGTAAAGTAGGGTTAAATACGTTTGTAGATCCAAGAGTAGAGGGAGGAAAGGCGAATTCAATTACTAAGGAAAATGAAAAAGATATAGTTGAAGTGATTAAGATATTGGGTGAAGAAAATTTATTATACAAGTGTCCAAGCATTAACGTGGCATTTATTCGTGGAACATATGCTGATGAAAAAGGAAACGTTTCGATGAATCATGAGGCTACCTTTTCAGAAGCAACATGTATAGCTCAAGCAGTTAAGAATTGTGGTGGAATAGTTATAGTACAAGTTGATAAAGTAGTTAAAGCCGGAATGTTAGATCCAAGACTTGTAAAAATACCTGGAATTTACGTTAATTATATAGTCGAAGCTAAGAACAAAGAAGATCAGGCTCAGGTACTAGGATATGATGATGATCTATCTTTGACTGGAGATATTAAAGTAATAGCGGATAGTTTAGAACCGTTAGAACTTAATGCTAGGAAAATTATTGGAAGAAGAGCAGCTATGGAATTAGAAGAAGGAAGCATTGTTAATATTGGAATAGGAATACCGGAAGCAATTTCAAATGTTGCTAATGAAGAAGGAATAGCAGATTCCATTGTATTAACAGTTGAACCAGGACCTATAGGAGGAATCCCTCAAGGAGGAAAAAAATTTGGTTCTTCAGTGAATCCAGAATGCATATTTGATCAACCGACACAATTTGATTTTTACGATGGAGGAGGCTTAGATATAGCATTTTTAGGACTTGCACAGGTAGACAAGCATGGGAATTTAAATGTTAGCAAATTTGGAACAAGAGTTGCAGGCTGTGGAGGATTTATCAATATTACTCAAAATGCTAAAAAGGTCTTCTTTTGTGGAACATTTACAGCTAAGGGTTTAGAGGTAAAAGTAGAAAATGGAGAATTGAAAATCATAAATGAAGGAAATAAGAAGAAATTTGTAGATTCTGTAGAGCAGATCACTTTTAGTAGTGAATATGCATTGAAAGTTAAACAGCCAGTTATGTATATAACTGAAAGAGCTGTCTTTGAATTAAAGGAAGATGGATTGCATCTAATTGAAATAGCACCAGGAATAGATATTAAAAAAGATATATTAGATTTGATGGAATTTGCTCCAGTTGTAGATAAAGATCTTAAATTAATGGATAAGAGAATATTTATAGATGAACTAATGGATTTAAAAAAATAATTTATAATTCTAGAGGGGGATAAAGATTATGTTAGAAAATTTAAAGATTAAAGTTGTTAAAATGGCAAAAGACGCAGAAAGGTATAATCTATGTAAAGGAAATATAGGAAGCTTTAGTATTAGAGATGAAAGTTCAGGATATGTGGTTATAACACCTTCAAAAATAGCAGTGGAAAACTTGAATGTTGAACATGTTTGTATAGTAGATTTGAAAGGGAATAGGATTAATGTTGTCGATGGAATTGAACCAACTAGTGATATATTAATGCACCTTGAGGTTTATAGAGCAAGAAAAGATATAAAAACTATAATGCATATTCATTCAGTTCATGTAAGTACTTTTGCTGTAATAAATAAAGTAATTCCACCAATAGCGTATGATTCTGCAAATTACGGAGGATATATTTATGTTGCAAATGGTGGAAATGCAGAATCTTCCGAAACTGCAAAAGATTTGATAGAAAAATTAAATATGAGTGATGCCTGTCTTTTAGAGAGTAATGGAGCTATTGTTGTGAGTGGGAATATAGAAAATATAGTATTTAAAGCAAGAACTGTTGAGAGAGTAGCTGAAATTTATTATAAAGCATTAGTTTTAAATAAATCTAACGAACCAAAAAGATTTTCGAGAGAAGAATTAGCTTTATACAGTGGAAATAGATAAGATTTGAAGTGCTGTAAAAGCTAGTGATATTAAATAAATTCAAGATATGAATTAAAAAAGCATTAATCCATTAGGAGCAATGCTTTTTTATTTATATAAAAATAAACAAATATTTCATTAAATACTTTTTCTAACATGCTTTGATTTTTTTACTATAAAATGAGAATCACCAGGGAAATTTTCAATAAATTTAAGATATTTAAGGATTTTTACATCACTTTTTAAGGATTCAAGAGTATGATAGTATGTTGCTAATTCACGATTTGTAAAAAGAGCATGAATTTGCTGATGACAAGTTGGACATAAAGAGAGGGTTTCAAATTTCCTTCCGCCTTTTTGCAGGGGAATCAAGTGATGTTTAGTTATGATAGATACATTTCTATTACATAATTCACATATATGCTCCATAAAATCCTCCTCTTATACGCTATTCATATTTTATGATTAAATTATATCAAAATAAAAAATAAAGTCAAAGTGATTTTAATGGTAAATAAAAGTCAATTATTTTTATGATATGATGTAACTAACCAATTAAAAAATAAGTTAAATACTCAAGAAGCTAAAGGCTTATTGGGAGAGATAGGAGACTTATTTTCTTCTTTAGGGAATTTAATAAAAAGTCTATTATAAAATAAATATTAGACTTAGGAGGCCATATGTTAATAGTTAGTTGGAAACCAGATAAAAGTTCTTCTATTCCAGTATATCAGCAGATAGTTGATTATTTTAAGAGGATGATATCAACAGGTGAATGGGACTTAGGAAGTAAATTGCCACCACAAAGAGAGCTGGCAAGGATATTTGAAGTGAACAGAAGTACTGTTGTAGAGGCTTTGGACGAATTGAAGGCAGAAGGATTAATTGAAGGAAAAAGCAGCAAAGGAACAATTATAGTCAATAATACTTGGTCTTTGATGGCATCTGTTTCACCATTAAAGTGGAAAAATTATATTGCAAGAGGTATACATAAACCTAATTTACCTATAATTCAAAAAATAAATAAATTAGAATTTGAAAATAGGATAATAAGACTAGGTACAGGGGAACTTGCTAGTGAGTTATATCCTCATGATATGATGAAAGAAGTTTTAAATAATGTATCAAAGAAAGTGTCATCTTTAGGCTATGAGGAACCAAAAGGATCATTATTTTTAAGAGAGACAATAAGTAAATATTTAAAAAAGCATAGTATAAATGTTTCCCCATCTAAAATATTAATTGTTTCTGGCTCATTGCAGGCCTTGCAGCTGATTTCTATAGGAGTTCTGGAGCAGGGATCTACAATACTTGTTGAAAAGCCTTCGTATTTGAGTTCTCTAAACTTATTTCAGTCATCTGGAATGAAGTTAAAAGGCATTAGAATGGATGCTTTGGGAATTGATCCAATTCAAATTAAAAAAAGTAACAATAATAAAAATTCAACTTTATTATATACTATACCGACCTTCCAAAATCCAACTGGAATTTTAATGTCAGAAGAAAGAAGAGAGACAGTTTTAAAAATATGTTCAAAAGAAAGAATACCAATTATTGAAGATGATGCATATAGAGAATTATGGATAGATGAAGAACCACCAGTTCCCCTAAAAGCTAGAGATAAGAATGGTAATGTAATGTACTTAGGCACGGCTTCAAAATCTTTAGCAGCAGGTCTTAGGGTTGGTTGGCTAATTGGGCCAGAAAATGTTGTTGAACATTTAGGTGACATTAAGATGCAGAGTGATTATGGAACAAGCTCACTGTCCCAAGAAGTTGTAGCTGAATGGATTACAAGCGGTTTGTATGAAAAATATTTGCTTCAGCTAAGGAACAATTTAAAGACTAGAAGGGACTACACACTTAATATCTTAGAAAAGTATTTTAAGGATATAGCTACATGGAATAAACCAGTTGGAGGATTTTATATTTGGTTGAAACTTAATGTACCTATATCATTAAACAAGCTGTTTGAAATTGCATATAGAGAAGGAATACTAATTAATCCAGGTAATGTTTATGATCTTTCAAATAATCAAAATCTAAGAATCTCATATTCATACGCATCATTAACAGATTTAGAAAGAGGCTTGAAAATATTATCTAAGGTAATTAGAGAAAAGTTATTTTAATTATAAAGATGAACAGCTATTGAAGAAAATCAATAGCTGTTTTGGTTGGTGAATAATTCATTTTCTTGGTTGGAGATTTCAGTGATTTTATCATGTATAATGACAAAGAAGAAATTACATAAGGTGGTGAATTATGATTAAATATCTATTGCAGGGACTGCTATTTGGACTTGCTTATGTAGCCCCTATTGGAACACAGAATTTATATGTAATAAACACTGCGCTTAAGAAAAGCAGGTTAGATACATATAAAGTTGCACTTATAACTATTTTTTTTGATATTTCATTAGCGATCTCATGCTTTTTTGGAATAGGATTCTTAATTCAAAAATACTTTGAATTAAGGCTTGTGGTGCTTTTACTTGGATGTATTATTGTAACTCATATAGGCATAGGATTGATAAAATCAGCATCACAAGTATCGGATAATAAAAATATAGACAATTCATTGATTAGGATTATTATCTCTTGTTTTGCTGTTACATGGCTTAATCCGCAGGCAATAATTGATGGTTCATTATTATTAGGCGGCTTTAATGCTTCACTTCCACTAGATATGTCTAGATATTTTATATTAGGAGTTTGTCTAGCATCATTTTTATGGTTTAATTCTCTGTCAATGCTTATAGTAAAATTTCGTAATAAGCTTAATAAAATAATAAAATGGATAAATATAATATGCGGAGCAATATTAATATTTTATGGCTTGAAATTAGGATATTCTTTTATTGAATTGATATAATAATTCTAATTTAATAGAAGAACAAAGAAAAATAAAATGTAGTAAATAGTAAGATAGAAAAATTATTTCCCCTTACTATTAAAATTATTTAACATATTTAGAATATGGAAGTTTAACAGTGTTTCCGGTTTGGTCAAATTTATAATTTGTACCATTGAGGGGATAATTTCCAGAAGCAAGATTCATTCCTATGGTATAGATTGCATCTGCATGAACACTAGGATCTTGAACAACAGTACCAGTCATAATCCCTTGATTAATTAATTCTTTAGCTTCAGGTAAAGCATCGACGCCAACGACTGGAATATATTTTTTTGAATTATCTCCTTTGTTGTAGCCATATTCTTGGAGTGCTTTAATAGCACCGATTGCCATAGCATCATTGTTAGATATTATTGCTTCAATTCTGCCATCAAGTGTTAATAGATTAGATCTAATTGCGCTTTTGGCACACTCCTCATCCCAATTACAAACTATTGATGATAACTCTTGGGTTTTTACTCCTGCTTCATTGAGTGCTTGAACAGAATATTTAGTTCTTGCAATGGTTTCAGCATTATTAGCAGGACCCTTTAACATAATATACTGCATTATATCATCTTTGTTCTTATCTAAAGTCTCTTTGCTGGCATTCCAAGTATCAGCAAGAATCTCACCTTGCAGAATGCCAGATTGATCAATATCAGTATCAATTATAACTGCATTACGGTAAGGTTTAAGAAAATTTACTATTTGCGGTGTTTGCGCATAATAGAGAATTAGAGGTATATCTTTTCCAACTATTTCATTAAGAGCACTTTGAATTTTATCTATATCAGTGGTGACTGGATTTAATACAACAAGGTTAAAATCATTATTAAGGGCTCTATTTATCAATTCATTTTGAATTACTTGATTTCCTTTCCCATCGAAAAAAGTAAATTGAACTTTATTTTCATTATTGCTTTGTATAGTCTCGAGATTTTTTTTAACAGTAGAAATAAATTGATCATTAAAATCATTTAAAAATACAGCTATTTTAACTGGAGTCTCAGGATTAACAGCTAAAAGAGCTGCGGTGCTTTGGGTATTATTAAATAATAATATTGAGATAATGGTAAGGGACAATATCTTCTTTAAAATATTCATTTTGATCTTCCCTCCGACTGTACTTGATTGAATTATCTATTATTAGGTTATCTTTCAGCTTAAATTTTATTCGTATTTCTGTGTAACGTATCTGTTTTTTTATTTAAATATATACATTGCAAATAATTTTTATAATTTGAAAGAGTTTTAACTAATAATTAAAGATATATGTAAATTTAAGAAAATTACAGGAAAATCAAGAAAACAGGCTAAATTTTTAGTTATGAGGGCATAATATACATAATATAAAGGTTAAAATTTAACATTAATTATATGTGTATAGTTGACAATTAAGAATATGTAATTTATAATAGACAAGCGAATTAAATTTTTAGAAGTTAAATTAATAGCATATTTTTATTGATAATTAGCACTATGAATTTAATTGTTTAAAGCTAAATTGTGGTGAACGTAGTTCAGTTGGTAGAGCGCCAGTTTGTGGCACTGGTTGTCGTGGGTTCGAGTCCCATCGTTCACCCCACAATGGGATGTCGCCAAGCGGTAAGGCAATGGATTCTGACTCCATCATTCGCAGGTTCGAATCCTGTCATCCTAGCCAGTGAGGTTCACTAGCTCAGTCGGTAGAGCACATGACTTTTAATCATGGTGTCCCGGGTTCGATTCCCGGGTGAGCCACCAAATTGATTGAAATATATAATAATTATGAGTTTTAATATTATTATATGAGTATATGAAAAACCTTCAAATGCATTATTAACTGCATTTGAAGGTTTTTCTGTATGCTGAAATATTAAGGCATATCAAATAAATAACAAGTCCACTTACAAGGCTATTTCTCATCATGCTGCGTCAACAAAATACCCTAATAGGCCTGGACATGAGGTCATTTTGTTTCCTGCCCTGATGAAAAATATCCATCGCAATTTTTGACTTGTTATTTATTTTAATGTGCCTAAATTGAAGAATGATATTTATAATAATATTAAACACTCCCTGTAAATGTTAGGTATATTAGTATTGCATTTAATGATATTATTATAGCTGCTATTAGAATGCCCAAAATTCTCACAAAACCCTTATTAGCTAAAATGCCCATTAAATCTTTACGTTTAGCTATTATCAGCATTTGAATTATAGGAAACGGCAAGATGAAGCTTAGTGCCACCTGGCTTAAGACAAGTGCATTCATTGGATTTATTCCTAGTGCAATTATAATTAATGCTGGCATCATTGTTATAAGTCTTCTGATATTTACTGGAATACTTAAATTAACAAATCCTTTCATAATTGTCTGCCCAGCTATTGTTCCGACCGCTGAAGAAGATAAGCCTGAGGCAAGAAGAGCTATTCCAAATGCACTACTTGATAGAGAGCCCAATAATGGCTGCAAAGAAGTATGAGCTTGTTCCATTGTGTCAACAGTTAATCCATTTCTATTAAATACAGCAGCAGAAACTATAACCATTGCAGCATTTACTATAAAGGCAAGATTCATTGCAATGGTGACATCAATCTTTTCCATTTTCAAATGTTTTAATTTTCCCTTATCAGAACAATCGATGCATCTATGCTGAACTAATTGTGAATGCAAATATATTACATGAGGCATAACAGTTGCACCAAGCATTCCTACAGCTATTAATACAGCTTCATTATTTGGAAGTGATGGTATCAATGTGTGCATGCCAACCTGAAACCAATCTGGCTTAGCAAGAAATAATTCTATTGTATATGCAGCACATATTATTGCAACGAGTGCTGAAATTATTACTTCGATAGCTTTTTGACCATACTTTTCCATATAACAAATCATATATGTTATTAATCCCGTTATAAGTCCTGAATATATCATGGGAATGTGGAATAACAAATATAATCCTAATGTTCCACCAAGAAATTCTGCTAAATCTGTTGCCATAGCACCTATCTCTGCAATTATCCAAAACAACCAGTTCATGCTTTTGGGAAAAACTTTAGAACACATTTCTGGAAGATTATGGCCAGTTGCTATTCCAAGTTTGGCAGACATTATTTGAAGAAATATAGCCATTAGATTACTAAATAAAATAACCCAAATTAGAGCATAACCAAACTTTGATCCGCCGCTGATATTAGTTGCAAAGTTTCCAGGATCTACATATGCCACGCTTACAATAAAAGCAGGACCAATAAATTTTGCTAACTGTTTTAATTTATTTGTATCAGTATCTATAGCCTTTTGTAATGCAGGAAAGCTAGAGATTTGAGTATCCGTATCTGTTAAAGTTCTTTCGTTTATCAACTTAATACATCACCTTTCTTATTTTGTTCTTATATGTGATTAACATAGTTACTACAATTTAACATTGTTAGCTTCGACTAAATTTATGTTTATACTACAAACTATGCGCTAACATGATAAATGTTACGATTAAGTAATTTTTTGAGCTAATATACATATAATGAATTAAATAAGTTCTGAGTAAGGTTATTAGAAAATAATAATATTTTAAATTTGTTATTTTTTTAATATACCTAAAGGTGGGTGATAACATGATAAAAAATGATTTTTATACCTTTAATGAATATATGAAGAAAGAAGATAAATCACTTACTGCATCTATGGAAGATTACCTTGAAATGATATATAGATTATCAATGAAAAATGGTTTTACAAGAATACATGAATTATCTAATGCGCTTAATGTTCAGCCTCCTTCTGCTACGAAAATGGTGCAGAAATTAGCAGAATTGAAACTCTTGAAATACGAAAGATATGGAATCTTAGTACTTGAACAAGATGGAAAAAATCTTGGAGAAGTATTGCTTAACAGGCATAATACAATTGAAAACTTTCTAAGAATCCTTGATGTTCCAGATTCTGAAATATTGGATGAAACAGAAAAAATTGAACATACCATAAGTAAGGAAACAGCAAAATGTTTTAAAGATTTTGTGAACTTTATTAATGACAATCCTAATATAATTGATAAATTTAAAGTTTATAGACGAACTTTAAAATGACACAAGTAAGTTTATTATTTTTTCTGTTTAGAGCTTTCTAATAATAGTAAGGAAAATAGTATGAAAGAAAAAAGACTTCGTATAAGTTTGTACGAAGTCTTATGCATTTTGGAATAATTAGGTAAAGCTAGCATATCTTAAAAAATGTTTTAGAAATTTAACTAATTTAATCTTATTATATAGAATTTGGAAAGAAAATAGAAGTGCATGGAATTAATACCTGGTATATAAATGATTTTCTTACCTTATACTAATTCCAAGCAAAGAATGCTTTTATTTTATACGAAAGAAGGAATTTGTTTGGACAAAAAATTTAAAATATCTGTTGTATTAACAATGCTCATAGCTATCTTTTGTTCTTTTATAGTTAATGAAAATGTTTATGCTGAAGCTAGTGAAGATAATAATGTCCATCTCATTTTAGAGGCATCAACTTCAGAAAAAACTATTCCTAAAAATTTTCGAAAGACCAGTGATTTAACTACTATTAAGGATAATAAAAATTTAAACTTAAATGGTTTAGACAAATTAAATATTTCTGGAAGCCAGCAATTTTCTGAGTTCAATCTTCCGCTATTAGTAAAGGCTATAGGGACTTCAATTCCAATAACTGTAATTGACTTGAGACAGGAATCTCACGGATTTATTAATGGCAACGCAGTAAGCTGGGCAAACCAAAAGAATAATGCTAATGAAGGATTAAGCAGAGAACAGGTTTTAGCAAATGAAGCAAGTAAGCTAAAAAGTATTAAACTAAATGAACCTATGAGTTTTTATAACAAACCTAATCAGACTATTGTTACAACAAAAGTTAAGGATGAAAATGAACTTACTAAATCAAATTCTTTATCTTATAGTAGGATAACTGTTCGAGATGGGGGAATACCTTCTGATGAAATGGTCGACTATTTTGTGGGATTAGTAAAGTCTGCATATCAAAACTCCTGGCTGCATTTTCACTGCAAGGCTGGAGTTGGAAGAACTACTGAATTTATGATTATGTATGATATGATTAAAAACTATAAAGCAGCCAGTGCTGATGAGATTATAAACAGGCAGCTGGCATTAGCAAAATTTAATGATTCTAATATAAATTCTTTTAAGAATAAAGAAAGAATGGACTTTTTAAATAAATTTTATGAGTATTCCAAATCAAATGGAGACTCTTTTAATACAAAATGGAGTGAATGGAAGAAAACATCTGCTGATAAAAAAACAGCGTCTTTTCCGGGATATTCCATACTTAATGCAAATTCTAGTTATATAAAAAATTCAGTGACTCCTAAGTCCTTTTATGTAATCTCTTTAGATTTATTGACACCTAGTGAAAGAACAATGGTTGCCAGCCTTCAGGGGCTGGTTAATAACCATTGTTCTTTTCAAATATACACAATTAATTCTTCTCAGTCAGATTATAAGATATGGCTTGAAGACTTAAAAGAAAATTATAAAATTTCATATAAAATAATATCAGACCCATGGAAATTATTAAGTATTTATAAAAAGTATATTGATGGGTATGTACTTTATAGTAATAAAACTTCTAAGGACCCATCTATCAATAATGCATGCTCTTTTGCAGCTTTAAATAAAGCGATAGTAGTCGATGAAGTTATTGAGCCAAAAGTTAGAGATATGGGGATAAGATTTAAAGGGGATTGCAGGGGGACAGATGAAAGCTGGGCATATGAAAAGTTGTGGAATAAAGGATTGAATAATTCAACGGTTATCGAGCTTTCGCCCGATAAAGATGCAGCGTTAAGAGATTATGCAATAATGACTAAATCATTAGTATTTTATGAAAATAGTATAGATAAGGCAAACCTAAGAGATAAGGTATTTTCTAGTATGGGGAATAATTCAATTTGTTTAGGATGGGGACCAGATGAATTCAATAATGTAAGTACTGCTTCAAAATATGGTGTGAGTGTGGTTGCAGCAGATTGGGCATATAATTTGAGTACACTAAGCGCTTTTCGTTCAATATCTGTAGCTAAAAGATGGAAGCTGGAAATTCCAAAAGAAGATAATGTTCATTATGTGACTTTCATAATGTCCGATGGAGATAATCTCCAATGGAATCTTGGAAATAACTATACTTCTGATAAATGGTTTGGGTTTCCTGATAGAAATAAACTTCCCCTAGGATGGTCTATGACACCCGCTTTATATTATTTAGCTCCAACTGTGTTTAATTTATATTATAAAAATGTAATTAGCGATAATGTTAATAATAATTTCATAGTATCACCTTCTGGGAATGGGTACATGTATCCTAGTAAATTTGATAGAAGTAAATTAGGACCATATATTAATGAATTGAATGAGTATATGAGAAAAGTGAATCAAAAATATGTGGCAATAATAGATGATTCGGCTTTTGAAAATATTGAACTTTGGAATAAGTTTACTGAAAAGCCTGATATCCAAGGAATGTTTTATCTAGATTATAAAAGACATGATGAATATAAGGGAAGAATTCTATGGTCAAATAATAAACCAGTAGTATCATGCAGAGACTTACTGTGGGAATCGCTTGAAAATGAAGATGAATTAGTGGAAAGGATAAAAAGCAGGGTTGATGCAGGTCAAATTAATGTATCTAGTCCTGATGCATATACTTTTGTTTATGTTCATGCTTGGAGCAAAGATGTAATTAATGTTAAAGCTGTTATAGATGAGTTAGAGAAAAATCAAAATGTAAGAATAGTTACTCCAGAAATTTTTATGAAATTAATAAAAAATAATGTTACGCACCAATAATTAGCTATATTTGAGTTCTGTTTTAAGCAGATAAAGCTAATACTAGTGATAAAATATGAATTTGATGAATATAATATTCTGATAAAAATATAAAGAGGGAAAATATGGAGAATACAAACAATACAAATCTTGCAGATAGAACAGGTGGATTAAAAATTCAATGTTTTAGAGGTGATGATTACATTCCGATTGATGGTGCTAAGATAACTGTAAGAGGAACAGCAGATTCTGAAAACGCTAATAATGTAGAACTTACCACAGATTCAGCAGGATTAACTGAGGTAATAGATCTAACAGCACCGCCATTAGAATACTCTTTAAATGAAAATAGCAATCAAATACCTTATAGTGTATATGATATAACGGTTGAAAGAAGCGGTTTTAATCCTATAATAATACGAGGATGTCAAGTATTTCCCACAAGGATTGCATATCAAATATGTAATTTAGAGATAAGTTCAGCACGTGGATATATGAGACAGGAAATAATAAATATACAGCCAAATACTTTAAATGGAAATTTTCCGCCTAAGATACCGGAAGACCCTGAGAAACCATTACCGGAGCCAACTTCAGGAGTTGTACTGCCTCAGCCGGTAGTTCCTGAATATGTCACTGTCCATCAAGGTGGACCGGATGACCCATCTGCACCAAATTATAGAGTGCCATTTAAAGACTATATTAAAAATGTAGCATCCTGTGAAATATATTCAACTTGGACTGAATCAGCCTTAAGAGCAAATATCTTTTGCATTGTATCATTTACCTTAAATAGAATTTTTACTGAATGGTATAGAGGAAAAGGTAAAAATTTTGATATTACAAGCTCTACGGCTTATGATCAAGCCTTTAATTATGGTAGAAACTTTTATGATAACATAAGTCAGATTGTAGATGAAATTTTCTCGACATATGTAAGAAGAATCGGAAGAAAGCAGCCACTTTTCACACAATACTGTGATGGAAAAAGCGTTACATGCCCACAGTGGTTAAGTCAATGGGGAAGTCAGGAATTAGGACGTCAAGGCCTTGGACCATATGACATATTAACTCGTTATTATGGAACAGATATTGAATTAGTAACAGCAGAAAAAGTTGCTGGAAGCCCAATGTCCTATCCGGGAGAAGAACTTACTATAGGATCAAGAGGTCCAGCAGTAAGGGCAATTCAAGGTCAATTAAATAGAATAGCAAGGAATTACCCATTGATTCCACGACTTGCTGAGGATGGAATATATGGACCAAAGACTGCACAGTCAGTAAAAACCTTTCAACAGATATTTTCGCTGCCACAAACAGGAATAGTTGACTATGCAACCTGGTATAAGATATCAGATGTTTATGTCGGTGTAACAAGAATTGCAGAACTTACTACTACTGAATCAAGCAGGGCATGGAAAAATGAATTCATACCACCAACAATATTAGGAATGGATGATAAAAGATTTGTTCCAAGGTTCTATTACTAGATAAATCAACTTAATAAACAGCCTGAATTAGAAAAATACAGTAGATCTTTATGAGATAATAATATTTAAGAGGTATTTATGCATATGACTTTTAAGTTTAAACCTATTAATGAACTTATAGATAATATTTATTGTAATAGACAAAAACAATTTACCTTGGAGGAATTAGCACAATATGATGGAAGTGATGGAAAACCAACTTATGTGGCAGTAGATGGTATAGTTTATGACTTGAGTAATGTATCGTCTTGGTCTGGAGGCAGTCACTTTGGGGTTAAGGCTGGAAAAGATTTAACTGATGAATTCAATTCTCATCATGGGATGAAGGAAATTCTTAGTAACATACCTAAGGTTGGTGTACTCAGTGAAAGGAAAGAGAGTCGCATTGTATCTATAACCAGGCAGCCTTTGGTAGATACATATGATTTTAGCCCTGATGATTGGATACAATATATAACTCCACTAGTAGATGATGCATTAGAGGAAGCTGACGGTGGTGTAAGGCTTGAACATTTATTTCAAAAATATATTATGATAGGTATACTTGTTGGGCAGGGAAGAACTTTTCAAGAAGCGATTGATGAGATAGAAGAGTGGGAAAATACAGGCATAGCCAATCTGCTAGATGAGAGCAGGGAGAACGTATAAAATAGAATTCATTACAAAGGATGATGAATTGAAAAATTTGCATGGACTTTTGCTTACTAAAAATGCACATGGATTGTATGAGAAATATGGATTTGAAAGAAATACTGAAAAATTTATGCATAAAATTAGTGTCATATAGTTATAATTAAAAGTTATTTAAAACTAGCGTACTTTTTAAGCTATGTAATTGATGAAATAATCCTAAAGAGAGCACTTTTAGGATTATTTTTTCAGTTCAAACGGTACTGGCTTTGAATCAAGCCAATGTTATATTTCATGTTACTGTATTTATGAGGATTTTAATACAAAACAAACTCTGTAATATATATCAAATAGTAGTATATATTGTTATAATCTATATATATAATAAAAGTTATTTGTATAACATACTTATAAACGATAATTTATTAAGCAGTTTAAACTACTAACTTTAAATACAAAGAGGTGTAATTATGAGAATACATGACAAATGCTTGCCGTGTGTGGTTAATCAAGCTATCAAAGTGGCCAATATTACAGGTGTTAATAATAAAGAAGAGCTATTGAGGAAGGTTTTTGCTTATCTTAGTAAAATGGATTTTGAAGCTACCGCACCAGAAATAAAAAGATGTAATTCTAATTTATAGAGGAGATTTTGATGAGAACTAAATATGTAGTAGTAGAAGATTATAATCCAGAATGGAAAAATGAATTTGAACATATAAAGAATGAATTATTAACAGTTTTATCTGGAAAAATAAATTCGATTGAACATGTAGGAAGTACATCTGTTGAAGGATTAGCAGCAAAACCAATTATCGATATAGATGTTGTAATCGACAGAAATTTTCAAGAGGTAAAAAAGCATTAGAGTCTATTGGATATATATATGAAGGAGATTTGGGGATATCGGGTAGAGAAGCATTTTGCTATGATAATAAGCCTCATTTAATGATACATCATTTGTATGTATGTAATAGATATAATGAAGAATTACATAAGCATATAACATTTAGAAATTATTTAAGACAACATGAAGAAGATAGACGTAGATATACTTTAATAAAAAAAGAGATGGCTTTGAAATATCCAGAAGATATAGATTCATATATTGAAGGAAAGCAGTCTGTAATATTAGATATCTATAAGAAATGTGGGTTATGCGAATAAACTTTAATTTAAGGTTGAATGAATAGTAATGGTGGAGAATGGATTAAGTGTCCAGAAGATGTTGTGGACTTAGCCATTTTTCTTGTAGGACAACCTGATATAGGGCCTACGGCGCAAAGTTTTAGCTTAATGAGAAGAGATATATGAATATATCTATTGTATCTTTATATGAAAATCCTAATTTAAAAGAGAGTGTTATTGATTATTGTATAGATAATTGGCCAAAAGTCCAGAACACCTTTACTAAAAATCTTGAGGAATCATTAAACAAAGAAGATAAATTACCATTGACGTATCTTTTAATGAAAGATTTAAAAATAATTGAATTTTATCAAATTGTTAAAGAAGAACGGATTAAGAATATGAATTATTTATCTCCATGGTTAGACTGTTTATTTATTGATAAAAACGAGAGAGGAAAGGCTTTATGAGCTATGTTGCTTGAACACGGAAGAAGAATTGTAGGGTCTCTAGGGTATAATAAGGTTTATTTAACAACTGATCACATTCAATTTTATGAGAAATATGGATTTAGTGAGATAGGTTTAGATATTACTTTATCTGGTAGGCCAACCAAGGTATATGAAAAGTCTGTATTATAACAACTAAACTTAATTTCAGATAGGACCTGCAACAAACGAAAGTGTTTTAAATTTAATTATCTGGTCTAAATAAAAATTAGTAGTATTTATAATCAATATTAAAATGTATAAAATAGTAATTTAATAATTTTTATTGGTATTTGAGAATTATCTTCTCAAACTATTGAGTTAAGGGATAAAGTAATATATAATATAACAAAACATGGTAATGCACAGCGAAGTGAAAATAAAAAGTTGTGTTTTTCCATGTTTTATTTTTATAAACAAAAATAAGAATGGAAAAGTATGGTATTGATGTTCAATTTACATATGCAAATTCTACTGAACTAATAAGCCAGATGGAAATTATTTAGGTTTTATAAAAATAGAGATAAACTAAGATGAATGAAAATATGGGAGGAAATGCTTTATGAAAGTATATGTCTTGGACACGGGATATTTAGAAACTGATAAAAATAATGTAGTAGGTGGAGCTACTATGGGAACCTATAGCAAGCCATACGTAGAGAATAAGTGGATTAAGCTGCCTGTAATGTCTATTTTAATAGATCATCCCGATGGAAAAATTTTATATGATGTAGGAAGTAATCCAGAAGCAATGAATGGCTATTGGCCAAAAAATTTGCAAGAAGTTTATCCATTATATCAAACAAAGGAACAAAGATTAGAAAATCAATTAGCTTTATGTGGAACAAAACCAGAAGAAATAAAGAAAGTGATAATTTCTCATATGCATTTAGATCATGCAGGAAACTTAAATATGTTTAAAGATGCTGATGTATATGTACCAAAGGCAGATTTTATGCAAGCTCAAACTCAAGTAAGGTTAAACGAAAATCCGCTTACCCATGGAGGATATATTAAAGCTGATATGGATGTTTCAGTAAAACAATATCATTTGGTGGAAGAAGATTTTGAATTTGCAAAAGGTGTAGAAATAATAAATTTACCAGGACATACACCAGGATTACTTGGAATAGTAGTTCATTTGGAAGATGAAGGCACATTAATCTTCCCACAAGATTGTGTATATAGCTCAGAAATCTACGGACCACCAGCTAAAGCATCAGGATTACTTTATGATAGTCTTTCCTTCTTTAAATCAATTGAAAAGGTAAGAGCTCTAGAGAAAAAATATGATGCCAAAGTATTTTTTGCTCATGATGAAGAATTCTTTAAAACAATAAAACTTGCTCCAGAATTCTATAAATAAAAAGTAATAAACGTCTGGGCCTGGGTGTTCTTCTTTACTAATATTTTTACTTATAAAATATCTCATATTCTAATATGGTTTACCATAAGTATTCTTTACCATATATATTCTGAAGAATATAAGAATATATATTCCGAACAATATTACCATAAATATTCTTCAGAATATGCTTGGAGAATGAGGCTTGAGAAGGTATTTGAGCTTAAATATAATGTTTATGGATGCAGTATTGTCAATGACATGCTAGTTAGAGAAAATTTGAGAATGTATAATAGAAATTAAATACTATGATTTCTATGAATAGACAATAAAAAATCCTAAATTCATATATTGAATTCAGGATTTTTTGCTACGTTCAACGGTTATGGAGTTGTAGTTTTACCGACGTGTCCATATGAAACGATAGACTCATCTTGATGTTTTGAGTGCGTTTTTATTTTTCTTGTTTACCAGTATAAGAAATTATCTGAGTTTAATGTCAACTATTCTTATTACCTTCTATTAACTCTTTCAAGCTAATACTAGGATTAGTATAGCGTTTTCTGTTTTGTGTTATATTCTTATAGTTAATAGCCTGCTTGGGGCACCATTGCACACACGCCATACATTGTTCACAATTGTGATTAAAACTAGGTTTTTTGTTTTTCATTACTATGTTCGAAACAGGGCAGACTGCCTCACAGGTTCCACAACCTATACAAGCATCGGAAACATTAAAACCTTTGTCTTTTCTGGCGTATATTAATTTTTGTCCAATAGCAGTTGATATATTAAGAGGCTCGTTCACTTTACCTATTGGCTGCTGTGTTTTAGCAGCTATCTTTTGTGCTAATGCAGGTATATTATCGGTAGCAAGTTGATATTTCTCTTGGGCTCTCTCGTTCAATTCATACATGGCAACATAATTTCCAACCATAATAATTTTCTCTGCAAAATTAAGTGTCACACCTTTTTTGGCTAAAATTTTGGCGGGAACAGTTAACGCAACACCACTTATATTCCCACATCCAGTCACAGCAAAAAAATATGCGTCTTTACTTTTTTCAAGCGACATTTCGCTTATAAATTGTTTTACTCTTCGCGGCAAATTTAAGGCGTATGTCGGATACACAAAACCGATATAATCATACACTTCATTGCTGTCATGTTTCCCTTTACTCATTGATACCAGAGTGCAATCTGGCAATGCCTCAGCTATCTTTTTTGCTAACTGTAAGTTGTTTCCTGTTCCTGTAAAATAATAAATAACACTTTTCACTTTCAATTACCTCCTTATTTGTTACAATCAATATCAACTATATAACTATTTTATATAGTTATAGCTAAAAATCACAACTGCCAGCCTAGCAGGCAGTTGAGAAGAGCGTTAAAAAATCATTCCTTATTATAGTGACTTAGAAATATCCGCCAGAGTTGTTTTTTTGAGAGATTCCTTCATGGCGATTTCAGCATCCTGCATACGATTTTTTATGAGCGATTTTAAATTATCAATTCTTGGATCTTCAATTAGAAAATCAATGTCCATCTTAAATAAAGAGCCGTGTTCAACTGCTGAAAATATGTCTAATAGGGTTATCTCTGCAATTGGTTTTCCTAAAATAACTCCGCCTTTAGCTCCTTCTTTTGTCGTTGTGAGTCCAGCAGCATTGAGACTTCTCAATATTCTAACCACTGTTGGAGCAGGTATTTTAAGAAATTCGGCAATAGTCTTTGCCGATACAAACTCAAATCCATATTCCTCCATTTTCTGATTAATTAAAAGACTAATGGAAATCGCTCTTGAAAATTCTGTTGAATATGCCACAATTCTTACCTCCCTTTGAATTAACTAAATCAACTATACATTTATTTGATCTAGTTGTCAAGAGAAAATAAATCTTGTAACATTGAAAGCTAAAATCAATCCAATATTGATAGGCAAGGTAATTTAATTATGGAATTAGCATGTAAAGGTAGAATTACACCTAATGAATTAGAAACATTATATGATGGCATATAGGACATGATTCCATACTTTGTACTGATAGTCATAAGAGCTATATGCAATTTGTAAATGATTTATCATTAGAATACAAACCTATAAAAAGCGGTAAACATAAAGAGGGATTATATCATATTCAAATAACATATGTGATATTTTGTAAATCATGTTATAATAAGCATTATGCAAAACTGTAATTTAATGAACAATAGTACATTATTGAATTTTATAAATATGGAGGTTTATAGATGTACAACAATAGAAAATTAGTTCTATATATTGCGACAAGTTTAGATGGTTACATAGCTACAGAGGATGATTCCTTGGAATGGTTGTTTAAAACTGAAGGTGAAGGAGATAATGGATATTCTGAATTCTACAATACAGTTGATACTATTCTAATTGGTAGAAGAACTTATGATTGGATTATTGAAAAAGAAAAAGGTAACTTTCCTTATAAGAATAAAAAGTGTTATGTATTTTCTGAATCAGAAACAGGTAAGAATGAAAATGTAGAATTTATTAATCAAGATGTAGTGGAATTTACAAATAAAATCAAAAGGCTGGATGGAGGAAACATATGGCTTGTTGGCGGTGGCGTTCTTCTAAATTCTTTTATTAAAGAAAGGTTAGTTGACGAATTTATTATTACTATATCACCTACACTAATAGGTCATGGAATACCTTTATTTAAAAAAAATGATTTTGAGTTAGAACTAAAGTTAAAGGGGATAAGGAGGTTCAATCAATTTGTTGAACTCCATTACAAGATGAAATAAAACAATTGATATTTAGTTCACAGTTTTCTTATATTGAGTATTATAGATGGACAATCCTACCTATAATTTTTTAGGCTATATTTCAACATAATATTAAAACATAGCCAAATAAATAAACTGAGACTCATAGTTAAATGAAGTAAGAACCACGCAGTTGAACGTGGCTTTTTTTTATTATACAATAGTAGTTAAGCTAGTGTTTTTAATTGTGAAGAAGCAGTATATGCTTGAAGAATACCTCCAATAAATAATCCAACAGAAAAGCCACACAATAATGAATATAAAGTACTAAAGTAAAGTGTGCTATATAATGATGGATTAATGCTTAGAGCAACACCTAATAAATATTTCACAAAGAAATTAACAATGACAAAAATTAATGGCAAATAAGTGCCTGTTTTATATAGTGAATTATCTTTTATATATAGCTTTCTGTATCGCGAATATAGAAAATAAGATATTAGTAAACCAAAACACATAAAGATGATATAAAAAATCATAGCAATATTTAAATAGCTAAAACCTGTAAATAATTTTTCTAAGCCCCAAACCATAAAAATCAATGGCACAATAAACATTTTAGGGAAAGATACTTCACCATCTTTTGCTGAATTAAGTCCTCGTTTTAATAGAAAAATAAGTAAAATCCAAACATAAAAAGGGGTTCCGCTTATAACTTCAGCAATAATATTAATAACATTCATATAAATACCTTCTTTCAATTCATATCATGGAGTAAGATTACAACAAAAGATAGATAGGGGCAATACGAATTGGCATAAGAGGTATATTTATATACATAAGAGGTATAAAAGATAATATGAAATATAACTAAGCATAGAAAAAATCAACAACAGCTTTTAAATTACTGTTGTTGATTTTTTCTATTTCTATCTAAGATTTCGTTCATTTTCTTAACTTCGATTTTATCATGTTGATAGTTAATAATTCTTACCAAAATATAAATTACTACAATTTGTATGGAGGTTAAGAATATTGTGTTAATGGACATATTCCAACTAAAAACGTAATTTGAGCCTATAACCATTGCCCAAGCTATGAGTATAAATAATAAGGAGTTAAATATTGAATCTCTAGGAATAATATATTTATTAATGAGTACTTTTATTAATGTCAAAATTAAAGATAAACATAAAAGATCATGTAATATTTGATTATTTAAATTTTGTCCGCTTATAAGTTGAAATAATACAATTACAGTAAAAACTATGGAGGTTAATTTTAATATTTTTTTTAAATATTCAAAGGTCACTCAGTATCCCTCATTCCTAATTTGCTTTTTAAGTTTGAAACATATCTTCTTGAAATAATAACTTTCTCTTTGTTTGTCAAAAGTGCTTCTAAGTTCCCACTTAGTTTAGGATAAAAAGAGTAAATTTTATTGATATTCAGAAGCATAGACTTGGATATTCTTAGGAAGTTATTGCTAGATAATTGTTCTTCAAGTATATATAATTTTTCGGAAATTTCATAGGTTTCTGCTTTTGTATATATAAATATTTTTCTATCTATGGATTCTATATAAAAAACTTCATCTATATTTACTTTATAATGCTTATCTTCTTTTTTTACAAGCAAGTATTTAATAATTTTTTTTGAAGAGGTAAGTAATTCTATAGCTTCATTAATTTTTTCATTAACATTGTGAATATTAAAATTAACTTCTTCTTCTAATTCAGAAGAGATAATATTTATATTAACTTTCATTTTTGTACTCCTATAATTAGAAAATTATTCTCTTTATTTATATATTGTAAAGTGTTAATTTTTAAATGTCTATAAATTTAATACTTTTAAGTTCTATTCTTATATATAATTAAAGAGTAAATTTATTATCAGCAAATATAATAAAAACTGCAGAAATATATAAGTTCTCTGCAGTTTCTTTGTTTATATGAAAAATAATATTAAATTCCTTTAGATTTCCTTCTATTGAATAGTCTTAAGAATGTTAAAGTAGTGACAATTAAGATTATTACTGCTGCAGCTATGTATACAATTTTCATACCATATATGAAAATATCATTTTTTCCTGGTACAAAATCTGTAACATGATAGCCTATTCTATAACTCATCATACTATATAAAAGTGTTGTAGCCATAGCTATTCCGAATACTAGTCCTAAGTTTTTTACAAGTGCATTTACACTTCCTGAACAGTTATTATAAAAGATATAATCAAAATTAAAAAATGCTAGTTAATTATTGGAATACATTTTAAGCAATTGTCTATTTCACATTGAATTTCCCACAATTTGGAGTCTAGTATTATTCTTTGTACCTCCTCAGATGTCATATGATGTATGCCAATAAATAAAGTACCATCCTTATTAATAAGTCGATGTAATTCTTTTAGAAACTTATTTTTTTCTTGAACCATATGAAACATGTCTATAGCAATTATTATATTTGCAACATTATCTTTTATTTCATTAATATTTTTTGCGAGGACTGTTTCTACATTTGTAAGTTGATATTTGTTAATTTTCTTTTTTACAGATTCTATTGCTAATTCATAAATGTCAACAGCGTAGACTTTGCCACTTTCACCTAGAATTTCCGATATTTTTTTAGTGTACCCACCTGAGCCGCAACCATAGTCAATTACGATATCTCCATTTTTAATATTAAATTTATTGCACTCTTCGTTGATTGGAGCAATTCTATCTCGCTCTTCTAGCATAGAAATCATATGTTCGACTGTGAAATTATTATGATGCATAAAGTTAATCCTCCTTATTTAATTGAAATTTTTATATTATAAATATTTGACAACATAAATTTAATTTATAGGCAATAAGCTTATAATTAATTTTTATTTAAACTTTTGAGCTTTCTGCCTCTGTCTTAGTATTTTTTATAGTAAGACTAAAGATAATCCCCACAATTGCTATAGCTGCACAAAGCAAAAATGCTTCATTAGGATTTAATTTTTTCGAGTTTTAGATAGTGATTATTTTATTTTTTATAAATATATTAAAGATGTCTTATATCTGTAATTGAAGTGATAAGTCCTATTAGGACTTAATTAAAGTAATAATGACTAGTCTTTATTAACTTCAAAATTTTCTTCATTAGCGATTTCATATATTTTTTTATCTTGCAGATAACTTTCCATTAGGTTCTCAGCTTCAGTCATTACCTTATGAATCGCACATTTGCTTTCTCCAAATTCACATCTAAATAAAGCACAATTTCCTTCAACTGCATTTATGACATCCATAAAAGAAATTTCTTCTGCCTTTTTGCTAAAAAAATATCCGCCATTCGCTCCTGAAGTCGAATCAATTAGCCCAGCCTTTACTAATTGTGTTAATATTTTAGAAAGATATGTGACAGATACATTAAAGTGTTTTGCCAGCGTAATTACACTGATTTTTTCACCTTTAGCATGTTCAATCATATATACAATAGTATGTAGAGCATAATTTGTTGCTTTTGTATATTTCAAATAATCACCACCAAAAAGATATTAAAGAGTCTTTATGTCTTTAATAATATTATTAACTATGAATCTTGTCAATATTTAAATTCATTTATATATAATAGTTTACTTTTAATGGTTAGGAGATAAGAAAGTGTTTGCTATTTAATAATATTCTATTAGTTATAAGCTGTTAAACAAAAGCATTGACAGTAAAAATGCTGTATGATACCATCTAAAGTGATTGTTTTATAAAAAAGGAGACTTGAAGAGATGATTTTAGTTGTTCTTAACTAAACTATTAAAATTAAATAGTTTTAGATGCTTTAAAGTTCTAGTATGGAACTTAATTAAGTGTGCATTTTAAGAGCAATATCTTCTATTAAACTCTTTTATAAAAAATAAAGTAACTTTAGCTACACATACATTATATATGCTTATTTTTGTTAAGCTAAAATATATGTTCATTATTAAGTTTAATTTAAATATGATAAAAGATTTTTAAATAAATTAACTCCCCATAGATGATATTGTTTGTCTATGGGGAATTTTATTGTTTAAAGATTAGGCATTTAAGAAATCATAACAATCTTTTAGATTAATGCTAATTCTGTAGTAACAAAAGATATTCCGCTATATTATATTGCAGGGGGAGACCCTTGCAGAATTATAAGAAAAAAGCAATCACTTTTGGGATTAAATAGTGTGATATTTCAAAATATGCTATAATTCAGTAAATGGTTATAATTTGAAAATAAATACAAAGGTAATAAAGAGGTGATACATGATTGATATATGATAGTGTATACATAAAAGAAATTCGTCTCAGGAAAGAAATTTATAAAGAAGATAGCTATATTAATAAGTTACCTGTAGTTAATAATTTAGAGAGATTAGCTTTATCAAGTAATGTAAGCTTTTTTGTTGGGGAAAATGGTAGTGGAAAATCAACATTATTAGAAGCTATTGCAGTTAACAGTGGATTTAATGCAGAAGGAGGAACTAGAAATTTTTGCTTTTCATCAAGAGAAACGCATTCTGATTTATATAAGTACATTACAGTAGTGAAAAGTGTGAAGCGACCTAATGATGGATTTTTCCTAAGAGCAGAAAGTTTTTATAATGTGGCTACGGAAATAGAAAGGCTTGATGTAGGAAGTTCTAGAGGAAATCCTGTCATAAACAGTTATGGGGGGACATCGTTACATAAGATGTCCCATGGTGAAAGTTTTATTACACTCATGACTAATCGTTTTAGTGGAAATGGGTTATATATTTTAGATGAACCAGAAGCGGCATTATCACCATTAAAGCAAATGGCTATGCTTAGTATAATTAATGAACTTGTAAAGAAAAAATCCCAGTTTATTATTGCAACTCATTCACCTATATTAATGGCATACCCAGATGCAGATATATTTGTGATAGATGATGATGGAATTAGAAAAACTCCTTATAAAAAGACAGATAATTATATGATAACAAGAAGATTTTTAGAGAATCCTGAAAAAATGATAGATTATTTGTTTGAATAGATTATTAAAGTTATTGTACAGTTGATTTTAAATAGCTTATTATTTCTCTTACAGATTCATCATACTTTAAAAAGCTATGGCCTTCTAAATTTAAGGAGACATGCTTAATATTATTGTTATTTTTGCTATTTTTAACTAGAGTATTGCACATATTTTTGCTTGGCCAGTATGAATCATTTTCAGATGAAATGAGCAGTATCTTGCCTTTATAAGAATCTATAGTTATTACAGCATCTGGATTAAAATTATTTTCTATGGAAGTTTCATAACATCTGCAAAAATTATTATTTTTTGCATTATTCATAGCCTCCTCATCAATATTAAATTTGATATATGGTAATTCCTTATTACTAAAGGACCATGAAGCTTTTGGCTGTGCTTTTAAGATACTGAAAAGATCTTCTGGCAAGCCTTGAAAAACATATGAACTAGGAACACAGGCGATAGTGATTACTGATTTCATATAATTTGTTAACACTAAAGCAGCTTCTCCTCCTTTAGATTGACCTATAATAATTACTTCATTGTCAGGGATATTGTATTTTTCTTTAATAAAGTTTATGGAATTCGTAAAATACTCAATTGGAACCATTTCTAAAGACTTTGTAAGTTCTCCGACTCCATAGTATGCTAAGAGTAAAATATTGAAATTCTGTTTTAAGTAATTGGATAAATCATTACTTATATTAGATGGAAGCCCAGGTACGCTTCCACCCATAATAACTGCTAATCGTTTTCCTTTATTTTCGTAAAAATCTGCATAAATTTCTTTTGACCTGTATTGCTCCATTTTAAATACCTCCATAATTTGAATTATTTAGTTAAGAAGTTCTCTGTAATCTGATTCAAGAACGTCATCTATATATTTATTAATATTTTCTGCTGTGTAATCTATATTTAGAGCTTTGAGATGATAAGTGCATAAGGTGAAAATTATATCTTTTATTCTACAATCAAGTCTTTCGTTAAGCCAATTGGTTATTACACCAAATATGCTATGTGTAAGAAGAACTGAAGTTATCTCTATATTATCTATACCACATAAGTGTTTTGTGTTTAAATGCTCTAACAGCATTTTTAAATATACAGTTGTTCTATCTAGGATTTCTGTACGTTTATTTTCAAATAATTCATTAATGCCCATGGATTTTACAAACAATATTTTGGCAAACTCTTTATTTTTTGCGTATATACAGATTGCATTTGTCATTGAGACTGTAAATTGTTCGATTACATTATCTTTTAAAGCATTTGAACTTTCTAAAGCAGCATTCATACTCATATTTGAAATTTCATCAAAGATTTGTAGCAATATTTCTTCTTTGTTATTAAAGTAAGAATAAAACGAACCTACAGAAATAGAAGCTTCATTAGTTATATCTTTTATAGAAGTTTCTATATAGCCCTTTTTGGAAAAAACATCAGCAGCAGCTTTTAAAATTACTTTTCGTTTTAATTCTTTTTTATCTTCTGTTTTTCTTGTAAGAATATTATCCATAAAAATTCACTCCTTAATAAAATGAATTTGAATTCAAATTCATTTTTATTGTAAATCTAAAGATATAGGTTGTCAATAAAAAAACCAAGGGGGAGTTCTATTCTTTCAATTTTTTAAAGCTCCTGAGACGAGGAGAGCTTGCGCAGATATTTATTTATAAGTCTGATATTTATAGTAGCACAGGTTTTGTTGGATTTGAAACTTCAGGATTATATTTCAGAAGAATATATATGGTGAACATTATAAATTTATGAACATACTTTAGATGTATAGAGTAATATTAAATAAGTGACAGAGATAAAAATGTTTAATGATAAACAATTACTTTTAATAGAGAATAAATTGAAAATAAATTTTGAGGGGAAACCATTAAAGTTTGTTAATCATATATATCGAAACATCAATCGTTACTTTATACCTATATCGGAATTTATTAACCAATTGGAATGTGAATTTAATAGCCCAAAAAGTAAAGAAAATATACTATTTAAAGAGAAATATTCAACATGTATAAATTATAAGATTAATAATTATAAGTTTATTATAGTTAATAATGTATTATACTTATCATTATTTGATATATGCAGAATGTTAAATGCTAAATCTAGATGGGATTACAATAGTAGTTCCATATCACTTTATTGGGATAGGGATAAGCATGAGAGTTGTATGAGACCTCGTGGAAGAGTTGCTTTAATTAGATTTGAAGACGTAACTGCAGGTGATGAGTATTTAGATTCTGACAATCTAGAGAAATTTAGAGTAGTAGCAGACTATATGTTTTCAGCTGGTGTTCCATTTCATATAGCATGGATACCAAGGTTTATTGATCCTCCAAACGGTATTGACAATGATATATCTAAAGATTATAGCATGTCTAATGCAAACTTTCTTTTCACAATTGAGTACTTACTGAACAGAAATGGGATAATTGGCTTGCATGGCTATACTCATCAGTATGGTAATGAGGTAAGTGCAGATGGTACTGAGTTTAATGAAGAACGGAATAATGATGAAGAGAGTGTAAGAAAAAGAGTTGAAGCAGCTATTAATACGGCAAAAAAATTAGAATTGTCTGTGAAGTTTTTTGAGAGCCCTCATTATGCAGCTACTGAATTTCAACAGAGTATATTTGAGCAGTATTTTGAGATAATTTATGAATGTTGCGTAGGCATCTGGGGATCGCAAATAGTTCTAAGTCCCCGGAATCATAGAACCTTATATATTCCTACACCTTTAGATTATGTAGAAGGGAAAGGTGATACGGAAAAAATGCTTGATGGAATAAATAATTTAGGTGAAGCCACATTAGCTAGCTTATTTTATCACCCATATATTGATTTTGAATATATAACACTTAAAAGTGATACTAATGGATATCCACTAAGTAATTATTCGGAAAATTCTCCACTTCATCGAATAGTAAAAGCTTTATATGATAAAAAGTGTAACTTTGCAAAAATCACAGACATAGGCTGCAATAATAAACCATATCATAAGTGAATGCTGAATTTACTAAAATTCGATAGTGAAATAGGAGAGAGGCAAGGGACGCTTCGCCTCCACCATAAAATCCAGGACCATTTGTATGTGGCTTAAATAGCTGCTTACAGGTGGTCGTGTTTTTTTATTGCCACGGGGTAGCGTAACAATTAAACCCTCGAAAAGCTAAAAATCTACAATTTGAATTTAATTTGGGTACTTATTATCTGAAAATATTATTATCTTTCTTTGTGATATTTTATTTTTTATGATCTGGATAACATGTCGAATATAAATTTGCTAAGTTATTTTCCTTACAAACTAATTCAGTAAATACACTCCACAATGAAACCTATGAAAATAATCTGGATTTTTTCATGGTTTTCATTTACTTTAGCAATAGATCAATCATGCTATATTATTAGTTCTAAAATAGATTAAGAGATATAAAGAATGGCAATGATATTTATATATCTATATTTTTATAAATATAGGATAATTGTACTAAAAATGGAAAGTATTTTGGCGCAGTAATAATTTTAGAATATTGCGATTAATTATAGCAATATATACCTAATTGAAAATTCTATAATTGTGAATATATGAATAATGAATTGACAGGTAATCTTATGATATACTGTATATAGATATTTGTTAATAGGATGGTGGAGTAAATTGAAAGAAGATGAATTTAATAGTTATATATATGGATATGCAAATGTTCAGCAGTATAAAACAGATGTTGCTTTTAAGACATTAGTTGAAGGTGTTAAAGATAATTTGTATATTATACCGGATTTTCAAAGGGTTTACAAGTGGACGGATGGTCAGGTTGAAAATTTAGCAGTATCACTTATAAGAGGAATGCCAATTCCGCCAATATATGTTTATAGAAATGAAATGAATCAGCTTGAAATACTAGATGGACAGCAGCGTATTATAAGCATGGTTTTATATTATATGGGAAAATATACAGAAAAAATACGTAATAATTATATTGATTTAAAAATAGATAATACTCCTAATGCATCTTTATTTGATTGTTTAAAGAAAATAAACTTAATAGATAAAAAATATGAGATGAAATACTATGAAATTATAAATGGAGAAGAAATGGAAAAAAATGTTGATATTACGTATGAAACACTGCCTATAAATATAAGAAGAAAACTAGATTACACAAATATTACTGTTATAGAAATTATTATTGAGAATAAGGAATTGCGTAATCGATATTTATACAAAATATTTGCAAATTTAAATTCGGGAGGTATACCATTAACACCACAAGAATTAAGAAATGGTATCTATGGATGTGAATTTTATAAAATGCTTTCAGAAGTTAATGAATCTAATGAAAGATGGAAGGAACTGTTTGGCAATGAAACTGACAGTAGTAGAAATATGGAACGTTTATTAACCTTCTGTGCTTATAAATATTATATAAAATTTGAAGATGATAAATTTACTATTGATAATTATAAGAATATGAATAAATTATTAAACGATTTTTCAGAAGAAGCAGTTAAATTTGATGATGCGAAGATTGATGAATATAAAAAAGATATTGAAAATTTTATTAGTTTACTAAAAGGAAAGATTCCAAAACAATTGCTAAAAACAGCTTTATTAGAAATTTTATTTACAGTAACAAACAAAACAAATTGCCAAGTAAGTATCACTAAAGAGTTTTATGATAATATATCAAAGATTAATGAATATAGTAAAACAATTAAAACAGGAAATAGAACAAAATCAGCTATAGAAAGCAAATTAGAGGCGGTATACAATGAAATACGCAAGTTTATTGAATAAAGTTATAAAAATAATGGAGGACTCTGGTAATAAGAATTGGATTATTATTGGAGACAATTCTATTGGAAAGTCTGAAGTGCTTAGAGGATATGTGACAAAAAATAAAGAGGCTTATTATATAGACTCTGTAAATCGTGGATTTGACATAAGAAAAGTGATTTTACAGGATATTGAATCTTTCAGTATTACCAGTAGGCAAATTATAGATACAAGAATAAAAGATGAATTTTATAACTTGACTGATAGCTTTGGAGGAAATGATCATATAGAAAGATTGTATCCCTTGTATAAAGATAAATTAAAAAGTTTATTTAAAAATTATCTTGATGTAGATTTTAGCATTGAAAGAGAAGGATATGAGGAAGGATATGGAGAAGGTCCACTAATATGTAAAATAGATAATATTAAAGCTGAATTATCTAGTGGTTATCAGGCACTTGCTCGTATATTTTCAGAACTTATATTTTACAAGGACATTATTAAAGAAAAAGGAATTATTGTTATTGATGAAATTGATGAGTTTTTGTCACCTAAAAATTCAGCGAATATATTAAATTTCTTAATTAGTGAATTTCCAGGTAATAACTTTATTGTAAGTACACATTCAGGAGATTTAATTGCTAATACTAATGCTGCAAGTATCATTGCGTTGGAAAAAGAAAATTTTAGTATTTTAGATAGCAATGACTTTACTACATTGACAGAAGTAAATACTCTATTTCATAAGCTGTTTAATAACCAAGAAAGAGAGAAAGATCATTTAGTAGATGATAAATTACAAAGATTATTTGATTTAAAGATAATTGGAAAATGGACAGAGGAAGAGGAGATTGAATTTAGCAATATAGACTTTAATAACCTTACATCTGTACAAAAGTTGATTCATAAGCAGATTGAGGAGTGGTAATTGGTATGAGCAGTGTTACAATAATTGATATACCATCATTTACACCTCAATATGAATCTGATAAGAGTTACGGTTATAAAGATGCAAATGGAAAGAGGTTGCTGGAACTTCTATATAAAACTACTAATGGGTATTGTATGTATTGCTATTGTAAAATCGATATAGATAATAAGAAATTTGGTCAGTTAGAACATGCAATTGAAAAAGATTTTTGTAAAAAAAAATTATCTGAATGCGTTCCTAATATAGGGCTTGCTTGTCCTAAATGCAATCAGTCTTTTAAGAATTCGGGTTTGACCAAAAAGGACAAAAATAATAAGATAAAGGGTATATTTACTCATAAGCAAATAGAAAATTTTGAAAAAACAGTTTGTAGCAATTCTGTGAAATGCACAAAAGAATGCAGGGAATATAAAATAATTAAAAGGGTTTATTTGCAAAAAAGAAATATTATATTACAGCCTATGGGAGTAACTGTAAAAGGACATTCTTATAATATTCAATATAATTTGCTTACATTAACATTTGAACCTAGTGATACGGTAGCGTATACTGATGCTGAGAAAGAATTTATAAGAGAACATATTTCAAAGTTTAATTTAAATGATTCTATATATAGGACTCGTGAAATACTTAAATTTTGTGAAGATATAATAAATGGAGATAGATATTTAAGAAAAGGAAAATATAATAATTATATTGTAGATTTGTTTGTAGATAAGCTTGAAAATTTGGATGAAGAAGCAAGGATAAAATTATGTAGTACTATTTATATGATAGGAAAGAGTAAGAGAATTATATAGTAGTATAATTATTTAAGGTCATTAAGTGGTGGATTTCATGCCTCCACCATGAAACCTACGACCATTTGTATGTGACTTAAATAGTTGCTTACAGGTGGGCGTGGGTTTTTATTATTACAGTATCTTAAACAATCGTGAAATTTAATTAGAATAGAAACATTTTAAAATAATACTAGGTCATGATATTAAGATATTATTGGTTAAGAGGTTGATTGGATGCAATATGAAGAACTGTATCAAATGTATATTACTTTAAAAAAAGAAAATGAATTTTTGAAAAATGAAAATAAGAAAATGCGGGAGTTGCTTGAAAGTCATGGCGGAATAGTTAATACCGAAGATGAGATTATAATTAATGAGGAAATGGAGAGTTATGGAGATAAAAGACCGATTATAACCGAAGATAATCAAATAGGTAAAGTGAGTAATATGAGTACACCAAAAGAAAAAATACATTTATTTATGTCATTGTTTAAAGGGCGGGAAGATGTTTATGCAAAACGCTTTGAAAAGAAAGATGGAAAAGGTGGATATTCTCCAGTATGTATGAATGAATGGAAAAAGTGGATTTGTAATAAACCTAAAATTAAATGTTCACAATGTGAAAATAGAAAATATTCGGTGTTGGGCTTTGATGAGATAAATAGACATTTGCGGGGAATAGAAGTTTTAGGAATATATCCGATGTTAGAAGACGAAAAATGCTTTTTTCTTGCCATTGATTTTGATGATGATGGATGGGAAAAGGATGTTACTATTATAAGAGAAGTATGTAAGGGAAAAAGCATTCCTTTTGCGGTAGAACGGTCAAGATCAGGAAATGGAGCTCATGTATGGTTTTTCTTTAATGAAAGTATAAGCGCAGTAATAGCTAGGAAATTTGGAACAGCTATTTTGACTTATGCAATGGATAAAAGGCATGAGATAAAATTTAAATCTTATGATAGATTATTTCCAAATCAGGATACCATGCCCAATGGTGGACTAGGTAATCTAATTGCATTACCTTTGCAAAAAAATTCCAGGGGAAATAATAACAGTGTATTTATTGATGAAAATTTTGAGCCGTATAGTGACCAATGGCTTTTTTTATCTACAATTAATAAGATATCTAAAGAAGATTTAGATTTATATATCATAAAATTGGCAGTGACAAATGAATTAGGCGAATTAATGATGATTAAAAATGAAACTGTTAAGCCATGGGATGAAGTAAAGGAAGAACCTAAATTAATTTCATCGGATTTTCCAGATACGGTCAATATAGTAATAGCTAATATGCTTTATATTCATAAAAAAGGATTTTCCAATAAAGTTTTAAATAAAATTAAAAGATTAGCTGCATTTAAGAATCAGGAATTCTACAAGTTTCAAGCAATGAGGATGAATACATTTAATAAACCACGTATTATTTCATTGTCAGATGAAACAGAGGATTATTTATGTATTCCAAGAGGATGTGAAGATGAACTTCTGAGTTTATTAAGTGAAAATAATGCATATATAAGTTTAGATAATAAAACACATCCAGGTAAAGAAATAAAGGTCCAATTTAATGGAGAACTTAGAAATGAACAGGTGCAAGCAGTAGAAGAAATGTTGAAATATAATAATGGAGTTTTATCAGCTACTACAGCTTTTGGTAAAACTGTTATTGGAGCCAATTTGATTTCAGAGAAGAAAGTTAATACGTTAATAATAGTACATACAAAACAATTATTAGAACAATGGATCAAGAGATTGAATGAATTTTTAATTATTGATGAAGTTGTAATTGTTGAGGATAATAAGAAAAGAGGAAGAAATAAAATTATTAATGTTATTGGCCAATTAGGCGGTGGAAAGAATAGATTAAGTGGAATAATTGATATCGCTACAATGCAATCACTAGTTAGAGAAGGTGAAGTTAAAGATTTAGTTAAAGATTATGGAATGGTTATAGTTGATGAATGTCATCATGTTTCAGCTTTTAGTCTAGAACAAATTTTAAAGAATGTTTATGCTAAATATGTATATGGGCTAACTGCAACGCCAACACGAAAGGATGGGCATGATCCTATTATTTTTATGCAATGTGGTCCAATTAGATATAAAGTTGATCCGATAAAGCAAGCTCTAAAGCGACCATTTGAGCATTATGTCATTCCTAGGTTTACACGATTTAACATAAAAAATAATATAGAAAAAAATCAGTTAACAATAACAGATATTTATTCACAAATAGTTGAAAGTCATATTAGAAATAAAATGATTGTTGAGGATGTAATTGAATGTGTAAAAAATGGGCGGAATCCTATCGTTTTAACAGAAAGAACTGCTCATGTTAAAATGCTTTCTGAAGAATTAGAAAAACAACTGTTAGATGTGATAACGCTAACTGGGGCAATGGCAGATAGAGAGAAGAAAAAGGAAATGGAAAGACTTCAAGCGATACCAAGAGAAAGAAATTTTGTAATAGTTGCAACTGGTAAGTTTATAGGGGAAGGTTTTGATGAGTCAAGACTTGATAGTCTTTTTTTAGCTATGCCAATATCATGGAAAGGTACATTGCAACAATATGTAGGAAGACTGCATAGGTTATATGAAAATAAATATGAAGTTCAAGTATATGATTATGTAGATATGCATGTTGGGGTTTTAGAGAAAATGTATCAAAAAAGATTAAAAGGGTATTCAGCTATAGGATATTGGATTAAAAGTGATACTAAATTGTCGGAGAGCATTAACTCAATTTATAATAGTAAAAATTTCTTAACGATATATAACAATGATGTTTTATCTGCTAAAAAAGAATTAGTTATATCGAGTCCTTTTATTAGCAAGATAAGTTTAACAAGATTATTGGAGAATTTTAAAGCGTTATTAAATACAAGTGTAAAAATTAAGATAATCACTAGACCAGAAGAAGATTTTAATGGTGCTTCTAGAGAAAATATGAAAGCTATATTTGAAGTTTTATCAAAGGTTGGAATTGATTTAGTATTTAAAACTAATTTGTATAAAAAGTTTGCTGTGATTGATAATAAGGTAGTTTGGTATGGTGGTATAAATTTATTAAGTTATAGCAATTCAGAAGATAGTATAATGAGGTTAGACAATGTTGAGATAGCAAATGAAATACTAAAAGATGATGATGATGAAGAAAATGAGATACCTATTCAGGAAAGATTTATATGATTTAAATGAAAATAATTTAGTAATATTATATAAAGTGAAGTAGAAAAGGATTGCCATTTAACACGGTGGAATGGGAGAACGAGGCAGATATAGAGACTGAAATACTATATGAAGATAGTGTTCCTTATAATATTGGTTAGTGGTGGATTTTAAAGGTCATGCTTCGCCTCCACCATAAAATCCACGACCAATTTGTATGTGGCTTGAATAGCTACTTACAGGTGGTCGTGTTTTTTGTTGTCACGGGTAGCTCCACCAGTTATATAAAACTAGTAAGATTATTTTAGCTTAGCATGTCAAACATTAAATATATTTGAATACTTTTTTAATGCAGCTATATGCATAGGATAAAATCTACTTTCATTACTTTGTAATAAGTTAGATAATTCTTCTAAAGAAATCCATCTCTGATTTTTAGCTTCATCTGTACACGTTAATAGAGTACCACTTGCTTCGCAAATAAAGGTTTCAGTCATTATTGGATAGTATCCTTTAATATTTTGGTCACAAGTGAAAGGGGTGTAGTTTAAGACTTTATATTCATTATAATCAATTATAGTTGAGTTATTTTCACCTTGAATTTTAATTACATCAAGGCCAGTTTCTTCTTTAACTTCTCTTCTTAAACAATCATATATGTTTTCAAATTCTCTTATTTTGCCTCCGGGGATTTCTAACAATCCATTTTCTAGAGCTGAGTTTTCTTTAAATCTTTCTTGAATTAAGATATATTTTTTAGAATTTACATTTTTTGTAATTATTGCACTTGCGGATGGTTTTGAAAATAGTTCCATAAAAGCTCTCCTTATACTAAAGTTTGTTAATTTCATTGATGAATTCATCTATTAACTTGTCTTCTTTAATTTTTTTTATGATCTTTCCCTTTTTAAAGATTATCCCTTCGCCCTTTCCACCAGCAATACCAATATCCGCTTCTCTAGCTTCACCGGGTCCATTTACTAAACACCCCATTATTGCTACTTTTATATTTTTTTCACAGTATGCTAATCTTCGTTCCACTTCTTTGGCTATTTTTATAAGATCTATTTGGGTTCTACCACAAGTAGGGCAGGAGATAAAGTCAATACCTGTGTTTATATATCCTAAAGATTTAAGGATATCTCGTCCTACTTTAACTTCATCTAGTACATTACTAGTAAGTGAAACTCTTATGGTATCGCCGATTCCATCAGATAAAAGTGTACCTATGCCTATGCTTGATTTTATAGTTCCATTCCATAAGGTGCCTGGTTCTGTAATTCCCAAATGAATAGGATAGTTAACCTTTCGTGAAAGGATTCTGTTACATTTTATTGTGTCGTTCACATCAGACGATTTTATAGATATACATATATCATAAAAATTTAAATCTTCTAATATTTTTACATGTCTTAAAGCACTTTCAACTAATGCTTCAGGGCAAACTTCATTATATTTTTCTAGAAGATCGTTTTCCAATGATCCTGAATTAACTCCGATTCTAATGGGGATAGCTTTACTATTTGCAGCATCAGCTACTTTTTTTATCCTGTCTATGCCTCCAATGTTACCTGGATTTATCCTCAATGCGGCAACCCCGTTATTTATAGCTTCAAGTGCTAATTTGTAATCAAAATGTATATCTGCTATTAAAGGAATATTTATCTGATTAACAATAGTCTTTAAAGCTTCTGCTGCTTCAATGTCAGGGACAGCACATCTTACAATATCACAACCTGCTTTTTCTAAACTAAGAATTTGCTTTACCGTTGCGTTTATATTTCTAGTATCTGTATTTGTCATAGATTGAACAGATATTTTTGAATCACCTCCTATAGAAATGTTTCCTACCTTAATTTTTCTTGTAATATTTCTCTTCATAAATTTATTCCTCCAAAATGTTATAATTTATATTCCTAGTATAATAAAGGAATTTCAATGTTAAAAACGAATTATATTAATTGAAATAATCGAAATATTTCATGGTGATGGGAGGTACTTATGAATATTGACTCATTAGAGACCTTTGTAGTTCTTGCAGAGAATGGTAATTTTACTAAAACTGCGGAACAACAATATTTAGTTCAATCAACGATTTCAAAAAGGATAAGTGAACTTGAGAGATTTGTTGGAAAGGAGCTATTTTTAAGAGATAATAAAAATGTGAAGCTCACAAAGTCTGGAGAGGCTTTTCTACCATATGCAAAGAGAATGATTATGTTAAAAAAAGACGGTATAATAAAAGCTAGAGCAGTAGGAATATACGAGGATAGATTAGCAGTTGGCCTTACAGATTCTATTTATAAAGGGGGAATTTCGAATGTTTTGAAAAAATACTATATAATGTTCCCTAATATTGCTATAAAACTTAAGGTAAATCATTCAGAAGAAATTATAAGGTTATTAAGTGATGGTATACTAGACATTGGATTCGTTTATACAAAATCTAAATCAAATAAATTTGAAATTATTGATTTTTTTGAAGATGAAATAATATTAGTGACAAGCAATAAAAATGAGATAGGATTAAAAATAGATATTTCATACTCAGAGTTGATAGATTTACCATTATTATATACAGATTTAGGAGAAGATTTTTTTACTTGGCTTAGTAAAGTATATGGGGACAGCCCTTTACTAAAATTTTCAACAGATGAAAATATATATGTGACTGATTTTGTTAAAGAAGGTTTTGGATATGCATTTGTTACTAAATCATCAGTTATAGAGGAATTAAAAAATGGAGAGTTAATTCATGTGAAAATAAAAGATGCAACTCCACCATTGCGGAAAATATATATGATAATAAATAAAAATAAAAGTGATTCAATTTCGGTAAAAAGCTGGTTAGGAATGATTAATCAAAAAAACTAGTGATTATCAATTTATAATACAACTTATTATGAAGAAAATAAATATGAAAAAAGAATAAACTAATTGGTAAAAATTAAAAGAGTTTTAGGCTTAATTTATCCTAAAATTGTGTATAATATAATTAAAAGGAGGTGTTTGTATGCAAGTAAATATTAATAATTTAGTTTCTATATCTGAAGCTAATCAAAATTTTTCTAAAGTTGCAAGAATGGTAGATGAAAATGGCGCAGCAATTATACTTAAAAATAATGCACCAAGATATGTTTTGATAGATTATAGTAAGTTTCAGCAAGACACTATTGCAGATGATGCAACAGTAGAAGAAGCAGCAAATAATATTTTAAGTAAACATCTAAGAGCATTTGAGGAGTTAGCTAAATGAGACACCTAAGCAAGGAATAAATGATGTATTTGCATTCTATGGCAATTACAAAGACTGGTGGTTTAGATGGGATTGAGATGAAGATATCATAGATCTTGGATTAGGAGTTGCATCGGGGAAATATGATGCTGAATATGTAAAAGAATGGATTATCAATTGTAGTAATAGATAGAGATAAATTTTAGTGGTGGATTTTAAAGGTCACGCTTCGCCTCCACCATGAAACCCACGAAAATCTAATTTTTGGATTTTCGTGGGTCTTTCTTGTATCTTGAGAATAATAACAATATACAAGCATGGATAAATAACATACAAGTAGAATAAAAAATAAAAACTAATATTTTTAAGGATAAGAATGAGTTTATTAATAAATATAAAGGTATTGCAATGCAATTTGTAATGCCTTTATATTTTGTATAAAAGCAATTTAAGTTAAATATACGTTATTTTGATGATATAATAGCTTTAGGCACAATCAAGAAAATAACAAGTAGTTATTTGCTAGTCTATTTTCCATCAAGGGGAAACTCGACTTGCGTACACTTACGTCGGCAAATTGGCCTAAAAGGTCCGCTATGAGGGCGATTTGCTTCCTTGCTTAATGAAAAAATATACATGGCAGCTTTGGCCTTGATATTTTCTTTCATGTGCCGTAGATAAAATATTAAAAGGTAAGGAAGATAAAAATGCAAAAGAATGTTAAGATGATATATCCAGCCTATATAGATAAGTTTCAGTGTATTGGAGGAAAATGTGAAGATAGTTGTTGCATTGGATGGGATATAGATATTGATAAAGAAACATTTAAAAAATATCACAAAGTTACAGATGAAGCAATGAAAAAGATGTTCCAAAAAAATGTTCATAACAATGAATATTGTACTAATAAAGATTTAGATTATGGAAGAGTTAAATTAAGCAAAAC
Organism: Clostridium sp. DL-VIII; assembly: GCF_000230835.1. Lineage (NCBI taxonomy): Bacteria > Bacillati > Bacillota > Clostridia > Eubacteriales > Clostridiaceae > Clostridium > Clostridium sp. DL-VIII. Next base: position 2,547,675 of record NZ_CM001240.1, read on the forward strand.
AAAAAGATGTCCGTTTCTAGATGATGAGAATTACTGTTTGATTCAAGGGAAATTTGGTGAAGATTATCTTTCTAGTGTTTGTAGCCAATTTCCTAGAGTACTAAATAAAGTAGATAATCATTACGAAATATCCTTAGATGCAGCATGTCCAGAGGCAGCAAGAATTATTCTTGGAAGTAAAGAGAAAATAGAATTTAAGGAAAGTGAGAAAAGTTTAGGTAAGTATATTATGTCAGGTGTACTTGATACTAGAGCATCTGAATTCAAAGATACACCTATAAAGTATTTTAAAGAGATAAGAGACTTTTCAATAAAAATAATACAAAATAGAAATTTGAAGTTCAGTTCTAGATTATATGTCTTGGGGAATTTTTTAAATGAACTAGAAGATATAGAAAGTGATGAAATAAAAGAATTTATAAGTGAATATGATATAGAAAATGAAGCTGAGTCTTATAAAAGAGAACGTATGAATTATGCACTTCAAGTTTCATTTTTGAAGAATATAATTGATTCTTTAGATATATTAAATGAAAATGATAGCTATAAATTTAAAATGTATACTAAAGAACTTATGCAGGGATATAATATTAAAGATAATGAAGAGGCAATTGAAAATAAGGAGAAATATATAAATGCATTTGAAAAATATACAGAAGAATATATAGAAAGCAATAGCTACATATTTGAAAGTTATATGGTTAATTTTATATATAATAATCTATTTCCTTTTTCAGAAAGCGATTGTATGTTTGATGGATATATTCTACTTTTATTTAGATATTCATTAATGAGATTTTATCTAGTTGGAAAATACATATATAATGGAAAAGATTCCGTAGAAGATATGGTAGAGTTTATTCAAGTATTTGCAAAAGCAGTAGAGCATGATAAGAACTATAGAAGCCAGATCTTAGAATATATTAAAGAAAATAGCTATGATAATATGGAATTCGCAAAAATGCTTTTGTAGTAAGGGGCTGTCGCACTAAATGATTAGTGCACAGCTCCTTTTAGACGACGTATCAACTCACCGAAGCGTTGAACTTTATAAAAAGCTATATACCATTAATATTTTCCATTTACCGTTTAATACAGATTGCAGCATACTCATTGGTACACAATGAGACATCAAATTCTTGTCACGAAATTTATTATCTGCCATATTATCCCTCCGATTCATGAACAGTATACCTCATGAAAAAAGAAAAATCAATGTACTACTTTTTCTTGTACATAGTATTAAAAATAGTACTACAACCATAAAAAGACCGTACTTGAATAAAAAAATATCTACTGTAACATATAAATCAGAAACGGGAGGCCATTATCTTAAGACTCGCTTCATAGAGAAAAATTACTCTAAAAGGAGAGATAAATATGCATTATACTGGAACCATTTGGAGACCTCCATATGAGGCTTCATCATTATTAATTGAAGTTACCGCAGGCTGTACGCATCATAAGTGCAAATTTTGCACTCTCTATGATGATCTTCCTTTCAAATTTAGAATGTCACCTTTAGATGATATAGAAGAAGATCTGTTAGAAGTACAGGCAGAACTTAGTAGCTGGAATAGTCAGAAAATTGATCGCGTTTACCTAACTGGAGCTAATCCTTTTGTTTTGAAATTTCAAAGGCTAAAAGAAATTGCTGAACTGATTCATAAATATCTACCTGATTACAAGACAATAGGCTGTTTTTCTCGTGTTACTGATATTGATCTTAAGACAGATGAAGAGTTAAAGGCTTTGCAGGATCTTGGCTATGATGGTATTACCATAGGCGTGGAAACTGGGGATCAGAGAATGCTTGAATTTATGAATAAGGGATATGCTCCTGAGGAAATTATAACACAGAGCCACCGTCTGGATGTTGCAAATATCAAGTATAATTATTTTTATCTTGCAGGTATCTCGGGTTCAGGGCGGGGAAAAATAGGTGCATTAGAAACAGCTAAAATATTTAATCAAACAAATCCACATATTATCGGTTCATCCATGCTTACTGTCTATCCAGAATCTGAGCTGTATGTTGAGATTCAGTCAGGTAATTGGTCAGAAGAAACAGAAATAGAGAAACTAGATGAATTAAAAACACTCATTGAAAATTTGGATATTCCTGTATATTTCGCGACTCTAGGTGCATCAAACGCAATTTTTGTTCAAGGGCAGCTTCCAAAGGACAAAGATGTAATGGTTAAACACCTTGAGAAGGTATGCAAAACTCGAAGTGAATCTGAATTGAGACATTATCGCGTACAACTAAAACACCTTTGATTTTTATCTTATAGTTAATAGCTGCAACACTCCAACTTATACAAGTTGGAGATAATGGTTGCATGCTTTTTAGAAAACTAAAATAATAAAATTTAGTTTTCTAAATTCCAATTTTCTTCTGTTGCATATATTGAAACTCCATCTTTTTCGCTAGTTTCATATATGGTAACGCCCGTTGAAATCAAATTATTGTAAGCAGACTTAGAGGTATCTGAATTTATGTTTTCCGCAGATCTGCTTATAACTCCAAATTCTGGCTTAACATATCTAAGAAAACTTATTGTTGATGATGTATCATATCCATGATGGGGAACTTTTATTACATTAACTTCTGATCCATTTAATAATTTATTTGCGACAAAATCTTTTTCGGCCCTCCATTGCATATCCCCAGTATATAACACATGTAAATTTCCGTAATTTAAATATATAATTGCAGATTTATCATTCCAGTAATCTATTAAGTGTTCACCTTTTATTGGTCTAGGTTCAAAATCTTTATCGGATTGTATAAATTGTAAGATATTATTTGCATCTATGAATAGAAGTTTTGCTATAGTAGTAGTTTCAATTCCATTTTCACTGATATAATCTACTATATCTTTATACATATCATAATCTTGTTTTAGTGAGTCAATAATATAAGGAGTTTCTTTAGTTAAATCCATATCAGCATACCAATCGGTTACTTTTGAAATCTTAGGAAGATATACTTTATTGACTTGAAAATTATTAAATATTGGAATTAACCCACCCATATGGTCACCATGAGGATGTGTAAGTACAATATAATCAATTAGTGGCTTTCCATTCTTAATTTTTAAATCTTGCTCTTTTAAGAAACTTATAACTTTCTCCGAATGGTTAAAATCACCAGTATCAATCAATATTGTTTCTCCATTTGGAAGTTTAATGAATGAGCAATCTGCATTTCCTACACTTAAAAATTTTATGAATAAGTAGTCTGTCATTTTTCCAGGGCCTTTATATTCACCCGAATCAGAAAAACTCTCCATTTTACCATTGATAATTATATTTCCGACTGCAAGTGAATGATCTGCCTTAACATAATATTTTTTACTGTCAATGGTAATCCATTCATTAGATACCATTATACCTTCGTTTGTTGAATAATATTTTTTGTTGTTATAGTCATAAATTCCAGTTTGTAGCTTTCCTGACATATCAAAGGAATACCAATTATTATTTATGAATTTTTTACTAAATGTTACTCTTCCTTCATTGTTTAAATGATCTTTTGTTACATACGAATTGATTCCAATAAATGAAAAACATAAAGCAAATATAATAGGAATTAGTATTAGTGTTTTTATTATATTTTTTTGCATCTTTACTGTTGCCTCTTTAATATTTGTAATTCATTAGTAATATTATTCTTTGAATTTTTAATCTATAATGCAACAAATAAGGAATTAACTACAAACTAACAAAATCTTAACTCAATCATAAAATTCAATCTCATTTTTTATAATAAGATAATGTTAATTATCCTTTTCAAAAATTAACTGAAACTGGACCCACATAATACAAAGTTAAGTAAAAAATAGATATGCTGGAGCAGGAAGATAGAGGAAAGCAGTAAAGTTTATAGTGGATTTCAAAGGTCACACTTCGTCTCCACCATAAAAAGCACGACCATTTGCATGTAGCTTGAATAGCTGCGTGCAGGTGGTCGTGCTTTGTACTAAAATAATTAACTTAACTTAACATTATTATCAACCTAAATTAACGGATACACCTTCAAGAGGAAAAGTTATTAATTTTCCAGTATAGTCAATTGTGCAGTTCGTTCCATCAATAATATTTTTGTCATTAAATAAGTTTAATTCAAATTTGTAGAAATCATTAGCTAAATTATATGTATTTATAGGAACAGTTCCAGTCATTGCACCAATTTTTATTAAATCAAGGGCTTCAGGTATGCCGCCAAATCCAACGACATCTATCTTTTTTTCTTTATCATCTAAGTTATAGCCATTTTCTTGTAGTGTTTTTACAGTATTTACAGCAGCACTATCTTCATCAGTAATTATTAAATCTATATTATTGCCAAATCTTAAGAAAAATTGATAAACATCTTCTTTAATTTGAGATGGGAGATAGTAATAAAATTTTTCTGCAATTCTTTTACTTTTAATATTATTATTGTTTATTTGCAAAACGGAATATTTTATTCTAGTCGTAGATATTATATTATCAGGTGATCCTATAAAAACAATATAGTCGAGTATATTGTCTTTGTTTTTGTCCATATTTTCTCTATTTTTATTCCATGCATCCACAATAATATTCCCCTGTAAAGTTCCTTCATCAGCCGGATTTGTTCTTGCTAGAAAAGCTTTTTCATAGGATTGAACAGCTTTTTCATCTCCGTTATACATTATAATTACTGGGATATTAAATGCTTTAATCATATCTATAGCATATTTAGTATGAGCTACATCAACCATATCTATTGCTATAATATCAGCTTTTTTGTTATTAACAATATCTATAAGTTGGGTGTCTTGAAGATTTTGACTTCC